>JALHSP010000026.1 GCA_022865305.1 Bacteroidales bacterium | reverse complement strand
TAACAAAATGGGCTGAGATATTAACCGGATCTTGGCCTTTTATTACTGAGTGATGGTTTTTGTTGCGAAAAATCCCCCTGCGCATCAAAAAATCTAGCGTTTATTAACAAAATGGGGGACATTATGGACAGACACTAATTATACAATAGTTGGAACAAGTCAGTTATTGAGTGTCCCATATGCATTATATTCTAAAACAGCAAGTAATGGCTTTAGTGGAAAATACATCGATCTCACAGGCAGACCCGATTTTTCAAAATGGGATAAAGACAGCACCGATAATATTACTATTACTGGCGATCAAACCATTTCAGGTAACAAAGCATTTACTGGTATAACCACTGTTTCCACTCCTGTAAATGCTACCGATGCAGCCACCAAAGCATATGTTGATGCTTTATTAGATAAAGTTCAACTGCTACAGGCTGAAATAGGGGTAACCGATATTGACGGCAATCATTATAAAGCTGTCAAAATAGGCAACCAGGTGTGGATGGCCGAAAACCTGAAGGTTACCAAGTACAATGACGGAACGGAAATCCCCCTGGTGACAACAAATGACGGCTGGACAGCCCTGAATTCTCCGGCCTACTGCTGGTATAACAACAATGAAGGAGTTTATAAAGACACCTATGGCGCATTGTATAACTGGTATGCGGCAAGCACCAGCAATCTGTGCCCGGTTGGATGGCATGTACCAACGGATTCTGAATGGACAACACTTACAGATTATCTGATTGCCAATGGTTATAACTATGACGGTACAATCACGGGCAATAAAGTAGCTAAAGCGCTTGCGTTCACTTCCGAATGGACATTATCAACGGTTACAGGAGCTATCGGGAATGCCGATTTTCCTGAAAAAAGAAATATCACCGGGTTTACAGCTGTCCCTGGCGGTTACCGCTATTATGTCGGTGGTATTTGCTATAATATCGGCAATTTTGGTATCTGGTGGAGTTCTTCCAGCTACAATGATACAATGGCCTGGAAACGACTCATGAAATACGAAAACACAGACCTGAATTGGAGCTTGTCTGAGAAACCTCAAGGTAGTTCTGTACGTTGTATCAGAGATTAACCCGAACGAAGGCGGTCTTTGCATTCTAATAAAAGATCAATAAAATCCTTACTGAGAACACAATCAAGCTCATTCAGGCGCCAGGCTGAGCCAAAATCATCATGCCCTTTGGATATTGCCCTCAGTTCATCGTTATCAGTAGCCAGATGATCTACTATCTGATTTAGGCAATCTCAGATTTTCAAAATATGAGATCAGTTTGTTCGGAAGATTGAAAAAGAGAATCAGATAAAGTATTATTGATACAACCCAGATAACTGATAGATTGAACCAGTATGTATCAATCTCGAGATTGCCCAGTTTTTTGACTGGCGCATAAAAATGGGCACGCCCGATCCCCGATGTAGCTTTCATATAACCGGGTTTATATTTATGAATTATCTTTGGGGGCGTTTCAATGGTCAATGCGGGATTATCCAAGTCAAGAACCAGTTTTATTAACTTGTCATTTTCATAGTTATTCTGAAGATTTATTTTCGCGTCATTCCCGATTGCTTTAACGATTGAAACACCAACAGAATCTACCGAGGAAGTTGCTTTCCTCTGCATATACATGAAATGACTCTTAAGCGAATCAAGAAATAGCGCAGTTTCTTTTTCAACATCAGAATTAAATTTCTCAAGGTTTAAAGCGGTTTTCCATTGCCCGGGGGGGACAATTTTTGCCAAATCTGATAATCCGTCAATATAATGGTTTAATTTCCTGAAATTATCCTCAACAATATTCCTGTAATAAGCACTGTCTTTATATCTTGAGCATTGTTTCAATTCAATATTCAACTGGTCAATAAGATTGCCGTATCGGGCATTCTGGCTTTCTTCCATCTTATACGGGAAAAAGTTCTTTTCATATTTATTGTTCTTGAATTGTTCCACTGCAAGAGCTTCAAATGACCAGCGGGCTGTCATCAGGTCTCCTATTACCGGAACAAATTCGCGCGTAGAATATTTGTTAATATGAAGCTTATCAAACTTCACCAGTACCCCGCTGAATAATAACTGGGGAATAATAATGAAAGGTATGATAATATAGATTGTGATTACCGAGCTGAATGCCGATGAGATATTTAAGCCCAGGATGTTTGCAAAACAGGAGGTGGTAAATAATACAAGCCAGTAGCTGAACATCATACCTTTGATACCCAGTATCAGATTCCCGATGATAACAAATGAAATTGTCTGGATTGCTGACAGGATAAACATTATCATAATCTTTGAATTCAGGTAGGAGAACCAGCTGAGATTCAGAAATGATTCCCGCTTGAGGATCTTTCTGTCTTTCACTATTTCTTCAGAACTGATCATCAGTCCAAAAAAGAGTGAGGTAATAACACACATAAACAGATATGCAGGAATATTTTCATTTTCGCTGAATTTATAATAGGCACCATCTGCATATCTTGTAAAATAAGCAAGCAGGAATGCAAGCAGTGGCGGACCAAGCAGGCTTATCAGGATATATTGTCTGTTAGCCAGTTTGGATAAAAGATCGCGGGCAAAGAATATCCTTGATTGTTTTAACAATCCCGGAACACTAAAATTATTTTCAGGAAGCTTCTTCTTTTTGGGGATCCCTTTTTTTAATACCCCGGCAGAACTTTTCCGGAATTTTTCTGCAAGTTCCCTTGGAGCAATTTTCCTTGTACGGGTTGCCTTCCCTTGTTCATTAATAACTTTTGATTCAATTATCTGAAGTATCTGATCAGTATTGATATTCCCGCATTTTGTGCATTGATCCTCATCAGGATTGGAGTGATTACTGACTTTTTTAAAATATACAATTGCTTCAGTAGGATTTCCATAGTAGATCTGATATCCGCCTTTATCAATGATCATTATCTTATCAAACATCTTATAGATTTCGGAAGAAGGCTGGTGAATATTGATTATCACAAGTTTCCCTTTGTATGTTTGCTCCTTTAGCAAATTCATCACCATCTCTGAATCGATTGATGACAGTCCTGAAGTTGGCTCATCAACAAAAAGAATTGTCGGCTCGCGCAGCAATTCGAGAGCTATATTGACTCTTTTTCGTTGTCCGCCACTGATTATTTTTTTAAGTGGATTCCCAACTTTCAGATCTCTCGTATCTTCCAGGTCAAAATCTGAAAGAGTTTTGTTTACGACCTCAGCTATTTCATTTTCCGAAAGATTACTGAGGCACATTTTTGCGTTGTAATAGAGATTTTGATAAACAGTGAGATCTTCTATTAAAAGGTCATCCTGGGGGACAAAACCAATAACTCCTCTCAGAAATTCTCTGTCATTTTTGTCATAAAGATTAAAGCCATTTATTAACACTTCCCCGCTCTGTGGTTTCAAAGTTCCGTTGAGAACACTCAAGGTTGTGGACTTGCCAACACCGCTTCCTCCTAAAATGCCAACCAGCTTTCCGGATTCTTCATGCAGATTCAGATTATGAATACCGTTCTCGCTGTTTCTGAATTTAAATCCGACATCATTTGCAACTAAAAATATTTTAGATTCGTATGATGCTTCAGATATAAGACTGAAAACTTCAGTATAATAAACCGGTTTTATCCCTGAACCCCGGATCGACGAACCATGGTCAAAAATGTAGGTTTGTCCGGAAGAAATATTCTGCCCGTTCAGATAAAGATCTTCATTACCTGAATATCTCAAAATATATGTGTTGGTGCTTGCGATATGGAGAAATAGTATATTCCCTTTAAGATTTTCGTTAAAGATGTGCTTTATGTCCCTGAGTCCCTGATCCTTTTTATTATCAATGACCAGCATCCTGTTTTTCTTCTGGACGTCACCTCCACAAGTCATTATAAAGCTTTTAATATTAAGGTACTCCGTTTCGGGGATAAAAAAAGCATTAGCTACAGTCTGGAGAAAATCGAGTTCGTTTTCAGTAATTTCCGCACCTGATGTAATAAAATCCATCAGCTGAATCAGTACATACATTTTCTGTTTTTGCTGAAGCTCTTCATTTATTTTTTCACATATTGCCAGAATTCTCATGGCATTAAGAGAAATGTGTTTCCTGTCCTTAATGCTACCTCTGGCGATGTTCTCCGAGTTATAAAGTCCAAGGTATTCTTCAAACATTTTCATATACCTCGCAACCAGTTCATTATTCAGCTGACGTGCAAGAAATGTCCTTACAATATCTTTTTCCCGGCTGGTTATTACTGTTTCCTCGTGAATATCACTGATTAATGCAAAGAGCTGAACCAGCGCATTTAAAATGGTTTCACTCATACGGCTTTATTTAACGGTCATTTAAAAAGAAAATTAATTATTAATAAAAACCCTGAAAGGATTACTGTTATAAAATATATCTTTGTTTAAACCAATTCAAGTTAACAATTTATATGTATTTAGAAAAATTTTTTTATGGCAGTCCGGATGACTGATATTTTTGTTTAATTTGAATGGGTTAATTCATTTCAGATTTTTAATAAAACGCTACATCATATGCTTAAATCCGGAATTTTTTTAGAATATGCCGGACAGGTCGATTATAAAACCATCGATCACATCCTGAAAAACATAAAAATAACAAAAGCGTACATCAGTTTGCAGAAAACTGTCGCAAAGAGAGTCTATGCAATACTGGTAGAGTGCCTTGAAAATATTGCTAAACACTCAATAAAAGACTCCCCGGCAGGCACCAGGAAGCAGCCATTCATTACTGCATTGGACAGAAATGATAAAATTGTAATCAAAACAGGAAATATTGTACATGATGATAAAAGAGCCAGACTGGTTAAAATTCTTGACTATATAAACCTGCTGGATCAGGATGCCATGACGCATCTGTATGAAGAAAAGATCAACAGGAAATCGATGCCGGATGAAAACGGGGCTGAGCTTGGATTCATAATAATGAAATTAAAATCAGGGAATAAGGTTAAATATAATTTCGCCGGCATTGGTAACGGTTTTTCAGATTTCGAGATACAAATTTCAGTAAATAAATATACCATGAGAAAGTTAATCATTGAGCAGACGACAAACTCGCCTAAAGTAAATTTTGATCCTGAGAGGAATGTTTTTGAAATTTCAGGAGAATCAAGGCCTCCCGATGTTGCCGGTTTTTATACTGAGATTCTGAACTGGGTTGATGACTACTCCTCATTTCTCAGCAAGTCGCAGGAAGGTAAGGAACCGGTTGTCTTTAACCTCGATTTCGAGTATTTTAATTCATCTTCCGCCAAGTATATTCTCGATTTTTGCAAACAGATAGGCACAGTCCGCTCAAAAGGAAAAGATGTAGCCGTAAAATGGCATTATGAAAAAAATGACATGGATATGTTGGAAGTCGGCAGGGAGATGTCGAGGATGGCCAAATTCCCTTTTGAATATGTCCAGAAGAATTAATAAATAATATGTTTCACTGACCGGAGCTTTCGGCAGCATATTAATACAGGCATGATCCATCAAATCATGAAAAGGGAAATTCAAAAATGGTCAGAGGTTATATTTTCTCCTGATGATCAGTTTATTCAGGATATTTCATCAAACTGGATTAAATACAAAAAAGTCTTTATAGATCATGTTGCCGAAGCACTTTACGAAGACATGAGGAAAGAAAGAGACCTGTTTATTTCTCCTTTTACTTTAAACAAAGAGTTCAGAAAACTTAATGAGGAAGAGAAATCACCCTGGTATGAGTATGCTTCAGAAATACCAGTTAAGCTCAGATCATTAAACCTCTTTATCCGGCAATATAAAGATTTTTGCATGACATGTCTGATAACGGATAAGGATGTTGAAAAGCTGGCCAGGGGGGATCATGATTGTTATTCCAGAAAACTAACATCTGACAATTGGAAATATGGTACAACATTAAATCCTGTCAGAAAAACTGACCCGTCATTGGTCTCTTATCAGGAATTATCTGAGAGACGAAAACGCTTTTATCTGGAATTGAATTATTTATTACCTGTTCAGCTTAAAAAGATCGGTTATGAGATAATAAGACCTGAGGAGATCGCTGAAATCAATGAAAATATGGTCAGGAAGCTTGCCAGGGCAATTCACTCGAGGTACCTCCACGAATTAAGAAAACAGCAAACCGGGACCGGAAAAGATTCTCATTTATCCGGGTTTCATTATCCGGGTAATGTAAAAGATCAGGAATTTTCTAATTTTGAGGATCTGCCTGAGGAGATTAAATACTCCAATATCGATAATGCTTATCATATTCCAACCAAGCTGTTGTCAATAGGTTACAAAATAAGACCTGCCGGAAAAGGTTTTAAGTCTGTAGCTCTCCATCTTAATGAAGAAGAGATTGAAACCATGGCCAGGGTAGAACATATCAGATGGAGCTGGGATAAAAGATTGAACGGATGGAGGTTCGGCAATATTAAAGATACCCTGGACAAAACACATCCTGGATTGAAAACGTATGAAGAGCTACCGGAATCTGAAAAAGAAAAGGACCGTGAACTTGTCAGGCTGATACCCGGGCTGCTCCAGGACATTAATTATGAGGCTTGTCCCGTTAATCCCGGCAGGATTAAAAAACTCTCTTATGCGATAAAACCTCAAAGCGGTATCAACAAAATTCTGGATGAAACCAGGCAACTAAATGATCAGATCAGAAAACGTGTTCAGATGGTTCCTGCTTTGGAAGAAATGATCAGGATCAGAAACAAAAAGATTGAAGAGGCCATCAAGGAAGTGGAGGGTAGTTATAATTATGCACAGCACATCCAGGAAACTTTTTTACCCGATGATCTCTATGTGAGAGAATGTTTCCCTGACAGTTTTGTATTATTCAAACCAAAGGATTTAGTTAGCGGCGATTTTTATTTTTTCAGCAAACAGGACAATATAATAATATTTGCTGCAGCTGATTGCACCGGACATGGAATTCCCGGGGCTTTGCTGAGTACAATAGGTTATGGAATTCTTGACCAGGCTGTAAATGAAATTCAACTTACTGATCCGTCCCTGGCTTTACATCATTTATACTCCAAAATACACAGGTTCCTGCGGCGCGATACAGAAATAACCGGAATGCCTGATGATATGGATATTATTCTTTGCAGCCTGGATATAAGGACTAATATCCTGACATATTCCGGAGTCAAAAATCCGTTATATCATATTACAAAAAATGAGCTGGTTGAATACCGGGCAAATAATTCCCTTGATAGTTGCATTGAAAATAGTGACTGTATGTTTACATCTGACATGATTCAGCTGAAGACTGGCGATTCAATTTACTTATGCTCAGATGGTTATACAGATCAGTTTGGCGGGAAGTCCCATAAGAAATACCAGAGCAGCAGATTCAAAGACTTCTTGCAGAGTATCCAGGAATATTCAATGCCAGAGCAGAGCGATAAGCTTTATGAGGAGATTGAAAAGTGGCGTGAGGAAAATAACGAGGATCAGACGGATGATGTACTGGTAATAGGGATCAGGATCTGATGATAAAGTGACTGTCTAAGTTTTTTATTGATTCCGGATAGATTTTTGAAATAAAGTGCATCAGCGGCAAATCAAGTAGCTTCCCCAGGTTGTTTTGAATCCGGCTCTTAAATGATTGATGTCTTAACCAGGTTTTTTCTTTGAGATCGTTTAAAGAATCATGCAAATCCCTCTTGTACTCACCTGATTTAAATATTACGGAAAGCTCTCTTAACGTGTCTAAAATATATGAATTGCTTTCAGATAAAATCTTTGTGAAATTGCGTTTTAATTTCATGGCATCAGTATCTTTCCCAAAATAATGATTATAGATCGAATAATAGTTTCTTCCCCATTTTGAGATGTTTGCAACACCTTCAGGATGCCTTAGCCACTCTTTAAAACAGTTAATTATAAAATCATAATATTGATTCATTGAGTCTTCCTGAAAATCATAATCCCGAATTCCCGGAGTAATTTTAAGTCTTCCCTCTTTTAAAAGCTCCTCTTCAACCTTTGTCTCATAATATGGCATCAGCTTGAGGAATGTGACAGGAGTATAACCATCGTTACAAATTTTTCCCAGGAAATTCAGGTTTTCATTTAATGACTTATAAGTTGTCCAGGGCTGAAAAAGCAGGAACCCGTAATCAAATTCAATTTCAAGTTTCCTGAGAGTATTTATTCCTTCAAGGCTTTTTGCAACAGTCATATGCTTATTCAGCCTCTTCAATCCAATGTCGGTTCCATCCTCAATCCCGAGGAAAACCTGGAACAGGCCATGGCTTTTCATCAGTTCAAAAAGCTCTTTATTAACTTCATCCGGACGGCAGCAGATCTTCCACATTATTTTTCCGGTAAGATTATTCCCTTTTAATTCGTTGCAGAACCTTATTATCCAATCTGGTTCCTGGTCTGATCTTAAAGGGAAATCATCATCCAGAAAAAAGAATATTGAACATTTTTTTTTAGTAACAAGGTATTCCATCTCCTTTACCACCATTTCAGGTTTCCTTAGGCGCTTTACAGGCCCCGGGGACTGGTTGTAGAATTTTCTCGTATTACAAAATGAGCAATTATGGATACAGCCCCTTCCGGCAATAATAGTGGCAATTTTCTTTTCAAATACAAATTTCTTCAGAGGAGCTCTGCACGGGAAAGGGAACTTATCAAGATCTTTTTCAAGAGGTCTTAGCCTGTTTGTTATTATTTTCCCATTATCCTTATATGATATACTTTCAATTTTCCTCCAGTCAGTACCCGTTTGTAAACAATTTACCAGCTCAAGGAGAGTATATTCACCTTCAAACCTCACTATGGAATCAAGAAAAGGAATATATTCGAAAAGTTCCTGGTATTTTAAGCTTGCATAATGTCCTCCTGCTGTGAAATGGCTGTTAACGCCTTTTTTTCTAAGGTAACCTATAAGGTTTTTAAATAAGTCAATATGATATTGAAAGATAACCGAAAAACCAACCAGCTGGGGATCAAGCTTTCTAAGGATTTTCAAAATATCGGCATTGTTTCTGTCAAGACTGATTATTCTTGTTTCAAATCCAGCTGCCGATAATACGGTGGATAAATAACCCACCCCAAGGTTGTCATACTCATTGATAGCAACAAGAACAACAGGACGCATTTTCATAAAAAAAGATTAAAAACAGACAGGCCATGATAAGATGAAAAGAATTGTAATTTTCTCTGGAAAAATGATTAGATATAAAAATCATTTTAAGTTTAAATATTTATGCTATTTAACTTATTGACATTTGTTTATGTCTTCTGCTAAGGTCCTCGCTGCTCTTGCACATGCCATGTGATATTTAATCAGAGCCTTTACCTGACAGTTACACTTGATTTGTGCTGTCTGGATTTTGGGCACAACCGTCAACAACTGTTCAATCAATGGAATTTCCTGTTGATTGTCCCTTCTTAAGGTTTGTACATTTTTATTTTTCCCCATAATTTTATTTTTTTGGTTTGACAATAAACATCAGGCCTGTCTGTCCTGATATCTTAATTTCTTGAATATTTTTGAATCAATGTTTTATACTGTGGTCTGGCTGACAATGGTTTCCAAACGGGATCAAGCTGCAATAATTTTACTGAAAAGCAGGCAGGATTTTTTAATAAATTCTCAATACTCACAAAGGCATTGCCATAATCTCCAAGTATAGCATAGATCCTGGCCAATTCTACCATACTGTCTATTTCATTAAGGATATTCTTTTTTGCAATCTCAATTGCAATTTTTCCCTCTTCTAAAGCCTTTTCTGCTTTACCCTTTAAGGCATAAGCAATACCCAGAGAACTGTGTATTTCATAATTGAAATAATTGCTTATAAGATTAGTATTAAGGCTAACCAGAGATGAATCAACATATTTTGCAGCTACTGCTGAATTATTTAAAAGTCCATAAATCTGAGCTAAGTCAAGGTATTTGTTCCCATTAATTTTATAATCAGAAGGAATAGTATTCTCAGCGACATGCAATGCTTCATCGTATTTTTTATCAAAAATCAGCATCTGAATACGCAATTCAGTCATTTTATCTCCTGTTTTTTTTACAGCAGTGTCGAAAACAGGCCAGGCTGCTGTAGTGTTACCATATTTTAATATCAGGGTTTCAATTTTATTATCATATGGGGCATACCATCCGGGCATACCGTCAATCGCCATCTGGTGATATGTAAGAGCTGAATCGTATTCGTGAAGATAAGTATAGGATAGGCCAATATTGGTTAGAAAAAGCGATTCCTTCGGCTTCAGACTTATAACCTTTCGCATGAGTTGCTGAGACTTGTTCCATTCATTCATCTTCCTGTAAACTATAGCCATGTAGAAAAGAGGCTTATAATCGGCGGGGGCCATTTCAGATGCATTGCTAAAATGGGTTAGGGCAGTTTCGAGCTCATTTCTGCAGTAATAATAATAAAAGCCAAGTGCATATTCCGCTTCAGGTAGTTTTTCTTTTATTTTTTGAGCTTTTTCAATGTCTTTCAGACACTTTTCAATATGTGATGAATCAAGCTGTCCCATATAAAATCCCAAAGATCTGGCTATTGCACGTCCTGCATATGCCTCGGCAAATGAAGTGTCAAGCATAATTGCTCTATCATATGTTTTAAGTGCTGACTTTATACTGGTTGAATCAAGCATTTTATTACCCATAAGGTAATATAGCAAACCATCATTGGAAATTCTAGTACCGGAAATATAATTATACAGGGCTTCAGGGTTATTTGTGGGTTCCTTTTCAATCTGATATAATTCATCAGTCGTGATACGTTTTTTTAAATTTTCAACAACCACTCTGACTACCTCCTGACTGATCTGGGAAATCCTATTTTTATCCCATGAATATTCATGTGACCATAGCCGCTTATAGTCTTTGACGGTAATTAATTCTATCCATAATAAAATATCCCTACCCTCCCTTCTGAGACTGCCACCCATTAAATAATCAGTTTTTGATTCCTTAATTAAATTATTCAATGACTCTTTAGTACTATATTGATCCATTTGGAGCCTTGAGATTGTTGAAATGCCTCTGATACTGCCCAGTTTATTGTACACAGCTTCAATGAAATTATCGCCTTCAACTTTCAGGGATGAATCATTGCTTGAGTTCTGCAAGGGAACAAATGCAAATATCTTTTCACTATGTGGCTGAATAATATACCTGTATACTATGAATATGCACATTAAACAGATGATGCCCAAAAGGGAGGCTATAAATCGTTTCCCCGGCTTTGGATAATTCAATTGCCTCCCGGTCCATTCTTTTCTTTTTTTATATGTTTCAGATTTAAACTGATCCTCTCCTGACTTTTTTACAGCGGAGGTTTTTCCATATTTCAGGCTGTAAATAATTTCAGCTATGGCATTGGCAACCTTATTTATCTGATCGCGATAATAGGTCTTGTTCAGATTATCCCTGGGGTGATCTTCATTAGCTCTCAAAGGCCTGTTTACTCCGGCTGATTTATAAATAAATTCCACTCCGCGGAGAACTCCTCCTAATGTTGCTTCGCATAATCTGGTGTCATTAATATCAAGGTCGTGGATCCGTACAGGCAGCATCCTGGTAGCTACATTTCCGTTCTGCAGTGGTATCTTTAGTCCAAACTGATCATTGGAAGCCTGCTCAATAAAAGCCTTGAATTCATGTTCCCATGCAAATGACTTCGGGTCACAATAGGTTCGTGAGATGACTGGTATAAAAATGAGGCATTTCAGCTTATCCTTCAATGATTCATCAACATCATGTGTCTCTAAAAGACCATCATGAGGATTAATATCGAAATAAACACTTATCTCTTCCTTGAATGTTGATTCAAGTTCTCCCTTCAGATGTTCAACAAACTCCGTCACCCAGCCTTCGTGCTTATTGTCTTTCTGACGGTAGCTGATGAAAATATCGTTTGTGTAACCTTCAATTATGCTTGACATCGGGGGATGGCATTTTTAAAGGATCTTCGGTGTCTATTTGTTTCATTATCAAATTTAAGCTATAGAATATTCAAATGCAAAATTTTATTCAAAACCCTCATAGTGTTTCGCTACTGAAGATCAGTAAAATGTCATTTATATTATGACATTTATGTGCTATAAGTTTTTACAATTGTTCAGGAATTCATCAACAAGGTTGTCAAGATTCCTTTCCTTTTCAATCTGTCCAAAGAATCCATCGAGGAAAGTTGTACAGTCCTTCTTTGATTTCTGGTTTAAATACGGAAACTCGTTAATTACAGAATAGAAGGATTCTTTCATAGCCAAAAATTCCTTAAGGTGTGCCTTATATACTTCTTTACTGCGGCATATTCCGGTAAATAATCGGTCCCGGTTGGATTCTAAGCCTGTTTCAGGAGCCGGAAACCCATATTTCGCATTTACAACCCCCGTAAGATCAAAATCAAATGGAATGGCAATACCTAATCCGGAATAAGAAATATTCTTAGGAACTATTATTGCTACATTATGCTGTCCGGGAATTGACCAGTCCCAGTTCGCTATCATGTAATTGAAAATTGCCAGCCGGTCCATAATTCTCGGGACTAAATTTTTTTGGGTAAGATTTGTGGCTTTCACAACAGTTGAACTCGTTCTCTTAGCCAGCATATCTATCGGTTCAAGAATAAGTCCATATTGGCTTATCGGTTTTCTTTCCCTGCCGGTATCGATATAATTTATTCTAAGTAATCTGACCCTGAAACTCGTATCAGTCAGAACATTATACAGCTTATACACCAAATACTCTCTTAAAACATAATCATCATACACATCACCCGGATCGCAATGAGTTACTAACTTCAGTTTCTTTACCTTACCTGAATCGGGATAAACCTTGATTGATTTTTTAAAATTAAGTTGTATCGGAGGGAAACTACAGGTTCTGTAGCGATATTCCCCGCGATATTTTATGCTTACTTTTCTGTCCAGCGAATCTGTTTCACTCAGATGAAAGGTTATAATTGCATCTAAAGGCGGTGATTTTGGATTTTTTCTTAAAAAGGTTGTGATATCAAACCGCAGGGAAGCCTCGAGTAGCTTATCACTGCCGAAAAGTGAAAAACTCTCCTTAAGTGAATCTGCTTTTAATGTCGATATACCAATTGTATCATTCTGGCCAAAGCTTTTAAATCCAATCAAAACTAAAAGAAAAAGCTGACTGAATAATAATTTTTTATGAACCTTAAAGGATTTCAGGGCTGATGTAAATAAGGTCGTCCGTAATATTTTTCGTATCAACCATCCAGAGGGGACACCAGCCACCTTTTCTGCTTTAGCAGCCATTTTGTTAAGTATATAAGATTAGAAATATAAATTTAAACTATTATTTAGTATTTAGCTAAAATCAAATAATCATTTTCAATGCGAATTTCTTCAGGAGATAAATATTAATCACGGGATTACCAAACACAGCTCAAAAGATCTGATTTTTTATTACAGTATCCTGATGAAGTTTTTTGTATGCTCTTTTCAGTCTTTCAATTATCCGGTGGTCATTTATCGGATCCAGGTTAAGTTCATGCATCAGCGTTGATTCAAATTTTTCTGAAAGTGCATTAATAAAAGTTAAATCGGATTGGAAAAAATTTCCCTCTTCATCTTTAATCCTGAAGAATAATCCATACGACAAAGCCTTAAGTATCTTATCATAAGGCTTGTTAAATTGAATCGCGAGATGAATAGCTCCCAAAAAACGGTCATTGAACCCTAACTTTCTGACCAGATCATGACCAACCCGGAATATCGTATCCCGAAGCGATTTATTCCTGAAACGAAAGATCAGATCATCAATATGTCCTTCAAGTCTGGCAGCCGTAAAATCCAGCGGATAAGCATCAATTAAAAAATCTGCTGACTGAAGCATCACTTCCCGTGTAAATTGTAAGACCACGGCATCGTTAAGAACCTCATACATATATACAGCAGCGGGATGCCTGTAATATCCATTATAAGCAGCAGCGGCATGTCCAAGGTTATGAATAAAAGCTTTACAATCGACCCATGCTTTTATATTTTCTTTCGGATCCAATCCTTGGATTTCAGGAACAGGTGTTTTAAATGCCTTCCCATCCACAATCAGGGTATTGTAAGGTTCAGCATATATCGTAAGCGGATCTTTTTCCAGCTCAGCCATAGTCATGACAGGAACCATCTTTCCTATACTGGTTTCAACCAGGCCAACCAGCTTTTCGAAAGGATAATCCGGAGGAAGACTTCTTATAAGCTGTTCTCTCATAAATTCACCTGCTGCAACCATGTCCTCTGCGATGATGATATCAAGCGGGCAGCCGGGATATTGTCTGTATCTGGACTCCATCCCTGTTGCAATGGAGGGGATCACGCTTTCAAGCGTGTTTTTTCCGACCGAAACAGCCAGGATTCCTGCCGTCGAAACGGCTTCTGTCACTTTCCGGGTATCAAAAGCAGAAATTGCCTGCACATTCCGGATAATGATCTCTTCATCTTTTTCACCTTTTGTTATGATCTTATAACTACCCTGATCGTTAAGCCTGGTAACAAGCACAGGATCAATATCTATGAAAACTATTCTGTAACCTCCGGCACCAAACAGCTGACCAATAAACGACCGGCCAATCCTGCCTGCTCCGAAGATCACTATTTTACGATCATCAACCTGAGATCTGTCTTTTATAAGATTCATAATAAGGTCTGATTCTGGAAAGTTTCTCTCCGGGTTTTTCTTCAAACCAGGTTCCTCCCATATAAAAACAGGCAAATCCGCCGGAAACAATTCCCCAGCAACACGCTTCCTGAAGATCAGGATGGCTGACACCATCATGCAGCTGGGTCACCAGTGATGCAATTACACCACCCGCAAAATTATCTCCGCAACCTGTTGTATCTCCGCCATGGACATTCTGAAGTTCGTTTTTGATCGTTCCTGAGACAGGCATCTCTTTTAATCCGGATTCACCGAAAAAAGAACCGTCAGAATAAGTCATGATATTTTCTGATCCATCGGTAATGATCAGCGAGGCTATTTTTTTATCCCTGAGAACAACCGGAGTTTTCTTAAGCGCTGAAAAAAGAAACTGACCTTTCTCATCCCTCCCTCCTCTTCCATAGTAACGTACCTCACATTTTTCTTTACCGGTCATCTGTGCAGCATTTATCAATGACACAACAGATGGTCCCCCAATATTGATCTTATTATATATTTTTCCGCCGGTGATCCTTTTCAGAACATGGTCAAAAGGACTTCCACAGTATTTTTCAAATTCTTCCATGAAAACCAGCTTGCCCGGAGTCAGACCTCCGTCACCACGTTTTTTTGACAGGAAGGGACGTATGTTGCCGCCATCAAAATCGATGTCATTATATAGCAGGTCAACAAGGCAGCAGCCAACACCCGATACAATAATCTTATCTGGCATCAGAAAATATCTGTTTAAAGAAATTTTTCATAGTCGTTAGCGAGCAGGTGAAGAGGAGCGACATCTTCAAAAGTTGGGGGAAATCTTCCGACTTTCTCATAAACACAATTATCTGACTTATCATCATTCACCATGCTGACTTCGCCCACCAGTATTTTTCCTTTGCCCGGCTCCCCGTAAAACCGGTGATACATATGCGGCTCGAGACAAATACTTTCTCCCGGTGTAAGAACCACCTTATCGCCTGCCTCTACAGTTCGATTAATACCGTCAATCTTAAAATGAACCGGGGTACTATCGAGCTTGTCGTCAGGGGTGGTATTGTACAGTTCAATAATCAGGTTCCCTCCTCCGCGGTTAATGATGTCTTCCATTTTAGCCCAGTGATGATGATTATGTTTATTTCGCTGCGTTTCATAAATGGCTGAGATTCATTACATATAAGCCGGATCTATTGCTGGGTATTTCCAGGATTATCATCACTCTCAATGGTGGCATACTGAAGAGGTTTTCTGAACCATGAAGTTTTATATGCGCCATAAAGCAGTCCGGCCGAAAGCCAGCACAGACCAACGATCTTGGCTTTAATACCCAGACTGAGCCATAGGTACAGACATACTGTAAAACCTAATACCGGCACCAGGAAATAGCCTATGTTCCTTTGTTTATTACGTAAAAAATAATGTACGAAAGAGGAAGCATTAACACCCATAAATGCAATCAGGGCTCCGAAATTCAGTAACTGCGCTCCAAGCGGATATGTTAGAACAAAGGCACCTATAAGGACAAAAACGCCAACCAGAATTATGTTGTTGCTCGGGATACGTGTCCGTGGATTCACTTTTGAAAAGAACTTTCGCGGAATAGCATTATCCCTGCCCATTCCATATAAAAGACGACCGGCACCGAGATGGGCACCAGATCCTGAACCTATCGTTGCAATAAGCAGTGCAATATTTACCAGGTTAAACAGCCATTGTCCTCCTGCCTTCCCTGCCACATAGCAAAAAGCTGTATCCTGGTCCGGGAAAGTTGTGCCGGGCCATACCAGCTGGGCGGTATAAACCTGGATGGCTGCCAGAACACCGGTAATAATGCAAACAAATACAGAGGCCAGAAGAATGTTGCGCCTAGGATTGTGAACCTCTTCAGATAATGTTGAAATACCATCAAACCCGATATAAGTCAATACTGCAAGTGAGGCTCCTGTAGAAACTGCTGAAAATGAAAAGGTTTCAGGATTGTAAAAAGGCCTCGTCCATTCTGACAGGCTCTGGGGCGGCTGAAGCCAGAGATAGCGGATCGCCGAAACAAGAAAAAGCACAATTACAATCCCAAGACCGGTAGCAATTACAGTATTGGTGCGGGCGCTGGCTTCAATACCACGTAAGTTCATCACTGTGAACAGGATTGCAAAAAATACGGCATATACTGCGAAAGGCACTTCGGGGAGGAAGTTCATGCATGCTTTGCTGGCCCAGATCACACAGATGATCGGGTTCATAACATAATCGAAAATCATGCCCCACCCTATGAAATAACCCATGGCAGGATGAATCTCCCGGCCAACATATGTATATGCTGATCCTGCATTAGGATAAACATTTGCCATTCGTCCGTAGCTGATGGCAGTGAAAAGCATAGCCACCATACCGATGAGAACAGTGGTTACTACATGCCCCTGCGCCAGATTGGCTGCAGCACCGAATAATGGCATAGGCGCTGTCGGTTGTATCAGGATGATACCATATAGAACAAGCGATGAAAGCCTGAGCACACGCTTCAGTCCGGGTCCGGAACCTGACAAGCTTTGAGATTCATTCATGCTGTAATAATTTATGTTTAGCTGAAATATTAATAATTCAGGCTAATGTATGAAATAAAAGTATTCAATCTGCACCTTGATTTATTAATGGTTTATTACTAATTTTAATGAACACTTTTTAATTTTTCTTAGTATCAAAGTATTCTTTTTAAATTCAGAAGTAGAAGATTAAAATAATAAAACAGTAGGCAAAATGAAAATAATTAATCTGTGCAGTATCATAATGGCAACTGGTATTTTTTCATCTGTCTGTGCGGGTCAGGCTGATCCGCAAGGGGAAATATTACTCAGGGATAACTGGGTCATTCAATCTTCAGGTGAGATCAAGGAAGATGGGAAAACGATCTCCGGCCTCTCCTATCAACCTGAAAAATGGTATCCGGCCACCATTCCTTCAACCATCCTGGGTGCCCTAGTGGAAAACAAGGTATTTCCTGATCCGTACTTTGGGACCAGCATTGAGTCAATCCCAGGTTACTTTACACAAAGAAGCGGGGAAATACCTGCAAACAGTCCGTTCAGGGTTGCCTGGTGGTACAGGACACTGTTTACATTGCCGGCTGATTTTAAAGGCAAAAGCACCTGGCTGAAATTTCACAGCATAAACTATAAAGCCAATATATGGCTGAACGGACACCTGATTGCCGATACTTCGGTCATTGAAGGTGCGTATCGTTTATATAACCTGAATATTACTGAATTTGCAAAGACCGGAGATAAAAACTGCCTGGCCCTGGAGATATTCCCTCCCAAAGGCACAGACCTCACAATTACATGGGTTGACTGGAATCCGACTCCTCCCGACAGAGGAACGGGTATCTGGTATGATGTTAAGGTTTATTCAACAGGACCTGTGGCAATGAAAAATTCTTTCATCAAAACAAAGCTTAACCTGCCTTCAACAGATAAGGCCAATCTCACCATTTCCACTGAACTGTCCAACACATCTGATAAGAAAATTAAAGGAATCCTTAAGGGCAAAATCGAAAATATCAGATTCTCAAAGAAAGTAACTCTTGCACCCAATGAAAACAGGCTGGTGGTTCTTGATCCTGAGGAATTCGGACAGCTCGAAATATCTGATCCGAGGTTATGGTGGCCGCATACAGTGGGTCCTCAGAATCTGTATGATCTGGCATTGACTTTTAAAGTCAGGGGCAAGGTTTCAGATTCAGAAAATGTCCGATTCGGAATCCGAGAGATAACTTCATGGATGAATAATTTTGATAAAAAGCACACCCGGGTATTTCAGATAAATGGTAAAAATTTAGTGATCAGAGGAGGAGGATATGTGGAGGATATGATGCTGCGTCCGTCGGATAAACGCATTGATACAGACATTATGTATGCAAAACATATGGGTCTTAATGCACTGCGCCTGGAAGCCCCCCGCGGATCGGATCATCTTTTTGAAAAATGTGATGAAGAAGGCATTCTGATAATGGTAGGTTGGTGCTGCTGCAGCTCATGGGAGCGCTGGAAAAACTGGACTCCGGACGTTGTGAACGTTGCACAAAAGAGCTGGCATGACCAGATAGTACGTCTGAGAAACCATCCATCAGTTTTTGACTGGCTGCTTGGAAGTGATAACCATCCGACACCCGATGTTGAAAAAATGTACATACAGATTCTTAACGACCTTGACGGTACAAGACCTTCCCAGTCGTCGGCAACACAGGATTCAAGTGAAGTCTCGGGAAATACAGGGGTATGGATGGGACCTTACCCTAAAGTCTATTCTTATATGCCTCCGGCATACTGGTATGGGAAACTGGAGTTCAACACCGAAGCCGGACCATCCGGGGAGCAGATATCGCCGCCGGAAACCATGAGGAAGATGATGCCGGAAAGTGATCTGTGGCCGATAAGCAAATCATGGAATATCCGTTTGCATAAAAACTTCTTTCCGGATGCGAGGAAAGCTTTGTTTTCAAGGTATGGCGAGCCGGTCAGCATCGAAGAGTACAGCATGAAATCTCAGGTATTGCAGTATGAGGCAACAAGAGCAATGTTTGAAGCTTATGCAGGCAATAAGTACCGTTCTAGCGGCATCATTTACTGGATGTACAACTCTGCATGGCCTTCGCTGTACTGGCAGCTTTACGATTATTTTTTCGCACCCAACGGCGCCTTTTACGGAACACGAAAAGCCTGTGAAAATTTACATATCCAGTATTCTTACGATGACGGCTCTGTCCTGGTTGTCAACGGGATCTACCAGGATTTCAATGGCTTAAAAGCATCTGCAAAGCTATATAATTTCAATTTAGAGGAAAAATATTCAAAAGAAGTACAGGTAGATATTAAAGCCGATGAAAGCAAAAAAGTCCTACTCCCGGAGCTGCCGAAGGATGAGAGTAATATCTCATTCCTGAAACTGGTGTTAAAGGATAATACAGGAAAAGAGATCTCTTCAAATTTCTACTGGTTATCAGTTAAGGGAGATGAGAATGCGGATTTTACTGATTTAAACAAACTACCAAAGGTGAAGCTTAATTATTCCATTTCTCCCCTTCAACTTGATAATGGCAGATATGCTGTAACGCTGGAAATTGAAAATCTGTCATCGTCACTTGCTTTCTCAGTAAATCCCGGGATCCTTAAACGAAATTCAAAGGAGCTTGTATTACCTGTTTTCTGGGAAGACAATTATTTTTCGCTTCTCCCCGGAGAAAAACGCAAATTAAAAGTAGAATTCCATGCTGAAGATTTGACCGGGGAAACTCCTCTTCTGGCGATTGATGGGTGGAATGTAGTACGTGAGGAAAAGGAACTGAAGTGACCAGTGCAGGTTTTAGGTTGCAGTTACGAAAAAAATGAGTTATGAAATATCGCAAACTGGGAAAGACAAACTGGAAAGTCAGTGAAATTGGTTATGGCATGTGGGGTATGGGCGGATGGACCGGATCGGATGATGAAGAATCACTTCACTCTCTTCAGCTGGCTGCGGATATGGGCTGTAACTTCTTCGATACAGCCTGGGGTTACGGAAGAGGCAAAAGTGAAGGCTTGCTAGGAGAGCTCATCAGGGCTAATAAGGATAAAAAATTATATACCGCGACCAAAATACCTCCGAAGAATTTCAGTTGGCCAAGCAAGCGCGAATATACGCTGGATGATTGCTTCCCTCCTGACCACATTCAGAGGTATGTGGAATCAAGTCTGAAAAATTCAGGACTCGATTCCTTCGATCTGATGCAATTCCATACATGGGAAGACTTATGGCTGGAAGATGAAAGGGGCATCATGAAAATGATCGATCTCAAAAAACAGGGTTTATTTCATGCCGTCGGGATAAGTATGAACCGCTGGGAGCCATGGAATGGCATAAAGGCAGTAAGAAGCGGACTTATTGATACAGTCCAGGTTATCTATAATATTTTCGATCAGAATCCGAAGGACGAACTTTTCCCTGCCTGCAGTGAAATGAATGTGGGCGTAATTGCCAGGGTTCCCTTTGACGAGGGTTCTCTTACCGGCACACTGACTAAAGAGAGCAGATGGCCGGAGGGTGACTGGCGGAATACTTACTTTGTCCCGGAAAACCTGATTGCCAGTGTTGAACATGCAGACGCCCTAAAAAAGCTTGTCCCTGAAGGTATGACAATGCCGGAAATGGCACTGCGGTTCATTCTTGGAGAGCCAACTGTAAGTACAATCATTCCCGGCATGCGAAAACCCGGGCATGCAAAAGTTAATATGCATACAAGTGATAAAGGTCCGCTGGATCCTGTTCTGATGAAAGAGCTGGAGAAGCATCGCTGGGATCGTGAGCCGAAAGAATGGTCGCAATAATCTGTCTTATGGAAAAAATTGGTTTTGTCATTCAAGCAAGAGTAATAAAAACCATTATTCAGAGAGAATAATCTTCCTGTTTGTTTTGTCTAATAAAATATAAATCCATATTAACAGCAATTATGAAAAACATTAATCCTTTCAGACACAGGAAACTTGTCGGTTTCTTTGCGTTTCTCCTGATTTCTGCAGGAGTCTTTGCCCAGACAAATTTTTCGGGTACATGGGCTTTCAATGAATCAAAAAGTAATTTCGGCGGAAGCCAGTTCCGTTTTGCAGCCACGACCATGGTTGTAACACAGGATGCAAATACACTCTCGGTTGAAAGCACAATGCCGGGTCGCGACGGCGGGGAGATGAAATCGTCAGCCAAATACACTCTCGACGGCAAAGTCAGCGAGAATCCGATGTTCAACACAACAAGGAAATCAACTGTTACCTGGTCAGCTGATAAAACCTCCATCACCATTGCCTCAACAATGACCTTCGAAAGAGACGGAGAGAGCAGGGAAATGAAATCTTCCGAAGTCTGGAAACTATCGGAAGGAGGTAAAGTGCTTTTGATTGAATCAACCAGACCAGGCCCCGACGGAGAAATGAAAATCACGGTGGCCTATGACAAAAAATAGGACAAATCCTGTTTTTTTTCTATTCAGTCGAATTCTTTATTGTATACGGATTCTTTTTGAATGAAAACCAGTTTATATTCACCAGGTTTCCTTCACCACCGGTAAATTTCAGTACAAGGGTTTGCTTCCCTTTAGCTTTCTTCACCGGGCAGGTAACTGTTTTAAACATCTGCCAGTCTCCTGTTTTCTCAATGCTACAGGTTCCGATTACCGGACCTGTAACATCTCCCAGGTGAAGTTCTATCCGGGCATCTTCATTTTCTGATGCCACTCTTGCATAGAAATTCCTGACACCTCTGCCGAAATCAATCTGATCGAATTTCAGCCAGCTTCCGTTTTCGGTTTTTGTAATATCCTGATCCTTCATGTCAGGGATATCCCTGCATATTTCAGTATCCGCCTGATATATTTCATCATACATTTCTGCTTCTATCATTTCACTGGCTTTATACAGGTTGGGCGGCCCCTGTTTTGTCTGCATCCTGAACCAGTTAATATCCACATACCCTCCGGTTTCCTTTGTAGCATAATTGAACAGGCAGAATTTGTTGCCTGTAAAAACCGTAAGACGATACTTCATATCCAGGTTATTCCCTAACTTCTTAAATGTTTTATTATCCGTACTATAATAAAATGAGGCTCTGTCGGTAATTGTAACCGCGTGAGCCCTGAACCATATTTTATCACCTTGAAAATTAAGGACAGAATCAACAATACTCCCTTTATTGAACATTATCAGCTTTCCGGAATTGTTTCCCATTTTGACTGCTACATAAGCATAGGGATCCTGGAAGATGCATAATCCGGCTATATCGCCGTTTTTCATATTACCTACATCCATTTCGACGGTCCCTGTTGAGTATGGTCCGAAAATTCGTTGTGTAAGCGTGTTCCTGGCAAATTTAAGATCATCAGTAACTGTTGCTGTTTTAAGACGCAGCCAGCCTTTGCTTTCAGTGAGTGACCATTTCGAATCGACAGGATTGTGGTTCCACTGCCACTGCAATCCCAGCTCCGGATCACTGAATTCATCAGAAGTCGGGAGAACTTTTACAGGATGATCAGCGCTTGTTTCAGGCTTCCTGTAAGTCACAACTGCTTTGCCGCCCTTTCCGATCATCGGCCATCCGTCAGTCCATTCAACGGGTTGCAGTGTGGGGCATCGCCCGACACCATCCCGATCCTGAAAAATAATCATCCACCACTCGCCAGATTGTGTCTGTACAATCCCTCCCTGATGGACACCTTTTCCGGTCAGGTTCATATCATCCCTCAGAATTATTTTTTCCTCATAAGGTCCGTAAATGTTTTTTGACCGGAAACAAGCTTCAAATCCGTCACCTCCTCCATATGTGGACAGAATATAATAGTATCCGTTAATCTTATACATATGGTGTCCTTCAAGTCCTCGCCTGATTGTTCCTTCAAAAATTACCCTTGATTCTGTTTTCGGAGAAAAATCATCAGGATTAACTTCAGTAAGAAATACCACGGAAGCTTCGTGCACAACATATACTTTCCCGTCATCATCAAAAAACAATCCGGGATCATAGTAGGCTTTCGGGAGCTTCATCAGTTTCCATTCGCCCTCAGGATCAGTAGCTGTCATCAGAAATCCGCCTTCATCCATTGTAACAAAAAGCAGGAAGAATGATCCGTTGTGATACCTTATACTGGTTGCCCACTGGCCATGAGAATAACGCGTACCGCCATCGAGACTGTAGAAAGGATGTATATCCAGGCGGGGTAGAGCGTTGGTCGCATATTCCCAGTTCACAAGGTCTTTCGATTTCATTATGGTAACACCCGGAAAGACATGCATAGTGGTTGTTACCATATAATAGGTATCTCCGACTCTTATCACATCATTATCGGGGAAGTCGGACCAGATAACCGGGTTTGTGAAAGTCCCGTTTTCGTTATCAGACTGCTGTACAATAAGATCTACGGGAATTAAAAAACAAGCTATAATTAATACTGAAAATAATATTCTGACTTTCATAATCCATTAATTCATAAGAACAACTTTAATTCCAATCTATTTTTAAAAGCGCAACTCCTTGCCTGGGCAGTACGGTTTTGAAAGTTAAATTACCTTTTTTCACTTTGACTTTCCGGAGTGGATCTTTTATCTGAAGCTTTCCGGCATTTTCAAGCTCAGTGTATTGGACAGGTGTCGGATCCTGCGGAGATCCCATTTTCTTCCATACCTCATAAGAGTTGCTGTGTTCCTTGTCGATACTATATTGAGTGATTATTACTTTCCCGGCCGGAATTCCGTCCAGAACAATTTCGACCGGAGAATCAGGCGCCGGTTTGTCATCATCGTGATAATTCCAGAACATCACTGTGGCATCATTTTCATTCCGTGAAGCAATTGCACCGATATCCGGTTTGCTTCCTCTGACACCCGAATCAATTACGTTCTTCCATGTGAATCCGGCATTTGATTTTGCTTCTATTGTGGTACTCCCCATCATCCCGAACATCCTGAAGACATTCAACACCGGCTTATCCACACCGTTTGTGGCCAGATCACGAAAACCATGAAACCATGGCTGATCTTCAAATTCAAAAGACCATGAGACAATTCCCAGTAGATTGACTTTATGATATAATGCAAGATCATAAATTTTGGCAAAAGATGAAGCAGTATAACTGGAATACATAGTCCCGTTGCGGTAGCCGTTCTGCGGATATTGAGTCATCCCGCACGCCGCGCATCCTTCAGGATCACATTCTCCTATAATTATCGGCAGATTTTTATATTTTGTATTGGAGGCAACAATTTCAAATCCCCTGTTTATCTGCCGGAGCTGGGTACCCATATTCATTCTTACCATGTTATCAATGAATCGCGGGGATCCTTTGGCATGAAAAGCGATAAAATCGAGAGGAGCACCAATCTTTCCTGTAGCATAATTTGTTCCTGACTCGCAATGCTTCAGGAATTCAGACAGGAATCCTGCGGCCTTTGCATTTGCAGGACCTGTAATATGCGGTCCGCCTGTTCGCGCAGAGGGCAATGCCCTTTTCACTGCATCAGCAGAGTAGTCATAGAGCCTGCAATATTCCTCAACTGTTCCGCCCCAGTATTTTGCATCAGGTTCATTCCACAGCTCCCAGTACCACGATTCGACTTCCTGCTTGCCGTATTTTTCAACCGAGTGTTTTACCCACTGGTAAATCAGTTCCGCCCATTTTTTAAAATCTTTCGGCGGGTATCGCCAGCCGGTATAAATATCATCATAAGGATCACCCGGCTTCCAGTTATGCCTGTATGGCCGGGGATTGGTGGATAATGCTTCCGGCATGAATCCCATCTGCGCAAGAGGTTTCATCCCTTTTTCAACATAGGTATCAAAGATTTTATCAATTATTGTCCAGTCATATACAGGATTTCCGTCAGCATCTTCAGTATAGGCATTTGATGACCCCCATTTCAGAGCCGGAGTTCCATCACCTGATGTCAGAAGATTATGTGCCCGGACATAAACCGGCACGGGGCTGAGTTCGGAGAGTTCAGACAGGAGCTTTTTACCGTCTTTCATGTAGGTATAGTTTGGCTCGTCATATCCGAACCATGCCCAGACCGGATTCATTTTGCCCAGCTCATGATTAATGTTAACCGATATAATTGCTTTGTCCTGCGAATTCACGCTAACAGAAAATCCGGCAAGAAACAACAGGATCGTTAATGTATGATATTTTCTCCTCATAATATGATTGTTAACAATAATGTTATTAAACATAATCAAAATCATGCCTGATTATACAATAATACAAAAATATAAAATGGTTATTTTTTGTTTGTAATTATTTTATCGGCCAGTCAAACATTTAAAATCTGAAATCATATCTTTAGAACCTTATAGATATAATAACTCATTTCAAAAGAAATTTCCATAAAATCAATATTATAATATGATTAAAGAAATTACCCTGAAGGAACTTAATCCCGCACATTTTATAAGCGACAAGGTCAATGAGATTAAAAATATTGTGGGGAAGAATACAGCTATCAATGCCCTCTCCGGAGGGGTTGATTCATCTGTGGTTACAATGCTTGGCCATCAGGCACTGGGACGGAATCTTAAAACAGTCTTCATTGAAAACGGATTAATGAGAGAGGGAGAATCAGTGCAGGTCAAAGGGTTTTTTAAAAAACTCGGAATAAGTATTGATGTGGTTGATGCACGGAAGGAGTTTTTCGCTGCACTCAAAGGAATAACAAATCCTGAAGAGAAAAGGGAAGCCATCACCCAGACATTCTACAAAAATGTATTCGGGAAGATTGTCAGGGAGAGCGGAGCAAAATTTCTTCTCCAGGGAACCATACTCACTGATGTGGATGAAACTGTTGCAGGGATCAAACGTCAGCATAATGTATTCGAGCAGCTTGGAATTGATCCGCAGACAGCCTTTGGTTACCGTATAATTGAGCCGCTTATCCAGCTTCGCAAAGAGGGTGTCAGAAAAGCAGGCAAAGCCCTTGGTCTTCCACCGGAACTATTTGACAGGATCCCCTTCCCGGGACCTGCTTTATCAGCACGTGTTATAGGCGAAGCAACTCCGGAACGCATTGAAACTGTACGCAAAGCAACAGCAGTTGTGGAATGTTTGCTGAAAAATACAGTGGCTTTCCAGTATATGGCCATCCTTCACGAGGACCGTGTGACAGGCATGCGTAATGGCAAACGTGATTTTGGTCAGCAGATCGAGGTCCGGTGCTGGGACAGCAAAGACGCCCGTACAGCGACCCCTACGAAACTTTCATTTGAAACGCTGGAACACCTGGCACAGGAAATATTAAAAAACGTACCCGGGATTGTCAGCGTGACATATAACATCGCAACGAAACCTCCTTCAACGATTGAGGCGGTGTAAAAATAAATGTAGCGACAGGATGCATCCTGTCGCTACGACAATATTTTAACATCATTCAATCAATCCGTCACGTTCAATTCAATAATCTCATCATTCAGTCCCGGGGAGGATAATTTAATTGTTACTTTTCCGACTTTATCCGTTGCCTGAAGATAGATCAGCAATTTCCCGTGAAACGTATGCTGCTTATTGTCTTTATAGTCTTCAATATTTGAAGGATTGGAATCCTCCATTCCCAGAAGCTTTACCGGCCCGGTTATTTCACATGTTATTTCGTTGTCAGCAGAGTAGACTGTATTCCCCTCTTCGTCGCAGATGTTTATAAAAACATGAGCCAGATCCTGCCTGTCAGCTTTCAGAGATTTCTTATCACATCTGGCTGTTATTGTGACGGGAGATCCGGTTGTTTTCAATTCATATGACGCAACTTCTTTCCCTCCGTTTTTTGCAACAGCTCTTAAAGTCCCATTCTCAAACGGCACATCCCATGAAATAGTCCTGTTCTGAAAATCCGCCATTTTCGCGGTTCCCAGGGATTTGTTGTTGAGAAACAATTCAACTTCCTCACAATTAGAGAATGCATTAACGCTAATATTTTGTCCTTCTTTATAATTCCAGAGAGGCTCCACTCTTTTATGAGACCAAAGGTTAACAGGATCTCTGTCTGTAAGACGGTCAGAGGTACCCAGGAAAACCATCGGTTTATCGCTCCAGAGGCTCTGCCGGAAAAAGAATTCAGGCTTTTTGTTGCCACCAAGATCAATAATGCCGGCAGTATTTGAGCGCATCGGGAATCGTCCTGCCTCACCAAGGTATTCAAAACCAGTCCAGAGAAACTGCCCCATGACATAATCATTATCTGCAACATAATTCCACATTTCAAGCGTCATACCGTTTTCGCTTCCATAAAGCGGCCTGTCGGGGTATTTTTTGTGATCAGGTTCATACCTGAATTCCTGGTAATTATAACCGGCAACATCAAGAGCATCAGCATAACCGGTCTCATTCGACATAAGAGCAGAAGCAAGTCCTGCTGTAACAGGCCGTGTATTATCAAGCTCTTTTATTACAGTAACAAGCTCCCTGGCAACGACTCCAAGCCTGTCAGCATGCGGAAGTGTTTCACTGAATTTTACCCATGTCTGGGGATTGGCTTCTGTATTAAGAATCTGGTGTGTGTATGGATCGTTTGGATAATCCACCTCATTACCAATGCTCCATATAATAATTGAAGGATGGTTACGGTCCCTCAGGATAAAATCTTTAAGATCGGTTTTTGCCCATTCCTTAAAATCTGCTGCATAGCCCTGTTTCCCCGGGGTGCCGACATTCCATCCTTCAAGCCATTTCTTCTTCGGAAGCTCCCACTCATCGAATGCTTCACCTATGACAAGGAATCCTTTCATATCACATAATTCCAGGAAATCCGGAGAGAAAGGATTGTGGCTTGTACGAATGGCATTGCATCCAAGCTCTTTTAAGATATCCAGCCGTCGTGCTATTTCTTCGCGGGGAACTGCAGCACCAAGAGTCCCGGCATCATGGTGCATGCAGATGCCTTTCAGTTTCATATTCCTGCCATTCAGGAAAAAGCCCTTGTTCGCATCAAACCTGATAGTCCTGAAACCAACAGGAGTAGTGACATTATCAATGGTTTTCTTATTTTTTAATATAGTAACAAGTGTGTATAAATTAGGATCATCAATATCCCATAATTTCGGATTTTTTACTTCAATTTCCTGTGTAACTGTTTTAACCGATGATTGGTTTAGAGTCACCTTCTGATTCCCTGTCCCGATTGTATCTTTTCCGAAAAGAAGGTAATTAATCACCCACGCAGTAATTTCTTTTGAAGATTCATTTACAAGATTAACCTCAACTGACAGCGTAGCTTTTTCGCGTGTTATTTCAGGAGATGAACAATAAACACCCCATTGCCCGATATGAACCGGTGAGGTTGTGATAATCCTTACATCCCTGTAAATCCCGGAACCGGTATACCATCGGGAATCACCTGCAAGCGTATGATCAACTTTGACAGCAATAAGGTTTTCCTTTCCATATTTTATGTACGGTGTAAGGTCATATTGAAATGAAATATACCCATTTGGCCTTTTACCCAGGAAAGCACCGTTTATCCAGACTTCACTGTTATTATATATGCCATCAAAGCTGATGTACACCTTCCTCCTTTTTTCACTATTGGGAATGACAAAGGACTTTCTGTACCATCCGATACCTCCGGGGAGATAACCGGTGCAGCTTGAATTCTCTTTACTGAAAGGACCTTCTATGCTCCAGTCATGCGGAAGATCAAGTAAACGCCAGTCTGAATCATCAATATCCGGATTCTGACCATCCTGAATATCGCCCTTGTAAAATTTCCAGTCGAAATTGAAGTTCATGATATTTCTTTCGGCCAGCTGTCCGAAAACATTACTGCAGATTAATAAATATGCAATCATCAGTGTCAATAAGCGGAAAATCTTTTTTGCCATAATAACAACTATTTAGGATAAAACCAGATGTCTAAAATAAACTATATTTGATATATTTTTTTATTTTTTCAAAATTCAATAAACCTCCCTTATGAATAAATTATTAAGATTCTTCTCACCAGGATTTTTCCTGGTTGTTTTCTGTTCCCTTACCTCAGCCCAGGATACTCTTCCATCCATTACTACCAAAGATTATGCTAAGTGGCAGAATCTCGGCACTTACTCTATTTCTAATGAGGGTACATGGGTAAGCTGGACTATCTCACTCGTAGACGGTGATGATACTCTGTATATAAAAAATGCCTCAACATCAAAGTTATATAAATATCCTCTTTCTTCAGGCAATATATTTTCATCAGACTCAAAGTGGGCAGCATCGAGAATTGGTTTCAGTGAAAAACAGGTCGAAAAAATGACTGAACAGAAAAAGCCCGTTAAATACAAAACCAGGCTGTTGAACCTGGAATCAGGGACAGTCAGGATTTTCGACAATACCGAATCCTTTGTTTTCACAAAAGATGCTAATCATCTTATAATGAGCGGATATGCAAACGACAGCAAGACAAAGGATATATTCATTCATAATCTGAAAACGGGTACCACTAAAAATATCGGGAATATTTCAGAGTTCTCGGTAAATAAACCCGGGAACAGGCTTGCCTATATCACAAGCGCCGAAAACAAAAAGGGGAATGGCGTGGAACTTATGAATCTGGATAATTATAATATCTCCTTCCTTAGCAATGATACTTCTGTTTACAGAAACCTGGTCTGGGAAAGAGAAGGAAATGTCCTCATGTTCTTAAAAGCATATTCTGATACTAGCTATGTTGAAGAAAATCATATTGTCTTTACACTCAGGAATATATACACAAAACCCGAAATAAAAAGCTATAATCCTTCATCAGATACCTCCTTTCCCCGGGGAATGTACATTAAAGAGACTTACAGACCTTCGATATCAGATGATTACAAGATTCTTTATTTCGGTACCTTTGACTGGACCAAAAAGGAGAAAAAGGAAAAGAAAGCAGCTGACGCACCAAAAATTCCCGGAGTTGATATCTGGCACTGGAAAGATGATCCTATTCAGCCACGGCAAAAAAACACTTACACCACTGATAAAAATTTCACATATCTGTTTGCCTGGAATCCCGATAAAAACAGCATTGTGAAAATAACCGATGACACGATCAGACGGGCTACAATAACCGGTGATGGCCATAATGTTATTATCTCCGATGATACACCCTATAAACCTGCTTTCAGACAGCCTACCTATGATTATTACATTGTCAATTCATCTACTGGAAGTAAGAAACTTATTTTAAGCAGTTTTACTTCTTTGTACGGATCATCAGCAGCAGGAAAATATGTGCTCTATTTTAAAGATAAGAACTGGTGGGTTTATGATATTTACAAAGACACTCATATAAATCTTACTAAGGATATAGAATCAGTATTCTGGAACACACGGGATGACAGTCCGCTGGATGTTAAACCTCCGTTTGGAAATGGTGGCTGGTTCAAAAATGACAAGGCATTATTAGTTTATGATGAGTACGACGTCTGGAAGATCAGTATGGATGGTTCCAAACCTGTACGACTCACCAGCGGGAAGGAAAATAAAACCATTTTCAGGTTTAACAAGGTTGATTATGAATTTCCGTACATTGACGGGACAAAAGATCTTTACTTTTCAGCCTTCGGCGATCTGACAAAAGAATCAGGATACTACAGGCTGACTGTCAAAAATAAATTTGAGAAATTGATCTTTGAGAATAAAGCAGTTTCAGGACTCAGGAAAGCGGAAAAATCGGAATTCTTTGTATACAGATCTGAAACATATTCAGTTTCGCCAAATGTATACAGGACATCAGGTTCATTCACAAATCCGCAAAAGATTTCAGATACAAATCCCCAGCAGGCTAAATTTGCATGGGGGAAAAGCGAGCTTGTAAATTTTACAAACCGTGATGGTAAAGCGTTACAGGGAGCTCTCTTCTATCCTGCAAAATATGAGCCGGGGAAAAAGTATCCCATGATTGTTTATATTTATGAAATCAGATCCAGTGTTCTAAATTATTATGTAAGCCCTTCACCAAGGAGCTCGTACAATACCACAAATTATACAAGCCAGGGATATTTTATTTTCCAGCCTGATATTGTCTATAAAACAAATCATCCCGGGGAATCTGCAGTTAATTGTGTCGTTCCCGCCGTTGAAGAGGTTCTAAAAACAGGAATGATTGATGAAAAGAAGATCGGGATAATGGGACACAGCTGGGGCGCTTACCAGACAAGTTTCATAATAACCCAGACTGAATTATTTTCCGCCGCAGTGGCCGGGGCTCCTCTCATAAATATGATAAGTATGTATAATGAGATCTACTGGAATACCGGGAGTCCCAATCAGAATATTTTTGAAATATCCCAGGGACGGCTCAGGGAACCATGGTGGCTCCAGATGGAAGAGTACATGGCTAATTCTCCGATGTTCCAGGCACAAAGTATCAAAACACCTCTCCTGGTAGCTTTCGGCACCAGCGATGGGGCCGTTGACTGGCATCAGGGAATCGAAATGTTCACAACTATGCGAAGAATGGAAAAACCATATATAATGCTTGTTTATGATGCTGAAAATCATTCGCTTGCCAAAAAGGAAAACCAGCTTGATTATACTAAGAAAGTAAATGAATTTTTCAATCACTACCTTCTCGGAGAAAAACCAGGTGAATGGATCCTGAAGGGGAAAAAATATCTTGAAAAGAAAATAGAAGAAGAAAAAGCAACAGAGAAAAAATAATAATACAAGGATCCGTTTCTTACACTATATCTTGCTGAAAGGTAATTATCTCATTATTGATGACAAACGACAGTCATTATGATCTTGTACGCAGACTGAAACCTGCGAGGATTATTATACCTGTTATAATAGGTCTGGCTGTGGTTGCGTGGTTTATTTTAAAAGAAATTAAAGTCGATGTCTTAAGCAAGCTTCACTTTACCTGGAATTCTGTTTTCTGGCTGTTTATTGCCTGGTGTTGCATGCTTGGCAGAGACCTTGGATATATGATCAGAATAAGGATCCTTACCGAAAAAGATCTCACCTGGATACAGGCATTCAGGGTTATTATGCTCTGGGAATTTACATCTGCAATAACTCCTTCGACAGTCGGCGGGACTGCTGTTGCCGTGGTCTTTGTCCATAAAGAAGGAATATCTGTCGGAAGAAGCACAGCAGTAGTTCTTGCAACATCATTTCTTGACGAGCTCTATTTTGTCATTATGTTCCCGCTCATCCTGCTTATCGTCGGAGGGAAGATTCTGTTCACAACCTCCCTCCAGGGAACCGGTATCGCCTTTCTGAATAACCTTATAATCGTCGCCATAATCGGGTATCTGATCATTCTTGCATGGGTGATGCTTGTTGGTTATGGACTTTTTATAAATCCGGATAAGATAAGGCAGACAATTATTTATTTTTTCAGGCTTCCCTTTTTAAGAAGATGGAAAGAATCTGCTGTAAAAGCCGGAAACGATATTGTGGATAGCTCTCATGAATTAAAAAAACAGCCATTTTCATTCTGGGTAAAAGCTTTTACGGCAACATTCCTGTCGTGGACATCAAGATACTGGGTTGTAAACGCAATACTTGTTGCATTTTTTGCAGTCAGTGACCATTTCCTGATATTTGCCAGGCAGCTTGTAACCTGGATAATAATGATAATACTTCCAACACCCGGAGGCAGTGGTTTTGCAGAGCTGATCCTGGGACGATATATCTCAGATGCCATTCCGGCCGATCCTGCGTACGCATTAAGTATTGCTCTTGCTGTTGCCATCATCTGGAGAATTATCACCTATTATCCCTATCTGATAATAGGAGCATCAATCGTTCCTGGATGGATTCAGAGAAAATTTGTCAAGCCATTAACTAAAAAGAAATAGTTTTTATACCTTAGTTTTTTCTCACACGGAACATTTCACAACCATTTTATGAGTGAAGAGATACTAAAAGCCCTGATGGAATTATTTGCGCTTATCGTTAAGCAGAATGTGGGCATTCTTATTCATGAACGTGAATATATTTCCGATTTTCTGAATAAGCAACTGACCAAAGAGACTGTTAATGAATATCTTGCTCTCTTTGATGAGCATGCAGGGCCTGTGGTGAAGAGACCTAAAACCAGGGTTTCCGTCGCCCCGTCTGTAAAAGACTCTGTTAAGATCCTCGGGATATGCAAAAAAATAAACCACACCCTTAACCAGAATCAGAAAATAGTGGTTCTTATGAGGTTGTATGAACTGGTGAATGCCGACAAACAGTTCCCCCTCCAGAGAATGAACATAATAAATACAGTAGCCGAAGTCTTTAAAATATCACAGGGAGAATTTGCATCAGTAGAACAGTTCGTTAAAAATAATAATCCGGAGAATCTTAAAAATCCTTCATTACTTGTTTTAAAACCCGGAGAAGAAGAGTGTAAAATATGTGACAGGATGGCAACCGGATATCAGGATACTCTTATTTTCTTTTTAAGAGTTGCCAGTGTTGACATGTATTTTCTGAAGTACATCTCCAGGGACCAGCTTTATCTTAACGGGCTGCCGATTAATTCCGGCACTGTTTATACCTTTGCAAAGGGAAGTTCAGTAAAATCATCCCAGGGTCATGCAATTTACTATAGTGACATAAGTTCCAGGTTTCTTTCTGACCTCATTATCCATAAGCTTTCATTTACAGTAGAAAACCTGACTTATTTTTTCATTGAGGGCAATGTTGCAGTAGAAAACATCAACTTTTCTGTTGAGGAAGGTAAGCTTGTTGGTATTCTGGGTTCAAGCGGCTCGGGCAAGACAACGATGCTGAATCTTCTGTGTGGTATAGAAAAGCCAAACAGCGGTACAGTAAAGATCAACGGACTTGATGTTATAAAGGATAATGCTGCACTGGAGGGAGTAATGGGTTATGTTCCGCAGGATGATCTGCTGATTGAAGACCTTACTGTCTTTGAAAACCTGTATTTCGCTGCCTGTCAGTGTTTTAAAGATAAACCCAGGGAAGAGCTGACTTCAATCGTTGATCAGACCCTGTTAAACCTGGGTCTGCTGGAAAAGAGGAATTTCAAAGTAGGCTCCATTTTTAATAAAGTGATCAGCGGCGGGCAAAGGAAGAGGCTGAATATTGCCCTGGAGCTTATACGGGAACCATCTGTATTGTTTCTTGATGAGCCAACATCTGGTCTTTCTTCCAGGGATTCTGAAAATCTTATGGACCTTCTGAGGGACCTCTCTCTGAAGGGGAAACTTATTTTTACGGTAATTCACCAGCCCTCTTCTGAAATATTCAAGATGTTTGATAAAGTCCTCATCCTCGATCAGGAAGGATGTATGGCATATTTCGGCAATCCTGTTGAAACAGTGATTTATTTCAAGACTCTTGATGCACAGATAAATTCCACTCAGGGGGAATGTCCCTTGTGTGGCAATGTGAATCCTGAAACTATTTTTAATATCATCGAGACACAGGTTGTTGATGAATTTGGAAAATATACCGAAAAACGGAAAATAAAGCCGAAGGAGTGGGCAAATATTTATTCACAGAAGCATCCGTTTGTCCCGATCCCGGATGTCAAAGAGCCACCACATAAAAACCTGCAGAGACCGGGATTCTTTAAACAATTCCGGATCTATCTTGCAAGGGATTTCAGGAGCAAATTAGCTAATAGTCAATACGTTATTATTACTCTTCTGGAAGCTCCCCTCCTGGGATTTATTCTTTCGTTTATAATAAGATATATTCCTGATCCTGACTCAGACATATATATTTTCGCCGAAAATGAGAATATCCCTATCTATATCTTTATGAGTCTTATCGTTGCTCTTTTTCTGGGACTTACGATTAGTGCAGAGGAGATTTACCGCGACAGGAAGATTCTTAAAAGGGAACGTTTTCTTAACCTGAGCAGAAACAGTTATCTTTTGTCCAAGGTAACGATCCTTATTTTCATTTCTGCACTTCAGTCTTTCATGTTTCTGATGATTGCAAATCCGATACTGGGGATCAGGGGAATGTTTTTCCATTACTGGCTTGCTCTTTTTACAACATCATTTTGCGCTAATATGCTCGGACTTAATATATCGGCTTCATTTAATTCAGCCATAACAATATATATAGTTATCCCGTTGCTGATAATTCCTATGATGGTGCTCAGCGGAGCCATGTTTCCGTTTGATAAGCTTAACAGAAAAATAGGAAACGTCGATAAGGTACCTGTAATAGCAGAGCTTATGCCGACGCGATGGACATATGAAGCGCTTATGGTTTCTCAGTTCAAGGATAACAGATACAGCAAAATCGAATACAACAGGGAAAAGGAAACCTTTTACCTCCTGCAAAAGAAGATCAGTGAAGCTGATTTTAATAAAGTGCACAGGTTACCCGAATTGAATAAAGCTCTCGAAACAACTCTTGCGGAATACAGAGATTATGCTAATAATCCTGCTATCCGGGAAGAATTACCGGCTGACAGATCGAACAGACAATTCAGCAAGCTTCTCCTTCTGAAGAATGAACTTACAAGAATTTCAAAGGTCAGCACCATTCCGGAATTCAGATATCTTAATGACCTTACACCTGACAAATTCAATCCACGAGTGGCGGATTCTGCTGCCATTTATCTGAAAAAACTCGATGAAATATTCAGCAGAATATCAAATTCCGCTAGCGACAGAAAGGATATGTTTTACAATCTGAACAGTGATGAGCTTAACCGGTTCCAGAATGACTATTACAATTATAAACTTGAGGAAATTGTTACCAAGTACTATGAGCGGAAAAAAATCCTTCTCTATAATAATACTCTGGTACAGAATACAGATCCGGTTTATCTTGATCCTGACAGGAAAGGATTCCTGAGTTTCAGAACTCATTTTTATGCTCCGTCAAAGTACATTTTCGGAATTAAAACTGACACTTTTATTTTTAATATTGTACTGGTACTCCTTAGCACGTCACTGCTTTATCTGGCACTTTATTATGATCTGCTGGGAAAAGTTGTCAGGTTTTTTGAGAAACTTAAATTCCGAAAACAGATATTTAATGCGGCAGTTATCTGTTTTTTTATATTTTTGCATTAACCAATACATTGATCTTGTGAAAGGAAGATTATTTTTTATACTAATAGCACTTGCGGTTGTCTGCTTTTCGTGCAGGAATTCAACAAAAAAAACAGGGGAGTTTGTTTTCCCTGAAGCTGATTCTGTACCTGCAGGAGAAGCCGAAAAGCTCAGTGCTGAGGCTATTGCTGATATTTCTAAAAATATTACTTCTCCTGTTGAAATTGCAAATCTCCTTCAGCTGATGGAAGTGCCTTTTTCTCCTGAATATATTGCATCCTCGATTGATGCCAACAAGCAGACTACAAATTTTGACAAAGCGTTGGCATTAGGCATACTGGGCGCCGACCTTGGATACCTTAACATGTATGAAAAGACAGGCTCATCGATCAATATTTTATCTTCGATAAGGAAACTTGCAGAAGGAATCAGGGTAGGTCAGTTTTTTGATTTTGAGACAATAAAAAGATTGTCGCTGAATAAATCAAATCTCGACTCTCTTTTATTCCTTTCCATAGACTCATATAACCAGATCGACAAATATCTCCGCGACAATGACCGGGGACACCTGTCGTCACTTATGATAATAGGAGTATGGATTGAAGGGCAGTTCCTTGCCACACAGGTAATGAAGCAATATCCTGATCCGATGCTCAGAGACCGTATCGGGGAACAAAAAATAATTCTTAACGATCTTATACTTCTGGCCAGTCCTTACTGTAACCGTTATCCTGAATTCACAAGCCTTTGCCAGAGCCTTCAGGAGATGAAAACCAGATACAGGGATGTAAGGATCACCTATACTCTTGGCGAACCTGTGAGTGTTGAGAAAGATGGAGGTCTTGTTATTACTCAAACAGAAACCAGCAAGGTCGAAATGACTGATGAACAGCTTGCCGGGATTATCGAAGTATCAAAAAATATCAGAAACAAACTAATTGTTAATAATTAGGATGAAAAAATATTTTATTACTCTATTATTTTTAGCTGCCGGGGTCTGTTTGTCCGGACAATCATCAGATCCCCTGGTAACCGGCTGCGTATTGAGCGCCGGTGCTAATGCCAGATACCTTAAAGATTTCAGGATTCAGCTTGGTAAAGCAGTTAACACAACTGACTTAAGATACAAAGCGAATATGTCACTCTGGAAAAATACAAAATACAGATTTACGATGTGTAACGCTGATGATTCGAAAGGAAAACTGATTCTTTGTATTAAAGATGATGCCAATAAGGTTGTTCTCTCATCGTTCGACCAGAAAACCGGAAAGACTTATCCTTATATTGATTTTATATGCAACAAGAGTGGAATTTATCAGCTTAATTTTGATTTCGAAAACGGCCAGCAGGGATCAGGAGTGGGTGTTGTCTCCATGATCAAATGATCCCTTCATAAAATGTATAATAGCTGCACCAGAAGAATAAGCATAAAGAATACTGTAAAAATAATCTCCGGCAGCAATTTCTTTTTAACGAATACAAAATAATGTGCCAGAATATAACTTGCAGCAATACCTGTTATCCATACCATTTCTACAGATACTGACGGCAGGATAATATATAAAGCCAGTGAAATAGAAAATGCCCATAAAAGCAGATAAAAGGTTTTGCGCGACTTAATTTTCTGGATATTAATGCGTGTAATAAGATAGGCCAAGCTTACCAGAATCATTAAACCGCAAAAGATAAGGACAACAATCGTAAGCCTCGAGAAATAGTAGCCTGATGATTCGCCAAACAGGTTAATCTTTACATCCGTGAAAAGAGCCCCTATATCTTTTCCTATAACATAATATAAACCAGTCGTGATGACATATGGAGTTATTATTCCGAGAAATGAAAGGGCAATCTCATTAAAATTTATTGTTCGCAATAAAGCAATTCCTGCAAACAACAGGAGGGCAAACCAAATCAGGTTACAATAAAAAAAGCTGCCGATGCTTATCAGCAGCCCTGCATCGAAAAAATTAAATGCAGTTCCCGGTTTTCTGTATGCACCCATTATTCTTATGATTGCCAGCATAAGAAAGATTGCAGCAGGCAGAACCGGATTAAGCAGCTGATTTTGCGGAAAGAGTCCGCTTATCAATACATAAATAACCGCAGGAAGAAAAGTCCTTTCATTGATAAAAAACAGGGTTGTATTGAAATTTACCAGAAGATAAATCAACAGTGAAAACAGCAGAAAAGAAAAGATAACTCCCGGTAAGGCACCGTCACCAATTATTGATTTAACCAGGCCATAAAGAGGCATGGGGCTGGTTTCATATTGAAATGATCCCGGGTTCTGAGGATTCAGAAATGCACTTATCCATACAGCTCCAACAGTAATAATGATAAGTGAAATAACAAGCGGTCTGGTTCCTTTGAAAATTCTTAAAAGCATTTATTCTATAAATCAAATCCAATATCCGTTCTGTAATACATATTTTCGAACGAAAGCAGGCTTGCATTCCTGTAAGATCCTTCAAGAGCTTCATTCATGGTATTTCCCCATGAGCTTACCGCCAGGACACGTCCTCCTGATGTAATTACTTTGTTATCTGAAATTTTTGTTCCTGAATGGAATATAACAGAGTCCCTTGTCAGATCGAGACCAAAAATTGTTTTGCCTTTTTCATAACTCCCCGGATATCCACCTGAAACAAGCATTACTGTCGTTACATACCTGTTGTCTATTTCAAGTTTTCTTTTTTCCAGATCACCCATCGCCACACCTTCAATGAGATCGAAGAGGTCGGATTTAATTCTCGGTATGATAACTTCTGATTCAGGGTCCCCAAGCCGTGCATTATATTCGATAACATAAGGATCTCCATTGACGTTGATAAGTCCAAAGAAAATAAACCCCTTATAATTGATCCCATCTTCAGATAACCCGTTTATAGTCGGATCAATTATTCTTTGTTTCACTTTTTCCATAAATTTCTTATCCGCAAAAGGTACCGGAGAGACTGCTCCCATCCCACCGGTATTAAGACCGGAGTCCCTCTCTCCTATTCTCTTGTAATCTTTTGCTTCAGGCAATAATTTGTACGAATGTCCGTCAGTAACAATAAAAACTGATAATTCAACACCCTTAAGGAATTGTTCAATCACTACTTTATGTCCGGCCTTGTCAAATTTTCCTTCCAGCATTGCTTTTGCTTCAGCTTCTGCAGTCCCGATATCGTCAACAATAACTACACCTTTGCCGGCAGCCAGCCCGTCAGCTTTAATAACATAAGGAGGATCCAGGGTTCTGAGAAAATCATATGCCTCATCTACTGTTGATTTATCAAAACTTCGATAAACAGAGGTTGGAATATTATGCCGTGTGAGAAAAGCTTTTGCAAAATCCTTGCTTCCTTCCAGCCTGGCAGCAGATTTATCAGGTCCGATAACAGGAATATTTTTGAGTAATTTGTCATTCAGAAAGAAATCATGTATCCCCGAAACCAGGGGCGCCTCCGGACCAACAATGACAATGTTTATACTATTTTCAATAACAGCTTTCCTGACTTCTTCAAAATTCTCAGGATTAACCGGCAGGTTTGTTCCGATATTGGAGGTTCCTGCATTTCCGGGGCCAATAAAAATTTTGCTGACTTTCCTGCTTTGTGCAAGTTTCCAGACAAGAGAATGTTCCCTGCCACCTGATCCCAGAACGAGGATATTCATTTTCGGGGAATTTAATAGTATACCAAAAGTAGCATTTCAATCTGATAAAAAAAATCCAGCCAGCAGATCTGCCATTAAAAATCAGGAAGGGTGAATCTGTATTTTTCTCCCAATGTAAAAAGAATAAAATCGTTCAAGAAATCCATAACAGTGCTCCCTGGGTTGTCATGCAATACAATTATTGAACCCGGCCTGATCTTTTTCTTCAGCAGCTTCAATGCCTTTTCTCTCCCAAACCGGTTATCAAAATCATAGGGCATTACATCCCATAATACAATTCTGTAAGTCTTTTTAAGAAGCCTGTATTGTTTGAACCGTAAGCGACCATATGGAGGACGAAACAGCCTGCCGGAAGTAAACCCTGATGCATAATTTACATCGCTGGAGTATTTTGCTGCGGAGGTGAAAAATCCGTTCAGGTGATCATAACCATGATTACCAATAATATGCCCTTTGCTTTTAATCGAATCAACCAGATCCGGATATTTTTCTGCTGCTTTGCCATTGCAGAAAAAAACAGCCCTGATATCATGCCTCTCCAGCAGTTCAAGTATTCGTGGTGTTGAATCAGGGTTGGGACCATCGTCAAAGGTCAGGCATAATATTTTATCACCGGTCTTTATCCTGAAAATAATTTCCGGAAAAAACCATGCAGTAAAAAAACATGGCCTGAAAAGCCGCATGAGGTATTATTTTACAGAAAAAAGCTTAGTGTAATAATTATTAATAAGAGGTTCGACAATACTCAGAAGAGAATCTGATTTCATAGCTAATGCCATATTGTAAATATCGAGCAGTGCCTGCATATTAACACCATTGGGGTACTCAAGACCATACTGGTTATCAGATTTAAGACTGACTGCATAATCGAGATACTCCGCTGAATAGTTGATTATATTGTGCAGAAGTTTTTCACCCTCATCTCTTTCGCCGGCCCTTATGAGAACTTCAGCAATCCCAACAGTGAAAAAGTCATCAGGTAACTTCTCAGGAGGAACTATTTCGAGACCTCTGTGGGCAACTTCAATTGCTTTTACAGTATCGCCCGACTTAAGTAATGCTTTGCCAAGGTTCCCAAAAAGCCTCCTGAAATTACTGAACATCCGACGGTTATTTTCATCAAGATAGACAGAAGGATCAGAAGCATTTCCCCAGCTGAACTTATTCATCATATTATCATACATTACCACCGGATCGATCATCCCGTATTCGCCCTGTTCAGGTTCATCCGTTCTTACGGGAGCTATCCTGTAAGCAAGACCCTCCTGGAGAAAATATTTCTCAAGTCCTTTATACTGGCTTCCGGGAACAGTAGTTGAAACGTAAATGGGACGTTTCCACTCATTGGTGGATAAAAGATCCATTATGGCAAGATCACCTTTAAACGCATCACCATCTGTATACTCCCATATCATTGGTGAAACAAGTCTGTCTTTGTAATATTCCTTTACGGTTCCATTTGAAAGAACCACCGAAGAATCGACATCAATGAGAAATTTGCTTGTCGGCAGGTAGTTTGCATAGTCACCTCTGCCACTTATGTCGATCATATATTTTTTATCATCGAGTCCGACAAAGTTTACTACATCCTTAAGATTTACAGGTTTATTGATCCTGCTGTTTACAGGAATCTGAGTTCTCAGCCCTTCCAGATATTTGGCAGGATCCAGTGTAAATGGCAACGGATCCGATTCGAATGCTTTTTGTCTCATCATATCGATGTACCAGCCCGCCTGAATATAGCTGAGGTTAGCAACCCGGATATCAGTCCGGACCTCTTCCACATCCTGGACATACCAGACCGGAAATGAATCATTGTCACCATAAGTAAATAAAACGCTGTTGGGAGCACACGATTTAAGATAATTGGCCCCGATATCCCTGGCAGTATAGCGACCAGACCGGTCGTGATCGTCCCAGTTCTCCGTTGCAAGGATAACCGGACAAGCAAACAGCAGGATAACCAGAGTGATTATTGCAGAAATTTTATGATTAGCGAGCTTTTGAAGCTGCTCATATAAGAGCATATATCCCATACCAATCCAGATGGCAAATGCATAAAATGACCCGGCGTATGCATAATCGCGCTCCCTGGGCTGATTCGGATACTGATTAAGATATACAATAATGGCAAGACCGGTCATTAAAAAGAATGCCAGAACAGGCCAGAAACCGTTCCTGTCTCTTTTATATTGCCAGAAAATCCCCGCAATCCCGATCAGAAGAGGAAGAAAATAGTATTTATTATTACCCGGATTGTTTTTAAGATCGCCTGGCAGATTTTCGAGATCACCCAGTCGGGCTTCATCTATAAATTTTATACCGCTTATCCAGTTGCCGTACATAATATTTCCATTCCCCTGTATATCATTCTGCCTGCCGGTAAAATTCCACATGAAATATCTCAGGTACATAAATCCTATCTGATACCTGATAAAAAAACGGAGGTTTTCACCGAAAGTAGGACAGACAACAGTTTCCTTGCCTGATCCCGTGCTGACCGTGTATTTCCTTCCCCTGATTTTGCCCCAGTATTCATATACCGGTTGATGTTCAGGTTCTATACTGTACATACGCGGGAATACAGTCTCGAATTCTTTATTATATCCATATTCAGGTTTGTAATATGGTTTATACTTCCCTTCAACTTTGTTGTACCCTGCTATTACTTTTTTTACATCAGTGACAGGAGCACTGTAATAAGTTCCATAGAATTTCGGAGAGCTTCCATATTGCTGCATATTTATATAGTAGGAAAGCGAAAAGACATCAGAAGGATTATTCTGATTCATCGGAGGTTTTGCTGATGACCTTATCATTATCATTGCATACGATGAATAACCGATCATAATTACTGTAAGACAAGTCATTATGTAATTAAGAATTACCCTTTTGCTCTTTAATGAGTATCTTATGCCCATAATAAGCCCGGCAATAAGCACTGCTATATAAACAAGCAGTCCGGTGTTATAGGGTAATCCCAGCACATTGACAAAGAACAATTCAAACCATTCTGCAACTTTGGGTACCCCCGGGATCAGGACAAATACCATAAGCCAGAGCAAAAAAACAGCCAGCAAAAGTGTCTTAATTACACCTTTTAATGTTACCTCATATTTTTTAAAGTAGAAAACAAATACAAGAACAGGCAGTATAAGCAGATTAAGACGATGAATACCAAGTCCTAGTCCCATGATATAAGCTATCAGGATTATCCATCTTCCTGAAGTTGGTTCATCTGCTTCTTCTTCCCATTTAAGCATACCCCAGAAGACCAGGCCTGTGACAAGGGAAGATACTGCATAGAGCTCACCCTCTACAGCTGAAAACCAGAAAGTATCAGAGAATGCATAAGCCATAGATCCTAAAAGACCGCTCCCGATAATTGCAGGAATATGTTTTGATTCAAGCTCAGCGTTCCCGGTAAACACCCTGTGAACCAGGTGTGTTATTGTCCAGAAAAGGAACATTATTGCAAATGCGCTGCAGAGAGCGGAAAGAATGTTAATCATTAATGCAGCTTTTGATGCATCACCTCCGGCGAAGAGGGTTGCTATTCTTCCGACCATAAGGAACAAGGGAGCGCCCGGAGGATGTCCGACCTGCAGCCTGAAAGCGGAGAGAATGAATTCCCCGCAATCCCAGAAGCTGACCGTGGGTTCGACAGTTAACAGGTAAACGACTGCCGAGAATGCAAACATAAACCAGCCTGTAATATTATTCCATCGGCGGAAACTGCCCCAGATTGAATTCATAAACGATCTGTTTTTGATTTATCAAGTTAACAAAGAACGTAAAAAATTAGAGAATGAAGTCATTTACTATTCTATTTAACATCATTTTAACCTGCTGAAACTAGAGCCGGCAATTCAAAAATGGTACACATAGAGCCTTTGTCCCCAACCCCTAAAGGGGGCTCCGCTGGCGCGGATTTGTAATCCGTGCCTTTTGTTCTGGCACCGATTTTAAATCGGCGCAAGCAGCACCTCCTATAATCAAATATAATATCGCCAGGGTTTGTTTTTCCAGACTTCACCGGCATAATTGATCCCGATCCGTGGTCCTGTTTTGACCGAAGGCAGGAAGCCCGCATCTTCAACCCAGATACGGTTTGAAGAGGTCAGGTCTTCGCCGTAAAATGATTTATCAATACCTAAGGCTTTTGTCAGTTTACCGGGGCCGTCATAACCTTCAATTTCTCTGATAAGGGCTGCCTGCGGATTATTTTCCTCCCCTGTGACAAAATTGAGCATCCAGTACATGCCATAAACAAAATAGACATATATTTTCCCGCCCGGTTGAAACATGACATCATTTCGAATTGTTCTGCCCTTGCTCGCATGGCATGCTTTATCTTCCGATCCCCTGTATGCTTCTGTTTCAGTTATTAAATACTTATGAAAAATATTGTTTCCATATCTGATTACCAGCCTTTTACCGATAAGCTCAGGAGCAACACAAAGTACATCACGGATAAAAAACTCCCCTGACAATCTGCGGTTTTCATTCATAAAATCAGTAGGGGATTTTGTTTTCAAATTCGTCCCATTTTCTGAATACTTCTTTGCCTCCCGCATCCGGTAACCGGAGAAATTTTATTTTCCTTTCATCCGGGCTGAGAATTATTTCATCATAGATCATGTTGTCGTTGAATCCTGAAGCTGCAGCATCAAAACGGTCAGAAGCATAGACTACCTTTTTAATTCCCGCCCAGTATATTGCTCCAAGACACATCGGGCAGGGCTCACAGGACGTATAAATAACACAATCGCTTAAAACGTGTGATTTTAAAACAGATGATGCTTTCCGTATTGCAAGGATCTCTGCATGAGCTGTAGGGTCGCTGGAAAGCACTACCATATTATTTGCCTCAGCAATTATTTTCCCCCCTTTTGAGATGATTGCGCCAAAGGGTCCTTTCCCCTTTTTTATCCCGTCCTTTGCTATTTCGACTGCCCGTTCCAGCAAATATTTATCACTTTTCATATCCGGTTTTATCATATAATGGAAGTCGGCCTTAAACAGAAAGTAAAAATAAACTTAGTTTTGATTACCAGGAATAAATTCTATCCAATATTCTTTTTTTTACGGAAATATATTGTATTTTTGCAGACCCGAAAACAGAGGGTTTTAAGGTTAAGTATAAGTGTATCAATTAAAAATTAAGATAAAGTGGACACCTTAAGCTATAAGACAGTATCTGCAAACAAATCAACTGTCAACAAGGAATGGGTAATCATTGATGCTGAAGGCGCAATTCTTGGTCGTCTTACCAGCCTGATTGCCAGTATGCTGAGAGGAAAGCATAAGACGAACTTTACCCCCCACGTAGATTGCGGTGACAATGTTGTTGTAATAAATGCCGAAAAGGTTATGTTATCAGGCAAAAAATGGTCCTTAAAAGAGTATGTCAGATACACAGGATATCCGGGTGGTCAGAAATTCACAACTGCAGAAGAGATGCTGAAGAAAAATCCTATTGGCCTGGTAGAGCATGCTGTAAGGGGTATGCTTCCGAAAAACCGTCTTGGAAGTGCTATCTATAAGAATATGCATGTTTATGCCGGAGCGTCGCACCCTCATGAAGCACAGAAACCAAGGAAAATTGAAATTAAAAACAACTAAAGAACAGATATGGAAGCAATCAATGCTATTGGAAGAAGAAAGGCAGCTGTTGCCAGAGTATATTTAAGTGATGGCAAAGGTAAAATTACTGTTAATGGCAGGGATTATAAAGAATATTTCGGTGCTGAAACTCTTCATTATGTTGTGACCCAGCCGCTGCTTCTTTTAAATGTTGCTGAAAAATATGATATCCTTGTGAATATTGCTGGCGGAGGTGCTAAAGGGCAGGCAGAAGCTCTTCGTTTAGGCATCACCAGGGCGTTAGTTAAGATTGATGAAGAAAACAAGAAGGCACTTAAGGCAAATGGCTTTCTTACACGTGATTCCCGTGAAGTTGAAAGAAAAAAGCCCGGCAGACCCAAAGCACGCAAGAGATTCCAGTTCAGTAAACGTTAGGAACTTATAAACAAGAAAATAGAGATGCAAGTTTAGTATCTAAATTGCAAAGACTCCCTCTAGACGGACTACTCTGCAATTGGTTGTACAGAATGTAAACTTAAAATAATAAAAATGCCCAGAACAAATTTCAAAGAATTATTAGATGCCGGTGTTCATTTCGGACACCTTAAAAGAAAATGGAATCCCGCAATGGCTCCTTATATTTTTATGGAGCGCAATGGCATTCATATCATCGATCTTGAAAAGACTATCGTAAAACTCGATGAAGCTGCCTCTGCAATGAAGCATATTGCCAGATCGGGGAAAAAAGTATTATTTGTTGCCACGAAGAAACAGGCCAAAGAGATTGTTGCCGAAAAAGTTAAAAAGGTCAACATGCCTTATGTTACTGAACGCTGGCCGGGAGGTATGCTTACCAATTTCCCGACAATCCGTAAAGCTGTTAAGAAAATGGGGTCCATCGATAAAATGGCTACCGACGGTACATTTATGAATCTCTCAAAACGTGAAAGACTCCAGGTCACAAGACAAAGAGCTAAACTTGAGAAAAACCTTGGCAGTATAATTGATCTTACAAGACTCCCTTCTGCCCTGTTTGTAGTTGATGTGTGCAAGGAACATATCGCTGTCAGGGAAGCAAAACGACTGGGAATACCTGTTTTCGCGATGGTTGACACAAATTCAGATCCTTCCGATATAGAATTCCCGATTCCGGCCAATGATGACGCATCCAAGTCTATTTCACTGATTACAGACATATTATGCCAGGCTATTGAGGAAGGCCTAAATGAGAGGAAAATGGAGAAAGACAAGGAACCGGGACAGAAGGACAAGAAATTTATAAGAAAAGAGCTTGAGACAAAAGATATCCCAGCGGCAATAATTGAAGCTATCGTTGAAGACGAAGAGGAAGAGGAAGAAGTTGAAACTGATGATAATGAAACGGCTGCAGCCAAGTCAGAAGAGGAAGATATTGTTAAAATTGCTGGTGAGACTGAAGAAGAATTATAGTAATTATTGTTTAAAAACAGAAGTAAAATGGCTACAATAAGTGCTGCAGATGTTGCAAAACTGAGAAGAGTGACTTTAGCCGGTATGATGGATTGCAAAAAGGCTCTGGAAGAATCAGGTGGTAATTTTGAAAAAGCAATCGAAATAATCCGTAAAAAAGGACAGGCTGTTGCCAACAAACGCGCCGATAAAGAGGCTTCTGAAGGAGTTGTGTTATCAAAAGTAACACCCAACGGAAAACTTGGTATGATGATTGTTCTTAACAGTGAAACTGACTTTGTCGCTAAAAATGCAGATTTTATTGGCCTGGCGAACAAAATACTCGATGCTGCTCTTGCAAAAAATCCATCCGATCTCGAAGCTCTTAAATCACTTCCTCTGGATGGAACTAAAGTTGGAGATAAGGTGATTGAATACATAGGTATAATAGGTGAAAAGCTTCAGCTTTCATATTTTGAAAAAGTTGAGGCTGCCCATGTTCAGGCATATATTCATCCGGGTAACAGACTTTCCACTCTTGTTGGATTTACGAAAGCAGGTCTTAATGTGCAGGTATATAAGGATGTAGCAATGCAGGTCGCTGCAATGAATCCAGTGTCTGTTGATAAGGATGATGTACCTCCGGCAATTATTACACAGGAATTAGAGATCGGTAAAGAACAGGCAAGACGTGATGGTAAACCTGAAGAAATGCTCGAAAAAATCGCTCAGGGTAAGCTGGGTAAATTTTTTAAAGAGAGCACTCTGCTCAATCAGGAATTCATAAAAGACAAAAAAGTAACTATCGGACAATATTTAAAGTCTGCTGATAAAGATCTTAAAGTAACAGCCTTCAAAAGATTTACACTTAATCTGTAAACGTAAGTTCATAATTCGATACTCATATGGCGCTTCCCGGCGCCATTTTTCTTTTTAATAATTTCTTTATTATCCTATCTTTACAATAAAGAAAAGATAATTATGAAATATTCAAGGATATTATTGAAGCTCAGCGGCGAGTCGCTGGCCGGGAAAGGGAACCATGGGATCAGCGAAAAAGTGCTTGAAGAATATGCAGATCAGATTATCGGGATTACAAAAGAAGGTTGTGAGGTGGCAGTGGTGATCGGAGGAGGAAATATTTTCCGCGGTTTAAGCGGCACTGAATCGGGATATGACAGGTTAAAAGGCGATCAGATGGGAATGCTTGCAACTGTTATAAACAGTCTTGCCCTGGAAAGTGCCATTAAAAAACACGGCGGAAAAGCAACTGTTTTTACTTCGATAAGGATGGAACCTGTCGGAGAACTTTATAACAGGGATAAAGTTGTTGAAGAGATGAAAAACGGTGCAGTTTGCATACTTTCAGGAGGAACCGGCAATCCTTTCTTTACAACAGATACTGCTTCCGCTCTAAGGGCTGTTGAGATTGGAGCAGATGTCCTGCTTAAAGGTACCAGGGTTGACGGAGTTTATACATCCGATCCGGAAAAGGATCCTGAAGCAAAGAAATTTGACAGAATTTCATTTGAGGAAGTGATAAATCGCAGGCTGAAAGTTATGGATTCGACAGCCTTTACCATGTGCAGGGATAATAAAATGCCAATAGTGGTTTTTAATATGAATAAGCCCGGCAACCTTATGAATCTGGTTAATGGATCCGAAACAGGAACTCTTATTTGTGGTTAAAAGAAAATTACATTTCCGGCTATTTTATTATTTTTGCTATACTTTGGGTTTTTAATTAAATGATTTATTGAAGAAAAACAGATTGTTAATCCAGTAAAACTGCTCCATATGAATGAGGAAGTTGACCTGATAATAGAAGAGACAAGGGACAGAATGGCAAAAGCCCTTGATCATCTCGAACACGAGCTTGCCAGGCTCCGCGCCGGCAGAGCTACACCTGCCCTTCTTGACGGAATAACAGTTGACTATTACGGAGTCAACTCGCCGCTTTCACAGGTTTCAAATATAAACACTCCTGATCCTAAGACAATAATGATACAACCGTGGGAAAAAACCATGCTCGGCACTATTGAAAAGGCAATAATGGCAGCAAATATCGGGCTTACTCCTGTTAACAACGGTGAGGTTATCCGGATAAATATCCCTCCCCTTACAGAAGAAAGAAGGCATCAGCTTGTCAAACAGGTGCGCAATGAGGGTGAGACAGCAAAGATCAGCGTACGGAATGCACGTAAATTCGCAAACGATGAGCTTAAACAATTGCTCAAGGATGGTTTGCCTGAAGATATGGAAAAAGATGCCGTCGAAAAAGTCCAGGAGATGACCAGTGATTTCAACACTAAGGTCGATAAAGTGATGGCGATGAAAGAAAAGGATGTAATGACGGTTTAGGAAGCAGAATACCATGTACTCAAGGGAAGAGCCTGTCCCGATCTTGTTCGAGAGGGCCGGGGTGAGGTCCTATTTCCCCGGCATTAGCTTCAAAGTGTACTTCGCTGCTGCTTTCACAGCACCATCTGTAAAAGCATCCTTATAAAATTTCCCTTCAATATATGTTTTCATCTGCGACAGATAAAATTCGCTTGCAGGAATCCCTGAGGCCCCGGTAGGAATAACAGTATATGACTCATCCCAGTCTGCCGTATTAAAGATATGCCTCTCGGAAGCTCCGTTGTTTATAATAAACCCGGGATCGAAAGAGTAAGGGCAAACGGTATGATCACTTCCTCCGACAGGATACTCATCCGAGTTAAACCCAAATACCCTGTCAAGTAGCTTCACTGATCCCAAAGGATGGCTGATGGTGATCTTATGAATATTGCCCCATTTCCACTTTGACTGGTCTTCTCCGAACCGGGCGGTAATTGATGCAACACAATCCTTAAAACTCTTCAGAATTATATCATCAAGAGTCTCCTTCTCCGGACTGTTGATGTCATCAACCCATTCATCCGGTCCTGTTTTAAGGATTCTGTATATATAGTAATCTTTTGATACAGAAATCAAATTGTCGAAAAGTTCCTGCAGTTCATCAGAGAGTATATTCCTGATGAAACTTATCCTGAAGAATTCAAAGACTGAAGGTGCAACAAGATCTGCATTCATATCATAGTCCCACCCGTTAAGAGTGTTCAGTGCATCGGTTTCAGCTGAAGTAAGCTTATCTTTTCTGTCATTCAGCCTCAGTATGAAGGGCGTCATCAAAGCAGCATAATCAGAATGCTGGTCAGTTATCATCCTTTTAAAGTCCTCAAGGGAGAAAATTTCTTTTTCTTCAAGCATCTGCCTGATCCTGCTTATCCTGTAAGGGAGAGCAAAGTTTGAACTTATATAATATGGATACCCTTCGGCTACTGTTTTATTATTGGCTGAAGAAACATATCCTTTTTCGGGGTTGAAGCTATTGGGCAGCTGTTCAAACGGAACGAATTCTTTCCAGTCATATTCTTCAGTTTCTCCGTTCCTGATTAGTGATCCATTCCCTTTTCTTATGGGAATACCCCCACCGGTATTTAATCCGATATTACCTTCAACATCGGCATAAGCAAAATTCTGACTTATTGATCTGAAGGTATTGATTGCCGACCGGAACTCATCCCATCCTGAGGCTCTGTTCAGGAGGCACACGGTCCTGAGTTCATCGCTGGAATCATATCCGGACCATCTCATGCTCAGTGATGCATCCTTTACATTCCTGTATCCCGAGATAATTGGTCCCCTGTGAGTATATTTAATAATAACCGAATCCTGCTTCCCTCCTTTTATTTTTATTATTTCTTTTTTCACTGCCATATCTTTCCATTCGCCATTGAAATAATACTGATTCTCATTTTCAGGATTGATCTTTTCGGCAAAAAGGTCAATATCGTCAACCATAAGATTAGTCATGCCCCAGGCAATTTTCTCATTATGCCCGCAGACGATAAAAGGCTGACCCGGAACAGCAACTCCCGTGACATTAAGCTTTCCGGGGATTACCTGGTGCATTTGAAACCATATACCCGGAGAGCCAAAATCGAGATGCATGTCATTTGAGAAAATCGGTTTGCCTGTTTCAGTTTTCCTGCCTGCAACAGCCCAGTTATTGCTTCCGGAAAAAGACACTACTCCCAGTGCTTTCAGTTTATCCATTGATGAAATGAAAGCCTGGGCTTCTTTTAATAAAGTATCATTTATTTTATAATCGGGGAAAACTACTGAATTAACTGCATTCCAGTCAGGAATGAGCTGAGTTGCCTTTTCAATCCCTGATTTTTGTGCCAGCCTGTAATAAAAAATCTCCTGTGTCAGATTATCCTTTGCAAGATCCCATCCCATATATCCGATAATATTGGCAATATCTTCAAGTTTCCATGGATCAGGTTTGTAGGAAAGTATCCTGAATTCCGGCGGAAGCTTTTTCCCGGCATCAGCTATATAGGCATTTACACCGTCAGTATATGCCTGCAGGTAGGATATAACAGCAGGATCTTCATTGCTCAATACCATTTTCGATTTTGCTGTCATTTCAAGGCACCTGAGGAATTTATCGGTCTCTGCAAGCGATTCGTCCATAACTTCAGACAACCGTCCTGTTGTGGCACGCCGTATAAGATCCATAAACCACAACCTTTCCTGTGCCATCACATAACCGACCGCATAATACAGGTCATGCTCATTTTCTGCATAAATATGAGGCATCCCCCTTTCATCTCTGTAGACAGTAACCTCATTTGTAAGTCCTGAAAGAGTAAGTTCTCCTTCGTATTCCGGCACTGCTCCGTGTTTAATCCCGGTAACAAGTATCAGACCTGCAACCACTGCAATTACAATAAGCACTAAAAGTGAAAACAGAATTGATTTAATTATTTTCATAAGACCGATAATTTAATTTATTCTAATGTACTATTTTTCCGGTTTAAGTATCAGGGTATATTTTGCCGAGGATTTAACTGCATCATATGAAAAATAATCCTTATAAAAATTACCGTTGAGATATGTTTCTACCTGGGAGAGATAAAACTCGCTTGCCGGCATTCCCGAAGCTCCGCCAGGTAATACTGTTAATGATTCATCCCAGTCAGCAGTATTGAATATATGCCTTTCTGATGCCCCGTGTGCTACTTTAAATCCCGGAACAAAGGAAAAATAAGGACTGACAGTATGATCACTTCCCCCTATGCCATATTTATCCGAATTCAGATTATAGAGACAGTTAAGTATTTTTACGGAACCTAAAGGATGCTTAATAGTAATTTTATGAATATCACCCCAGTTCCATCTTTCCTGATTTTTCCCTTGCTTTTTTATCAGCGATTTAATGCACTCTTTAAAGCTTTGCATCACAATGTCATCAATTGTTTCTTTTTCAGGTGTATTAATATTATCTACCAGGTCATCCGATCCGGTTTTAAGGATACGGTACACATAGTATTCTGCCGTCATATAAAATATCTGACTGAAAAAGTCACCCATATCATCAGCCAGAAGGTTTTTTCTGAAACTATTTCTGAAAAATTCAAATATTGTGGGAGCTATTAAGCTGGCGTTCATATCATAATCCCATCCTGTCAGGGCAGCCAGTGCACTCTTTTCCTGAGGAGTCAGTTCTTCCGTTCTGTTATTAAGCCTGAGGATATAGGGTGTCAGTAATGCGGCCAGATCGGAATGCTGATCATTTATCATTCGTTTAAAATCTTCTATCCCGAAAACCTCCTTTTCATCAAGCATTTGCCTTATCCTGTTTATCCTGTATGGTACAACAAAGTCATAACTGATATAGTACGGATAATCATCGTTTACAGCTTTATTATTAGCCGATGAAACATGCCCTTTTTCAGGATTGAAGCTGAAAGGAAGCTGCTCAAAAGGAACATATCCTTTCCAGTCAAATTCATCGGTTTCTCCATTCTGTATCATGATTCCTCCACCTTTTCTTATAGCAATACCACCTCCAACATTCAAACCTATGTTACCATCGACATCGGCATAAACAAAATTCTGGCTTACTGCCCTGAATGTTTTCAATCCTTCCCTGAAATCCTCCCACCCTGCTGCTCTGTTAAGCAAGTACACTGATCTGATCTCATCGCTATAATCATACCCTGACCATCTCATGCTCAAAGTAACATCCTTTACATCCTTTAATTCTGAAATAATTGCTCCCCTGTGAGTGAATTTAACAGTAAGTGTATCCTGCTTCCTTTTTTTAATATTAATTATTTCATCCTTGCTTGCCATATCTTTCCATTCTCCGTTGAAAAAATACTGGTTATGATTTTCAGGATTTATCTTTTCGGCATAAAGATCCACATTATCCACCATAAGGTTGGTCATCCCCCATGCAATTCTTTCATTATGGCCAGCTACAATAAAAGGCTGACCAGGGATCAGAACACCGGTAACGTTAAGTTTCCCCGGGATCACCTGGTGCATCTGCATCCATATGCCAGGGGAGCTGAGAGTCAGATGCATATCGTTTGAAAGGATTGGCTTTCCGGTTTCTGTCCTGTTTCCGGAAACAGCCCAGTTATTACTCCCCGAAAATGCAGTCACCCCAAGTTCTGCAACCTGGTCAAATGATGAAACAAATGATTGTATGCTGGATAGAAGCTCTTCACTGATCTCAAAATCAGGATAGGCATATTCTGTTGGTATTTTCCAGTCAGGAAGCAACCTGGAGGCCTTTTCGATACCCAGTTTCTTTACCAGCTGATAGCTGAAGATCTCAGAGGTCAGATTCCTTGAAGTCAGATTCCATCCCATGAATCCTATTATATTGGCCATATCCTCCAGTGTCCATGGGTCTGGAGTGTATGAGAGTATCCTGAATTCGAGAGGCAGCTTGTCAGATGAGGTTTTAATAAAAGCATTTACGCCATCAGCATAAGCCTGCAGGCAACTTATTATTTCAGGATTTTCTTTCTCCAGGACAATCTTCGACTTTTCCTGTATCTGAAGATACCTTGCAAACATATCAGCCTGCAAAAAAGACTTACCCATTATTTCAGGTGAAGTATTTTTTTTATCACCTAATATTTCTGAAAGGCGGCCTGTTGAACTGCGCCGGATCAGATCCATCTGCCAGAGCCTTTCCTGGGCTGATATAAACCCTACTGCCAGATACAGATCATGTTCATTGCCAGCATAAATATGAGGCATGCCCCTCTCATCCCTGTATACTGTGACCTTATCAATCAGTCCGGAGATAATAATCTCACCTTCATACTGGGGTATTGATTTCTTACGTGTACCCGAAGATGAGACAAAACCCGAAACAGAGACATATAGTCCTATTAAAAGCAGGAAAAAGATAATTCTTTTAGGAGGTTTCATCTTTGGGAAGGATTATTTTGCTAAGTTACGAAATTCCTGAAATTAATGTTTTATCCCCCAATAAAGTCCTGATGTACAGTTTCTGCATATTTCTGTCGTATACCTCTCCGATAGTATGTTTTTCCTGAAAATGCCATATTTCGGACCATTCCATATGTCGGAAAATGAATACTCGTTAAGATCTCCCATTATATGATCCGCATTTTTATCGAAACAGCATGGCAGGACTTTACCATCCCATGTTATGACAGGATTAAACCAGAGTCGCGCACACCGGTTGGGAAGTAAATTCTTTATAATATATTCCCCGTTCTTTTTTTCATACCTGCTGAATTCCGGTTTTGAGGGCAGCCAGGATCCGACAGCTTCCTTATTAATAATCTGCATGGATTTCAGTTTAAGGGAAGCTTTCATTCCGCGGGCGAAAATTTTTGCCTGTGGTATCTGATGTTCGTTATACCTGTTTACAAGAAACTGAATTTGGAGATCCAATTTTGAAGAGTATCTTTCCCTGGCTTTGGCTACGTTACTTATTCCGTCCATCACTCTCACAAAATCCCCGTTGATCCTGTAAGATGAATAACCATCCCGGTCCATGCCGTCAAGCGATATGATCAGCTTTCGTAATCCCGAGTTTACCAGTTTTTCCGAGTTCTCCAATGATAAGAATTGGCCATTTGTTGAGACAACGGTCCTGATGCCCTGACTTTTTTTCAGAAATAAAAAGAACCGGGGATGGAGCATCGGCTCACCCTGGAAGTAAAGGTTGATATTGTAAAGCCAGGGTTTAAGCTCAGTAACAACTTTATCAAAAAGTGCCATATCCATATATCCCCGTTTTCGTTTCATTAATCCTGATCCGGAACCGGAGTGGCATTCGGGACAATTCAGATTGCAGTGATTTGTCAGTTCAGCAGAAATTGAAAGAGGCATCCCGGAGACAGATGCTTTTCCGGTTACTGTACTTTTTAAATAAGTGAGCCCTGCATACAGGGCATTTACAGGTTTAACTAATCTGCCAGTCATGTGTTATTCTGAAATAGTGAAGTAAGATAAGAAAATATTTTTCTGTAAATCAATAGGGTTAAATGCCTTTTAAAAGGTCATAGTGACGAAAAGGAAATTTATACTGAATAAAAAACAGTTTGTAATTAATAACTTAATTAAATTTTGCCATGAAAACATTTAGAAACATTTCAATTGCTGCGGTAGTAGTTCTGCTGGCTTTTACAACCCAGACTATTTTTGCAGCCGGCACCTCCGCAAGGAAAAAGGCCGATCAGCAAACCTATCTTACCATAAAAGGTAAGGTTGTTGATGCTGAAACAAGTACTCCTCTTGTATTTGCAACAGTTGCTGTTATGGAAACCAATGTTGCAATTGTAACTAACATCGACGGTGAATTCACCTTAAAGATCGGTGATTCTGAAACCTCAAAAAATCTCGAAATTACTTATCTGGGATATAAGAATAAAGTAGTCCCGATCAGTACGATGAGAGATAATGGGTATAAGAATGTCATCTCGTTGGAAGCTGCTCCTATACCCATTAAAGAGATTATTGTGAAACCTACGGATCCGGAGGATATTGTGAGCAAGGCAATCGACAGAATAGGTAAAAACTACGAAAATGAGCCTAATCTGATGACAGCTTTTTACAGGGAAACAATCCGTAAAAACCGCACATATATATCCATAGGAGAAGCCGTTGTGGAGATCTTCAAAGCTCCCTATAGTAATGATGTCCGTTTTGACGGAGCCAGGATCTATAAAGGGAGAAAAAGCGCTGATGTTGAAAAAATGGATACTGTTCTGTTTAAGCTCCAGGCAGGGCCTATAAGTGTTCTTCAGCTTGATATTGCAAAAAACACCGAAATGATTTTGACAAGAGAGGCAATGAAAAACTATAATTATTCTCTGTCAACAGTTATTGAAATTGACGGCAGGCCTCATTACGCAATTGAATTCGTACAAAAACCATCAGTTGACATACCTCTGTTCATGGGGACCCTCTATATAGAAATGGATTCCTATGCTATAACTGAAGCAGAATTCGGATTCAACCTTTCGGATAAAGCAGCCGCTTCGTCAATCTTTATCAGGAAGAAGCCGCTTGGAATGGAAGTAACTCCGGAAGTTGCGACTTACAGGACCAAATTCCGCGAGCAGGATGGCAAATGGCATTTTGCATATTCCAGAGCTGAAGTTAAATTTAAGGTTAACTGGAAGAAGAAACTCTTCAATACATTTTATACTACCATGTCGGAGATAGCTATTACTGACCGTACTGCCGAAGAAGTTATTAAATTTACAGGTAAAGATAAGATAAAATACACAGATATATTTTCTGAAAAAGTCGGTTCATTTGCGGATCCGGAATTCTGGGGAGATTACAACGTTATCGAACCCGATCAGAGTATTGAATCAGCAATCCGCAGACTCAGTAAGAAACTTAAATTCAGCGACAGGGAAACACAAGAATAATGGATCAGGTTTATGATCAGGGACACTGAAATAATCGGGAGGATCCGGCAAGGTGATAAAGGACAGTTTGAATCACTTTTCAGATCCTCCTATGTTTCCCTGGTCAAATATGCCAAAACACTGGTTAAAGACCATGATACAGCCGAAGAAATAGTCCAGGATCTGTTCTTCAGACTCTGGCAGGACAGAGAAAAGCTCAATATTGAAAGTTCTTTAAATGGATATCTTTTCAGAGCGGTCCATAACAGGTGCCTGCACTGGATGGATCATAACAGGGTTGTCGGGAAATATGCTCATGAAATGACATACCGGCAGACTGAAAATGCTGAAAATCCGGCCGACATTATCCTTTTTAAAGAACTTCAGTTAAAAATTGCAAGGGTACTTGAGCGGCTGCCTGAAAGATGCAGTAAGATTTTTTGCATGAACCGCTTTGAGGGATTGAAATATGCAGAAATTGCTGAAAAGTTATCTGTTTCGGTTAAGACGGTGGAGGCCAATATGGGAAGAGCACTAAAAGAATTCAGAAAAGCATTGACAGAAAAATAAAAGAAATGAAGAATACAGAGAGATTAACTGACAGGGAGTGGGAGGAACTTGCTTCCATCCTTTCAGAAGAAAAGAGCAAACAGTCAGAGATATACAGTCAGTTCATGGCTGAGGATAGCTATGACACTGAAAAACACTGGAAAAATTTGAAAAAGATGAGCAGCAAAAAGGAAATAAATGTTGACAATGCATGGAATAAAGTTCATGCAAGGATGGAGGAAACCAGTGACATAGCTGAAACTCTCGCCGGAAGGACCATATTCATGAGAAGCACCTTCATGAAAATCGCTGCCGTCACTCTGATCTTATTAAGTCTCGGATCTGTCATTGTTTATCTGAACAGAACAGGCAATCTGAGTAAGAAGATTGTTGCCACCACCGGTAATGATCAGACAAATCTTAAGGTTATTCTTCCCGATGGTAGTTCAGTATTCCTTAACCGGAATACTGAAATGAGCTATCGTGCCAGCTTTGTAAAATCAGGCCGAAATGTGGCTCTTAAAGGTGAAGCATTTTTTGAAATAACATCCGATGTCAATAATCCTTTTACTGTTGATGCAGGTACAGCAAAAGTGAAAGTTCTTGGAACTTCCTTCAATGTCATAACAAATAATCCCGGCTCTGCTGTTGAAGTTTTCGTAAAAACAGGTCAGGTGATGCTTTCCGATAGTTCAGGAATACAGAATCTTGTTCTTGATCCGGGTTATGTTGGTACTATAGATTCAAAGCTTTCCAGAAAAACATTGAATAATAATCCGAATTATATGGCATGGAACACGGGTTTGCTGGTATATAACGGTCAAAAACTGGATGTCGTATTTAAAGATCTGAAGAGAGCTTATGACATGGAAATTATTGCTGACGATCCCGATATTTTAAATGAGACATGGGTATCTCAATTTGATAACGAGACTCAGGATACAATAATTCGCTTAATTTGTCTTAGCTTTAACCTGAGTTATACAAAAGATGGAAATGTTTACCATCTTACAAAAAAATGACTCTTTTATTGAAAAATGTTGTCATTCAATGGCTTTATTTTTAAGAAATTTTCAGCCATTGCATTGTTCATTTTACTTGCCACTGTACAGGAAGCAGCATGTCAGGTAAGCATTCTGGATTCTGCTTTCACATTCAGGGCAGGATTGATAAAAACAGGCAATGCACTTAATCTGATTACCAGGCAGACTGGTTATAATTTTACATACGACAGCCGGCTGATAAATCCTGATAATAAGATCGAGATGATATTCAGTAATGAAAAACTGAATATCATCCTGGGGAAAATCCTTCAGAATGATACTCTCGTATTCTCTGTTATAGATAAATATATAATTATTTCAAAAGCCTACCAGTCTCCGGTTGTTTTAACCGATTCGATTCCTGCGGGAGAAACAAATTATATTTCAGGATTCATTGTAGATGATGAAACATTTGATCCGCTTCCATTTGCTTCAATAGGACTGAAGAACATAGGGAGAGGTACAGTTACAAATAACAACGGGGAATTTGTTCTGAATATCACACCCGATTGCCTGAATGATACAATATACGTTTCCTATCTGGGGTACCTCGGAAGAGAGATTCCTGTGAAACAATCTCTTGGAAATAATTTCACTATCATTATGAGAAGGGAATTTATCTCGATCCCCGAAATCATTATCAGGACAAAAGTGCCGCAGGAAGTTATTTACAAAACTCTGGCGGCAATACATGACAACTATGGGAACACTCCTGCGCTTCTAACAGGTTTCTACAGGGAAGGCGTTATGAAAAAGGAAGAACTTCAGGTATATTCCGAAGCCGTTCTTCAGATATATAAAAGCGCTTATACCGCCACCCTTCTTGGTGATCAGGTAAAAGTGTATAAAAGCAGGAAAATAGAAAATGCTGACCCTGGCGATACACTGGCAGTGAGACTCAAGGCAGGTATAAGCACATGTCTTGAGCTTGATGGTGCCAAACATATTTTTGATTTCATTGCAAGGGAAAGCATGGATGAATACATCTACAGGATAACCGATATTGTTTCATTCGATCAGGAAGCAGCATATGTGATAGATTTTGAACAAAAGGAAGGAGTTGAATCGCCATTGTACAGGGGAACAATATATATCAATACTGACGATTTTGCAATACTTCATGCTGATTTTGAACTTCATCCGAAATATCTTCATAAGATGAAAGAGTCTTTTATTTCCAGTTCATCCCGCGGATTTAACACATGGCCGGTGACAGTAAAATATTCGGTGAGCTATCGCAAAGTAAATAACAGGTATTTCCTGAACCATGTCAGGGGTGACCTTGTATTCACCTCAAAAAGAAGGAAAAAACTCTTCAGCAGCCAGTTCAATGTGTTCTTTGAGCTGGCAATAACAGGTATGAACATCAACAATGTAAACAGGTTTGACAGGGAAGAGCTTGCTCCTGTTCATTCTGTATTTTCAAAAACAATTACCAGCTATGATACCCGGTTCTGGGGAAACCAGGATTTCTTAAAACCTGAAGATAATCTCCTGCAGGCGCTTAAAAACATGAAGGTAAAATTGCTGGAATTCTCGGAATAAAACCGGATAAGCGATTTTAATTAATATTTATCAATAAGCCGGTACAACTCTGTAAGGTCGGGTGTAAGGACAATATCTGTTCTCCTGTTCTTCTGGCGGGCATCAGCAGTGTTGCGTGAATCAACCGGCAAGTACTGGCTGCGGCCTGCAGCAGTCAGACGTTTCGGATCAATTTTTGACCCTTCAAGAAGAACACGGACAACTGATGTGGCTCTTTTGACACTCAGATCCCAGTTATCATCCAACCTTCCGCTGCTGGGATTATATGGAACGTTATCGGTATGTCCTTCAATTGTGATCTGGATATCCGGATTCCTTTCCAGTACCCCCGACAGCTTCTTAAGCGCACTCCTGCCATTTGCATCGATATCCCAGCTGGCCGTTTTGAATAACAGCTTTTCATCAAGCGATATATAAACCTTCCCGTTTTTCATGGTAACTGTTAAACCATTATTTTCAAATCCGAGAAGAGCTTCCGATACTTTGTTTTTCAGATCCTGAACGATCTTCTTCTGACCGTCAAGTATCTTTTCAAGCTCGAGCATCCTCTGATTTCTCTTTTCCAGTTCAAAGGTAAGCTCATCAAGCGAAGACTTTTTTGTATCGAGGTTCATCTCAAGCTGTCGCAGAAGCTCTTCCTTTTTCTGGAGGTTTTCCTGTGCAGCCTGCAGTTCAGCAAGGAGCTTCTGTGTCTCTTTGACATTACCCCGTATCAGATCTTCCTGCGCATTTTGCAGATCATTATATTTTCCTGATATCCTGCTAAATTCCTCAACAGCTTTGTCGCGTTCACTCTGTGCTTTTGTAATTTCCTCCTTTACAGTGCCCATCTCTTTCTCAAGAATAGTCATTTTTGCCTCAAGTTCCCTGTTTGCCATTTCAAGACCTATATTTTCGGTTTTGAAATCATCCCTTTCATTCATGAATTGCCTGCTGGTATCCTGCAGACTTTTATATTTCCTGCCCGGAACACATGATATTACAGATATTGCAAGCAGCAACACGGCGAGAGTGAAAAAAACTGATTTATTCATGGTCACAGATTATTTTTTGATGTAACTACCTTAATTAATAAATATTGTTAATTGTACTCCTAATTCTAAGGCAAAAATAAGAAAATCCCGGTGATGCTTCTGCAAACACCCGGGAATAATAATTGTTATATTTGCTGATTATTTATTGCCCCATGGACACCGAAGAGAGCTTACTGTTTAAAATATCAACTCCTGAAGATCTCAGGAAGCTCGATCCGGCTGATCTTGTTAAAGTTAGCGCGGAACTTCGACAGTTCATTATCGATGTTGTCAGCAGCAATCCCGGACATTTCGGTGCAAGTCTTGGAGTTGTTGAATTAACGGTTGCATTGCACTACGTTTTTAATACACCTTACGACAAGATAATCTGGGATGTCGGACACCAGGCTTACGGGCATAAAATACTTACTGGAAGACGCGAAAATTTTAACACCAACAGGAAATATAAAGGTTTAAGCGGTTTCCCGAAAATGGCAGAAAGCGAGTATGATGCTTTTGGAACAGGACATTCATCTACCTCCATTTCGGCTGCCCTCGGGATGGCTGTCGCCGCCAATCGCAAGGGAGAAAAACGCCATATAGTGGCCGTTATCGGCGATGGCGCAATGACCGCAGGACAGGCTTTTGAAGGACTGAATAATGCAGGCATCGGTAAATCTGACATCCTTGTTATCCTTAATGATAACAATATAGCTATTGATCCGAATGTAGGGGCTCTGAAGGAATATCTCCTTGACATAACGACCAGTAATGCATACAACAGATTCAAGAATAAGATTTGGAACATGCTCGGTATCTTCGGAAGGTACGGACCAAAAACCCGTACACTGGCAGCACAGATTGAATCCGGATTAAAGAGCACCCTCCTCGACAGGAGTAATCTTTTTGAAGGTATGAATTTCAGGTATTTCGGACCAATCGACGGACATGACGTCATGCACCTGACACATGTTCTTGAAGATCTGAAAAAAATTCCAGGACCGAAGCTTCTTCATTGTCTTACAGTTAAAGGAAAAGGCTTTAAACAAGCCGAAGAGCACCAGACCACTTTTCATGCTCCCGGGAAATTTGACAAGGAGACCGGTGAAATCATAATTACATCAAATGGAGATACACCTCCGTCGTACCAGGAAGTTTTTGGAAAAACCATACTGGAGCTTGCCAGGAAGAATGAAAAGATTACCGGTATAACTCCTGCAATGCCGACAGGATGCTCATTATGCATTATGATGAAGGAGATACCTGAAAGGACATTCGATGTCGGTATTGCAGAACAACACGCTGTGACATTCGCAGCAGGTCTTGCCACACAGGGGATGATCCCGTATTGCAATATCTATTCATCGTTCATCCAGAGAGCATACGACCAGGTGATCCATGATGTCGCTCTCCAGAATCTTCATGTTGTGTTCTGTATTGACCGTGCTGGTCTTGTCGGTCCGGATGGCGCGACACATCATGGATTTTTCGACCTCGCATTCATGCGCACCATACCCAATATAATAGTCTCCGCCCCAATGGATGCCGTTGAACTGAGAAACCTGATGTACACTGCACAGCTTGATAAGAATAATACGCCATTTTCTATCCGATATCCGAGGGGTTGCAGTAAGACTCCTGACTGGAGGAGGCCATTCCTGGAGATTGAAATCGGGAAGGCCCGCCTTATAAGCGAAGGGAATGATATTGCAATATTAAGCATCGGACATCCCGGCAATGATGTTGCAGCTGTTGCTAAAAAGCTTGCACTGGAATCCGTAACGGTCACACACTGGGATATGAGGTTTGTGACGCCTCTGGATAAGGAAGCCCTTCATTCCGTTTTCAAAAAATTCAGGAGGATCATTACAGTCGAAGATGGCATACTCAAAGGCGGATTTGGCAGTGCTGTCATCGAATTTATGTGCGACAACGGTTATAGTGCTGAAGTACGCCGTCTTGGTATTCCTGATTATTTTGTTGAACAGGGCACACAGGAAGAGCTGATCAGGGAATGTGGTTTCAATGCGGATGGGATCGAAAAGGTGGTAAGGGAGATGATAGGCGCAACGGCTCAAAGGCGCAAAGGTATATCTGTGCAACTCCGTGGTAAAATAAAAAGTATTAATAAATAACACATAAACCAATGCTATGAAAAATACCCTTATTTTACTGACATTATTGCTGTTCGCAGCATCCTGCGGAACCGGAACCGGTAAAACCCAAAAAGAGAACTGGATACAGCTGTTCAACGGAAAAGATCTGACCGGATGGGATATCAAGATCAAAGGTTATGAACTTAACAACAACTACAAGAACATCTTCAGGGTTGAGGATGGAATAATGAAAGTCCGGTATGAAGGATTTGACAAGTTCAATAATGAATTTGGTCATATCTTTTATAAGGAGCCATTCTCCTTTTACAAGCTCAGGATCGAATATCGCTTTACAGGTGAGCAGGTTCCGGAGGGACCGTCATGGGCTTTCAGGAACAGCGGAGTCATGCTTCATTCACAATCTGCAGCTTCGATGACTATGGATCAGGATTTCCCGGTATCAATCGAAGCGCAATTTCTGGGTGGAGATGGTGTTGCTGAGCGGACAACGAGTAATGTTTGTACTCCGGGAACTCATATTGAAATGAACGGTCAGCTTATAACAAGACATTGCACCAACTCGAAATCAAAGACATATCATGGTGATGTATGGGTTACGGCTGAATTTGTGGTTCTTGGTGACAGTGTGATACATCATATTCTTGAAGGAGATACAGTGCTTACCTACAACAAGCCTCAGGTTGGCGGAGCACCCGAAGGCTATCCTTTACCGGATGGCACTTTGATAAAAGAAGGATATATTTGTCTGCAGGCGGAGAGTCACCCGGTGGAGTTCAGGAAGGTGGAGTTGCTAAGGCTTGATAAAGACAAAAGATAAAAGTAAAAAGTTGAGGAACCCCGCCCAGCGGGGTAAACTCCGTGACGAAATCCCGCAAAGCGGAAGCCTGTCCCGGACGAAGGACGGGAGGTCAGGGTAATCATAAGGATCCCCTCCTGGGAGAGCCTGTTCCGGCCTAAGGACGGGAGGTCAGGGCAATCATAAGGATCCCCTCCTGGGAGGGGCTTGGGGTGGGTAAATTAAAGTTGAAAAAGTTTAAGGTGTTGAAGGAGCAAAAAATAGATACAAAATATTTGTAAGGAGATCAAATTTATCTATTTTCGCAGTCCTTGAGACACGCCCGGATGGCGGAATTGGTAGACGCGCTGGTCTCAAACACCAGTGGTAGCAATACTGTGCCGGTTCGATCCCGGCTCCGGGTACTTTTTCAAACATATAAAGCCTTGATACACTATCATATCGAGGCTTTTTTGTTTGTTACTACTGAAACATAGCTGAAACATTTTTAGCCTTTAACAAGGATCATCAGTTGGACATGGCCATACTTTATATGATTCGACTTCAAAGATAATTTTTCCGCCAGCCGGGAATTTTATATCAACTGATTCTCTTTTTGCTGACTTAGAATGAACTAAAGGATGCATTATTCCATTAAATTCATATGTTCCAGAATCTGTATCATTCCCAGAAGAATCTTGACATCTATATTTAACTTTTATTATCCATAAAACATCTTTTGTATTGTTAACAACTGAAATGGAAAACAAAACACTTGTTTCGCGATCATAATATCCAAATTGAGGATTCCTGAATTGAATTTCATTGCAATTCGTACATTCAAAATATATCTTTTGGGATTTAAGCTTAGAATCTGTGAATTTCTAATTACAATACTGTGCAATTTGTTCATACGCTTGTTTAACACCCAGTTCACCAGCTTTGCTCCAATCCAAACAAGCACTCTCGACATCTTTAAGATTATATTTCGCCTGACCTCTAATTGAGGTCCAGTAAAAGTTATCATTTTGATGATAAAAATATAGTATATTAAGTAATAAAATAAAAATCAAATACTTATTGTCTCATTATTATTGATAAATCTTAAAGTAATTCATGTTTAACACTAAAAACTTAATAAAATCATTGCAACCCTATTGATTATTAGAATATCAGACATTATAGCTATCAAATTTACTATTTAACTTGATATAAGTCAATAAAAAGTATCCTTAATTTCATTATATCTTCAAAATAACCAATACATTACCTAAAAGACACTTTATCATTTGTTGTTCATTAGACATCCTAAATACCATCAATCAAATTCAGTCTGTCGCGAGCCGCCGCGAGTAGCAGACAATTTTCGGCATATGAAGTGGGGTTATTGAATGACTAAAGCAAGGCTTCAGCATGAACCCGGTAGGGCTTGGCCTTGCTGTGTCATGAAATATTGCTTTATGCAAACCCACGAATGCCGATTAAAATTGGCTGCAGCAGGCGAGCACTTATCAATAGTGAGGGTTGCGATTTATGTTCTATACCTAAGACCTATGCATTCTGCAATACAACATAAAGAGAGCAACCCGAACACCTATCATTCTGCTGAGCTTTGGAAATTAAAACATTAAGACTTAACAGGAATAGGGTTAATAATTTTGTGTAAGTTTTCATAAGATTATGATTTAAAATCAGCTAATATATTTTAGTATAGTAGTAATCAAAACCGTCATCCAAATATTCTCTAATTATTAAAGTATCATTCTTAATTTGATCGATAATGTAATTTATGGGGAACGGGTAGTTTGACCGTGAATACCTTAGTAAATATGTGAAATCATTAGATCCTATATCAGTCCTAACCCATATAATAGTTGTATCGACAAAAACTCCTATTGAATCATTTCCCATAATTATGTGGTCTGGACTTAAAATCATGTAAGAATTGTACGTATCAATATACTTATGTGTTATGAGTCCTCCATATACATATTGAAGCTTCCATTTCCCCTTAATGCAATTTTTGATTAAAGGGAGTGGCTTATCACGTAAAGTCATTGTTAGAGGAGGGCTATCTTCTTTGCACCTGGCAAGATAAAACCAGATAAGAGTTAATAAGAATAAAACAAAAATAATTCGAATATATCTCATAATTAATTATTGATGATAATCGTGACAAATATTGAAAATTAACTTGTGGGGGCAATGACTATTACAAAGGTACGAGATTAATATAATACAAGTCAAATTTATTTTTACCAATTCACCCAAGTCCCCCAATTCAGAGGACCTGGTGAATGGTTTAGCACTGTTCTTTTCAGTGGTTCTTGAGATTATTATGCTGAGGTGAACCATCTCAAAAAAACAATAAAGAAAATGCAGCATGACTCAGCAATTACCCGGGATTCGTGTCTGTTCGAGCCTCCTAAAAACAATAAATACTTTAACTGGCGACTTGGCAGGGAATTTTACATCAGAAGAACAATTATAGCTCTTGATTTGGGCATACTCTATCGACTGAATAATACTTCCGATACGGATTGGGACAGGCTCCCAAGTGTTGCCTGGACAATAATTAAACGGTTTAAACCAAAATATTATTAAAAGTCAAAGTGATTTTCGTCTCTTATGGGGAAGGCGCCTTTGCCGGGGAGAAGAAGGAAGAGTAAGCGGTCGTGCAGGTCGGGTGTCGGGTGCCGGGATCAGAACTGCTCTTTACCAAAAGAACTTTCAATTTTTTTACCTGATTTACCGGTCATATTAAAAGCATAGGATACGTTTAATTCAACTATCGGACCGTAACGATTATATTCAATTTCCTGATAGAATATCCGGGTGCCGCCAGCATCATACGCACGTGTATTTAGTCTGGTTATATTTGATCTTAAAATATCAAGCGCTTTCAGGGAAAAATCCCATCCTTTGAGCTGATTTGGCGTGTAATTCAATGATGTGTTGGCCATATAGAACATTTCATCTCTTCCCTGTGCAGTGACAGTTGCTGATTTCATATCAAAATCAATCGTAAATTTTAATGATTCTGTCAGCATGAAATTCGCATTCCCTTTAAGACTCCAGTTGGTACTTCTGTTATTCTCTTTATATTCAAAAATATCCGCTTCAACCTTGAAATTGTACACGGAACTGCTTATAATAAACCTTCCAAAAGTACCTGCTTCAAAATTCATTGCAAGTTCCATCCCTGTTGCCCGGGTGTTTGCAGAATTGGTATAGCTTCGTATCAGCACATTCTCTTCTTCGTACACGGTGTTAACCCGAAAAACCGCGTTATCAGTACCACGATAATATCCGGTAAGGCTGATATTATGCTTTTCAGCTTTGTTATTAAAAGCAAGCTCAAGACTCGTCAGATATTCCGGTTCAAGTGCAGGGTCTCCTACGACGTAAACCTCATAGTGCTCCCGGTACAGAAAAGGTGTCATATTAATTAAAGGCGGCCTGCTTATTCTTCTGCTGGATGCTATTGTAACTTTATTCTTTTCCGAAATATTGTAACTCAGATGTATTGAGGGAAACCAGTCTAACCTGTGTACATCATACCTGGATTTTTTTACTCTGTCAAAGATTGTGAAGTAATCAGGATTTTCCATATCCAGGACCTGATCCGTATATTCAAGCCTTAATCCGGCCAAAAATTTAAATTTACCCGCACTGCCTGAGTAATCTGCATATCCGGCATAAATCCCACGTCTGAAGTCAATGGCGTTTTCAAAGTAATTATAATCACCCCATATATTGTTTAAGACGTTAAGTGTGTCAAAGCTGAATGACCCGGAGGTTAAAAAATACTGTGGTTGTATCCCCAGACTTAATGTATGTCCGTTGTTCAGCTTTTTTGTATAATCCACCGATAGTCTGTAGCCATCAAGAGGAGTATCGTCTGTTTGTATAAAATGCTCTTCAAGATCGCCGGTAACGTTAAATAAAGGTGTGGACTGGTTCCGGAGATTATCCATATCACGCCTCAGCTCCGAATGTTCGAATAATGCAGAAATTTTCAACTCTGAATTATTATCGGTTTTCCGGGTATAATCGATATTGGCTGTGTGAAAAATACCATATCGGTTACGTTTATTCGGGTTATATATCCAGTCATCTTCAACAGGAACACCAGTTATCGGGTTTTTATCTTCATCACCATAAAAGTTGTGGTATTTATAAAAGGCAGACCGGCCGTCGTTCCTGTTTCCATAAAAATATGATGCTGAAATAACTGATCTGTTGTTTAGCTGATAGTCCATTGCGGCATTTGCAGTATAATTCCTGGACCATTCGGGCCGCAAGCCATCTGATACCATCATGTGATAATATGACCCGTTTTCCTGCAGCAGTCTTGCATAACCGGGACGTGTTCCGTTCACATCCTTTTTGTTGAAATTTGACCCTCCGTACAATGATAGTTTGTTCTTATTATAAATGAAGTTCAATGAGCCTCCCAACCGGTTATCGTTTAAGCTATAGTTGCTTAGTTGATCGGTATAATTGCCCCAAGGTGCGCCGCCTGTTAATACGCTTGCAGAGACTGACATCCCTTTTTCACCGGTTTTTTTGGTTGTAATATTAATAATCCCACCTTTCCCCTGCGCATCATATTTCGCAGATGGTACGGTAATTACATCAATACTTTCAATAGTACTGGCAGGGATCTGCGCCAGAAGCTGCGAGGGTTCCATCTGAGAAGGTTTCCCATTAAGATAGACCATAAAATCGGATGTTCCTCTTACTGAAATTACACCATCCGGATCGATTGATACTGAAGGCAATTTATTTAATACATCAGAAGCATTACCACCTTTGGTAGTCTCAAAATCCCGGACATTGTATGTAATCCGGTCTAATTTAGCAGTTGCTGTTTCAGCAAGATCTTTTACTACTACTTCACCTAAAGCAAATGTTATGGCACTAAGCTGTATTTCCCCTATATTTACCTGTTGGATTTGTCTGTCAATATCAATATTTCTTATGGTATCAGGCTCATACCCGATAAATGATATCACTACATTATAATTTCCAAACGGAAGATTATCAATACCGAACTTCCCATCCTTATCTGATACTGTACCTTTTACTGAAGCTGTATTACTTTTAAGAATAGCCACAATATTTGCGAAAGGTATCTTATCATTAGTGGCTTTGTCAGTAACAACACCTGTAATACTTCCACTTTGGGCAAAAACACCTGTTCCGGCGCTTATTGTTAAAAGAATTATTACTAATGCCAGACTTCTCATTTCGGATATGTTTAAACCTGTAAATGTTTTCTTTTATTAATAACTATCAAAGATAAGTGAATCCGTAATTATTAATTTGGATTTTCTTTTGGAAAACCGAGCGACGTCTTGCAGGTCTTGCCAGTCTTGCCGGTCTTGCGGTTCCCGAATCACTGCGCTCCCGGGATTTCGTCGCTGGGATCCTCAACATGTATTCATGCAGTCCATTTTTATAAGAGCCTTTACCTCCTCTAAAACCTTTATCATTCTACTTAGTCGTTGTTACCATAGGTCTGCATCTGATAAATTCTTCATAAATATTTTTGAATTACTACAACATTTTTTCGTAAATTTGGTCTGAGATGCTCACTGCATCATGAACAATTCGAATCAATATTAAAATGGAATTATAAAAGCTGATTATAATTCTCTTATATTTAAAATAAGAGGATATAAAGTCATGCTTGATTATGATCTTGCAGCACTTTATGGAGTTGAAACCAAAAGATTGAAAGAGCAGGTTCGCAGAAATATTAGCAGATTTCCGGAAGATTTTATGTTTGTCCTTACAGATGAGGAGTTCTTTAATTTGAGGTCGCAAAATGCGTCCTCAAAATGGGGCGGGACCAGATATTCACCTATGGCATTTACTGAGCAGGGCGTTGCAATGCTTTCATCGGTACTTAGTTCAGAGAAAGCCATTAAGGTAAATATAGAAATAATGAGAGCATTTGCCAGGTACCGTGCCCTTCTTTTAGAAAACAGCGAATTGAAAAATGAAATCAGGAATCTTGACGATAAGTTAAACGAAGTCTTCCATTTTCTCCTGAAAAAGATAGATGCATTACATCAGAAAGAAAAAGAGAGGCCTAGAATGAAACCTGTTGGTTATAAAAGATACGACAAATAATAGTGGTGTTCGGCGGCCGGAATGCGGCGTGCGGTACTGAGTGTCATTTATTCCCGCTTTGCGGGATTTCGTCACGGAGTTTACCCCGCAGGGCGGGATTCCTCAACTTTTTACTTTTATCTTTTGTCCTTTTCTCCCCCTCTCCTCTTCTTTCTTTACGCCTTTACGCCGTTGTACCGTTGAGCCTTTGTGCCTTTGTTATTAATTAGTACCTTCGCCCACTTTTAATAACGGAATAATCCCAGCCATTAACCGGCAGTTTTTATTTCACAATACTTTTACAAACAATTTTATGCAATTTGAATCTTTGAACATTATTGACCCCATTCTTAAATCATTAAAAGAAGAGGGATACAAAATACCTACGCCAATCCAGATACAAGCTATTCCAATCGTCCTCAGGGGAACCGATCTGATTGGTTGTGCACAAACAGGCACGGGAAAAACAGCTGCATTTGCAGTACCCATCCTTCAGTTGCTGAGTAAAACCAGATCATTCGACAGGAAGAGAAGAATAAGAAGCCTTATTGTCACACCCACCAGAGAACTGGCAATACAGATTAAGGAGAGTTTTGTAACTTATGGCCGGTATACAGGATTAACATGCACAGTAGTTTTCGGAGGGGTGCATCAGAATCCGCAGACAGCTGCATTGCGAAATGGCGTAGACATCCTTGTGGCAACACCCGGCAGGCTGCTTGATCTTATGAACCAGGGATTTATTTCTTTAAAAAATATTGAAATTTTTGTCCTTGACGAAGCAGACAGGATGCTCGATATGGGATTCATTCATGATGTACGAAAAATCATTGCAGCTCTCCCTCATAAGAGACAATCACTTTTTTTCTCCGCTACCATGCCGCCTGAGATAGTAAAACTCGCAGGGTCAATAGTATACAAACCTGTAAAAGTTGAGGTTACTCCCTCAGCAACAACAGTCGAAATTGTCAAACAGTTCGTCTACTTCACAGACAAGGGCAATAAGAATGCGCTCCTGCTTGAGTTATTAAAGGATGAAAAGATAAAAACAGCCCTTGTTTTCACCCGCACTAAATATGGTGCTGATAAAGTTGTGAGAGCTCTGAAAAAGAAAAATATCAGTGCCGAATCAATTCATGGTAACAAGGCACAGAATACCCGGCAGCGTGCACTTTCAAATTTCAAAGCTCAGACAACCCGTGTACTGGTAGCAACTGATATTGCAGCCCGCGGCCTTGATGTGGATGATCTTGAATTTGTGATTAACTATGAAATACCCAATATCTCTGAAACATATGTACACAGGATAGGCAGGACTGGAAGGGCCGGGGCAAACGGAACGGCAATCTCATTCTGTGATGCAGATGAAAAAGAATATCTCAGGGACATTGAAAAACTGATCACAAAAAAGATACAGGTCGTTGATAATCATCCTTATCCGCTAATTGACGAAAATCCCGTTAAACCGCCTGAACGGCAACGCAGAGATCATAAACGTCCGCGTTACGTTCCGCCGGGAAGCCGTAATCGCAATAACCGTGGGCGGAGACGATAAGTCGGGAAGAGTCTTGCATGACTTGCATGACTTGCATGACAGCGACCAACGGGAGCCAGACATCTCCCCATCACCTCTTCTGCCTTTGTGCCTTTGTGCCTTTGCAGAATGGATTAATTAACCTGAGTTATTGTATCTTTACCAGTAATAAATCCACTTTTGATAAATCAGTTTATAATACAGTAATATGCCGCAGATTGCCATTATATCATCCAGTGTCAGGACAGGAAGGAACAGTCACAGGGTGGCTTTGTATTTCAAAAACTATCTGGAAGAAAATAAACTTGCAACAGTTGAGATGCTGGATCTGAATAAATACAATTTCCCGTTGTTTAATGAAAGGCTGCGTTTACAAAAGGATCCACCCGATGCAGCGCTTGATTTTGCAGAGAAGATTAAAAATGCTGACGGTGTTATTATTGTTACACCGGAATATAATGGAGGTTATCCTGCCAGTCTGAAAAATGTTATTGACCTGTTATATGACGCGTGGTATCACAGACCCGTTGCTATTTCGACAGTATCAGATGGTAATTTCGGCGGAGCCCAGGTGATCACATCATTGCAGTTCACACTCTGGAAGATGCGGGCCTGGACAGTTACTGCCATGTTCCCCGTTCCCAGGGTCAGGGAGACATTTGATGATAATGGGAATCCGGTTGACAAAGCCGCTCTTGATAAACGAACAGCAAATTTCATTAAAGAACTATTCTGGTGTATTGAGGCGAAAAAAAGAATGATGGAATAGACAGTGATCTCTCATTCGCTGCGCAGCGTCTTAAAGTCTTTTTCGTTTTTTCTTTGTTCGTCTTAAGAATGGGGCGTTGCCCCAAACCCCAGTCACTTTCTTTGTCTTGATACAAAAAAGTTTATTAAAATCTTTTTCTTTACTTTCTTTTAACGCTAAAAGAAAGTAACATATTCTTCAGGCGAGCAAACCATCCGGACTAAATATTTTTTTGCTTTTCCTGTAATAGTGGTTTAACTTTGATAACCAGGAAAGTCAGGTCAGAAAATTCTATATATATGGAGTTGAGTCTCAATATTATCATTATTGATATATTGTTGAATATTCCTTAATTAAAACAATTAACCATTATGGAAAATGAAACATTACTGCAAAAAACCATCTTGTTTGAAATGGATGGAAAAAATCAGGCAATTCATGAGTATGATAAAATGATCTGGGCATTAAGGACAGGATTCCTGACTGTTTTCTTTGCAATATGGGGGCTGCTGATTAAATCAATCATTGATAAAGGGTGTATCAGTAACTTCAACCAGCTATTGAATCTTATGGCAATTTTAGCCATTGTTATTACGCTGGGTGCACTGGTAGTCGACTCTAATTATGTCAGAAGAAAGTACAGAGTAATTAAAGCACTTAATAAATTGTATAAAACTATACTTGATATTAGTAAAGCCAAATCAGCTGTTGCCGGAGTTTTTGACGAAGTCCTTCAAATCTCAGGAACTACTACCGATATCGATCCCAGGTCTTTAAATGGGACAGGTTACTGGAGAGATATGATTATCTGCCTGATCGTTTATTTAATGCCATTAATAGCTCTGCTGGCAGGCTTTGTTTTGCTTTCGAAATAACTGATGTTATTCAGTTCATAAAATACTAATAAATCAGGGAGGGGATCGTTATGAATAAATTTGAATTTTGGCAAAAATGGGGAAAGAAACTGGATGATAAACAGTTTGCAAATTCTTTTATGGTTCTGGGTATCTTTGAGTCAGATGCTCTTTCAAAAAAAAGGTATAAATCACCCGGGAGTCTTCAGGATATCGTCCGGGAAATTATCAGATACTCAATGGGGATTAACAATAAAAATAAATGGAAACCTAAAGAGAAAGATTATTTCCTTCATTGGAGATTTCCTGAAAAGAATTCAACAGTCAGAATAGGCAGGGATGACGTATTTCTGGCTGATCTGGATCCATTAAGTGTATCAAATGCATGGGGAAGTCTGATCAACGAACCTGATCTTGTTCTGCAAATAAAAATCCTCGATTTTCCAATTAAAGAAATGGTAAGTCCCTGGTTCAGATTATTTCAGAATGCCAGCCCCTCAATAAAAGCCGTTCATATTGACCTCAATACAGATAAGGTGCTCCCGCAGGTGAAATGGCCTCTTCGTTTAGGATATTTCCCCGGAAACAAGGCTGAGAAAGATGTGAGGAATGCATTTTTCTACTGGCCTTCCAGCGAACTTACGCAAATCGTCTGCATTGATCGGGAGAATGACAATTGCGACCTTCTGATATTCAACGGGAATACCACACAGTTGCTGAAAATGATGCTGGATTCTCCCGTTCCACATAAAACTAATCTGATAATTATTCACGGATCGTTTGAGGATGACCTTAAACCTTTGTACAACCGACTTTTCAATATCATTGCAGAGAGTCATGCCAACGGTTTTGTCATCGTTAATCCCAATGTAAAGGATGAGAGTATGGCACGGGCAATTAATCGCCTTGTTGAAAACCTTTCACATAATCAACCTCTTGATGTGGCTATTTTCGAAGCTTTTACGAAAAGCTATCATTGTGATCCGGTTATCTGCCTGAGTAAAGATCTGGCTTCTTTCCAGATTGAACATTTGCTTGAAAAAATGTACAAAAGGCTGGAAAGCCTGCCAAAAGGAGCCCATCTTGAAATGAAATCAGATTCTTTTGAAAGGATGGGTATCCCGACGAAGGAAATCGGGAAGGATGATTTTATACGCCCCGACTTTGCAGCTAAAAAGCTCCGGGAATTTAAGAAGGCAATAATATTCGAGCGTGAAGATACAGGAGCTACAGGAATGGCAAAGATGGGCAAAGCAATAGAAACTTCTGAATGTGAGTCTATTGATAAAAAACAGATAAAGCGATTTCTGCAAAAGCAGGTATATATAACGAAGGATGGAAAATTAGTCGAGGAGGAAAGGGCTTTCTTTAAAGGTATTTCAACTATAATTCGGATACGAATCGGTCAACCTGATAAAAAATGGGGATCTTTAGGTACTGAATTTTCTACTGAGAAGCTGCCAAAGGATAGGGATGAATGGTGTTTGAGTGTTGTTCTCTCTGAACCAGATCATATTGATAAGCCTTTGCGAAAACCTATTAAGCTTCCTAAAAATGGACCAAGCACTGAATGTGAATTTCAGATAATTCCTGGTAAGAAACCGGTATTTGAAGGCAGGATCACAGTTATTCACAGAGGCCGGATTCTTCAGACAGCCCTGCTCAAAGGAAGAGTAGTAAAGGATTCAGAAAAATTAAATGAAAATGACGTCATATCTTTTGACGATATCCTGTCAGTAAGGTCAAATATCGTGGATCTTGGTGAACGCCGGCAGTTCGATCTTGCTCTGGTACATAACAGGACTTCGCATAACCGTTCATGGATTACGGCTATTTCAGCCAATCATGAATGGGTAGCTGATATCCCTGACTCTAATGAGATAATCGGGGACTTAAATACCGAATTATCTAATATCGCCATGTCTCCACGTGACTATCATGGAGGACTGGAGATTAAAGAAAATGTGCAGATGCTGGTAAAACTTGCACAAATCGGACGTTCACTTTACGGTTTAATTGTTGAGGATTATATTAAGAATTCCGGAAATGAAACTTCATTTGAAAAAGTAGAATATATCCAGGTAGTAAGCACCCAGGCAGATGATCTCATTCCTCTGGAGTTTATATATAACGCAGTTGCTCCCAATAACGATGCAAAACTTTGTCCCCCTATGGAGACCTTGCAAAAGATACCGGAAAAAGGAAAAAGGCTAGCTGAAATAAATAAATTAATTGATGGAACCTGCCTGGAAGTTGGCAATTGCAGTAAAAAATGTAAATATCAGACAGTTAAATATGTATGTCCTATAGGTTTCTGGGGAGTGACGAAAGTAATTGAACGTCATATGACTCCAAAACAGTTAAAACAGTCTGAAAGTGGTCATTATCTTCAAACAGAACCAACAACACTTCGGGGCTTTCTGGATCTGGAAGGATCTGCCCTGGTGGCTGCAAGTACAAAAGTCAAAAAAGCCAGATTTGAACAGGTAATACAATCCTGTACTTCCCATTTGGGTTTACCACCTCAGGAAGTAAAGAATTGGGATCAATGGAAAGATACTGTTAAAACCATAAAACCGCGAATTCTCCTTGCCCTGCCACATACTGAAGGAAGTAAATCTGATGCTTCACTCGAAATAGGCGGAAAATCTATCCTTAGCGGACAGATCACTCCAGATTATGTTCATCCGGAAGACGAACCTACTTTTCCGCTCGTTGCACTTATCGGATGTGACACTGCCGGAACTTCGCTTGATTACGGAAGTTATGTGAGCTGGTTCAGGAGAGGTGGTGCAGCACTTGTTATCAGTACCATTGCAAAAGTCTTTGTGGACCATGCCACTGACGTTGCTGAACAACTTATCGAGGGTCTTATAAGCGAAACCGATAAATATGAACGTATTGGTGAAATAATACGAGCGATTAAACAAAAGGCAATTATTGAAGGGCCTCTTATGGCTTTATGTATTGTTGCTTTTGGTGATGCAGACTGGAAACTTACTACAAAATAAAAATAATGGCAAAATCATTTTTCAGAATTGAGATGTTACCTGCCATTCAAGGTGACGCTTTATGGATTGAATATGGTACTGAATCAAGAACCCGGCATATCCTTGTAGATGGGGGACCGATTAATGCTTTTCCTGCTGTGGAGAAAAAATTGAAAAGTCTTCCTGATGATGATAAACGTGTTGAGCTTGTTGTTATTACACATGTGGACACAGACCATATTGAAGGTATTATCCGGCTCTTTGCCGATGATCGTACACGATGGCCTTTTATGCCAGTTGATATCTGGTTTAACGGGTGGCGTCATCTCAGGAAATCTGAAATGCTTGGTGGCCGAGAAGGGGATTTCCTAAGTGCTCTTATAAGCCGCAGGGCATTCAATGAGTGGAACAAAGCTTTCGACAGAAAAGCGGTAATGGCGGGAAAAAACAGACCATTGCCAGTAAAAGAACTGAAGGATGGCATGAAGCTTACTTTACTCTCACCAGATCCGGAAAAATTATCAGATATGGCAGGAAAGTGGGAGGCAGATGTTGAAAAATTCGGATTGGATCCCGGCGATCTTGAGAAAGCGTGGAAACAGCTTGTAGCCTCAACAAAATATCATGTTTCTCAGGGTGTACTGGGTGGTGAAAGTGATTTTGAACAGAAACTTAAAAAACAGCTCAGCACAGATCAATCCGTTTCTAATGGTACCAGCATTGCTTTTCTCGCAGAGTTTGGTGGCAAAAGCTGTCTTTTTCTCGGAGATGCTCACCATAAGGTTATCTGTAACTCTATAAGGAAACTCACAGGGAATAGTGGAAAAAGGTTAAAAGCAGATGCAGTAAAGGTTTCGCATCATGGAAGCCGGAATAATATTTCAAAGGATCTGATGGATTTAATCGATTCAAAGCATTTTCTTTTCAGTACAAACGGGGAATTGCATAATCATCCTAATAAATCGGCAGTTGACGCTGTAATTAAGTGGTCTGTTCAAAAGCCTGTACTGTGGTTCAATTATAAAACAAAGTTCAATTCGATCTGGTCGGCAGCTCCGGCAGGGAGTAAAAAGGGATTTACAGCAAAATATCCACCTGGAGGAAAAGAAGGAATAATTGTTGAACTTTAATATATGTTCTTTGCTTGATTTTTCTTTGTTCGGCCAAAGAAAGAACCAAAGAAAAACCGCCCAAAGGGCGAAACGGTCCCGCAAGCGGGTTAAGACACCAGAACTCTCAAAAAGGGAGGATCTGGCTGTGTAGTAAAAATAAATTTGACTTGTATTGTATTTATCTCGTAACTTTGGTTTTGTCAATGTTCTAGTAATAAAAAAAACCAATTTAGCTATGAAAAAAAATGCAATCCTATGCATCCTTGTCAGTTTTCTTTTACTGAATGGATGTGGTTTAGTGTCACGTTTAAAAGACCTGACACAAACCGCAAATAATCTGCTTGAGAACATAAATTCAATTGTCCAGCAGATTGATACCAAAGTTGAAACTGGTGAACTATCGCGAGAAGTCGGAAACTTAATCGACGAACGTTTGGATAAGCTCGCTGAGGTGATTGAAACTACCATACAAAATAGTGGCGGTTTTCTTTTTGACGAAGTAAATGGTACAGTTGATAATGCATTTCGCAACATTTCACAATTGTTAGACCAGATTAAAACAGGAATACTCGATGAGTCTTTGCCAATGTTAATGAATCAGTTATCATCCGAGATTCAGGAGAATATTAACCTCATCAGTTCAAGCGTTGAGGATATTATTGTTCTCACTTTTGGTAATGTATTTGTGCTGGTAGATAAAACTGTAAATTCTGCAGTAATTATCTGTTCGATTATATTGCTCGCGATTGGCTTAATTATTTTTATTTTCTTATTATTCCGTAAGAAGAGGACCTTGACACTCTTAAGAGGAATAGGCTTATCGTTTATGGTTATATACCTCGCTTTCTTCTTAACTATAATTTTTTCTAACAGGATCAGAGGAAATATAATTGCAGGTTTTAACCTGGGCATAAAATATGAAGGCACTGAAGTCTTGCCTAAAGTAACAAGTGTCTACCCTGAAACTTTTACTTTCGGTACTAATGATAAAATTTTTCTGTATGGAAAACATCTTAATAAGATCGATACTTTGAAAGTTGTTCTTAAAATCGGAGATCAGGTAAAATACAATTTCCCACCAGAAAATATAATTGTTAAATCCCAGAATCGAATTGTATTAGGCAACTTTAAAACATGGGGGCCTCCTGTGTTTGCCGAATTCAGTAAATTTATGGGTGTGTCAGGTCAGGCAATAGTAAATTCAGCTCAGTATAAACGATTTGCAAAAAGTGTGAATGAAAAAATGCATCCGCAGGTTACATATCCGCAAGTTATTATGCACCCTATTAATATTGAGCCTGTTGCGCATACTGCCATTCCGCAAAACATTGCTGTGCATGCTAATATTTCCGAAATACAAAACGCCAAAAAGGATATTGCAGTGAGAGAATTTGGGGTTGCTCAATCAGAATTTTTACTGGGAAGAATTAATGATTTCTTTACTACAAGATATCAGCTGCCTGAAGGTGATTATGGTATTGTTGCATTAGATAATAAAACTGAAATTGTGAGTCCACAATTACTTACCATAGTATACCCTGTTCCACCTGCTCCGCTACCCGACATTTTTCCGATGGAGATCTCATGGACAGAGCCCTATGCTGTTGCAGGACGCAGTACTTCACTTAATGTTAAACTCGGATTCAGTCATCCTGAAGAAATAAAGAATGACTTTAAAATTCAGATTACCTCATCGCCTGCCTTAGCACCTATAGATATTAATGTACCTGTGGGAGTTGTTGCTTCTGCCATATCCAGTAATGTAGCAGTAGTAACTTCAAGAACATTTACAGTTCAAAACCCCGGAAATTATACCTTTACGGTAAATGTGGATATAAATCGATCGGTTACGGAGGAAAATGAAGGAAATCAAATATACAGTGCAACTCTGCCTGTAAAGAGGTATGTCTATGATTTAAATGTTATCTACTCAACTTTTGAATCAAAATCAAATAAAGACGATTGGCCATATGAAACGGATGAATACAGAATTAAAATTCGTACTTCTGTTACCGCAAACGGAAGTTGGGAATTTAATTTCAATAAGGATGGTGAACCAGGAAATATTTATAATATCAATCAATCAAAGAATTATGTAAATCTTATACCTGGATATCTTTATTCCTTTTACACAACCGGCTATGAGGCTGACGATGGGACAAAAGATGGAGATGATTATATGGGTGAAGCAAGCAATTCACACTATTTATCAACAGACATTAAAGATCAGGATCTGGTACAATACCCTCTTCTTCTGGAAACTAACGATTATAAAATAACCGGTCAATATACAATTACCAGAAGAATTCAATAGAATTCTGTCTCTGGTTTTTGATAGTCACCCGGCTGCCAGGTGTTCGGATTGCCAAAGGCTTGTCGCTTACGCTCTAAAGCTTCATCGACGGAACAGCAAAGGCGGACCATGCACCACGTCATTAAATCGCAAATCCCGCAAGATCAATAATCTGCGGGATTTTTAATTCTAGAGAGTGACGCCTGCCTGCCGGTAGGAAGGGCAGGCAGGGAATTGAGGACGAATTTCTGTTCATCTATCATAGTTGCATTTCATCTTTAATTTTTAACCGATTGGTAACTTTTATTTTGCAGCAAATAACAGATAAACAAAATTTGCAATGAAAAAGAGTAAAATCAATGGTAAAATTTGGCATGTCAGGAATCTTGTTTCTTTTACAGATTAACAGTTTACTCTGTCAAACAACTATTAATGGGAATATACAGACTGATAAAAACCAGCCTGTTATCGGGGCAAATATCTATTTTAAAGGAACAATTGAAGGGACAAATTCCGACGAACAGGGCAAATTCTTATTATCAACTGATCTAACAGGAGACAAGATCCTGGTAGTGAGCTGCATCGGATACAAAACGCATGAAGAACCTGTTACACTTCAGAATGATACTATTGAACTTATAATTACAATTTCTGAAAATGATGTTGAGCTAAAAGAAGTTGTTGTTTATGCCAGCACATTTGAAGCCGGGGATAAGAAAAAATCAGTGGCGTTGAACAGACTGGATATGGCCACTAACCCTATTGGTTTCGGTGATGCGTTAAGCGTTATAAGAACGTTGCCGGGAACAAGCAATGTCGGTGATGAAGGAGGTTTGTTTGTTCGTGGAGGGGAACAAAATGAAACAAAAACATTTATTGACGGATTGATGGTCGAGAGTCCTTACACTGCAAAAATGCCAAGCGTACCGGTTCGTGGAAGATTCTCTCCTATGTTATTCCGCGGAACAGTTTTCAGTACAGGTGGATATTCTGCCGAATATGGACAGGCATTGTCGTCAGTATTAATTCTGAATTCAATCGATAAACCGGAAAAAGATGAAACGGGACTTTCTCTGTTTTTTTCAGGTGTCAGTTTTAATAAAACAAAAAAATGGGAGAAGTCATCTCTGTCTGCTTCAACGCAATATGTCAATATGTCTCCCCTTTACAGGATAATTAACTCAAATATCAAATGGAATCACGAACCTGAGAATTTTGGCCAGATGATCGCTTATCGCCAGAAAGTCGGGAAAAGCGGCCTGATAAAAATACTGACAAATTTTTCAATGGATAACAGCGGCATGTATTATCGCAACCTCGATACCCGGCTGGATGATCTTATCTCGCTTAAAAACAATGATCTGTTTATAGTATCGTCCTACAAAGGAATTATCGGGAAAGAGTGGATAGTGAATTCCGGTGCTTCGTATAATTTTGATAATGAGAAAATTAAAATGAATGAAGATAATATTGAAACCACAAAACAATCATATGCGTTTAAACTTGCTCTTACAAAACCAGTCAATGAAAAAATAAATCTAAGGTTCGGAGTGGATCTGTTTAATAAAGATTTTTCGAGGAATTATATCCCTCTTTCAGGTAATTCATACAGTTGGAAATATAACAGCCCTGTAATTGCAGCTTTTATTGAATCAGAAATCAAATTATTTAAAAGGATCTCGACACGGATCGGAGGAAGAGCTGAATCTGTTCCGTTATCAAATGAGTCATACATATCGCCACGGTTTTCTTTAGCATACAAAACTTCAATAAACAGCCAGATGTCCTTAGGATACGGAAGCTTCTCCGAACAACCTTTAAACGAATACCTGGCCTATAACAATAAACTAAAAACAGAACAGGCAGACCACTTCATTATTAATTACCAGGTGACTAAAGAGAGTAGAATATTCAGGATTGAAGCTTACTATAAAAAATATGACAGACTTATTAAATATGATTCTCTTTATGCCATTGCACCTGAGGCATTCAATAATAATGGATCCGGATATGCAAAAGGTATTGATTTATTCTACAGGGACTCAAAATCAATAAAAAACGGAGATTTCTGGATATCTTATTCATTGATTGACAGCAAGCGGAATTATAAGGATTATAGTTTTGAGCACTCTCCATTTTTCCTTTCGACACACAACCTGTCATTAGTATATAAGCATTATATATCGAAAACTGATTCATACATCAGTGCAGGTTACGAATTCTCAAGCGGACGGCCATATATCAATCCAAATATCAGTTATAGTGAAATGAAAAGAACAAAATCATATAATAATCTAAGCCTGAGCATCTTCCAATTTACTGAGATTTTTGGGAAGTTTACCATGATCTATGCCCAGGTTACGAATATCCTTGGCAGCGAAAATATTTTTGGATACAGGTATGCAAATCATCCGGATGAATATGGTGTTTATGAATCAGAACCTGTGATACCGGTGTCACGGAGATTTTATCTGGTTGGACTGTTCGTTTCTTTTACCGGGAAACCTGAAATATAAAGAATGGTGCAAAGGCACAAAGGATCATGGAGTCAGTATATTAAAACTTAAGCAGCTCATCGCATTACATTAAATAGAATCATAACCAATAGAATGAAATCCTGTACAAATGAAAAAAATATTACTTATTGCGCTTGTATTGTTGATCGCCCACAAAACTCCCGGTAGCGATACTTTGTATTATTCAATATTAAGGAACAGTATTGAGCTGGCTTATAAGGATTATAAGCTGGAGAATTACCGGCAGTTAGCCAATTGCAGCGAACGGATCTTACTCGTATACAAAAATGAATGGTTACCATATTATTACGAGGCCTATGCTTATATTAATATGGGTTTTATTGAAACCAATGAAGGCGACAGGGAAATGTACTGTGGCAGGGCTCAGAATCTTCTTGATGAAGCGTTTAAGATCAAACCTGATGAATGTGAAATTTATGTGCTTCAAAGCATGTTGTATTATGCACGTATGTCGATCAGCCCGATGATCAATGGGCCCATATATCTTCCAAAAGCTGCCAGTGCTCTTAATGATGCTGAAAAGCTTGACCCTGGAAATCCCAGGATATATTATTTAAGAGGTAAATCGATAATGAACACACCGAAGTTTTTTGGCGGGGGAAAGGAGGCTGCCATTCCCATATTTGATAAAGCATTAAATGTATATAAGAGTTTTAAACCAAAGAGCATTATTCATCCATTCTGGGGTGAAGAAGATGCTTTGAGATTGTACAATGAATGCAAAACTGACCTGCCTGGACAGAATTCAGATAAACAGCCGGATAAAAAGGAATAATCGATCCAAAAACATGATATTCTGAATTCATAAAAAAGGGTATAACCGAAATATATAAATGCCTAAATTTGACAGCAATGAAAGAAATAAATGCATATCATTGAATTACGATGTAACTTTCCGGATATGAAACTGAACTATGCTATCTGACATTTACATAAAACCCGATTTTAAAATTTTCAAGTTCTCCCCATGGCACCTGATAATTCCGATCATTATAGGTTTAATTATTACACTTCTCGCTTACCCGCAGGGATTTTTGTCTGTTAAGATCATGTCGTTTGTCATGATCTATTCTTTGGCAATTGGCATACCTTCAATGAAGAGTTTTGAATACATCGAATGGAAGCTCGAACAACATATCTCCTGGTTAAAGAGACCTAATCTGAGGTTTTTTTTAACTGCTTTTCTCGAAATAATAATTGGCATTCTTATTCTTTTTACAGTTAATTACCTGATTTTTATTGTGATACAAAAACAGGGAATTGACATCTTATACAGTAAGACATTTGAAGGACTAAAATATCTGATCATTTTTACAATTACAGGTGTTATCCTGATCAATAGTTCTCATTTCTTTAAAAGCTGGAAGCAGGCAGCTGTAAATGAAGAAAAGCTTAAAAGAGAAAAACTGGCAATCGAATACGAAGCTCTTAAAAATCAGGTTAATCCACATTTTCTTTTCAATAGCTTAACAGCCTTATCTTCATTAGTTTATAAAGACCAGCATAAAGCAGTAACATTTATCCGGGAATTCTCAAATGTTTTCAGATATGTTCTTGAATGCCGTGAAAAAGAAGTGGTTGATTTAGCAACTGAGAAGAAATTGCTCGAATCGATTTCATATTTGTACCAGATAAGACATGAAGACTCACTTCAAATAAACATAAATTTATCTGATGCAACTGATAAATTCATTATTCCGATGGCGTTGCAGATGCTTCTTGAAAATGCAATCAAACACAATACGATAGTGGTAAACAAACCATTAATAGTTGAGATCAGGGAAGAAGAAGATTATATTGTTGTAAGAAACAACCTGCAACCTAAAAAGACTGAAATTGTATCCAGTAAAATAGGCCTGGAAAATATTAAATCGAGATACAAATATTTATCTGATAAAGAAGTTCTGGTTGAGATGTCAAATGAAAACTTCGTAGTTAAAATTCCTGTTTTAAGTATAAAAGATGTATAAGGCAATAATTATTGAAGATGAAAAGCCTGCAGCAGAACATCTTCAAAGATTAATAAACCAGGTCGATATAAAAATTGACATTCTCAGAATTATTTCTTCAGTCGATGAAGCCCTGGTATGGTTTAAAAATAATCCTGTGCCGGATTTGATATTTCTTGATATTCAGTTATCTGATGGTTTGAGCTTTGAGATATTTAATCATGTAAATATTACATGTCCGGTAATTTTTACGACAGCTTACGAGGAATATGCAATAAAAGCTTTTAAAGTCAACAGTATTGATTATTTATTGAAACCGATAGGTATTGACGATCTTAAATATGCAATAGATCAGTTCAGATCAATTAGTTACAGTATAAAAGATGTTTATAACCAGACTTTAAGATACAAGGTTGACCAGGTAATGAAGTTGCTGACCAATAACTATAAATCACGTTTTGTAGTAAACATTGGAATGCATATTAAATCAATTGAGGTCGAAAAAATAAACTTATTCTATAGTCTCGAAAAGGCTACCTTCATTCTCGACAATACAGGTAAAACATACGATATTAACTATTCGCTTGAGCAGATTGAAAAGCTTATTGATCCGAAGCAATTTTTCAGGATAAGCAGAAAGCATATTGTAAATATCGATGCAATAGCTGACATAATTTCATATTCAGGCAGCAGGTTAAAACTGAAAATTGTCAATTCAAGAGATGACGATATATTAGTAAGTCGCAGCAAGCTGACAGAATTCAGAAGATGGCTTGAGAGATAAATATTGTCTTGCGGTTTGCGGCGTGCGGTTTGCGGTCCTGGGTCTTATACTTTCTCCTTTCTCCTTTTCCCTTTCTCTTTTCTCCCCTTCTCCCCCTCACCCCATCACCTCTTTGACTCGTCCTGAAAAAAGTTTACAGGTTTATACTTCTAAATTAACTCCTTTTCTGTAATAGTTTTTCCATTTAATGAAGTTACAATTAATCAGATTATAATCTGAAAAAATATTTAATTTTGATTTTGACAAAACAGGCTATAAAATTTCTTTGTTTTTAATGAATATACCACAGTTCAATTTTGTCCGTAATTGACTGCTCGCATTAAATCGGACAGGGGGACTTAATATTACCATATTTAAAACGTTTATTAAATTATGAAAGCAATATCCTGCTTAATAACTTTTTTGATTTTCGTTCTGATTTTAAACCCGGTATCAGCACAAAGCAATGAAATCAAAGGAAAAATTACTGATTCTAAAACGGGTGAACCTATGATTGGCGTTCACATTGCCATCAAAAATGATATACATGGAACAATTACCGGAAACGACGGTGTTTTTGCACTTAAAACCCAAATTCCACTACCCCTGGTATTACATATTTCATATGTAGGTTTTGTATCACAGGATATTGAAGTGATAAATGCAACTACATTTCTTGAAATCAAAATGGAAGAACAATTATTATTGGGGCAGGAAGTAGTAATTTCTGCCAGTCGTGTCGAGGAAAATATTTTAAGGTCTCCGGTTAGTATCGAGAAAATGAATTTGCGCGATTTGAAGCAAATTTCTGCAGCAAACTTCTACGATGGTTTATACCAGTTAAAAGGGGTAGATATGAATGTACATGGCCTTACGTTTCGTTTACCCAATACGAGGGGATTCAACGATTATACCAATTACAGGATGAACCAGATTATTGATGGTGTGGAAAACATTGCCCCCGGATTGAGCTTCTCTGCAGGAAATATATTTGGATTGTCGCAGATTGATGTTAAAAGCCTGGAAATGGTGGTGGGGGCTTCCAGTGCCCTGTATGGACCTGGCGGAATGAATGGTACACTGGTAATAGAAAGTAAAGATCCGTTTCAATATCAGGGACTATCGGTTTCAGTTCAGTCTGGTGTAATGAACATTGCCTCCCGGACAGTTGATAATCTAACGCCAATGTTTGAAGTGGATTTTAGATATGCCAAGGCTTTCAGTAATCGAATAGCCCTGAAAATTACAGGTTCATATCTGGATGCAACCGATTGGCAGGCAGGTGATAAAAGAGATCGGACTGACCTGAATGATCCATCATTAATCCGACTTACAAATCCAGGTTACGATGGTGTGAATACCTATGGTGATGAGTCATTGGTGTCGTTGAACCTGAAAGATGTAGGCCCCCAGGTTATTGATGGTATTGCTGAATCTCAAGGTATAACGCCGGGTTCTCCGGAATATGAAGAACTCTTTAACACAGCAATACAATATTTTCCGGATCAACTGGTTACACGAACAGGTTGGAAAGAAAGTGATTTATCCGATGACAAAACGAAAAACCTCAGATTTGCAGGATCATTGCATTATTTTATTAATGAACGTACTGAAGCAATTGCACAGACTAATTATGCACAGGGTACAAGTGTGTATACTGCACAGAACCGTTTTGCAGCACGCGAATTCAATATCCTTTCCGGAAAAATCGAAGTGAATAACCCTAATTATTATGTCAGAGCGTGGGGGGTGAATGAAAATTCAGGTTCATCGTATGATGTTGGAGGTGCTGCACTGCTGCTAAACGAAGAATGGAAACCTTCGGAAGACTGGTTTTCAGATTATCTGACAGCATATACACAAACTGCACTTGTTACGGGCGATATGAATAATGCCCACCAATTTGCACGGTTAGTGGCGGACAACAGAGATCCGAAAACAGGAGTTATTTTTAATTCATCCAAACCAGCCTTTCCTGTTCATGGTACCAGTGAATTTAATACAATGATGAATAAGATTACTTCCAACTCCATCAACGAAGGTGGAGCCGGGGTTTTTGATAATAGTAAAATCTATCAGGTGGAGGGGATGTATAATTTTAAGAACCTTATTCACTTTATGGAAATGCAGGTTGGTGCTTCGAACCGTTTTTATTTTGTCAACAGTAATGGAACTGTTTTTATTGATGAACCGGGTCACCCGATTAGCATTAATCAGTTTGGGACATTTGTCCAGATCAATAAAAACTTTATAAATGACCATCTTAGATTAACAAGTGCTTTCAGGTTCGATAAAAACCAATATTTCAAAGCACAATACACACCCCGATTTTCTTTGATCTATTTCCCGGGGGCGAAAATGGAGCATAGTATAAGAGGAACCATTCAAACTGCCTATCGTTTCCCTTCCATTGCAGATCAATGGGTGGACGTTAATACAGGGATATTCAGAACAATAGGTGGAATGCCCGAAGTTCAGAACAAATATAATTTTAGTTCGATTCCACTATATCCCATGTCGGGAAGAAATCCTGTTAAAGACAAACCAGTCACGGAGAATGGCCCTATTGTATTGCCGGGATTAAGTCCTGAGAAAGTTGCCTCTTCTGAAATTGGATACAAAGGATTGTTTCTGGGGAAAAAGCTATTTCTGGATACGTATGCTTTTTATAATAAATACAAAGGATTTGAAGCAGTTCAGCTGGTGGCTCAATTAGCTGAAGATGCAGGAACTGAAAAAGATCTGCTTTACCAGACCTTTTTTACAACTGATCAACCGGTTTCATCATGCGGATGGGCGGTAGGTATGGATTATATGACGCCCATCGGCATATTGATTAAAAGCAATGTGGCCTATAATAAGTTGCTGCAAGGCATTGATGCGCCTGGTGTGGAAGCCCAGTTCAATTCCCCTGAGTACCGTGCAAACCTGTCTGTCGGTCACCATGCAATCATTCCAAACCTTGGATTTAATGTAAATTTTCACTGGCAAAGTAGCTTTATGTGGGAGGCAGGCTTTGGTGCCGGAGAGATTCCGGCATTTACCACGCTTGATGCTCATATTTCGTACAAAGTTTCTGCAATTAAAACCGTGTTTAAAATGGGAGGATCAAATATTTTAAACAACTATTATACCACCAGTTTTGGAAGTGCACAAATTGGTGGTTTATACTATATTAGTCTTGTTTATGAGGATATTATGGAATATACTAAGCGAACTAAAAATTAAACCGGCTTTTTAAAGCCGGTTTAATCAGTAATCAGAACTATGCAGTTCAGCAAGAAAGTTTCTGCAACATCATTTCTTCGTGAATTCTATTGAAATTTTTACCATAAAAATATCAGGTGCAGAGGGACTTAAGGTTAATTGCATAGAAGCAATCATGCCTGCAATCATCGCCTTTGGTAATGGCACACTGGTTATCCCGGTCAATCCGCCTGTAACTTTCACAATATCTGTTACCGTTAAAACAAATCCGGTAGGCAAGGATGGAATAGCAGCACTATTCATGTTCAGTTTTAATGATGTAGCAGACACTTCTTCCCAGGTGCCGGCATTTAATGGATTTAATCCTTCGCAGCTGAAATACATTGAAAAATCTTCCCTTAACTCCACATAAGATTTATCAGGAGAAGAACAGTTTACTGCACTCAACAACGCGGTTTGTATTGCCTGGGTAATATCTGTACCAACGGGAACAGTAAGATTTCCGGGAACTTCTACAATAGGTACAGTTAACGCTTCAGCCAGTTTAGCTTCACTGATGACAAAATTCCCAACAAATTTCGATACTTCTTTCTCGTCTTTATCCTTACAACCCGGAATTAATATAAACGAGGCAAGTATAATTGCCAGCAACCTGAAATTCAAAGTTTTCATAAGCTCATATATTTATTGGTTAATAAATTCAAAACTTATAAGCAATAATAGAAATATAATTCCCTAAGTAGTATTTCCTTCTTAGTCCCCTCTTTACAAAAATAAGCTTTTCTTTCTTTTGATTTTTCTTTTTTAATATTTTTTTATCAGATTGCAGGTTCTGTAAGGACTTCTGTAAGGGCTTGTCCTGGTCCTGACTTTTTCTCTCTTTGAGCCCATTGCCCTCCGTAGCTTTCTTCGACAGCCGGAGCTTTAGCGAAGGCTGTAGTATAGGTCGCAGCGAAGGAGGAGTGTTTAGCGTTCATCGGTCAACATGGAACATGGAACTAATAACTAATAACCATTTCGTTATGGGGTTTATCTCTCAAACGGTACTATGACTTTTAACTTTTGTTTCAGGTCGTTTTTTGAATTATTGTGTATTTATTGATATTTTTGTCGTATAAAATCAGAACAGATGTCACAAAAAGGAACGGTTACGGGGAAATGGGCTAATGGAAAGAATAAGATTGGATGCAGGTTGCCTTTGATAGAATTCGAAGATGGCAATAATGTTATTGCGTATTGTCCGGCTTTAGATCTGAGCAGATATGGACCTACGGCTGCCGAGGCTGAAAGATCCTTTAAAGTAACCTTATCGGAGTATTTCAGATATACTATGAACAAAGGCACTCTGGCTGAAGATTTAAAGAAGCTTGGCTGGAAAATAAAAAAGAGTCTTGATAAAAAACCTGTTCCTCTGTTTATAATTAAGAACAATCTCAGAACCATGGGATTAACAATAGATGATTTGCAGGATTACCTGAATCCAAAAAAACAGAAATAATTCTTATGCGTTAATATCTGTTGTGGAGTTTATCCCGCAGGGCGGGATTCCTCAACATGTGATCCCGAAGTCTCTCCGTTCCTCCGTCCCTTAGTCTCCTCCTAATGGTTATCCGCTCTTCAAATTGTAAATCATGTATGTCGTGCAGGTCATGTGAGTTCTATTCTAATTGCACTTTATAAACTTTATGAACTTTAAAAACTTTCGACTTTATAAACTTTGTGGAATATTTGGCACTGTAAGAATAAACCTGCCCGAATGAAGCATGTCTTTTTTCTCATATACTGTCCGATTCCCGGTGGCACTACATCCCTAAACCACAAATCCCGCAGGACCAATACCATGCGGGATTTAGTATTTTGGAAGGTAATGCAGCTGTTGATGGATTTTGTCAGGTGCTTTATTAGTTAAACTATTCATGCCTGATCGATTCTATTGGCTTAAGATCAGCTGCTCTTTTTGCAGGAAGGTAACCAAAGGTGATCCCGACAACTACTGAAAAACCGAATGCAATGAATATCGAGTAAAGTGTAAGATTAGTTTTAACCTCAGTTAAGAGACCAATTCCCAGAGAAAGTACAATTCCCAGAAAAACTCCGATCAAACCTCCGGTGATGCTCATGGCCATTGCCTCTGTTACAAACTGACCCATGATGTCAGATCTTCGTCCCCCGACTGCTCGCCTGATACCTATTTCCTGCGTTCGTTCCATAACAGAAGCAAGCATTATATTCATTATACCTATTCCCCCTACTATAAGTGAAATTGCTGCTATAGAGGCAAGCAGAAGGTTGTAAATACGGCTTTCACGTTTCTCCTGTTCCATCAGCTCATAAGGAATTATTATGCTGAAATCATCGTTGTTGAAATGGCGTCGTGTCAGAATACTCTTTATGACATCGGCAGACTCTATTAACATTTCAGAGCTTTCGAGTTTGATGGTTGCCTGCTTCAACTCGCTTAAAAGTATGTTTGACTTTGGAATCCTTTTCCCGAATGTTGAAAGGGGAATATAAACATCATTATTCAGGTCGCGGGCTGCCAGCTCTCCGACAGTTTCGGTGAAGAGAGCCTTTGTCTTAAGAACTCCGGTAACTTCGAACCACTGGTCACCAAGTTTAATATTCCTGCCCAGCGGGTCCTCATAACTAAAAAGCTCACGGGCAATATTTGCACCCAGCACACAAACTTTCAGCTGCCTGTCGTAATGATCCCTGTCTATAAAAGTCCCCTTATCCACCCTGTAATTCAGGATATTTGTCACTTCAGGAGTTACGCCAATTACTGTAGCTTTTGCAGATTTATCCTCATACATTGCATCGAGCTTAGCCTCTGATTGCGGAGCTACTCCTGCAACCCCCGGAACAATTTCACGTATCGCTCTTGTATCATCGAGCGATAATCCCTGAGAAAATTTTGTCCGAACCGTTTCAAGATCGGCATCTGTAAGGTCTTTGTCGCGGATAATAATATTGCTGACTCCAAGATCCTGATATTTTGTCATAGCCTGTTTTTTTGCCCCTTCACCTATCGATATCATAGTAATGACTGAAGCTGTTCCGAAAATAATGCCAAGCATTGTCAGAAATGATCTGAATTTATGATCGCGCAGTCCAAAGAGTGCAATTCTTAAACTTTCTTTAATCTGCATAGTCAGACTTTTTACTTGTTAATATATTTTCCGGAAGTTCAAGAGCCTGTCCTGATTTCAGATCGCCTGAAACAATGGTATACATGTTGTTTGAGGGTCCTGTCTTTACTTCAGTCTTTCTTATTTTTCCTCTCTTCCTGGTAAAAAGATAGAAGTGTTTATTTTCCTCGAGGATACAGTTGTTGGGAACATAAAATTCATCCTCACCTTCATAGGTTATATATTCGCAGCTGACTGTCATTCCGGGTTTAAGTCTCAGATCAGATTCTGATATAAGTACTTCTGTCAGAAATACTTTTTTATTATCCTGTTCAACACACACCTTACCTAAATTATTTATTTGACCATGAAAAGGAACAGAGGGCAGAGCATCAAGTCTGACAATAACATTCTGACCTGGTTTTATCTTACTTATGTCATTTTCCAGTACAATTCCTTTTACCTTCATTGTCCTGATATCCGGGATCTTTGCAACCGGATTGCCAAGATAAACTTCATCACCAACTTTGATTGGCTGGCCTGTTCTATAGTTCACATCGATCACGAAGATTCCGTCAAGAGGACTATAAACAGTCATCAGATTCAAGGTCTCCTGTGCAGCCTTCAGCTCATTCTCTTTCTGTTTTACTTTTATCTGCTGGATGCGGTAATCGAGGCTGTCGAGCTTCGGCCTCAGTTCAAGATTTCTCTTTATTTTGTTAAGCTTTATTTCAGACTGGCGGAATTCAAGTTCTATCACTTTTCTTTTGCCTGGAGTTTCAAAAGCTGAACTTTGCATTTCGAGCTTTTTTATTTCATAGGAGGCTTGTTCATTTCTGAGCTGTGCCTTAAGATCCTGCAGGTTGTTGATGAGCTGGGCTTTCAGCTTGTTTGCTGATGCTATTTCATTTTCAAGAGATTCTCTCTTTTCGATAATATATTTCTGAACAGATGAAGGATCTACATTTATCACCGGATCGCCTTTATGAACATCTTTGCCATGTTCAGCAAGACCGACGATCTTAAAATTGTAGCCATATATATAGTTTATCCTTGGCATACTCAGGGTGGAAGCATTTACAGCCTGCAGTTCTCCGGTTTCAATAACCGATTGTCTGAAGGGTCCTTTTAATACCGAGTATCCGCTGCCCTGTTTTTTGTTACATGAGACCGGCAACAGGAAAAGAACCGTTATTAACAGATATGGCATAAATTTTTTCTGCAGGATTTTAATAAATAAGGAGATTATTTTCATGTCTGGCTTTCCTTATGGTTTGGCTTTATCTGGGTACTGCTGTCTTATTGTTCCCATTCGTTTTCTTTTCCATCACCTCTTCCTTTTTCAGGAACGGATTGGAAAGTGCAATTAAATCATTCTCATCAAGGCCTTCGGTCACAATGGCATAATCGGTATTAATGGCACCGGTTTTAATATCGCGACGTTTAAATCCTGAGCCTGATTTTATATAGACATAATCCATCCCCTGCTCATTGAAAAGTGATTCAAGAGGAACATAAAGGACATCAGGAATCTCGCTGACAATGATCTTACAGCTGACTGTTAGTCCGGGAAGGAGTGTTTTACTCTGACCGTCTATTCTGATCTGGACCGGGAAGATCTTTATTTTTGATTTGTAATCCTTATTCTGGGCAAGGTTAGCTATCGATTCAATTTTCCCGGTAAATACGGAATCTGAGTAAGCATCCGGACGTATCTCCACTTTCTGAGCGGGCAGAACTTTTGATACATCCACTTCATTTATTTTTACTTCAGCCATCATTTCCGAAAGATCAGGAAGCTCAATAAGCCTTGAACCGGAATAGGGCTGGTCGCCTGCTGCCCATTTCTGGTCAGTGTTCCAGTTCATTTCCTTTATTGCAATTCCTTTGGCAGGACTTACAACAAAAAGGTTGTTCATTGAGCTGTTTGCATCCGCTAGTGTAGATGTGAGTTGTTTGATAGTCAGTGATTTCTGAAGCAGGTCCTCCCTGTGGATCACTTTTTTGTTTTCGATCTGTTCCTGTGTCCTGTTAAGTGCAATTGTGGCAGATTCCAGCTTCAGCTTTATCTCCTTTTTTGTTGCCTCAGGTTCATATCCGGCTGTTTCGAAATTTATCTTTGAGATCTCCTGTGAAATATGGGCTAGTTCAAGGTCGGCTTCAAGGTCCTCTATCTCTGATTGCTGTGTTGATTTCAGCTTCACATACTCTGCTTTTGCAATTTCAAGCTGCTGTTCAGCCTGAATAATAGCTCTTTTAATCTCTGAAGGATCAAATATCATTATAGTATCACCTTTTTCAACCTCCTCTCCGTCTTCAACGATCCTGGCTAGTTTCATTGCACCATACCGGGACGATATAGCAGGAGCTGAAATAGAAATTGAATTAACAGCTTTGACAGTGCCCTGCTCCGTCAGCTCCTCCAGGAAGGTTCCTCTTTTAACTGCGGTCACCTGGACATCTGAAACCTCTTTCCCCCTGCAAGATGCCAGGATTATTAATAATGGGAGTATTATTCTTTTTATCATTTATTTAAGATTACGGTTTTTGATTGTATCTGCGCCCTCTTTTTCAGGAATAATCAGACTGTTTGGTGGTTCTGATAAGGCAATTGTTTCATCACCTTTAAGGCCGTTTGTTATTATTGTATAAGAACTTCCTGATGATCCGGTCTCTACTTTTACAGGTATGAAGTCTTTTTTCCCCAATACATAGACCACCTTGGTGCTATCCCTCTCAAAAATGGCAAGTGTTGGAACAAAAAGAGTATCCCTTGCCTCTCTCAGAATGATCTCACAATCTGCACTGAGGCCTGGTTTTATCTTCGAATGACAGCTGTCAACATCAATTATAACTTCATAGAGCTTTACTTTTGAACGAGAATACCTCTGGGTAGCGCTGCTTGCAAGACTTTTCCTGTTTACCTTACCGGTTGTAACAAGCTTTTTTGCTGCATCCACTGTTATGATTACTTTCTGCCCTCTTTCTATCTTTTTGAAGTCTGCTTCTGCTACATCAGCTGATACCTCCATTTTGCTAAGATCAGGAAACTGCAACACTGGAGTATTTAATAAAAGAACACTTCCTTCTCTCAATGGTCCACCAAATGTTCCAGTTCCCTGGGAACTCATTATACTGAAGGTTGGAGATTCGGTCCGCATAACTATTCCATCTCTTTGTGCTATAATGGTCATCGAATTGATCTGGTCAGCATATGTCTGGGCCTTGGTTTTCTCCTGGATGATCCTTGCTTTCTTCTGCCTTATATCTGTCTCGCCGATCGTTTTAGTGGCAGCCAGCTTTCTCTCTGTCTTCTGTTTTTCAATCATAGCCTTCTTCATTTCAAGCTCAAGCAGTTTCTTTTGCACTTCTGTTGCGAACTTCATCTGCAGTGAATCAAGAGAAGATATTTTCTGCTGAGCTTCGCTTGTTGCAAGATTGGCCTCAAGAAGTGCAATATTAAGCTGGTTGTCGGCCGCCGTTTTTTTCAATTCTGCCTCCAGGGTTTCAATGGAGGTCAGCATTTCCTGATACATAGATTCCAGTGCAGTTTCAGAGAGGACACAGATTGTATCTCCCTTTTTTACAAATGCCCCATCAGGTGCAAGTCGCACAATTGTCATCTGACCAAACATCCTTCTGGGTGGCATAACAGGAAAGTTGACTACCGCCCGAACTGTCCCTGGAACATTTATCTTTTCTATATAATCTGATTTGCTTAGCTGGAAAGTAATTACCCTGTTATCTTTATTTCCAGTACAGGATAAAAGCCAAAAGGTGAAAAGTAAGGAGACAAACAAAACAACCTTCATCGAAAGAGGTTTTGGAAGATTCGGTTCGGTATTTATAAATCGTACTTCATGCAGATATATTGTTATCAATTAACAATATTTATTCTGGTAATACTTTAAACTAAAGCGACATGGTTGTCAATAGAATACATTAATAATCTATAAAGTTAGGTAAAATTAAACTAAAATAATAGTTCTGGCTATTAAAATTTTTTGCCTGTTCAATTATTACCGGGATTTTCGCCTACGCCTCAAACTTCAGGTCGTGTATCGTGCAAGTCATGCAAATCATGCAGGTCTTGCCAGTCTTGCAGGTCTTGCCAGTCTTGCAGGTCTTGCAGCTTTTGCAGGTCTTATAGGTTGTCACGAGCTATAAGCTACGAGCCACGAGCTATGAGCCATGAGCTCTTCTCCCCTTCTCCCCATCGTTCTTTGTAACATGTCCAATTCCCGGTGGCACCTGCCTGCATCGCCTTCGCGTAGCCGCTTCGGCGGAGCAAGGCCGGCAGGCAGGGAATTGGTGAAATTTCCTTTTATTTGGGATGAGGTTTTTTAATAGTTAAAATAGCTTTATATGATTTCAAAACCCTTACACCTTTTTTGCTTCTTCTTTATTGCATTTCCTTTTGGCCCTAAACAAGCCAGTTCTCAGGATAGTAACTGGACTCACTTCAGAGGAAGCAATCTGAACAGTATAGCAGTAACTGATAATATCCCGCTGAAATGGGATGAATCCAACATAAAATGGAAAACTCAAATTCATGACAATGGCTATTCTTCGCCTGTTGTATATAACAATCAGATATGGGTAACTACAGCAAAATCTGATGGGAAGGAGCCTTTATGCTGTTTGCATCAATTTTCAAACCGGGGAAATAATTTATGATATAAAGGTTTTTACTCCCGATGAAGTTGAAGGGAAGCACTCTTTAAATACTTTTGCCTCTCCTACACCATGTATCGAAAAGGGCTTTGTATATGTTCATTACGGAAGCATGGGGACAGCCTGCATAAATACTGCAAATGGTTCAATCGTGTGGAAACGTACTGATTTCAAATGTAAGCACATTCAGGGTCCGGCGTCATCACCTGTAATTTATAAAAACCTTCTCATTCTTCACTTCGAAGGTACTGATTTCAGGTATATCGTTGCTCTCGATAAATCGAACGGTAAGCTGATCTGGAGAAGTGACAGACCTGCAGAGCCTTATGAACCGATAACGAAAATCGGCAGAAAAGCATATATAACCCCAATAATAATAAATGTAAAAGGACGCGATATGTTGATCTCCAACGGTTCCGCCGTCTGCATAGCTTACGAACCCAATACCGGCAAGGAAATATGGAGAGTGGTGGATGGAGCCGAATCGACAATAGCTATGCCCTTTACAGAAAAAGGAGTAGTATTCTGGTACACCGGATACATGATTTCCGGTGACGGTACCAACTTTACAGAATTACTGGCGGTTAATCCCGACGGCAATGGAGATATAACCAGTACAAATGTACTTTGGAAAAAACGGGATGAACTGTCACGAAACCAATGCCTGACACCTGTAATTAAAGACGGATTGATATATACCGTAAATACCAGAAACATTCTCATGTGCCTTGATGCAGCGACATGAGAAGAAATCTGGTCAGTACACATGACGTCAAATTATGACGCCTCACCAATATATGTAAATGGTAATATCTGGTTCTTCTCTGTTAAAGGGGAGGTTCTGGTAATAAAAGCAGACCGGAAATATGAAGTTATCGCAAAGAATCAAATGGATTCAGGGATTTGGGCAACACCTGCAATTTTAAGAAATTCAGTTATATTGAGAACGCAAAAGTATTTGTACAGGATAGGACGGGAATAGGAAAGAGGTTTACCGGAGAATCATAAGCCCTGCAAGATCAATACCCTACTAAAATATCAACGTATTAAAAGCTGTTTGTTTAATTGTCTTGCGATCATGCAATCGTGCAATCATGCAATCGTGCAATCGTGCGATCTTGCAACCATGCAGTCTTGGTCGGTTGAGTAGAAACCACAAACCTTATTCAAATTCACATTGTAAGTACCTCAGTTGCGGATTTTCTCCCGATTGCATCTACTGCTACAACTTTGAATTCCTTTCCCGAATGGATTTCATAGCTAAAAGGATCTTTGGAAGCCTGCGGAAGATGCTGGACTGTTCCAATAATCTTACCATCGCTTACTATTTCATAATGTGTAATGGGTTCATTACCTGCATAGCTGGTATCCCATGATAATTTTACTCCATCGGACTTAGTGAGTTTAACATTTCTCGGAGGAGTTAAACCTGTGTCAGCTAACTGAAAATAATTTGTTTCCCCATTACGTGCCCGCGCACCTATCTTTTCAAGTTCACGTCTTTCATTTCCACTCAGTGCATCAGGTTCAATCTGCGCCGCATAATAGTTTTGGACAAGCTGACATTTAAGGGGATTATCATTTATCTGACCGGTACCTATTATGAGTGTATGTATACCTGGAGTAGTAAGTACATATTCGATCAAGGGTTTACTTGGAACCGATTCAGTTCCAATTATTCTAACCACATCATCAGGTTTATTTGACCATCCGGGTTCTTTGGTATACATTGCTCCATCGGCAAACACCTTCATGGCTATCACTCCCATGTTCCTGGTTTGTGCGACAGGGATTACATTGTATTGCATATTAAGGTAGCGCCGGTCATTCACGTTGATCGCAACCAGCATACCATCCAGAAGTTCCCATTTGTCGCGCTGAATCATGTCCATCATTGCAGGAGCATTGTTATGTCCTGAAAATCCCAGATGCCTTACTAGCTTTTCCTTTTTAGGATTCAGTCCGGTAATGTTGGTGCCATCTCTGTAGTCGCGAAGAGCAACCAGGGCGCCAAAATTTTCATTTATATCAAGGGGTGTTTCAAGACCTTTATACACCACATCAACCTCTTCGAAATTAGTAAGATTATGTATAAGTATCATGTTTACATAAGCTCCTTCCGGATAGCTTCCGTCATCGTTTCCAAACATCTGTGAAAGAGAGCGTTTCAGATCAGCCACTGCTCCCTCCCCATGATTCCCGTCCGTGCTGTTTCGAACGTTGTCAAGTTTCGGATAATCTCCTTTTGCCCAGCGAACCATTGTCTTGGTTGTCAGGAAAATGGAATCCCTGAATTTTTGGTTGTAACCTTTCTGTCCCGGAACCAGATTAAGTTTCCGGAAGACTTTTCCATAATTTTTCTGACTTGGACCATATGCATTCGAGGTATCGTAGTAATTAATTCCCAGGTCAAAAGCTTTTAATATGATGTCAACAGGTTCAATACCATCCGGGGTCCACATCAGTGAACTTTGTCCTCCAAGCCCTATTGTAGTAACATCGAAATTGATTCGTCCGAAACGTCGTTTCATAGGAGAAGGAATGGTGGTTGAAGTGCAGGAAAGGGCAGGTATCAATGAAACACCAGCTGCAGCTGCTGCTGAAAGTCTCATAAATTCGCGTCGCGAAAGTTTGGATCTTGTTTTAATTGAAGCCATTACAGGATAAGTTTAGATAAGATTAAGAACTGATTACAAATTTAAGAAAACTATCTTTATATCAACATTCTCTGCTCCAGGTATATAAATTGGCCGCGGAGTTTACCCCGCAGGGCGGGGTCCCTCAACCTGCGGCGGTCTGTTCCGTGTACGCGGGACGTCTCGTCCCGATTCTCTGGATTTCTTTTTTTCTTGTTCTTTCTTTGTTCGTCTCAAAAATGGGGCGTTGCCCCAAACCCCAGTTACTTTTTTGTCTTGATACAAAAAAGTAACCAAAAAATATCAAGGCTGCAGATAATTTTGGGGCTCCAGTTTTGAGGCTTGCCCACGCAATACAACTCGTCGGTCTCCTCAACTTCACTCGGAGCCCTCCTCAGACAGTATTGCTTACACCAGGCCACCACAGCAAGCCTCAAAACAGTCGCTCTTTCCCAAAATTCTCTGAGTCCGTTTGAAATCCATAAAATTTTAAGTTAATAATGAAATTATCAAAGTATCGGTGCGAGGGCAAACCGGAAATGGCGCGAACTTCGGCCTGTTTGGTAGCGCCGAGGGCTTTGTGTAGCGAGCGTACAAACAGGCTGAAGTTGTCATTTCCGGCCTCCTTTTCTTTGGTTCATTTCTTTTGGAGGAGCAAAAGAAATGAACAAGAACTTTTTGGGAGAGCAAAAAATGAACAAAAATCTTAGCAAAAAAGACAGGTGTATCCCACTAAGAAAGCGAACTATGTGAGCAAGACATCTCCAACTTGGCTTCAACCTCTTCAACTTATTCAACCTTTTAAACCTTTTTTCATCCACAGAGTCATACGGCCGCGAACTATGAGCTAGGAGCTAGGAGCTATGAGCTAGTAGCTATGCTTTTGCAGTGTGGCATTTTATTTGCAATAAATATTAAGTTTTTATGCTTTCAATTAATAAAACCCGCGCTGATGAAAGCCATCCTGAAGCTGATTTTTCCCGGAATTGTCATTGGTCTGGCATGGAATTATCCTTACTATAATAATGTAACGGATGAGTTTTCCGATACAAAGGAATGGGTAAAGAACGCGACAAAGAAATATTCACCTGATTCCTGGGATTTACTGATGCAATATGAAAGCCTGCCTGCAAAACAGGAAGCAAAAGCGGTAAATGGCATAATCGCAACAAAGAAGTCAGCTGGCACTTTTTATTACCTTAAAGGGAGAAGCAGGACTGACCTTCTTTCATCAATGGCAACCAGCATCCATGAGATTGCTCATGGATATTGCGATCAGAATATTTTCCGTTATGCGCGTGAAAAGGGTCTTAAACTTGATATGGATAAAGCTGAAGAATTTTTTTACTACTCCCCCGCCAGATCCTTTTTCATCTCATTTCCCCTGAAATCACTGTTCCCTTCCAGGGAACTTATCCCGGACATTCCGGGAAACCTCCGGACATTTCGTTTTGACACTTATATAGATGGCATCACATCAACACAGCCAGAAGGGATTATCGGACTGCTGAATGAATTGCATTCCTATTATCTTGAATCAAAATTCTGCTTTGAAATGCTTGAGCCATACAAAGAAGCAGAAGGATCAGATGCCTCAGGGTTTTTTCAATGGGTTTATCATTCGCAAAGCAAGATGACAGCTTTCTTTGAATTCGACTTTTTTATAAGAGAGTATTTACTGCATATGAAAAGAGAATATCCCGCTGAATATAAGGAGTTACGAAATTACCGGCCTTTTATTGAAGCGTACAGCGCTATCCGGACATCGTATAAAGAACTGATAAACAAATATCTGCAGAAAATCAATATTGAAATGGCGAGTCTCAATGCATCCGGGAAAGCTGAAGTTAATCTTGAAGGCAACAGACTGTGGGTAAGAGAAGCCAACAGCGATGCAAGCATTGGCACTCTTGTTTTTTCAGCAGACAGGGAAACTCTTATACCTGTTCTTGAGAGCAACCATTACCAGGAAATAATTGCCGATCGCTACTTCTAAACTTTCTGAAAAAAGAAAACAATTCTCATATTTACTTCACCATATAGCAGAATTTTAGATGATTAAAATATCTTTTGAAACCAAAGGAAAATTTATTATTCTATTAGTTGCTGTATGTCAGCTACTTATTACTTACTGCTCCAAACAACTTTATCCTGAACCATCGTTTCAGAACATCGAAAGCCAGGCTGAAAAGAAAAAACTGAAAGATTTTATGGACGCGGGCACTGAAAAAGAGATAAATACTCACAATACCAGTGCTGATGAAATCATTAAAACCGCTCAGCAATACCTTGGTGTACCCCATTGCATGGGCGGAACAACTATGAAATGCATGGATTGCTCCGGATTATTGGTAACGGTTTTTGCCAGACACGGCATTCATCTGCCCCATAACTCGGAAGAACAGGCCAGGTATGGAAAAATAATAACCAGAATGGATGAACTTCTAAAAGGGGATCTGGTATTTTTTATCAGATCATATGAAACACATCGTTTCATCACCCATTCTGGCATTTATGTCGGGAATAATAAATTTATACACACTTCTTCCAAAAATGGTGTAACCATCACTTCATTAAACGATCCCTGGTGGAACGAAAGGTTTATTTTCGGGACAAGGGTGTTTGATTAATTACCATGAAGATGACGCCTGCCTGCCGCCTGCCTGTCGGTAGGCAGGTTAGGCAAGGCAGGCAGGTAATTGGTGATGGATTTCCCAATATGTCTTCCAACGCTTTCTTTGGCCGACGAATCCGCCGACTGGCGAAGAAGTCAATAGCGAAGGCGGACTTCAACTTATTCTTTTATCTTTTTAACCACTGAGTAACACGGAGTTTTTCACGGTGTAACACAGAGTTTGTATTTGAAGTAAGAACAACGAACAAACGAAATAAGAATGCAGAAGATTTAAATTCTTGCTTCGCTGTTCGAATGTTCTTCATTCTTAATTCTTTTTAACAACGGAGTCATGCAGAACTGAACTCTAAGCTCTGAGTCTTTGCGGCTCCCGACGAACCTTCGTTCCTCAGGTTGTCGGGATTTGGCTTCGCCGAGCTCGTCCCGTCTAAGCGGGACTCGGTTCGTCGCGAAGTTTACCCCGCAGGGCGGGGCTCCTCAACATGCAATCTTGCAATTTATCAGATTGTAATGACTTTATAAACTTTCAACTTTTCTCCCCTTCTCTCCCCCTCCCGCCCTCACCCCCTCATTTCTATCTGCCGTTTCACCCTTGCGCCCTTGCGCCTTATTGTTCTGTTCTCCCCAGCCAGAAAAGGCCGTCAATAATTAACCTGTTCTGTATCTTATTGTTAAAAGTTAATGAAAGCTCCTCATTAGTTTTATTCTCATAATCTATATCGTTATGGCCCATATTGATATAGAGCATTTTATAGTTCCTGTTGGTCCAGACCACCGGGTAGTAGCCGCTCTGCCATATCTCGTACCGTTTTGGTCCTGTACCGAGTGGAAAGCTTGATGTATCGATTGATATGAGTATTCTTATATCATTGTTGTTTCTCAGATCATTTTTCCAGGAGTACCATTCATTGGGTTAAGCAGTGAATGTTTCAGGAAGGTGTTTCGTTGCAGGATGCAACAGGTCATCGGTGTGCAGGACAGCGGAAGTGGGGCGCCATGTATTTCCTTTATATTCGCCTGATCCTAAAAAAATATTATGGTACCAGTCCCAGTTTTGCGGGAAAGCTGAAGGAGTAAGCGCAAATCCGGCGAAATGGAATCCCATCCATGCACCCCCGTTTTCCATATATTGCCTGAAAGCGGTTCTCTGGTCAGTGGAGTCGGGTCTTGAATTGAGGAAAACAATCACCTGGTAGCCTGAAAGAAATTCCGGATTCAGGTTGTCCCAGTCGCTGGTAGAATAATAGATGAAATTATATTTTTCAGCCATTTCCGGGAACCACCTGTTAGCTTCATTGACGAAGCTTATATGGGCAGGGTCGTTTTCAGCACTAAAAAAAGAGATAACCCTGAATTCAGGTTTTTTATTCCTGCATGCCTGGGGAAAAAGTAAAAGCATAAATATCATGCAGAATATAAAAACCGGAATAATCTTATGTAATAATTTTGTCAATTTGAAGCTCCCGAAAACGGTCATTTTTAGAGTTGTTTTACATCTTTTAAAAATAGTAATATATTCCGATCTGTTGAAGTAAATTCCCAATTCGCTCTGTCTCACACTTCGTGCGGTCTGACCTTCGGTCGTCTCGTCCGCCGGCTGGCGGACGGTCTGTTCTGCCGGCACATGGAACATGTCTGTCGAAACGGGCCAGGGTTCAGGGAATCCTGTTATAGTTTTGAAGCAGGTAAATGATTCCATTATTACCGGGACCTATTCCGGTCAGTTTGGAGAGGCTCCGCTGAAAGGTACTTTGAAAGGCAGTAAAATTAACCTTCAAATCTCAGCATCCGAAGTTACAATGGAGTATGTCGGGACAGTTGATGGCAATCGTATGAAAGGAAAGGTAATCTTCGCCACATACGGAGAAGGTACCTTTACCGGGATAAAGAAAGTACAGTGATCCGTCTCTTTCACCAGATCCTCCCTCTTGTTCCGTGCATTGCAAGCCGTCTTCGTCAGCTGTCCAATGCCTTCAACTCCAACCCGTAGTCATACTGCAAATCCTCATGGAGGGAGCCAAGTTTTTCCCTTATTGTCCCGATTTGCCTTAAATAAAGATTCCGGAGTGCAGCATTCCTCTGAATAGAGGGGGTGAATTTTTTCAGTTTTGAACAATAATAGATAAGCAAATCTATCTCCGTTTTCTTATTATGTGAATACCTGATATACTTCCTGGTGTTGAGCAAAATCCTGCGAAGACCTTTTTTAATAAAGTAATAACTCTTTTTATTTACCTGCTCAAACTGCAGATCAATCTCCTTTTTTACACTTTCAATATACGATGCCTCATCTGATGACTCAAACAGCAGGTAAGTCAGTAACTCCTTGTTCTCTTTTTTGAATCTTGACAACCGGAGACAGAGGTCACGGAGTTCTTTAGGTGTCAGGTTAAGTAATTCCTGACTGATTTCTTTTACTGTGACAGCCTTCATTATTTAATTAAAATAAAGTATTAAGCATCGGTTATTATTAACAAAGGTATTGTTTTTTATGGGGTGGGTATTCGACGTGCGGTTTCTCAGTCTGTTCATCAACACAGAGTGAGATTGAGTATGCGAAGAAGAACGGAAAAGGTGTCAGGTATATGGAGCCTTTGAAATGATTTTAGATATTTAAATATTGTCTGGTTACTTAATTACAATTCTATTGCATTTATTGTAACCTGAAAAGCTCCAATTTGTATTTACTTATATTTTGCGTAATTTTATCCTTATTAGTGAAGCCCATAAATCTCATTGTCTAATAAATTGATCTATAAATTATTAAAATACTCATACTTTAAAATTTTACATCTTTAGTGTCTTCAGAATCAGAATATATTACCCGCAAAACCAGAATCGACAAATTGCTCCAATCTGCCGGATGGATAATCATTCCAGCCAATTCAGTAGATAATATCTCTACATTGACAAATCATGCAATTGAAGAATTTGAAACTGCAAATGGTCCAGCTGATTATGGGTTGATAGTCAATGGAAAATTACTTGGATTTGTTGAGGCAAAAAAAATTGAGGTAGGTGCACAGAATGTCCTGGAGCAGGCAAAAAGGTATTCTAAGGGAGCAATAAATACGATTGGTAATTGGAACCAATACAAGGTCCCATTTTTATATTCCTCAAACGGGGAGCTTATTTATCATATAGACATAAGGTCGGAGAAGAATCTAAGTCGGCAAACTTTTAATTTTCATTCCCCTCAGGCACTATTAAGCTTTTTTGAAGCCGATAAGGAACCTTCTTTAAAATGGCTCCGGAATACTCCGATTGAATCTCCCGGCCTCCGCGAATACCAGAAGGATGCAATTAATGCTGTTGAAAAGGGAATTGAGTCCGGAAAAAACCTGATGCTTCTTGCAATGGCTACCGGGACTGGAAAAACTTATACAACAGTTAGTCTGGTATATAGAATGTTAGCGTCGAAGTATGCAAAAAAAGTATTGTTTCTTGTTGACCGTAAATCACTTGCTGCACAGGCAGTAACAGCTTTTGCCTCATTCGATACTCCACGAAAAATAAAATTAAAAGATGAGTATGAGCTTTATTCTCAACGATTCAGGAGGGAAGATTTTGAGGATATGAAATATGATCCTGGTATTTTACCCAATTCTTATTTAACTAACCCGGATAGCAGCAAGACATTCCTGTATGTTTGTACAATACAACGCATGGCAATAAATCTATACGGCCGTGAAGGTGCTTTTCCTGAGGGTGAAGAGAAAGAGGAAGAAGATGATACAGAAACTCTTTCAATACCATCACATGCTTTCGATCTCATTATTGCAGATGAATGCCATCGAGGCTATACATCTAAAGAGACAAACGTATGGAGGAATGTTTTGAACCACTTCGATGCTATTAAGATCGGATTAACAGCAACTCCTGCTTCACACACTGTCGCATATTTTGGTAAACCTGTTTTCAATTACCCTTTGCAGCAGGCAATTGATGAAGGTTTTCTTGTCGACTATGATGCAATTGCTATAGATTCAAAAGTATTGATGAATGGAGCCTTTCTGAAAGAAGGTGAACAGGTTGGTATTGTTGATACGGAAACGGGTAGAGAACAGATTGACCAGCTTGAAGATGAAAGAGAATTTACCACGACTGAAATCGAAGAGAAAATTACAGCCCCTGATACTAACCAAAAAATTATCGAGGAGTTAAAAAAATATACGGATGATTGGGAAACCCAATTTGGAAGATTCCCAAAAACATTAATTTTTGCTTCAAACGATATTCAACATATTTCACATGCAGATCGGCTTGTTAAGATCTGTAAGGAGAAATATAACCTTGGCGATGATTTTGTTGCAAAGATTACAGGCAGCCCTAATGTTGATCGTCCGTTAAAGAAGATTAAAGAATTTCGGAATCGCCCTGATCCGAAGATTGTGGTTACAGTTGATATGCTGAGTACCGGGGTAGACATTCCGGCATTGGAATTTATTGTATTTCTTCGTCCTGTGAAATCCCGGATTCTTTGGGAACAGATGCTGGGCCGTGGTACTCGTAAATGTTTTGAAGTAGCTAAAACTCATTTTGTTATTTTCGATTGTTTCAATGGTACATTAATTAAATATTTTAAAGATGCCAGTTATAACTTTAGTATCGATCCTCCCGGTACAGACACCATAACAATTAAAGAGCTTATTGAAAAGATTTACAATAACGAAGATCGCTATGCAAATGCAAAACGGTTGGCTAAAAGGTTGCATAGAATTGAAAAAAACATGAGTGGTAAGGCACGTGAAGATTTCAGCAAATATATTCCTGATGGCGATATGGGACGCTTTGCCGAGCAACTATCTAAATACTTTGAAAAATACAGATAATGGCGAAGTCATTACCCGAAATATTCGAAAGCTTTGCTAGCGTAATGAGACTGCTCAGAGATCCTCAGTTTCAGGACCTGCTTGAGAACTACGAACGTGCAAAAAAAGTATTTTGGGTTGGATATGAGGTAAAAGATGAAGTTCATTCTGATATTCTGTTTTACACCAAAACAAAATCTGGTCTAAAACCTGATGACTATCTTATTGCTTTTGCAGATTTCATTAAGCAAAAAGAGAATGAAATCGAAGCGATTTCAATCCTGCTTAACAAACCCAAGAACTGGAATACCAAGGCATTGAATGAACTTAAAACTGCTCTTAAAGAAAATGATTTTGAAGAGACAAAATTGCTCATAGCACATAAAGTAGTGTATCATAAAGATATAGTGGATATTATCAGTATGGTGAAACATGCAGCCAAGGAAACTGAACCATTACTTAGCCCGGAAGAAAGAGTAAATCAAGCAATCCTTAAGGTAACCAGTGGAATAAAGTTAAGTTCTGAGCAGGGAAAATGGATGGAATACATAAAGGAGCATCTTAAGCAAAACATGACTTTAGATGAAAATGATTTCAAAGAATTACCTGTGTTTACCGATCGAGGCGGTTTCACAAGATTCAAAATGGTATTTCCTGATAACTACAAAAAAATTATTACTGAAATAAATTCGGCCATTGCCGCTTAATATATGCCAGGTACATTTTCACAGATATATATTCAAATTGTCTTTGCAGTTAAAGGTAGAGAAGTTACAATTGGCTCTGAATGGGAAGAAAGGTTATATCAATATATTACTGGTATTGTAAGAAATAAAAACCAGAAATTAATAGCAATAGGAGGAACTGCCAATCATATCCACATTTTTGTTGGTATGAAGCCTGGTTGTTGTTTGTCAGACCTGGTCAGAGAAATTAAAAAGGCTAGCAACGATTTTGTCAAAGAAAACAGATTATCTAAGTTCTATTTCAGCTGGCAGGAGGGATTTGGCGCTTTTTCATATAGTCACTCTCAAATTGATAACGTGGTGAAATACATATTGAATCAAAAAGAACATCATCGTAAAACGACATTTAGAGATGAGTATATTGATTTTTTGAAAAGATTTGAAGTTGAGCATGATGAAAAATATTTGTTCGAATGGTATTAATAAAATGATGCCGAAGGCATCTAAGGTTTATAGCAAAAATGTAATGCCAGATTCTGCGACCCCGTCGGGGTCGTACAACCAATTGTACAAAATATTCTATAAATCTGCAATCCCTTCGGGATTATCATAAAAATTAAACATGAGTGATATAGTAAATAAATTGTGGGGGTTCTGCCATACCCTGAGGCATGATGGAGTTGATTATGGCGATTACATTGAGCAGTTAACTTACCTGCTATTTTTAAAAATGGCTGACGAGCACGAAGTACATATTTCCGATAAATATAACTGGCAATCTCTGATAAAACTCAGCGGTGGTGATCTGATGGACCACTACACCGATATGCTACGCGAACTTGCAAAAGAGAAAGGATTATTAGGAGAAATTTTTACCCAATCTCAAAACCGATTTAGTAATCCCGTGAGTTTAAAAAAATTACTCGGACTTATAGATGAGGATGAATGGACCGCGATGGATGTTGATGTTAAAGGTGCCGCATTTGAAGGATTACTGGAGAAAGCAGCCAGTGAAGGGAAGAAAGGAGCCGGACAATATTTTACTCCTCGCCCATTGATACAATCCATGGTAAGACTAATGAAGCCGGATCCGAGAGGCAAAAAAAAGTTTAAAATGACCGATCCTGCTTGTGGTACAGGCGGCTTCTTAGTGGCAAGTTACGAATGGCTATTGAAAGAATGTAAAGGGGCACTGCCAAGAGAGGAGATTAAAAGGATCCGTGAGGAAACATATTACGGACAGGAACTTGTTCCCCGCCCCAGGCGTCTCGCTTTGATGAACATGTTCCTACACAATGTAACACCTAAAATTAAACTAGGAGATACAATTTATAGTACTCCTGGAACAGAAAAATTTGATGTAGTACTTACCAATCCGCCATTTGGAACAAAGGGAGCAAATCAGGCACCGGAAAGGGATGATTTTACAGTAGAAACCAGCAACAAGCAGCTCAATTTTATACAACATGTTATGAGTATCCTGGAGGACGGTGGACGAGCTGCGGTTGTTTTACCTGATAATGTATTATTTGAAGACAAGGCTGGAGAAGTATTTGAAATATTGATGCATGATTGCAACCTGCATACAATACTCCGGTTGCCTCGTGGAACATTTACCCCTTATGCACAGGGAGTTAAGGCGAATGTCATCTTCTTTCAGAAAGGATTGCCAACAGAAAGAGTTTGGATTTTCGATGCCAGAAGTAATGTAGAAGGTATTACTAAAAAAGACCGCCCGCTTACATCTAAATATTTTGAAGAGTTTGAACAATGCTATGGTTCTGATCCGAATGGTAGAAGCAAACGAACTGACCATGGAGAAACCAGCCGATTCCGAAGTTATACTATGGATGAAGTTAAGAAACGTAACTTCAAGCTCGATATAACCTGGCTAAAAGATGAAAGTCTGGAAGATGCAGATAACCTCCCGGAACCAAATGAACTTGCATCCGAAGCTATAACTGAACTTGAAGCTGTTGTTGATGATCTGCGTGAAATACTTTCAATGTTGGAGAATAATGGAGAATAGGATATTAGAAGGATGGAGTAAATGTAGTTTAGGTGAAATTGTTCTATCAAAAAAAGGAAAGAAACCTTCAAGTACAATTGATACTCTAAAAGGAGGATATGTTCCTTATATTCTCATTGACGAGATGGAGGGTAAATCTGTAAGAGCATATACTAATGATCCAAAGGTTTCTATCGTTGATGAAAGTTTTGTCTTATTGGTATGGGACGGTAGTATAGGGAAATGTGGCAGTGGTTTTAAAGGTGCAATTGGTTCAACTTTAGTAGGTTTAAGACCACTTGATAAGATCCCAACTAAGTTTATTGAATACATTATTAAGCACAATAACAATTTCATTAAGGAAACTAGCACAGGAACTGGCTTACAACATATCAATAAAGATTTTTTCGAAATCTGTAAAATATTTCTACCTCCTCTTGTTGAGCAACACCGCATTGTTGCTAAGCTCGATGCCCTAATGGAAAATGTTGAAAGTAACAAACGACGTCTCGATAGAATCCCCATTTTACTCAAACGCTTCCGCCAGAGTGTGCTGGCTGCTGCTGTGAGTGGAAGATTATCTCATGAATTAAACGATAATTACAAACTAAAAAAGAATTGGACTATTAGTAATGGTAATGAAGTCTTTGAATTTATAACAAGTGGTTCCAGAGGCTGGGCAGATTATTATTCTGATGAGGGTAAGTTATTTATTAGGGTAACAAATCTCGACTATGATACTATACAAATTAATGTAGATCCTTCAAAGAATAAATATGTAACTCCGCCTCTTAATTCAGAAGGCACAAGAACTAAAGTCAATACAAATGATATTCTGATTTCGATTACGGGGGATGTTGGAATGATCGGATTAGTATATGCTGGTTTTCAAGAGTCTTATGTAAATCAACATGTTTGTCTAGCACGCCCTAAGAAAGGGTATAATGCTAAGTATCTTGCTTATTATATTTCAGCTATGAATGGAGGAAGGAAATACTTTGATGAAGTTAAAAAAGGGGCAACAAAGTCAGGACTTGGATTAAATGATATCCGAGAACTACCAATTTTGATCCCAACACCAAATGAACAAGAAGAAATCGTTCATAGAATTGAGCAGTTATTTGATTTTGCCAAAAAGGTAGAAGCTCATTACATCAAGGCCAAAACCATACTCGATAAGCTACCACAAAGCATTTTAGCTAAAGCATTTCGCGGCGAGCTGGTACCGCAAGATCCGAATGATGAGCCGGCAAGTGTGTTGCTGGAGAGGATAAAAGCTGAGAAAAAGAAGCAAAGTGTGAAAACCGGGAAAAAAAGAAAAGGTAAATGAAGGGAAAACCTATATTCCTTACAATGATGAAGGATAATATTGATTAGAAATATAATGATTAATAAAAAGTTACATCTTATTAAAAGCTAATCAGAGACAAATTTTTCTATCAAATTCAATAAATTGTTGATTTGATTTATAACTTTGTACTAAAGTTGATTACGATGGATGCTGCATTACAAATAAATTTTCATTATGTTGAGCAGGAGAAGTCCTATAAAATCATTAATTTCTCTTCTTACACAATAAAGGCAATTAGTAACATACCATGGATTATTTTATCTCTGGTTTTACTTCCTTTTCTATTGATTCTTTTTGTTCCCGTTGCTAATTTAATGCTCTGGAGTTTATACAGGAATTTGCAAAAGGAATTGAGTTTATTAAAGAAAGATATTCCTGATTTATCATTTATAAGTACCAGGGATGGATATAATATAATAAACACAATGGTATTGTTCATGGAAGCATTAGATAAGGAAATTGAACCGGACGCTAAAAAGTTTCCATTTAAAAGTATCTTCAATAAATTCAATAAAATATCAGCTGTTTTAACTGAGATGAGAAATAACCTTTCCAGGGCATTGTTTGTTTCTGCCAATACTACTTCACTTAGTGAAAAAGAAAAGGAGTCGTTAGATATAATGAACGATATCTGGGGTGATGATTCCGATCAGGTATATGCTCATCATACTCACCATCATTTAGCAAAAAAACTTAAAACCAATGGTGTATGAGGTCTGGAATGTGGTCAATATTCCGGCTTATCCCAACCAGGAAAATCCCATTGAAACCACAGCACGGCCGGCAATAATTATCGAAGATCTTCAGGATGAGGTTGAACTATGTTGTCTTACAAAACAGGTTCAACAGGTCTCAAAATACAAATATTGTTTTATTGTTAACAAGGATTCCCCTGAAGGCATTCAGATGGGTTTAACCTTTGATTCACTTGTTGTTGTTGACAGAACAGTGTCTCTAAAAAAGATCAGGGTAATTTATAAAATCGGATCATGCCCACAGAATATAATTGACAAAATAGAGGAGTTGTTAAGGTTAAAGAAAGAGGACGAAAAACAGAGCAAGTGACGGCAGAAAATCCTTTTACTTTTTGACTTCAATGAGAGAATTATATTGTTCTAAAGTATAGTCAATGAATTCATTAAAGTTATCAATTGTTTTTGAGGTTTCATAAGCTTTTCTTCCAATTTCAGCCACCTCTTCAGGATTGTGTATAACAAATTCGATAACACTCCTGAAAGCAGGAATGTTTTTGGGATTAACAAGCAGAACATTTTCCCTGTCAGTTAAATTTCCATAGTATTGATTATGAGCAATCTCTTTCCCGAGAACCAGGCATTTCCCGATTGCCATTACCTCTTTTGGAAGGATAGGGACATGATATTTAACAGGAAAATCTCTTTCCGGTAAGACAACACATGTAGATAGCTTGATAACGGAAGGTATTTTCCAGGGAGGAAGGAAGTTCAGGAAGACAGATTTTCCCATAAGACCTTGCTCTTCAAGAAACATTTTAAACTCTTTCAGACCTCTGCCATTAGAAAAAAACAGTAACAAAAAATCTTCCTTGATATCCTTTACAGCCTCCACTAATTCCATTAATCCTTTCGATTCCCAGTAGTAGTTTATTTTCCCGATGTAGGTTATGATAGGGTAGCCGGTAATCTTTAAATCCGTATATTCAGAAAGAGGGATCGGATTGACCCCGGGGTTAAAAGCCATTGTGTCAACAATTACCCTATCATCAATAGAGATTCTGGATTCCGGGATTCCCATCGAAATGAACAACTCCTTTAACTGTGGGTAGGTAAGGATTTTGTCGACACGCTGAAAGACAAATTTGAAGAGGGAACTGTAAGATGTCGAAATAAAAAGTTTTCCGATATCACTGCCGGCATGCCGGAGGATCTGAGGTACTCCGGTAATACTCTTTGCAATATTTCCTGCAATACCATAGGGAAGAATAAAATTTGAATCAATTACCTTAATGTCATATTGCCGGATTACTTCAATTGCCAGGTTGGCAATTCGTTCAGTATATGCAGGAGAGAAGGGGATATGCCAGGGATTTGACTCAGCATTTGTGCTGTGAAGAAAGACATTTTCCGGAAGAAAGTCAGGATCGTTTAAATCGAAAACCTCTTTATAATCATCCTCAACCTCAAGCGAGTTAGTGACAATATGAACTTCATGATCGCGTTGCCCGAGAGCTTTTGCCTGCCAATATGCTCTTGATGAGACGCCACCCTGAATGGGGGGATATTTGGTTATGAAGCAGATTTTCATCGTACTTGTCCATCGGTGATCAGTTCTGCTAATTCTAAATGGCGGCCATTCTCGTAATAATCTTTCAATTTTTTTTCTATCTGGTAGGGTGATAGAACAGACTTGCATTCATCGCAGATGTAAAATATCGCCTCATCTTTACCATAAGGAATAGGTAATATTCCATCTTTTGATTTGAATTCCTGACAACAACAACATAGAATATTACTATTCAATAAATCGATTTCCAGTCCAATATCACCTGGGAAACATTTCGCCTTTTTTGTACTTCTTGTACTTCTTTCTTGAAACCAATCATCAAATTTGTGAAATAAATCCATGCGTAATCCTTCTTTAAGTTCTTCGCCAAATTCAGAGATTACCGCCAATTCCATTTTTTTATCACCATTTTCTTCATTCGCCAGAAGTTTATCAAAAAACATAGTTAGACCAGAAAGATAAAGATGATTTTGTTCTTGTGCTTGTTTTAATAATTTCTTTGTTGTAGGATTTCCATTTACGAATCTTTTTTCTTTACATTCCGGATCTTTTTCACATTTACCATCTCCATTATCTCTATAATCTCCACACAAGCTACAAAATTCCTTTTTATTTAAAATATCTACTATTGAACCAAGATGGGCGCATATAATATGACAATCCTTAAAATTATCGGAAAAATCTTGTCTCCAGTGAGCATCACTTGTATAGCCAATTGTTCTAATAGTCTCTTTATTCTTTTTAATATTAATAATGAATCCCAGGCTTTCCCATTGACCTAAATCTTTATGGGAAGTTGCAAATGGTTTTATTTCTATTGAGTAATTATCATCAAATTTTTGAACAAGACATGGTTCATTGGCCCCTTCATTACCCGGCTGAACAACAATTATATCCTTAAGTGATTCTTCACTGGGTTTAATCAATTTATAATATTGATCAAAAACCCCATGAGATATTATTAGTTTGAGATGTTTTTTATTAAATTGTTGTTTATTAAGTTTTTTGCTATAGTAATATTTTCCCAGACGGCCATTTGACTCATGGAACAAGGAGAGGATCGATGGAAGATTATCAGTGTGATCCGGATGTGCATGTGAGACTATGACTGTATCAATATCACCAATTCTGAAACCCTGAGAAAAAAAATTGTCCAAAAAATCATAACCTGGGTCTATTACAATACCATAAGAATTATTTTTATATTGAAAATAGAGAAAATATCCTCCCCCTTTGCTGGGGTTAACCGATGAAGCGAGGGCCGGTGTAAATGAATTCCATCGCCTTAAAACAGTCAAAATAGTTCTGAATTTTTCATCTAATGGGAATCGTCTCGTCTTTCTAACAATTTTTTCAGCAAAATCAAGTGTATTTTGTTCCATTTTTGCCAATATGCTATCTGCATTCAAAAGGACACTTTTTTTATCATCTTTAAATGGTTCACCTTGAAAAAAACACTTCTGGACAAATTCCACAGCACCATTTTCATTTTTATCTTTGCTTTCTTTTTTCTCTTTTCCTTCTGCGTCTGATTTTCCAGAATCATCCTTGAAAAGCCTAAATTTTTCTTCCACTTTACCTAATTTACTCAAATTATCGTTTTCTTGATATAAAATTTTTAGGCGGTTATAGAGTTTTTCAATAACTGTCCCATCATGGTCATCTTTTTTGTTACATTTAAGATAATTAATATAACTAACTGTCCCATCATGGTCATCTTTTTTGTTACATTTAAGATAATCAATATAACTATCAAAGAAATCTTGCATGTACTCTGTGTCTTCTTCTTTGTCTAATATCTTAAAATCTGACAACAACTTCTTTTTTATGGCCTCCCAATTTTCCACAGTGCATATATTCTCCATCTCTTCGTATAAGAGGTACATAAAATAACCCCAAAGTTGCAGTTCTTTTGCCTTTTTCTTATTTTCAATCTTTGCATTTTGCTCGTAAAATTCTGAAAAATATTTGCATGCTTTCTTAAAGTTGTCTTTGTCCTTTCGATCAATACATCGCTTAATAATTCCATCTATTTTTTGTTCATTATGACCTCTGATCTCTTTCGGAATCATCTCATATTCTTCTCTCCATTCCCTATTATCATCGCTTTCAAACTCTGTAGGTTTATTTTTACGCCATTCAAGCAAGCATCTAATTCTATATAGGGAAGCCTTACGAAAGGCAAAGGTATGATCCCATTTTTTTTCATCTTGGAACCCATCAAGTATTTTTCTTGCTTCTTTGTATTCTTTTTGATCTATATATGCAGAAGCTTGCTCTAAGTCTCTCGCGCCACAACGGGTATCCTTCTCAGGCACATCCATTTTACTCAGTAGTTCAAGAGTCTCCTTGCCTCTTCCTTGATAGTCAAGAATTAATCCACGGCTGAATAAAGCTTGGTAATAATCTGACGATTTGTCTTTTTCTCTTTCCCATTGGTCAATAACTTTCTTAAAAGTCAACATCGCCTTATCATAATCATGCAAATTCCGCTCTGCTTCTCCCTTATTACACCAGGCAAAGGATCTTAATTTGAGAATTCTCTGGTTTTCATCTTTGTCGCTGTTTTTTATTTTTTCCAACAAAGAAATTGATTCTTCTGCGTATCCGAGTGACATTGACGATTTTGCAAGCCCAGAATAACAAATGGCCAATTCATTATAATAGAGCACTTTTGCCCAATCATAATTGTTTGCGAGACTAGGACCTTGGGAAGGTGTAAGAAAATTCTTTATCGGGATATAATCCAAAGATTTATGCAGTCTATGAATACTATCAGTATAGTCATTGACTTCATCTTCTCGTTTGACTTGGCAGCAGGCTTTAACACGTGTTTTTTTTGCTTCGTATAAATGATATATAAGAGTTTGTGACACTTCTTTTTCATTGTCTTTATTTGGGACAAAAAAGCTGTTGTCATTCACTTCTATATCTTTTATCTTTTCTACCAACGCTGAATCTAGATAGCCAACAGCATTATTACAACACTTTTTAGCCTTATCGAGCAACTTTTTGTAATTTTTATACTCTGGTGTATCTTTCACTTTAGGATTTTCATCATTTTCAGGCAAATAAGAATTAAAGTCAATGCTATCCATTATTGCTTCAAATGTTAAACTTGCATCAATGGCTTTTACTAATAATTCATTCATTTTTTGAAGTTTATCAAATATAATTCCGTATGATTGAAATAAATAGCAAACAATCCTTACTTGGTTCAAGCTAACTTAAGCGCCACATCAAATCCAATGCTCTCCCTTTCAACAACCGAAACCGGTAAATATTCTTTTGCCAACTCCTTTTCAATCTTCCGGCCAATCTTTTCAGAATAGGGCAGTTGTCTCATGAAATCGAGAACAGTTTCAGACCAGAATGGTGTAAAAACTTTAATATTCAGCGCATTTGCTGTATTTAAAAGTGGGGCAAGATGTTTAGGTGCAAGACGTTCAATAAAATAATCCCAAACCTCTTCAAAATCTTTGGCAACCGACTTTTCTTTAAACAATTTGTCTCTGAATCCCAACCTTACCATCTCCTCAATATGCTTCCTGGGTTGAGGATGAATTTCCTCAAATGATTTAATGGCCCCGGTCTCTTTATGCCCTAAAGGATACTCATGAAGCCAGTAACCGCCAAAACATTCATCACCTCCATCACCGGTTACTATTATATTACTGAATTTTTTTGCAACGGAACAGAGGATATAAACATTAATGTCTCCTTTCAAGCCATAAAGATTTATTTTGCTAAAATCTCTTTCAAAATTCCTGTATTCCTTATCAGAAAGAAGAATCTCACGGTGATCAGTTCCAAACAGACTTGCCACTTCGCGGGCATGAATAATATCCGGATATTCTTTAGTTTTTGCAAGAGTAAATGTGGTTACCGGAACATTAGGATAAGTTTTCCGGATAAGAGCTAAAACCAGGGAGGAATCTATTCCGCCTGATAGCAAAAGAGACATGGGTTTTTCAGGTATCTGCCTGATATTCCCAATAATAATATCTTTGAGGTTTTCAATCATTTATTAAATTCTGTCCTTTTATTAGAGCATACAGCGCCCAACTGCTTCCATCTTCAATAAAATGGTATGGCCACAATCCATCTGGTAACTGGTTCTTCAATAACCATCCTAATCCATTCTTAATCACATCGGATGTAGCCATGCCAGGAAAATGCGTCAGCGATGCTAAACAGATTCCTGTACACCACGGATCACTCCCCACAGGGTGATCTTTCCATGGACCCCAGCCTCCATCATTATTCTGTTGTTCACAAAGCCATGCTATTGCTTTATTTATCAGTTGGCTATTTTCCGGTTTATAGTTATTCCAAGAAAATGCCATTATTGTTAAGGCAGTTTTATATGTCGGATTAGGATGCATTTTTCGTTCCAGGTGCCATTTGTTTTCCAGCCATTTGAGTCGATTATCCGATTTCAGTTGAGGTAAAAAACAAAGCAGAAGGGAGGTCAAAGGTATCCTGGTCTGATCTCTTTTCGATTTGCCCCAGCCGCCATCTTTGTGTTCTTGTCCCTTTAGCCATTTTATAGCTCCAAATACAGAATCAAAATGATCTTCATAAATATTAAGAAAAGTGGTACACCAGAGAGTTTCTTCAACGTCAGTCCACCCGCCATCTTTTCGTTGATTTTTAACGCACTTTAGGGCTAACTCATCAAAAACCGGATTAAATGGATTAACACCGCACTCCTTTAGAAGCACCGCTGTTCTGCAAACACGTAAAAGCTCAATATCTTTATATAAGAATTCTCTGACTATATGGCTCAAAGAGTCAATCCCACGCTGGATCGCAGCTTCCATTGCCGGTTAATCATTATCTGCAACCGTGGCAACCCGAACACTGCCTGCATGCTACTTTTGAAACACTTGTTTTATAAGGCTCGAACATAAATACCATTTTTTCTGCCTTTTTTAATTCAGGTTTTTCATACCGGGACTTTGACTGCAGGTTTGTTTTGGTCTTTTTCATTACTACCTTATTTTGACTTTACATATATGCAATAATACCATTTTTCTCAGACAATTCCAAAAATTGAATTGTATCGGATAAAACAGACTTTTCATCCACAATCATATCTCCTGATAACAATGTAACTATTTCATCAAGACTTTTTTCTTCATTCAGGATATTTAAAATAGTGAATCCGGTTTTATTCAGATTAAAATGATCACCTGTATCAATACAAAATGCATAGTATTTATCGGAAGCCTTATCATATTTGAGCCTGACCTGCTTATTTAAAACATATCTTTTCATTTTTCTTTCCAGCATTGAGGATCTTCGGCTAAATAATCTCCTTTTAAAGCATAAGCAACAGCTCTGCAACCACGACAAATTGGAATATATTCGCAATTATTACATTTGCCTTTCAGATTCCCCGGATTCCGTATTTCCCATAAAAATGGCGATGTATACCATATATCATAAAGAGTAGTTTCAAACAAATTTCCCAGTACTATAGGCAACCTTCGGCATGGAAGGACATCTCCATTTGGCATAATTGTCAGTGCATTATTTCCCACAGAACAAATAGCTCCAATATGGTGATCATCAGGATTTAATAAACAAAAAAGTGTCCTGTAAAGAAGGAATCTGGGTTTCAATGTTCTTTTGAAATACTCATATGCTTTTGTATATACTTCTCTGATTTCTTCCGGTGACAATACCCAACTTGTCAGTTTACTGCTCTGTCCCTCGGGGATAAACCGGTCAATAATGAAAACGTCGACATCATGTTTTGCAAGCTCCTCTGCTAAAGGAATAACTTCATCATGATTATGCCTTCCGACTGTCATCATTATGCTGACAGCCAGTCCTTGTCTCTTGATGTTATCAATAGCATCAAAAGTTCTGTCATAAGAATTTATTCCCCTTATTTTATCATTTGTATCCTGCAATCCTTCCAGTGATAACTGTAAGCGTCGAAGTTTTTTATACTCCTTTAGTCTATGAATAATATTGTCGGTAAGCAAAGTACCATTAGTAAGCAGGTCTATTCTATCTATATTCCTGGTTTCAAGGTGATCTAACAGTTGAAAAAGAATTTCAGAATTCATTAATGGCTCACCTCCTGTGATACTGAAAGAACCTTTTTTCCCCCATTTATTGAGCGCAAAACATAAGTGATCTGCAATTTCGATCAACCTTTTAATGTTGACATCATCTTTTTCATATGACTCATGGTAACAATGCTTACACCTTAGATTACATTCGTTTGTAATATGCCACTGAAAGTAAAACTCCTCGTCGTAGTTTAATTCTTCGAAAACTGAATTTGATTTTCCTGTTAAATCATCTATTGACATAAATTCAGTTATTATTGCACATGCAATTGTAACTAATTTTGCCCAAATTACTCCCTTAATTAAGAATTATGATAAAAGATTTTGTTTTTATATTTATGTGTGGTAATTTTGTACCACACCAACGCACCCCAAGACATGAAACCATCATTTGCAAATTTTATCCGTGATAAACGAATTGCTGCAGGATTAACATTACGTGAGTTCTGCCGGCTGATCGGGTTTGATGCCAGCAACTGGAGCAAGATTGAAAGGGGAATAAAAACACCTCCCAAAAGTAAGAAAGTTCTTGATGAGATCGCCACTGTATTGAAGATAAAAACAGGAAGTCAGGGTTATAAAGAACTCTTGGACCTGGCAGCTTTATCAACTATTCCGGAAGAACTGATCGAATCTGAGATCCTGGATCAATTACCTGTTTTTTTCAGGACTGTTTGGGGAGAAAAACCAACTGAAGAGGAGCTTAAAACTCTGATAACTAAAATCAGATCCGCATGGACCCCGGAAAAATAGTCTCTGTAAAACTCTCGATGGATAAAATCCGGGACGAAGCAGAACGGTTCAGAGAGGAACATATTTTTACCACAGAGTTGCCGGTAGATATTGAACACGTCGTTGAAGCCACACTCGGTATCCGGATAATCCCGATCGAAAGCCTTCAGAGGCTTTGTGATATGGAAGGATTCATTTCAAAAGACTTTAAGGCAATTTATGTTGATGAATTTCTCTATACAGATGATCGCTATTACAAACGGGTAAGGTTTACGATTGCTCATGAAATAGGGCACTATGTTCTTCATAGAAGCACCATCGATAGCCAGAAATTCGCCAATGAAGGAGAGTGGATAAAGTTCCGGCTAGCAATTGATGATGATACTTTGGGGTGGTTTGAAACTCAGGCTTCTGAATTTGCAGGAAGATTGCTTGTACCATTAGACACCCTTGTTGAAGAATTCAAATCAAAACGGCAGAACGTTTTAAAGAAGTATTCCTCGTGGAATTCACCAAAGATAAATGAAGATGATTTGTTTTCGATGATAGCTCCTTTAATATGTGGTAGATTTGATGTTTCTGCCGAAGTGATCGAAAGAAGAATGAGAAAAGAGAATATTATGAGCCTCATAGGCAAATAATTCCTTTTGGGGTAGCTCATTCCTATATGATCATTAAACCACCGTAAGTTTTCTTTTTGAATACAATAAGGCAAAAATCCATAGAATTTTGTAATTTTCATTCCCCCGGTTAGGTTTGGAATGAGTTTATAATCTGGGAAAGGACCTTATTCCCAAACAAAGCAGGCTTTAGTATCAATTACGGTGTAGCTAAGTGATGCCGGAATTTTAAGATGTGCAGTATGATGAGCAGAAAATGTTAATAAGGTTAATAGTATCACCTTCAAATAGTCATTATGAATATTTCAGAATCCCGCAAGCAAGCAATCAGAAATTTCGCGCAGGATTATACTGATGATGTCCTTGAAAAGATGCTGCCCTATGCAAATACAAAGCACAACAGGGAGAAAGGATACCGTATCAGTGTGATGCCTGCTATTACAAAAGACATTAAAATCTGGTTTGAAAATGTCGGCTGGCACAAACCTGAAAACTGGCCGAAAGTAGGGGATGCAATTTTCCAGTTAATCTATGAGGTAATAGAGAAAAAAAATTATAATTCCTTTGCTGAATTTGAGTCAAAGTATGAGTTATCAAAAGGATTTAAATCCGGATTTATTTCCCCAACATTATTCTTTCTTAATTCTAAATACAGAATCATTAATAATAAAACGATCCTGACTGTAAATTTCATCCTTGAAAAGAAAGCCATAGACAGAGATTTGGCTAATTATATGAAGTACGTTTCAATTATTGATGAATTAATTCCATCTCTTGAAATTGATCTTTTAAACGAGCCTGAAAAATTCGATATGTTTTGCCATTTCATGTGTGATAAAAGGCTTGGAGGATATGCAAAATATATTGGTAAAAGTTCTCAAGGTTTTGCAGCGGTTGAAATTGATGAAGAGGAGATTGCGATTCTTGACAATGACTTAGAACCATCAGGACATTGGGAAGCAGTTTATTATATTACTCAAATAGGTAAACTTCTGGGATACAAGACCTATGTTGCAGATCCATCCAGGGAAGCATTCGGGAAAAAGCTTGGCGATATTGCTGATCTGAGTGAGGTACCACCAATATTAAAAACTGCTCCATTTAAAGAATTTGAAGATAGATATAACTTCAGAACTTATGAGGAACTTTTTGATTTCTATAAGGAGGTGAAGAATTATACTGAATTTAGAGAGAAGTTTTTAAGGTTATAATTTTCATGACAGATCTACAGATCAGATTATTTGCATTTGACTGGCTGAAAAGTCAGATCGAAATTCATGGAGATGTTCTAACGCGAAGACTCCTTCAGGATGGCTTCAACCTCAGCGGTGAAAAATATGGATTAGTGGGCCCGCAGGGAATCTGGAAACCCAAGGCGATGAAGCTACCAATTTCAATTACATCAATAGTAGATGGCCCCTATCCTGATTCAATTGATGAGGAAAGTGGTATTTTGAATTACAGATATCGTGGTACCAATCCCAATCATCCTGATAATTTGGGTCTTCGTGAATTAATGAAACAGAAAATTCCCCTGATTTACTTTCATAATATTGTAGAAAATAAATATGTACCGATGTGGCCAGTCTATATTGTTGGGGATAATCCATTGGATCTTTCTTTCTCTGTCATGGCTGATGATATAGCTTATCTTAAACCTTTAGAACTATCCGGTCAGGCAGCTGAATCATTGACTAGCTATGCAAGGAGAGCATATATTACAGTCACATCCCTGCGAAGAGTCCATCAGAGGGGATTCAGGGAAATTGTACTTAAAGCTTATAGAAATCAATGTGCTTTGTGCCAATTAAGACATACTGGGTTATTGGATGCTGCACATATTATTGGGGATTTGGAGGACAATGGAGAGCCGATTATTCAAAATGGACTTTCCCTATGTAAGATTCATCATTCTGCATTTGACCAATATATAATAGGTATAAGCCCTGATTTTAAAGTAAAGGTCAGAAAGGATATTCTGGAGGAGATTGATGGGCCTATGCTGAAGTATGGACTACAATCATTGGATAACGGGAACCTTATTTTGCCCGGGAATCTAAAAGACTATCCGGATAGAGAGCGACTTGATTTTAGGTATAACCAGTTCCTAAAGGCAGGTTGATCATGCAATGTGATATTAATTTCTTTTAATTATTCCTGATAAAAATATATGATCCCAATCTCCGATCTTTTCATTCTGGTAGCTGAACTCAACTGCGTCCACCCACTCACCCTTGTATTGTTTTTGTAAGGTAGATTCGGTAAGAATAATGGTTGTCTGCCCTCCTCCCATTGATCCCTGGAAAAAATCATACCAGCTGCGATAATGGCCCAGACTATCAGGCATTTTGAAACCCGGATTCTCTCTTAAATTTACTTTTAATACTTTATAATTATTTTCATTTTTATCAATCCCTGAAACTTCCATTTTCAAATTATTGAAGTTGTATGCCGACACTGAATCAAGTAAAATGCTTACTTTCTTAAGAAGATCCTGATTAACCGGAATTGAAATGTACCGGACTGCAACTGGTACCATTTTATTATATCCAAGTACAGAATCAAAAACTTCTTTGGTCGAGTAAAGAGCAAACTCATCTGACACACTGGTAGTTTTCTTTGAGTTACAACTTAATACAGACACAGACAGTGTGATGTAAATAAAAAAAGTTAAAAGTCTATTCCAATAATACATTGCTTACCAAAGTTACACCTGATAATATTAAAAGTCAAAAAAAGTTTGGGGGAAGGTTGAGAAATTGGGAACAGTGGAAGAAGACTACAAGCGTCAGTCAATAGGCAAGGATTTGATGAATGACGAACGAAGAACATTCGAATGTTGAATTTAGAACTTCTGACTTCGCTGTTCGATGGTTCTTCATTCTTACTTCAACAGGCACCAAATACAAAATCCCACGGATCATTGATCCTGTGAAGGCGGAAAGGTATTTCAGGGCGAGGAGGGAATAAAATAAAAGCGCCCCGGGGAGGGGCGTTGATTCTTGATTAATAACCTTATTTACTTTATTGTCCGTGTTGGCATTAGTTATTTTTTCTTTGATATTAGGTTATATGTTACTCCGAGGTAAAAACCGCTGTTAATTTTATCATAAGTTGGTACACTTGTAACATCTTTTGACACATAATTTCCCTCATCATCACTTTTTACTTCACCATTTAATGCTTTCATTTTAGCAAGAATCAATCCTACATTTATTCCAACTTGCTTATTTCTTCCCAATAAAAGACTGCTACCTACTAAATATCTTATTTTACCATCTAAAGGAGATAAAGCTGCCCCCATACTTATACCCAGTTTTATGTTGTTTTGTATTTTATAAGAATAATGTCCTAGCGCACCAAATGAAACATCAAAATTACAATTATCATTTTCTTTAACATTTTTTATTGAATTTACTGTCGTATCTCTCTTTTCAAGGTAATAAGAATCTTCATATAAATTGTTGAAGAAAAAACCTGTTGAGAAGTCAAAACTCCCATTTCCATGTGTATAAAAAGATACAGAAAAATTGTACAGCGTATCAGGCTTGTAATTATCAATTAGAGTTATTTTCAAATCAACTACATCTTTTTCAGCCTTAAATGGTTCTGACATTATTGTAACTTGTGGTTTTAATGAACTTTCAATGAATTTAACATATTTCAAATAATTGTCAGACTTAACAATATCTAAAACATAACTTATTTCAGCATAGTTTTCAATTATTTTATTTTTGATCAATTCATCAGTATTAATTTCCGGCATTTTTGCCTTAAATAATTCATTTGCTACTTCAATATATTTTATTGCTAAATTGACATTTCTTTTCAACTTTAGAAGACTATCTACCTTATAGATACCGAAAACAATATTTCTAATTGAGTCTGCTTTCCCCGTATCTATTTTTTTGAGATTCCATTTATACAATGAATCTGAATTTGATTTTAACGCTTGCAAATTATTATAATAATCAATTGTTCTTAAATACACTTTGTTCAGTTGAACTAAGCTTTCTTTTTTTAGAGAATACTTGGAAATTAAAGCCTCATCAGTTATCCCCAGGAAGATAGGTTTTATGATATCGGGAGTCGATGAAGACAAAATATATGATTTAGACTCAAGTTTCCAGCTTATATAAGAAGTGTTAACATTATGAATTTTAACTTGATATGTTTCCCCAGACTTGAACTTAATTGATTCCGTTTTTTCCTTAAACTCCTTTTTCTTTGAATCATAATGTAAGTCAATAATCTCTTGCGAAAAGCAAAAATGGACATTTGCTATTATAATGATACTCATTAACAGTTTTTTCATGACTTTATAGTTTATTTATTAATTAATGCCTACTTGTTTGTATGTCTACAAAAACTACATATATCATACTAACGGACTGTTATAAGATTACCAAACATAAATAACATTTGAGTATGTTATACTTCCGTCCCGTCAGTCACAAAACACCAGACTAACAACGGGTTGCTTGCCGAATGTAATGCTTTGCTCAACCAAATAGACTCTCACGATAATCGCATTGCTTAACAAAGTTACACCGGGAAATAATCAATGTCAAATAAATTTTGTCTGTCGCTGTACTCCGTCTTTAGATCAAAGGAGGACGACCGGAGGTCAGACAATTTAATGTTGGCAGGAAGCCGGATAACATTAAATTAAATAACTGAAAGAATAACCTTTACCTGTGAAATCCCTGTGAAATAAAATCCAATACTTCAGGAAGGGCTTCTCTCCAGTATGTCCAGTTGTGTACACCATTTCTTATCCTGAATTCGTGAGGAATTCCTTTACTGCGCATTGCTACATGCAACAACGAGTTCCCCTCAGACAAAGCATCATCATCTCCGCAATCAATATACCACCTTACCTGAGTTTTCAGAGTATCAGGCATATTTTCTACCAGATAAAAAGCATCATGCTGTTTGCGATAGGCATCAATCTGCTCAGCTGAAAGTCCGACTGTATCAGCATTCCGCCTGTAGCGATTATCAGTTTGTCGCCTGACAGATGCGCTTAAAGGACAGGCTGAAGCAAACATTTCAGGATGATGCAAGGCATAAATTATTGTGCCGCCGCCACCCATTGATAAACCTGCAATTGCCCGATACTGTTTTTCAGCACGTATCCTGTAAGTTTTCTCAATAAATGGTATAAATTCCTTAAAGAAAAAATCTTCATACTGAAAATCTCCTCTTAAAGTGTTAAAATAGCCCCTGCGACCCGTATTTGCATCAGGCATAACAATTACCATGGCTGTAGACTTTCCTTCCATAATGGCTTTATCGGCAATATACTCCACCTCTCCGAATTGCACCCAGCCGGTCTGGTCATCACCTGATCCATGCAGAAGGTAAAGTACAGGATAACTGCGGTTTGAAGTTTGATAATCAGGAGGTAAATAAACTGAATACTTACGTTCCATTTTAAGTATTGAACTTTTAAGAGTAAGATTGTCATATACTGTTCCTGTTTGAGCCATTAATGAAAATGGAATGATTAAAATCATTACGTAAAAACTAAGAATCTTTTTCATGGTTGAATTGTTTATAATACAGAGGTAATATAAAAGTAATAAAACTATTTCGCTGCCTGCCGGCCTTGCTCCGCCGTCTTCGTCCCGATAAATCGGGACTTCGACGACCGAAGGACGAAGCTAAACGCGGCGCCTTCGGGCTAACCTCCGGCGGCCGAAGGAAGGTGATGCAGGTAGACTTTAAAAGGATTTTTCAGAATGACATGGATTCAGAGAGCCTTCTGAATCTTTCATAGATCTTTTCACCTTTTGCAATTCTTTCAGCATTACTGCTTAGTTGTTTTTTAATATTTTCCTGATCTGGTTCCGGACCAACATATTTAAAATTACCTGCTCCAAACTGACTTACATACCAGGCATGGGCACGGATCTTTTTATCACTAACTGAAGTAACATCAACTTCGCAATTTGATTCACCGGTAGAATAAAAGAAATAGTCTGTAACAGTAAAGGGGTGCAGTCCTTCATTGATCCTGTGATTCGGAAAGTATAAATGATAAGCGGCTGCCCGCGCACCGTCGAGGGTTATGAAAGCCGACATACGATGGTCGGTTTTAAGCCACTTCATCCAGGTAGTACCAGGGTCCATGGTAAATACTGCATCGGGACGGTATTGTCTTATCAGCCTGCAGACTTTTTCACAAAGTTCTTTTTCCGGAACATATTCTAACATCCCATCATCATATCCGAGACAAATGAAAGTATCCGTTGCCGGCGTTATTCCCATTTCTCCACATGCTTTTTCAGATTCAATTTTCCTTATCTGGGCAAGTCTTTCACTTGTCATATCAAGATCTCTCGAACCCTTGTTACCAGTTGTATACCATACCATAACAATTTTGTTGCCATTTGCTTTAAGCAGGGACAATGTCCCCAAACATCCGCTTTCATCATCCTGATGCGGACCAACCCACATTATTGTTTTATTTGTCCATTTAGTTATGTCATCCGGAGCTTTTTGGGCTCTTGTGCCTGTCTGCCCTGATACACTCAGCGGGAGAATTGATATCAGCAGACTTATCAAAATGAATATCATCTGTTTAGTTTTCATAACAAATTCCTTCTTGATTTTTATCTTATTAATACTAAATAGCTAGTTTGAACCGGAATTATTCTTGTATATGAGTGAAACCTATTCACTAATAAATATTCTGTTCGCCTTTGCACCCGGTAGAATATTTCCTGCCATTATCTGGTTTTTGAGCTATGTGAATGTACTTCTTCCAATCACTCTCGCGTCGGTTTTCATGTTTTATTCCTTTCTTTGTTTTTATGTCTCTTCCATGAGACTGTCAACTAAAGGTATGAATAAAATGTTAATCTATCGTTTTCTCTTAAAGGCCTGATAGAATTAGAGTACAATTTTTTTTTGACTAAAAAGAAGTATGATAGATTTATCCTGAAAAGGTTGTGCATGCGCCAGATTATGTGCAAGTTATGAAATCCCTGCCTGCCGGCAGGCAAGCGTCACCAATTCTGTCATCCTTTCAATAAAAACCCCGCAGATCAATGATCCTGTTTGTAGTAATAGAGATTCTGTTATGAGTGTGAGTATTAAAATAAATAGTGAGACCTTTACTAAATTGATCTCATAAATTCGAATTATTCGCTAACTTATTGTCCTGTTTTGACTAATTTGCAACATTAATAATTCTAAATCTTACATGCATGAATAGACTCTTTCTGTCAGCTCTGGTAATCTTATCTATGCTGATAAGCTGTAATAGCTCTTCTTCCAAAAAGACAGCTCTCTCCCATGAACAGATTTTAGCAAATGCTACCCGAAGTGAGAAAAATGGATGGATTATAATACATCTTGAAGGAGCGCCAGAAGTTATTGGTTATCAGCATGGATATCTTCTTGCCAATGAGATAATTGATCTGCGGGGCGCGATGGAAATGCTGAATGAAAAGACTACCGGTAAGAGCTGGGATTTCTACAGGAATGAGTCATACAAAATGTTCTGGCCAAAAATACCTGCAGAGTACCGTGAAGAAATAAATGGCATCTCAGCAGGAGTAAATGCAAAGCTTGGTGAAGATACAATTGACACAAAAGATGTGGTCGCCATGAATTCAATCCTTGAAATGGCAGGCTATTATGTTCCGTGGCTTGAAAATCAGGATAATCCGTCCCCGCCAGATCATTGCAGTGCAATTGCTGCCACAGGTTCGTGGACAACTGACGGGAAAATAGTAATAGCACATAATAACTGGAGTGAATATGTAATAGGCGAAAGATGGAATATTATTATGGATATTGTCCCCGAAAAAGGTAACAGAATAATTATGGATGCACTCCCGGGATTTATTCACAGCGGTGATGATTTCAATATCAACAGCGCCGGATTAATTGTTACAGAAACTACAATTTCATTATTTAAGGGATTCGACTCAACAGGGGTGGCTGAATTTATCCGGGCCCGTAAGGCAATTCAATACTCATCATCAATCGATGAATGGGTCGCAATAATGGAAGACAAAAACAATGGTGGATATGCAAATGACTGGCTGATAGCGGACAATAAAACCGGAGAGATTGCACGGCTTGAGCTTGGGCTGAAAAATCAGTTCCTTGAACGGACAAAAGATGGATTTTTTGTGGGAGCAAATTTTCCGGTAAACGAAAAACTTATTAAAGAAGAGACATCTTTTGATCCTTCATCACAAGATGAATCACCAAATATGCGTCGTCTCAGATGGGATGTATTAATGAAGGAATATAAGGGAAAGATAAATATTGAATCGGCAAAAGTCTTTATGAGCGACCATTACGATATGCTGCGTAAACAGGAAAAAGCTGGCCGCTTTTCACTCTGTGGCCATCTGGATGAAGACGAAGCAGGGACCGATGGAATAAGCTGGCCAGCAGCATATTTCCCGGCTGGTGCTGTCCAGGCAAAAGCTACTGACAGCAATCTTGCTAAAAACATGCAGCTCTGGGCAATTATCGGACACCCCTGCGGTCAGCCTTTTAATGCAAAGAGCTTCCTTGACTCTCATCCCAAATTTGATTTTCAGAAAGAATTCCTCAGAGACATGCCAGGGCAGGTATGGACTTTATTCGGAAAAACGACAAAATAGATATCAATAAGTAACCAATCCGTTGAACAGACTTAAAAACCACAGACGTGTATTTGTTTGATTTTTTGCATGTTACAAAATCCCGCAGATCATTGATCCTTCGGGAACCAAAAAATTATTTCAGCGAAAGGATGGAACAAAATAAATGATAAGCAGCAATTGTGCGAACATGTCCGTCTTTAATACAATGGTTACAGGCTGAAGGAATGTAACCCGGACTGGTTTTCTTAGTATTAATATTTGATTGAAAAATATAAAAACCCTGATTACCATGATAAAAAATTACTTTCTTACAGCATTCAGGAATATATTGAAACACAGTAACTTTTCCATAATCAATATTTTCGGACTATCAATAAGTTTGGCCGTATGCATGCTTATTATTTTAGTAGTCCAGGATCAGCTTTCTTATGATAACTTTCATAAGAACCGCGACCGAATTTTCAGAATCCAATCGAAAGATAATCTAAGTAAGATAGCGATAAGTAAATACGCATCTACAACCTGGCCACTGGCAAAGGAGTTGAAAGATAATTATCCTTTTGTTGAGAATGTTGTTGCTCTGAATAATTTTAATGGTGAAGGTATCTGCGATGAAAAAAGATTTCAAGTTTCAGGTTTCTTTGCAACTCCTTCATTTTTCAATCTTTTTGATTTCAAACTAAAGAACAGCTTAGCATCAAAACCTCTTGATGAGCCATATTCAATAGTTTTAACAGAGGAGGTAGCTAACAAATTTTTTGGTGATAATGACCCCATTGGAAAAATAATAATTTTCGAGAGATATGGTAATTTAACAGTGACCGGTGTCATTCCAGATATGGAACAAAAATCTCATATTCAGTTTGAAGCATTGATATCGGCAGCAACGCTTCTGGCTTTGGAAAAAGAAAATAAGATAGGGAATATTACTGATAACTGGGAAGAATTTGGTTCAAGCTTTGTCTATATATTGCTTAATGCCAACGCCAGACAAAGTGATCTTGACACAGCCCTGGTAAAAACAGGTAAACTAAAATATCATGAAAATGGAAAGGTAAATATCTCATTTTACAGTACTCCTATTTCCAGGATCGTTCCAGGGCCATTGCTTGCAAATGAAGTCGGTATGTTCCTGCCAAAAGAATTTGTAATCTTCTTTGCAGGACTAGCTATTATAATTATGCTATCGGCTGCATTCAATTATACAAGCCTTTCAATTGCACGATCTCTCATGAGGGCAAAAGAATATGGAATACGAAAATCCTTTGGAGCGTCAAGAGGTCAGCTTGTCTCACAGATTCTGACAGAAGCAGTTATCCTTGCATTGATCTCGCTTTTCTTTGCATTTATAATTCTTCAATTACTTGTTCCTGCATTTTCAGGAATGAAATTTATGACAATTCTCAGGATTGATCCGCATCAGAATCTTACAAGTTACTTAGCCTACTTCATCTTTGCCGTTACTACCGGGCTACTTGCCGGTCTTATTCCTGCAATATATGTATCATCTCTGAATCCTGTTAAAGTATTTAAAGCCTCTTCAAACATCAGGTTATTAAAGAGAGTTACCTTCAGAAAAATACTCCTTGTGGCCCAGTATGCTTTCTCAATTATCTTTATAATATCAATTATCCTGTTGTACAGACAGATGAGCTTTATGTTAAATAGTGAGCTTGGGTTTGACCGGGATGTTGTCTATAATATCCGGCTTAATGGTCAGCAGTTTTCTAAAGTTAAGGATAAATTTAGCCAGTTGCCGGAAGTTGCCTCAATTTCGGCCGGATCGCATATTCCGGGGATTGGCAATTATTGGAGTACTGGCATAAAAATAAAGCCTGAAGATGAATCATACGATGCTGCCTATTTTTCTGTCGATCCAAATTATCTCAATACTATGGGGATAAAAATTATTGCCGGTGAAGATTTTCCAAATGATCCGGCCGCGAATGCTAATTTAGTAGTTATAAACAGAAAGGCAGTTGAGTATTTTAAATTTAAATCTCTTCAGGATGCGGTAGGGCAAAACATATTAATTTATGATACTCTGCCAGTCAGGGTCATAGGTGTGGTTGAGAATTATAAATATGTTGCGCTGTTTCTGCCTCTTAAACCGCTCATCCTCAGGATGAATCCTGAGCAATACAGAATTGCAGTTCTCAGGATCAATTCACCGGACAGGGAGGCCACCTTAGCTAAATTTAGGGGTGTCTGGACTTCAATTGATCCATATCATGATCTTGAGGGTTCATTCCTTGAGTATGAGATAAAAGATTACTATGGCATATTTGGAGATGTTTTATATACAGTCGGCTTTGCAACAATACTGGCAGTTGTTGTGGCATGTCTTGGACTTTTTGGGATGGCAACTTATAGCATTCAGACAAGGCTGAAGGAAGTTGGCGTCAGAAAGGTTTTTGGTTCGCAATCACAAAGTGTTGCACTGCTCATCGGCCGGACATTCATTATAATGCTGATAATTGCTGCTGCTATAGGAGCTCCACTGGCATATTTAATAAACTCAGCATGGCTTAAGTTTCTTGCTTTCCATGTTACATTTGGTGCAGGTACTCTCTTCACCGGCATTATAATTGTGTTTATAATAGGAATTTTGACAGTTCTTTCTCAAACACTTAAAGCTGCCAACTCAAATCCTGTCGATATTCTAAAATATGAGTAGGAAGTGCAAAAGCCGGGCGTATTGACCACATTTGGCCGGTCAAATTTCATTTAACATATATAACTAAACAACAAGTACTTAACTCCGGTTTTTGGTGGTCAATGTGACCCGACCAACTATGGTCAAGGCTACTGGTCTTTCCAGGTTTGTTTTGTTTCTTTATCACCAGAAATCAGATCGAATATAGATGAGTTAAATTTTAATTGTAAGTCTGTATAAAGTCTGAAGTTCGTCATAACATTAGAATTCAATGCGTCCGGGATCCTAATTTTATTCTTGTGTTTATTAAATATTTTTTTTGAATTTAGTATTGAGTAATAGTATTCACATCTTCTTCCCCTTCACTATCACCGGCTTCCCAATCGCTACTCCTGAGAAGATAGCCTGCCCTGTTTCAAACCTTGGAAGCTGGCTTACTGCCTCCTCACTTACTCCTTCAACAACTTCCCTGATTGAACTTCCGCCCTTCAGAAGCTATTTTCCTCAAGATCCTTCCTGCCGGATTGTTCTTCCCGCCACCTTCAGGAGCAAAATTATGTGCTTCCTCAATAACGAACACAGTATCCCTTTCGCCTTTACTATTCTCTTTCTTCGAGTTAAATATCTGTGTCAAAACACTTGCAGTAACAGATTGCCTGATATCTTCTTCATGAATTCCGGAAAGGTCAATCCTGTAAACCTTTGCCTTGTCCATTTTATTCACAATATCAAGCTGCTCAATTGTCATTTTACCGGAACCGATTGCGTCTCCGATTGTCTCAAGCGTCTCCTCGGAAATCAGCCTTATATCACTCTCAAAATAGTTCTCGATCTTCTTATAGACATTTTTATTTATCACCTGGTCTTTTAAGATCTTTTGTGCCCGCGGAGATAGCTTTCTGTACAGATCTTTAAGCGTATCCATGATAAACCTCTCTTTTGCTTCAGTCGGAGTAATACCAGGATAAAGGTCACGTAAAATATCAGTGTTCAAACTGCCATCACCAATCTTATTTTCATATATTTTTTTTGCTATTGCCTCAAATTCACTGAGATAAGCATAAAATCCTTTTTCAGCCTCTCTTACAATTCTCTTTATTTCTGAATCCAGATTAATTTGTGAACTATTTGATACTTTCAAGGCTTCCTTTTTCAATTCATCAAGAAACTGTTTATTTTTTACGTTCCCTTTTACTGCCCTGTCAAGAATTCTTTCAACCAGGTTTTTCTCTTCCCGTTTGCTGAATTTCAGATCGCATGCATCAATCAGATCATCAATATCCCTTACAAGCCTTGCTTTATATTCGCTGCCTGTCGATCCAAACACCGAAAAATGCTTTGTGGTAAGCTCAACAGGATCAAAGCCTGCTTCAACCTCACGATTGGCAAAAAGCCAGGCAGGAGCAAACTTCTTTGCATTATAGATCTGCCCGAGAATTGTACTGTCAGCTTTATGAACCTCCGATGTAACATCAGGTGGTACAGCGTTAAATGTCAGCTCTTCAACCAAAATTTTACCTTTATCATCCCTGATCTTTACCTGGTTCAGTACCTGGACCCTTGCCACTTTTATCTGGAACGACTCTCGCGGCAGAGTTGCAAGAGCTTTGGCCATGCCGCCAAGATTATCTCTCCCGAATGATTCGGAGAGCTCCCTCCTCATCCTGAAATCCGGGACATTCAGATCCGTATCGAAATAATTTAAATCCCTCTTCTCAGAGCTGATGATCTGGCCTATAATAATTGTGTCCTCGCCAGATCTTACCTGTACAAACATGTTCAGCTCCAGAGTTTTTACTCCTATAACAGAGAATTCTGCGCTCGTTGAAGGTGAAAGTACAAATCCAAGGAGGCCGGGACTAAAAGTATGTGTATCCGGATCATTCCAGATATCATTGAACCTGCCGGCAGCCTGGGTTACAGCAGCCTGGTCGGTAAACTCAAATCCTGCCTCGGGATTTGAGCCGGGATAATCTTCAGTTCCGAATCCACCCCCGGTAAGGTTAAATGAACCAACCATGGCCCATCGCCTGTCAACAACATACATTTTTGCATGCAACGACCTGTGATATCTTAATTCGACATTGTTTTCCAGCTCTTCAAGAATCTGAAATACATCCGGGTCGGTTATTTTCATATCAACTATGGCACCTAAGCGAAGGATCACTACTCGGAGATTTAATTTTCCTTTTGAAATCTTTTCCAGTGTGCTCTTCGACAAAACCTGTCGTAACATTCCTGAGGTTATCCATGGGGAACAGATGAGTATCGCATTTTTAGCTTTGGAAAACTCCGACTGTATCTTTGACAGGTTGGTTTCATTAGTTTGAATAGAGTAAGGCATGATTTGAATAAGTTTAAAAGGTTTAGCGTTAAGCGTTAAGTGTAATAAGTTAACCAAAATACTAATTTTCTGACTGGCAAAAAAACCGAATAAAGTTTGCTTATTGACTTAATTTAGCTTAATTTGGTCAATTAATTGACATAATTATGAATATTATAGATAGAGAATTGCTTCATCTTTTAAGCGGAAAGATAAAACCGGGCAAAGTAATTATCATAAACGGAGCCCGCCGCGTGGGTAAAACAATCCTGCTGAAGGAGATCATAAAGAATCTGAATGTTCCTCATCTGTTTTTAAATGGTGAAGATATTAATACCCATGTAATTCTTTCAAAGCGATCTGCCGAGAATTACAGGCAGCTTATGGGTTCAAAAAATATGCTTGTAATTGATGAGGCGCAAAAGATACCTGAAATAGGAACGGTCCTGAAGCTGATGGTTGATGAACTTCCGGGCATAAGGATAATCGTTACAGGTTCTTCTGCTTTCGATTTAGGGAATATGACAGGAGAGCCTCTGACAGGAAGAAAATACTCATTTACATTGTTCCCATTGTCAGAAAGAGAATACTCTCTGATCGAGACTCCGGTTGAAAGAGCAGACAGGCTTAAGCAGCGGCTCATATATGGAAATTACCCGGAGTTATTGCATATACCCGATGCCCCGGAAAAGAAGGAATATCTGAACGAGCTGGTAAGTTCATATCTTCTTCGCGATATTCTTGTTTTCGAGAACATTAAACATTCATCCAAAATATTCAACCTGCTGCGGCTCATTGCTCATCAGACAGGCAGCCCGGTATCTAACAATGAGCTGGGAACTCAACTATCGATGAGCAAGAACACAGTCGAAAAGTACCTTGACCTTCTTTCAAAAGTTTATATCCTCTTTAAGGTCGAAGGCTTCAGTCGTAATCTGAGAAAAGAGATATCAAAAAGCTCAAAATGGTATTTTTCCGATAATGGAATACTCAATGCAATTATTGCCAATTTTAATAATATCGAATTGAGAAACGATACAGGGCAGCTATGGGAAAACTATATAATCTCTGAACGATTAAAATATCAGCAATATAATCGTAAACAGGCAAATAACTTTTTCTGGAGGACCTATGACCAGCAGAAAATTGACTGGGTTGAAGAGAAAGATGGATCGCTTTCCGGTTTCGAATTCAAATGGTCAGCATCAAAATCAAAACCTCCGGCATCCTGGACGAAATCTTATCCTGGTGCCGGTTATAAGGTAATTAATCCAGATAATTATTTTAACTGGCTATCATGATTGTCTATGCAGGTAGATTGTCCATGAATTAATATTTGATAATCAATTAATAAACTTAATGCATACTATATGTCACTCCAGGGAACAATAAAACGGTACAGCCTTATTATTGATAAGGTGAGAAATAGTAATTTCCCTTCTTTTAAAGAGATCCATGAAATGCTTCAGGATGAGGGATTTCAGATATCATCACGCACACTTCAGCGCGATATGGAGGATATACGTGATGAATTTGGGATTGAGCTTACTTACGACAGCAGTAAAAACGGGTATTTTATAGATTATGAAAAAAGTATCAATGCAGATTATATTCTTCATTTTCTTGAACTTGGTGTCTCATCACAGTTGCTGATCGATTCATTGAAAAAAGGGAAAGAAATATTGAAGTATATTTCCTTTGATTCATACGAAGGATTCAAAGGGCTTAATAATATCCAGAAGCTCTTATCTGCAATAAAGAATCATAAGAAAATCACTTTCAAACATACCAGTTATCAGACCGGAAAGACTTGCCGGCAGAATGTAAGGCCATATTTACTAAAAGAGTTCCAGGGCAGGTGGTACCTTTACGCTGAGAATCCGTCAATCAAGAAGTTCAGGATTTACGGATTGGACAGGATTGATGATCTTAGAGTACTGGATAAAACATTTATTCCGAGTGAGGATGTCGATTGTGCAGCGCGATTCGCAGATATGATTGGCATTTCCAATGCATTCAAAGGACAGGAGAAACAGGAGATAATTCTTTCTTTCTATGCCGAACAGGGCAAGTATTTTAAAAGCCTTCCGTGGCATTTACCTTATAAAGTCATTGAAGATAATGATCATGAATTCCGTATAAGCATGATTATCATACCCAACTATGAGCTTTTACAGCGTATCCTGATGCATAACGGAAGGATTGAGGTTATTAAACCGGAGTGGTTAAGGGAAGAGGTAAAGGATGCTCTTGCAGAGGCTTTGAAGAAGTACTCTTAATGGGGTGTTACCCCAATCCCCTGATAAACTTTTTTGAGTCATATGTACTCACCCCCTTTCTTCGCTCCGCTCAGGATTTCCCCCTCTCTGCTTGCGCAAAGAGGGGGAATTGATTGCTATACAACAAGATAGCTCCCCCTCTTTACGAAGTAGAGAGGGGGATGGGGGGTGAGTACATGCAAAAAGAAAGAATAACGACGACATATTTTGTCGTACCCCTGGCAATACATTTATTGCGAAACAATAAATTATTGCCAATGAAAAACATAACATCAGATTTAAAGGAAAATGTCCTTCTTAAAAAAAAGTGCCTTGAGAACGTCAGGATACAACTTAAAAAAGAATTTGTCGGCATCGATAAAGTAATCGACGATCTGATCGATTCATTCAGCTACTGGTATTATTTCCCGGAACTGCAGAAGAAGCCGGTTATAATAAATCTCTGGGGACTGACAGGCGTGGGAAAAACATCACTTATACACAGGCTCGTTGATCTGCTCGGCTACAACAAAAGATTCTTCCGCTTTAACCTTAGCGAAACAGAATGGGATATTAAACAGACGGAATGGCAGAATGCGGACACTTCCGCATACAAATCCGGATTTAAAGTTTGTCCCGGTATATTATCATGATATAATATATGAGCATTACAGGGAACGGTTCACTCTCTTAAGTGAAGTAAAAGAGCATCTTCTGAAGCTTAACGGCTGGCAGACTATCGAATTCCTTAAAAAGCTCATTGCTAATGCAGTATCTGCTAAATACCTGGATTGTACAAAGGCAATGGTGTTCATAATCGGCAACCTTGATGAAGCTTACCAGATGACTCGAAATTTCGATCCGGACATAAGCGCCGATGAGTTTCACGAGGAATCACTGAAGATCTCATTACCTGATATAAAGAATGCCCTGAAAGAGAGATTCCGCAGCGAACAGATATCAAGACCTGGCAACAACCATATTATTTATCCGGCATTGGACAGTAAGTCATTCTTCAGGATCATCGATATTGAGCTGCAGAAAATTAATAATGAGATGATTGCAGAATTCGGTATAAAGCTGACTTTCCATGAATCTATAAGGCAGATAATATATGATGAAGGTGTCTGTCCCACCCAGGGAACACGGCCGCTCTTTTCGACAATTCACAGAGAAGCTGGATCTTTCACTTGAGAGTCTAAGGGTTTGCAAACAGGATGACATGCAGGCAATAACCGCAGTCCATGAGAGCGGTCATGCAGTAATATCAACCATATTGTTACGAACTATCCCTGAAGTAATATATTCAGTTACAACTAACTCTGACTGCCAGGGATTTATTTATTCGAAGATCAAAATGTCACAACAGGAGCCGTATCGGACATCAGGAAGGCGACGCATTTTGCCTGCAGCATGCTTAAGAATCATGGTATGGGTGATATTCCAGCCTCCTTTCAGCAGACTGATCCGGAGACAAATCTTTTTCTGAATGATACATGTTCAACATTAAATGATGAGGCAAGAAGGCTGATACAGGCAGGTTATGACAAAGCTGAAGAGACACTGATGCTGCAGCAGCCCCTGCTTCTGAGGATGAGTGAATATCTTTCAAATAACAGGTGCATAAAAAAAGAGCACATTAACGAGTTTGTCAGAAAATATTCCAGCCAGTTCGACAGCTCTGCTCTGATTGAGAACGGTGATCTTCTTTTTTACCGCGATCATCTTAATAAAATGGTCAGATCGCTGGATATTAAAGAGCTTAAGCAGCCGGTTAAGGATACCGAATTGGCTCAAAACGATACCATGGATTTGATGAATAAGAGAGTAATGAAGTAAGAACGAAGAACATTTGAATGTTGAATTTAGAACTTCTGACTTCGCTGTTCGAAGGTTCTTCATTCTAATTTCAAAATACACCAATTACAAAATCCACCAGATCATTGGTCTTGTGGGATTTGCGTTTCAGGGATGTGTGGCAACCTGCCTCTCCGGATAAAATTATAAATCAAGAAATTGTTTAGGGGTGGATCGGGAAATTGGGGACAGAGGAGAATGGAACAAGGTACAAGGTACAATCCTCCTTCGCTAAAGCTACGGAGGATCCAGGGATTTGATTATTCATCACCCGGAAAATATTTTATAACCATCTGTACCAAAAACAAAATCCCGTATTTCGGGAAAATCGAAAACGGGGAAATGATATTATCGGAATTGGGGCAAATTGCCGAAAAATATTGGCGGAAAATACCAAATCATTTCCGGTATGTCAAATTGGACGAATTCATCATTATGCCGGATCATTTGCATGGCAATCCCGTTTCCATGACCATATCATCCGGAACAACAATGAATTGAACCGGATCCGGAAATATATATCAATGAACCCGCAAAAATTGCCCTGATCTTATACTGTACTAAATCACATTATAATGTGATCAGCACTCATTTTTAATCACAATTTGTAAAATCATACCTAAAAATCACATTTTATTGTGATTTAAGTTGCAATATTGGGTTTATTGATCTAATTTTACTGAAAAATCACACTATAATGTTAGCTAAACATCTAGGGGAGACCATAAAAGCCCGAAGGAAAGAACTGGGAATAACCCAGCCGCACCTGGCGGAACTGGCTGATATCAGTACAAACACCCTTTATAAGCTTGAACGTGGACAAGGGAATCCGTCACTGGATGTCATTTATAAGCTGGCTATGGTACTGGGACTGGAATTGAAACTGGAAGTAAGAAAAGATCATTGATCAAATGAGGGCAGCTGAAATATATTATGACAAGGTCCTTGCCGGAATTCTTATTGAAGAGAACCGGAAGAGTTATGTTTTCAGGTATGATGACAATTATTTCAATGACACCGGCAAGCCTGCTGTCAGTCTGACCCTTCCGAAGAGACAGCAGGAATACAGAAGTGAATATTTATTCCCTTTTTTCTTTAATATGCTAAGTGAAGGCGTAAATAAAAAACTGCAAAACAGTCAGCTGAAAATTGATGAAAATGACGATTTCGGCTTGCTTCTGGCAACAGCCCGGGATGATACCACGGGGGCAGTAACGGTAAAACCCGTTCAAAGGAAATGAATCCGCACGATCTGAAATATTGCCCGGGAACCCTGGCTGAGGGATTTAGCACTTACAGCCCGCGATGCCTGCGAAGCCTGTTCGGGGGTAAGAAAGTAAGTCATTTCCTGCCTTACGATCCGCCGCAGGCGAATGAAGCAGTTGCAGAGATGTTTTTTGAAAACAGGAGACGGATCTCCATCTCAGGGGTGCAGGAAAAAGTCAGCCTGATCCTTGAAAAGAATATCCTCCGGTTAACAAAAGAAGGTGAACAGGGGACTTTCATACTGAAACCCATCCCCGGAGACTTGAAAAAGGGAGATCAGGTACCTGCAAATGAACATCTTACAATGCAGATTGCAGAACAGGTTTATAGTTTAAATACTGCCAGGAACGTAATGATCTTTTTTAAAGACGGCACACCTGCATATATAACCAGAAGGTTTGACGTAAAGAAAGAAGGCGGGAAACGGGGGAAGGAGGATTTTGCCTCACTGGCTGGAAAGACTAAGGCCAATGCCGGACCTGATTTTAAATATGATTACAGCTATGAAGAATGCGGATTGCTGATACAAAAGTATGTTCCGGCATGGAGAGTTGAAATTGAAAAGTACTTCGCACTGGTAATATTCAATTTTTTATTCTCGAATGGCGATGCACATTTAAAGAACTTCTCATTGCTGGAATCCTCAAAAGGCGACTATCTGTTAAGCCCGGCTTATGATTTGATAAACACCTGGTTGCATGCTGATGATGCTTACTTTGCCCTGGACAGAGGTCTCTTTGCAGATAATTTCAGGAGTGACCATTACAAAGAAAGCGGACATCCGTCCAAAACTGATTTTGTTGAATTTGCAAGACGGATAGGGATTCTGGAAAGCAGAATTGAAAAGATTCTTACTCCTTTTCTGGAAAATCAAAACGCTGTTGTATCATTGACAAACCGGTCATTTCTAAATGATTCAGCAAAGAGAGGCTACCTGCTGATGTATAATACAAGGAGAAATCTGCTGCTTTCTTAGCAGCCCGGCAGAGATTTTGCAATTCACAAGCTGAATACACTAGTGTTGCGTTATAAGTCGAACAAATTCAATTGATTATAGATATCTTTGATTTCATCGTTCTTTGAAAAGTTTGTAAGTAGCTCATTTATTGGCGTTTTATCAAATACGGAGACACTTAAAATTTGTGTGATTTCGTATAAAGAAAGATCACTTTTTAATTGTTTTTTGGCATAAGCAATCAGCAAGTAAGTGCAAACAGCTATCCAAATCTGAGTTTTGACAGCATTGGAAGAGGTGCCCCAGAAGGTTTTTATTCGTAGATGTTGCTTAATCCACTTGAAAAATAATTCAATCTGCCACCGACTTTTGTAGAGCATAGCTATAGTTAATGCATCAACCTCAAAATTATTAGTCAGGAAAACGATTGTTCGTTGGTTTTCAGCATCATAAAACTTTACTCTGCGCAATGCCTTTGGATACAGTCTTGACGTTTTATAGACAGTTAGGTTAACTTTTTGATCACAACGTAATCCAACTGCTTTATTTACCGGACTGGATGATACTCGTTTGAATTTCAAGTTATCTTTTCCACTAATAACAAAGTAAGCTGGGAACTGATCGATCTCAAATAATCTACCAAAGTCAGTGTATCCTTTGTCCATAAGATAAAAAGCATTTGTTTCAAACTCGATATCATCTAAAATATTGACGTCATGCTTCTTACCATCACTCACATAGATCATAGTCGGGATGTTGCCGCGTAAATCCAATAGAGTGTGCAATTTGATAGCTCCTTTTCTCTTACGGAATTTTGCCCATTTGAAGACGCTTAAGCACAGATCAATAGTTGTTGAATCTAACGCATAAACTGCATTCTCAAGATCACAAACAAATTCGTTATCGTTCTTATACAAAGGTCTGACTATGCCAATTAAATACATCGCAAAGTCAGAATAGATTTGCCAAGACCTGTTCTCGTTTGCTCTTGTTAAAGTTGAGTGTGCAACAATTTGCTTGATGCCAAGATGGAACACTTTGTTTCGGTGAGCTTTTAAGCATGTGATAATATCTCGACAACTTTCTCTATGAGTCAGTTGTCCAAACATCATGCATAAAAACTGGTTCCAACAGCTAAAATCTTGAACTTTGTAATCACCCTGATATCGTAAAACACATTTATCAAACTCATAACGGGTAATAAGTGAGGCCAACTGAGCAAAAACAAACCTTCCTTTATTCACGGTTTTTCGCTAAAAATACCGTGATTTGAAATCAAAAAATCAAAGAACTTCTATAATTTACTGAATTATAATATTATACAAACTTTATTTTAAAAACAACGCAACACTAGTGGAATTACTTTTAAAAACAATTTATTGATTGCGGGTGCAGACAAAGGGACAATGCTTATCTCAAATAACGGGAAAAAATGGAGCGTCATACATCTGGAAGCCAAAGGTAATATTGTATCCGTTACGGCTAACGATTCATTCTGTATCGGGATCACAGATAGTGGTGAGATAATCAGATCATATGATGGCTTTAACTGGGAAATTACAGACTACAATAAAAAGTATTCCGGGTATTATAAATCTTGCATATTTAAGAAAACGCTTCTTACAAAAAACAGGATTGTACTTATCGGAAGACATGAAGACGGGTCGCCTGCCGTCCTCTTTTCATCGTTGGGAAATGTATGGACAGAGAGATCCCTGTCTTATAATGATGATAATGGAATGATCCGTATATTAACTAATATTCCCAATGACATAACTTATGATCCTGCCGGCGATCAGTTCTTTCTTGCATGTGATAATGGAGAAATATTTAGCCTGCCTTCGTGCACAAAATGTAACAAATCTGTCACGGTAACAACTAACGATCTACATGCCATCATCTGCACAGATGATCTCCTGTTAAGCGCTGGCGAAGATTTTTATGTAAATATCCTGAAACTATGAATAACCTGAAATACAGGATAGAATTGAAATAAGTAAGATAAATTTCTATTTAATGCCTTTTGGTCCGTCATAATTATATGTAAACCAGTTAAATGCTGCTGATCCGTTTTCATTGGTTTCATTAAAAGAAAACAGACCTACACGTGTTCCTTTCCAGTATCCGGCATATGTAGTAAAGGACTCACCAAACTGGTTGAATTGTTTATTATCGAGGCTGAAAAAGAACTGGTTTTTAGCACCTTTTATGTCAAGCTGTACTTTAAGATAAATCCTTTTCGATTTGATGATTTTTTCACCTGTGGTTTTTCCGTTTTTTTCAGTAAAGACATAAAGCTGGCCTCCTTTCCTGATAACTCCCAGGAGGCTTGTGTTTCTACCGCCCATACTGCAAAGACCTGCTTTTTGTCCATCGGCGAACCCGGTAAGATCCATTTCAGTAACTGCTTCGCCGGTAGTACCCATTACCTTTTGAGTCAGAGTATTGCGTGCTTTCGTGAAATTTTCTGCCTTCAATGCTTTCAGCATCAGCATTCCTGGCTTTTCAGTTAATGACCAGTGGCTATTTACGGGATTATGATTCCACTGCCACTGGAGTCCCAGCGAAGATAAATTGAAATCATCATCTGTCTGAGGGGCAGTTATCTTGAAGTCACCTTTAATATCAGGTTTTTTCCAGACATAAACCGGTTCCCCTATCCCATTGCGATCGATATCCACACCGACCACAGGCCATCCATCCTGCCATGTAACAGGTTGAAGATGGACAACCCTGCCCATGGCACCGTCGGACTGGAAATGGTAAAACCACCATTCTCCATTCGGAGTATCAACAAGCGACCCCTGGTGGGGACCATTAATTGATGTGCTTCCTTTTTCAAGAACCACCTTTTTTTCAAAAGGTCCAAAAATGGTTTTTGACCTCAGAATCGTCTGCCACCCTCTTTCCACTCCGCCTTCGGGGATACTGAGATAGTAGTAGCCGTTTAGCTTATGTATCTTTGTGCCTTCTGCCACTGGCCCTGTATAAACAGTAACACCGTCATCGAGCAGCTGTTTGCCGTCGGGGCTGAGTTTGTGAATTATTATTGGTCCGGCGCCGACTTTACTATGGCCAAGATATCCTGTCCCGTTATCATCCCAGAAAGGACACGGATCCTCCCACCCCGCTATTCCTTTAACCAGTACAAGAGGTTCCCATGGTCCCTCCGCTTTTGACGAAGAACTCATAAACAAGCCCTCATCCGGGGTGCAGAAATAGATCCAGAATTTATTTTCGTGAAAACGTATTGATGGTGCCCACGAACCTCTGCCATATTTCTCATTTGTATCATACCCCGGAAAGCTGATATTTTCATATACTTTGCCAACGATCTTCCAGTTTATCATATCATCGGATTCCAACACGGGCATACCCATAAAATGAAATTCTGAGCAAACCATGTAATACTTATTATCCACCCTGATCACATCAGGATCGGAATAGTCGGCATTCAGTAAAGGATTAATATAGGTACCGTTAGCCTGGTCGCCCCAGGATCCGGTTCTGGACTGCCCGGATACTGAAATCTGCAAGGCGGTGCATAATAAAAAGAACAAGGTTTTTTTCATGATATTTAATATTAAAAACCGGGAAAACCTGTGTTTTCAGTCCTGGATTCATTTATGGCATATTCAAACCAGTCATAATCAGCACTTGCTGTACAAGCCTTACCATTACCTGTAGCGTAAAGACCAACATATACCCCGGTGAATCCGCCGACAGTCTCCGAGCTTAAATACCTTGACATGACCTTAATAATTTCTTTAGGAGCATCATTACCCTGCGCATATAAAAAGGTAAAAGTTGAGCGTTCTCCTTTAATAATGAGCTTTACAGGTCCGGGTTTCAAAACTGCCTCTTCCGATTCGTGAATAACTGATCCGAATCTGAGTCTGCCCACCACTACTCTTTTACCTTTTGATTGTTTAACAAGTATATCAAAATGTGATCCATTGTTTAGAAGTATCATTCCGGCTTCTTCATTGGCTTTACCCGGAGTAAATTCAACCTGTGTTGTAGCAGTAAAATACAAATCCTGAACCCTGCGTCCCGTAAAAACAGGTGATTTCCGGTCTTCAATGGTTTGTTCTGAACCTTTTAGTCTGAGAAAACCCTCACGTGAAGTCAGTGAATAATTACCTGAAACCGGATACCTGATATAGTTCCATTCCAGACCCAGCTTATCAGAGTCAAAATCTATCCTGGCGGGTTTTGCAGAAAATGGTTTTAATGGAAGAGTAGTGCATGTCATATTAACTGTAGCAGTTCCATTACCATTTACTACAGGCCATCCGTTCTTTGGCCAGGTAACAGGAGCCAGGCAGGTTTCTCTTCCAAGAGTATGATGAGTACCTCCCACGCTACGGTATCCGTGGAAGACAATCCACCAGGAACCGTCATGAGCATTTATTATATCGGCGTGACCAACACCCTGAATAGGATTGCCCTGCCCGGCTGCATTGCAATGAGTCAGGATCGGATTAGAAGGGTTCGGATTATAGGGGCCCCAGATATTTTTACTTCTGGCTATGGTTTCTGAATGCGCTTCTTCAGTACCGCCTTCAGCGGCCATAATATAATAAAAACCATCCTTTTTGTAAATGTGCGGACCTTCGGGATAACGACCACCTGTTCCATTCCAGACTTTTCTGCCTTCTGAAATAAATTTACCAGTTTTCAGATCAATTTCGTGTAATTCAAAAGTTGATGAAATAACGTAAACCTTTCCGTCATCATCGAAAAACAAATCAGGGTCAATTCCCTGAGCCTCAATCCATATTGGATCTGACCAGGGCCCTGCCGGATCAGTTGCGGTAACATAAAAGTTACCGCCAACGCCTAAATTTGTGGTAATCATATAAAAGGTACCTTCATGGTATCTGATTGTTGTAGCATAAATATTTAGTCCTTTAGGCAGCTGTGTCGGCCGGTCAATGCAATAACCAATCATTTCCCAGTTCACCAGGTCTTTGCTGTGAAAAACCGGAACGCCAGGAAAATATTCAAATGTACTGTTGACCAGATAATAGTCTTCTCCTGCACGGCATACACTTGGGTCAGAGAAAAAACCGGGTATCACAGGATTATTGAAAGTGACCGGTTCATCAGGATCAGTTATTGCTGTAAATGCATTTGCACCCATCCCGGAAAAAGAAGATGGCATATTTCGGTTTGAGGGTAGTGTTCCTTGAGAGTAAAGTACGGAACCTGCTACTAATACCATGAAGCCAAATAAAAGAAATCGTTTCATAATGTTATTTATTGTAAATAATTCATGAATTAGTTATATCTAATGTATTGAACCTCAGTTTTCTTATTTATGAAAGTCACAATATTTCAGAATTTATTAATTTTAAATGTGTTGAATGAGTGTGGTTCTAGCTGAACGCTGAGTCTTTTCTTACCTATCTTGATATTTGTTTCCCTGGCAGCATCTTCTTTGTTCCCTATAATTAAGATCAGGCTTTTATCAGGATTTAAAAAAGCAAGTAATCCGGAGTTATTACCTTCTGTTTTTACTTTTTTTGCTCCGGGCCGGATATAAAAACTAAAATGTTTTAATAAATAGAACTCAGGATTGTACACAACTTCTTTTGTGGAGCTGTTTACTGTGATCATTGAGTTTTGTTTCCATCCCCACATACTTTTTCCAGTTTCATCCAGAATACTATTCCAGAATGAATACACGCATATACCATTCTCAAAATAATGTTTCATTAATGAAAATGTGTATTCTGCGGCTTTCCAGTCATTGCTGCCATTGCCACATTCGGTTTCAGATTGCATTAACTTTAAACCTTCATATTTTGCATGTACACCGGGTATGGCGTTTTTCCCTGCCCATTGAAAGCTGATGCCGGTAATGTATTTTGAAGTAACAGGGTTTTGCATAATAGTGTCTATTTTTTCTACCGATGCTCTTTCATAAGTGCCATACCAAATTTCAGCATCGGGAATACTTGCCTTAAGGGCAGGGCCAAGATATTTGCCAATGAAATTTCCAAGATCAGTGGCTGTCCATATGCATGATGGAAAATTCTGGCAGGAATTCATTTCATTTTGTACATGTACGCCTGTAATATTAATGCCTTCGTTACGGTAAGCCTGTATATATTTTGTAAAATAAAGTGCATAAGCATTGAGATATTCTTGGTGCATGCGAAACTGAGTCATTCCTTCCTTTCCCATCTGTTCTCTTGTAAGTCCATTATTTGAACCGGGCCGGCAGGCATAATGATTGTTCGTCTTCATCCAATAAGGAGGACACCAGGGAGATCCCCATACTTTCAGATCGGGTCTGTATTTCATAGCTGCTTTAATATAGGGAATTAGCATTTTTTTGTCCCGCGCTATAGAGAAATACTTCATTTCAAAGTCATTAACAGAATCGTTCAGGGAATAATAATCGCGTGCATAATCATTTGCACCAACCGGCATTCTGCAAATATTGAGTTTCAGACCTTCTCCTGGATCGAACAGATTTTTAAGTATGGTTGCACGCCCCTGCTCATCAATACTAAATAAGATAAACTCAGTCTTCTCATTATAATTTTTTTAATTTAAATTGTATGTCTTCAGGCCCAAGTGCACCGGATATGATAAAAAATTAAGATGTGGTTATACAAAGATAGTTTAAAGAGTTTCATAAATAAATTTTAGCTTTTCCTTGATGTAATTTTGGCGTCTTTCGCTTAAGATTTTTTCCTTGGTTTTAATTCTTTGGCTGATTATTCTCTGATCTCTTCCGAAGTAAACATCAGCCGGCGCAAGATTACCCAATGATTCATGATAACGTTCATTCTTGTCGTTTAGTTATGTATATTATGTGCTATCAGACCGGCCAAATATGGTCAGAATGACCGTCTTTTGAGGTTCGTTGAGCAATTCTTATATCTAAATATCTCAATAGCTTTGAACCATTCTAAATAAAAATTTTTGCATCAAATTCCAGTTTTATCCGTCTATATTCAGAAGCAAACCAAAACCGAGCAGTCATGAAAAGAACTTTAGTTTCATTTACAATTCTATTTCTCATTTTCTCAGCTTCTTTTGGACAGACTCCTGAGAAAAAGCGTTACAAGGCAACGGAGGTTACCACTGCACCGCTAATTGACGGTGTGGTCGATGATCAGGTTTGGGATGGGAATTGGCGATGGCGGAATAGATAATGATAACATGTTCTATACCAGTAGAATAGACAGGAAACCACAGGGCAGTTCTTATAATTATTACGGTTATAACGATACAATTGAAGGATATGCCGATCTGCCAATCAACACATCCATTATCGGAGCTGTCAAGCTGACCGGATAGACCAGGAACGGGCTTTCTGTAGGATTTCTTGATGCTGTAACTTCAGAAGAAATGGCCGAGATTGATACAGGAGGACACCGTACCCTGCAGACTGTGGAACCTTTGACCAATTTCCTTGCTGCAAGAGTCCAGAAAGACTACAAGGAAGGAAATACGATTATTGGCGGCATGGTTACTATGGTAAACAGAGATATGAAGGATATTCCTCTTATCGGGAGTGAAACCAGGAATCTTATCAACAGGATACCCAGGGCTGCATTTGCCGGAGGTTTTGATTTTACGCAGTATTTCAAGAAGAAAACCTACATGTTCAATGTAAATACTGCCTTCAGCAACATAGCAGGAACTGAGCTTGCAATTGTAAGGGCACAGCGTTCATCAGCCAGGTATTTTCAGTGTCCCGGAAGCCCTGTCTCACTTGATTCCTCAAGGACATCCCTGTCAGGGAATGGTGGCAGGATACAGTTTCAGAAATCCGGTAGCGGACATTTCAGGTACCTCGTTGCAATGCTATGGAAAACTCCTGGTCTTGAGCTTAACGATATGGGATACCAGAGGGAAGCAGATCAGATATTTGGTGTGGTATGGGTTGGTTACAGGTTATGGGAACCGAAATCTTTTTACAGGAGCGTTAATCTTAATTACAACCAGTATTCTGCATGGGATTTTGCAGGAAATCGTCTGTTCGATGGCGGAAATGTTAATGGATATATAAGCCTGAAGAACTACTGGGGCGTTAACTTCGGTACAGAGCTTAATTTTATGTTCTGGCCAATACAATGCTTCGTGGAGGACCTGTGATGAAAATGCCGGGGGGTTCTAACGAATGGTTTGGATTATTCAGCGATGATCGGAAAAAGCTGGTCTATGGATTTAATATCCAGAATTCAAATACGTTTAAAGACGGAGGACATTCAATCAGCTTATCACCCCAGATCACTTATAAACCTACAAACACCCTGGTGCTGTCACTCCGTCCCTCAATCTACAAATCTTATGATGAATTGCAGTATGTCACTCAGTCGGGATATAATGGAGATGACAGATATATTTTTGCCAGTATAGACCAGAAAACCATTAGTATGTCGTTCAGGGTAAATTTTAATGTGTCTCCCGATCTTACCCTCCAGTATTGGGGACAGCCATTTATTGCATCGGGTAAATATTATGATTTTAAATACATTACCAGCCCAATAGCCTCGGAATATACCAACAGGTTTGCTGTATATAGTCCTTCAGACCAGATAACCCTTGTAGATAACTCATATTACTCCATTGATGAGAACAGGGATGGAAATAATGATTATTATATCGGGAAACCTGATTTCAATGTTCAGGAATTTCTGTCAAACCTTGTTGTGAGATGGGAGTTTAATCCGGGTTCAACTGTATATCTTGTATGGAGTCAGTCGAGGAGCTATTATACAGGTCTGGGAGAGATGGATTTTATGAATGATATAGGGGATCTTTTTAACAGAGACAACAATATACCTCATAATATTTTTCTTATCAAGTTCAGTTATCGGTTTGGTTTAAAGTAGAATTCAGATTAATAGCATGAGGTTAAGAGGCCGTCTCAAAACAATAAAAGAGACGGCTTTTCTATTTAGTCACTTCCTATATTTTTAATTAATATCGTTTTAAGGTTAAATGAGAGGGATTTTTTATAAAAGAAGAGAGTTCAGACCTTATTACATATTCCAGGATAACCTATGAATACTCTTACTTTCTCACAAATTGAAAGATACTTGATTTTAGTCTAAACAAGGTGTAAATTTGATTATGAAATAAATATAACTCAGATGCCAAGCATTTTTGAAGGCTATACATATGATATCTTTATTAGTTATCGGCAAAAGGATAATAAACGCGATGGTTGGGTCACTGAATTTGTTAACCAGTTGAAGGGAGAACTTGAAGCCACCTTTAAAGAGGATATTTCTATATACTTTGATGAGAATCCCCATGATGGCTTACTGGAAACCCATAGTGTTGATAAAAGCCTGGAAGACAAATTAAGATGCCTAATCTTCATCCCCATTATCTCACAAACTTACTGTGATCCTAAAAGCTTTGCCTGGCAGCACGAGTTTTGTGCTTTCAATAAACTGGTAAAGGAAGATAATTTTGGAAGAGACATCAGGTTAAGTAGTGGAAATGTAGCAAGCAGAATCTTGCCGGTTAAGATCCATGAACTTGATCCTGAAGATAAATTACTTCTTGAAAATGAGTTAGGAGGAGTACTTCGTGGCATTGAGTTCATTTATAAAGAGGCAGGAGTGAATCGTCCTTTAAGTCCTAATGATGATGTGAAACTGAACCTGAATAAAACTCATTATAGAAATCAGATCAACAAGTTGTCAAATGCTATCAAAGAGATTATTATTGCAATTAAAAAAAATAATCAGCAGGACGGAGATTCTCCAAAAAAGGTTATTAAAGCAAAACCTGCATCCCCAAAAAAACTTAAACCAAAAATCATAATAGGATCTTTTTTAGTTCTGGTACTGATAGTGCTGGGTTATTTCTTTATTCCTAAACTATTTAAATCCTCCGAACCAGTTGAAAAATCTGTCGCAGTATTGCCATTTGCAAACCTGAGCAATGATCCTGAACAGGAGTTTTTTGTTGATGGGATGGTTGATGAAATTCTAGACCGCCTATTCAAGGTAGGAGATATGAAAGTAATATCAAGGACATCCTCAATGAGATATAAAAACACAAAACTCTCTTTAAAGGAGATTGCACGTGAACTGGGGGTTTCTGCAATTTTAGAGGGTAGTGTCCGGAAAATTGGAAATGATGTGCGCATTACGGTTCAGCTGATCGACGCAAAGACAGATACCCACTTATGGTCTGATACTTTTGAAGGAAATTTTACTGATGCTTTTGCATTTCAATCAAACGTAGCCCTAGGTGTTGCCAGGGAGCTGAAAGCAACCTTAACTTCTAAAGAAACCACCTTGATTCAAAATGCTACACCTACAACCAATCAGGTAGCCTATGATTTCTATCTTAAGGGCAATGATTACTCTTCAAAGCTTAAAGCAGATTCTGCCTTAATAATGTATACAAAAGCAATTCAGGAAGATCCATTGTTTGCAGGTGCTTACGCTAAAAGAGCAAAAGCACATATATATCGTTACTTCACTAAGAATGAAGGATGGCAGGGTCATGATCTGGAAGCAAAGGAAGATATAAAGATGGGATTAAAATTAAATCCCGAATTAACTGAATTGAAAATGACGGAAGCTTTTGGCTATTACCAGTTAGATCGCAGATATGATGATGCTTTAAAAATTCTTACTGAATTAAAGACAAAAGCACCTAATATCGCAGACTTGTATGCTTATACTTCTTACATTTTGAGGCGGCAAGGCAAGTTGGAAGAATCGATAGGTGAAGCTAAACGATCAATACTTTTGGATCCATTTCATGCAAGTTATATTGATATTTTATCTGAGACATATCAACTTTTACACCAATATGATAATGAAATTGAATGTGCCAGGCAAGGATTATCGCTAATGCCTGATTATAAGGGTTTTAATAATCGTATTTTCTTTGCTAACCTTAATAAGACTGGTGATTTGAAGGTCGCATTGAAAGAATCAGGGCTAAAAGAAAAAGATGTTCAGGATGAGATTTATTACTATAATAAGTATTATGATAAGTTAATAGATTTTATCGGCAAGGGAAGCATAATTATAACTGATCAAACCAATTATCAACCTAAAACATTCAGGTTAGCATTTATTTATTATTTAAAAGGCGATAAATCACTTTGTAAAATCTATGCGGACTCTACAATTTCACATTTAAAGGAAAAAATAAAAGAAGATCCTATTGATGACAGGTATTATGCTACTTTAGGAAAGTGCTATGCTTTTACTGGAAATAATAAAGAAGCGATTGCCTGTGGTAAGAAAGCAGTAGATCTGAAACCAATTAAGTTTGATGCCTTCCAGGGTGCGTATAAAGAACAGGATTTGATGGAAATCTATATAATTACAGGCAACTATGACCTGGCTTTAGATAAGATAGAATATTTATTTTCTATCCCAAGTTGGTTATCTGTGGAAAGTTTAACAATTGACCCTTTATTTGATAACATTCGCAGATTACCGAGGTTTCAAAAAATCATCAAAAATGCTCGTAAGTAAATTTTATTATTTCATTGCCAGATGCCAAGCATAATAGAAGGCTATAATTACGATATCTTCATAAGTTACCGTCAAAAGGATAACAAACACGACGGTTGGGTAACTGATTTTGTTAATAATCTGAAGGGGGAACTCGAATCAACATTCAAAGAAGAAATAAGTGTCTACTTTGACATTAATCCGCATGATGGGCTATTAGAGACTCATGATGTGGATGCTTCTCTGAAGGAGAAACTTAAATGCCTGGTTTTTATTCCAATCCTCTCCCGTACTTACTGCGATCCGAAATCATTTGCCTGGGAGCATGAGTTTAAGGCTTTTGTTGAGGAGGCAAAAATCGATCAGTTTGGACTGAAGGTAAGGCTACAAAATGGCAATGTTGCAAACCGGGTGCTTCCGGTCCGTATCCACGACCTTGATCCTGGTGACATTAAACTGTGTGAATCTGTACTGGGAGGTGTCCTTCGCGGAATTGAATTCATCTATAAATCTGCAGGGATTAACAGACCGTTGCGGGCACAGGAGGAGAAACCTCATGACAATATCAATAAAACAATTTACCGTGATCAGATCAATAAGGTTGCTCTTGCAATTAAAGAGATCATCCTGGGACTTAAAGCAAAATCATCGGGTGAGGTTAAAGAAACAGTCCCACACTCAAAACGATCTATTGATAAAGAAAGGGTAAAAAAGAAAAAAAATGCCAGAAAGATCATCTGGATAGGTTCATTAATAATAAATATCATTTTTATTCTCATTTTAATAAATGCCTTAAAACCGGTACCCTTTTCCGAAGAGGATTGGATATTAATTACTGATTTTGAGAACCTGACAGGTGATGACGTTTTCAATCAGTCTCTAAATACAGCATTAGAAGTTACTATCCAGCAGTCTTCTTTTGTAAATGTTCTCCCACGAACACGTATTAATGAGACGTTGAAAAGGATGGGAAAAGAAAACACTGAAATTATAAATGAAGATACAGGAGTTGAAATTGCGCAACGCGAAGGGATTGCAGTGATAGTAGTTTGCAATATAAGCCTTATCGGTAATATTTATCTGTTAACTGCCAAAGTGGTTGAGGTGAATACAAGGAAGGTACTAAAAACAGAAAAATTTCAGGCAAACGGGAAAAATGAGATCCTGATCAGCCTGGATGATTTGGCCAGAGAAATAAGGAGAGATTTGGGAGAATCTTTAAAAGAAATAAATCATGAGATTGTTGCATTGCCAGAAGCAACAACCTCTTCTCTTGAGGCATTAAAATGCCTCGTTAAAGGTAATGAAGCATGGAATAAGGATGGAAAATTAAATGAGGCAGAAGTATTTTATCTGAAAGCTATAGAACTGGATCCGGAATTCGCATATGCTCATGCTTCACTTGGATCGCTGTATTACTGGATGAACAATCGGACGAAAGGAGAGGAGCATTTTACAAAAGCACTAAATCTTTTGGATAGGCTCACGGAAAAAGAAAAGCTTTGGATACAGGCAAGGATAGAAGGTTTTCGGGGTAATTATGAAGAAGCAGTTTTAAATTATAATATTTACCTGAGGAATTATCCAAGTTCTTCAAATGCCTGGTACCGTTTAGGGTACAATTATATGATGTTGGATCGTTACGAAGAGGCTATCGCTGCCTTCAACAAATCGCTTGAAATTCATCAGGACAAGGATCCAAATGCTTATATAAATATTGCAACTTGTTATGGCAATTTGGAAGATTTTCAACAATCGGTCGAATTTTATCTTAAAGCCTTTGCTATTAATCCAAATCTACTCACTATTACCAATCTAAACCATGAATTTGGATTTACCTATGTTCAAATGGGTGAATTTCAAAAAGCCCGGGAAGTGTTTGAAAAATTGACAGCAGGCGAGGATGATCTCAAAGCCCAGGGATATAGGTCACTGGCATTGTTGCTAATGTACACTGGTAAATTTTCTGAGGCAATAGACTTGCTCCATGAATCAATCCTAATCTGTAAAACAACTGGATACGGGGTAGGTGAATTGAGAAATCGTTTGTTTCTGGCAACAGCATTGAAAACTAAAGGGATGATGCCTGAATTTTATGAAGAACTTATTAAAGTGAATGAATTGCTTAAAGCTGAAGGCTTGGAACCTTGGTGGTATTTTCTATATGGTAAATTACTGATACGAGACGGAAAGTTACAAAAAGCAGAAAGAATATTAAATGAAATATCCGTGAGGATAAATGAAGGGAATAGAAGTGATACCGCTGCCTTCAATATTCTTAAAGGTGAGATTCAACTGGCAAAAGGAAATCCTGCTGAGGCTATTGAACTTATTAAAACTGGGGTAAATTTACGTCGTGACGGTTATACATTAGAGTCACTGGCAAATTATTATTATGATACTGGCGATTTAGATATGGCTATTGTCAAATACAAAGAAATCATTGAAATAAAAGGTTCCCTTGGCTGGGAGCCACAGGAATACTGGATTAAAGCGCATTATAATTTAGGGAAAATATATGAAAAAAAAGGTAACTATGAGCAAGCCATAAAATATTACAAAGACTTTTTAAATATCTGGAAAGATGCAGATAATGATTTACCAGAGTTAATTGATACAAAATCAAGGTTGATAAAATTACGAGAACAGGAACTGTAACTACACTATAAATTCTCAACTTATAATGGCAATCTGGTTCGCTGAAATAAAAGAACTTGACTGCAAAGGCTGGGGATTATATAAGCAGGGTAAAAATGAGGAAGCTTTGGATATGCTTCAGAAAAGCTGGGATTTGAGAAGGAAACTTGAAGTCTCTCTGAAATTGCCCAACGATATCCCAACCAGCCGCGTTTTCTGTACGGAAACAGCATGGGAGGCGTTTTGGTGTTAGCGTACACCCCGGTTCGCCATCCTTCGGTTGCAGGTGTTATTGCAACTGGCCCAGGTTTGAAAACGGCGCTCGAAGAACAAAAGTTAAAAGTATTCCTCGCAAAACTGATGGGGAAGATTCTTCCGACACTTACACTTAAAAACGGTCTCGATTTAGAAATGCTCAGCCGGGATCCTCAAGTAGCCGATGAATACACCAAAGATCCGCTCACACATTCTCTTGTCACGACAGCCTGGGGAAAAACGATGCTGGGAGCAATCAATCTTGTTTTCAAAAATGCCCCCCGATTTCCTTTACCCTTATTCCTTATGCATGGTACCAAGGACGAAATTGCCTACACTCGTAGCAGCCAGATATTCGCCGAAATGGCTCCAAAAGACAAAGTGACTCTGAAACTGTGGGAAGGGTTCAAACATGAGTTACATACTGATCCCGAAAAAGCAGAAGTATTCAAAGTAATGATCAATTGGCTGGATAATCGTTTAGCTGACAAAAGTCCTCTTATTGATACAGATATGCAATAAAATACACCAACGTATTATATTGACATTCAGATATATATAAACTTATCAAAAATAACAACTTCCTGAAACCTCAACAAAAAAACCTGTTACCATTTGTCATACAAATGGCTCCCCAAATACCCTCAATCAAATTCAATCGGGCGCGAGCCGTTGCGAAGGGCTGAGCGTAAAGAAAATGTTCTGTGAACATTTTTAGCGAAGAGCCAGCCTGCAGGGATGGTTATTTTTTCTATAGGATTTTGGATGAATGATTAAAAGAGAATTCTTAATATTTATTCCCTTTTTATTATTTGTTCTTCAACGATTTGAAGTTCAAATGGTAATCCCCCTGAATTGAGTATGTTGGCAAGATCATTTGCTTCTTCAATTGTAAAATCACCTGTAATTTCAGTATTTACTCCTGTAATTTCAGCCATTACCCTTGGGTAGGATCTGACGCAGCCGTTAAGAACAACTGCAATGCACCTATTAATATTTTCACGTGTTATTCTTGCCCAGGTATTGGCTCCTTCAGCATTCATCGTTAAAGTAATTTTCACTTCTGAGTTTGCAGATCCGGTAGTCGGTTTTGCTGAAGTAATTGCACTTCCATTGAGAGGAGCCTGTTCGTTAAGGGTAGTCACTTTAATTGCATGGAGTTCATATGATGTTTTTGAAGGATCATATTCATGAGGATTCTGGCTCCACATCAACTTAAGTTCGTGAGGGAATAAAACTTTTATCTCTGCCATTTGCATATATCTGTTAACTATTGCTGTATCTTTTCCGCTGGCAAGCCCTATCATGCATGAAGGTAACGGCTCACCCTGGGCAGTTACCCTGGGATTAAGTATTCCTAACAGCGGATTCTGAATGGTGAATTCTTCACGGGAATTTGTGTCTATAACTTCAGTTTTAGTTTGCATATCTCGCAGCATATTGTTTGCCTTCGATAGATATCCTATGATTTCCCCGTTCTCATATGTTTCCCAGAATTCCAGATTGGCGTGACCAATGATCATATCTTTAATCAAATCGATTTTGCTGGTGTCAACTTTGGAAATAGTTAATGATATTTGATTCTCAGTATCGTTAAGGTTTATTCTTTTTTGTGGGATATTAAAAGAGTATGTCAGCCTCTTATTAATTATCTCAGCAGCTTTATTCATATCATTTAATGTTGTTACATAATTATATGTTTTAGGCACAACTGTAACTTTAAAATCAAAGTTTTTTTGGGTCGTACATCCTCCAAATAAAAAGGCTACAATAATGATGGTAATAATAACAAAATTGGTTTTCATAAAATATATTTATTTGTGGTTAGTGTACTGGTAATTATTTCCGGACTGTTTGTTGAATCGTAAATTGCACAAAAGCTAAAATGTTTCTTATCAATTGGATTATATAAAGTTACGATACAATTACTATATAAATCAAATTTATTTTTGTCCACTCACCCAAATTCCCTCAGTAGAGAGTTCTGGTGAATGGTATTAGCATGGTTAGATTTAACCAGATCCTTATTAAAGATTATACTCCAATTTTGACCTAGCCTGCTTCGGGAACGCCAAATTGGCAAATAAATTTTTGTATTTATTCTGACTTTGTTTAAATTTGATAATGAAATAAATAGACCTCTAATGTCTAGTATAATCGAAGGTTTTAATTACGACATCTTTATCAGCTACCGCCAGAAAGACAATAAGTATGATGGCTGGGTCACAAAATTTGTAGATAACCTTACAAGGGAGCTTGAAGCCACATTCAAGGAAGAGATCAGTGTGTATTTTGACATTAATCCACATGATGGCTTATTAGAAACACACGATGTGGATGCCTCACTTAAAGAGAAGCTAAAATGTCTGGTCTTTATTCCGATCATCTCCCGTACATATTGTGATCCAAAGTCATTTGCATGGGAACATGAGTTTAAGGCTTTTGTTGAGATGGCGTCACAGGATCAGTTTGGATTAAAGGTTAAATTACCAAACGGGAATGTTGCGAACAGGGTATTGCCTGTTCGTATTCATGATCTGGATAGTACAGATATTAAATTGTGCGAGTCTCTGCTTGGAGGTGTACTTCGCGGTATCGGGTTCATTTACAAAGAGCCTGGAGTCAACAAACCACTTACCTATGAAGATGATGAAAAGAAGAATATAAATGGTACCAAATACAGAATCCAGATAAACAAAGTTGCTAATGCTATAAAAGAGATTATTTCTGGTCTGCAGACTGCTTTACAGGTTTCCGAAGAAAAAGTATCAGATGAACAACAAACAGTTAAAGCAATTCAGGCTAAAAAGAAAAGATGGATATATTCCATGTCTTCTTCGGTTGTTATTATTATGGTTGTAATTGCCCTCTTTGTTTTTTCAAGCGGAAGTACATTGCCTTTCTCAAAACGCGACTGGATTGTAATAACAGATTTTGAAAATCTTACTCAAGATCCTGTTTTTGATAAATCGCTTTATACAGCATTCTCACTCAGTCTCAGCCAATCGAGATACATTAATATCTATTCAAGATCGAGAATGGTTGAATCACTGGCACTGATGGAAATTAAAAATCAGGAATTTGTTGATGAAAAAACAGGGAGAGAAATGGCATTAAGGGAAGGATTCAATATTTGTATCTCACCCAGTATCAGTGAAGTTAGTAACAGGTATGTTATTACTGCGAAAATCCTGGAAACTAAAACCGGAAACCTTTTAAGATCAGAAATTTTATATGCTGAAACCCCGGATGAGATTCTGACAGCATTGGACCAGCTTAGCAAAAAAATACGGCGGCACCTTGGTGAATCAAGATTTGAGATTGCAGGTCAGAACAGAAAACTGGTCGAGGTAACTACATCATCTTTGGAGGCACTGAAACAATATACAACAGGTTGTGAGCATCATATCAGGCAAGATTTTACCGGTGCAAAAGAATATTACGAAATTGCATTAGGCATTGATTCAGGTTTTACAGCAGCACAGGCATCTCTGGGCAGCCTTCTTATTGAGAGTTTTAATAATCCTGTAGAGGGATGTAAATTACTGAATCAGGCAGTTAAATCCGTCGATAAACTTACAAACAGAGAGAGACTCGTAATACTTTCAATTCATGCACTGAATGCTGAAAATGATCTTCCCAAAAGCATTAAGTTTACTAAAAAACTGATAGAGTTATACCCTGACGATCCGATCTACCACAACAACATGGGAGTAAATTATCAGAAGTCAAATCAATTTAAGGAGGCTGTGGAAGAGTATAAAATTGCTGTGAGGATTGATCCAAGAATGGCTCTCACTTATGTAACGATATTATATAATTATTTTGCAAACCTGAGAAGAATTGATTCCGCTTTAGTATGGGCTCATAAACTGATCTCTGATCATCCTCAAAATGCCTGGGGATATTTTTATCTGGGGGTTGCTTATACATGCCTTGATAGTATTGCAAAAGCTGGGGCAGAATTCGAAAGAGCCTGGGAGATTAATACTTATTTTCATATGAATTCATACAACCTCGTCCATACATATCGTATACAGAAGCGTTACACCGAAGCAATCCGGATACTTGAAAAAATTAAGGAATTAGACCAGTCTGAAATTACCAGAGTATATTATCATCTTGGTATAAATTATCAGTCCATGGGAAACCAGAAGGAGGCTCTTAATTATTATTCCAGGTTAAAGAAAATTTATACAGAAGTATGGATAAAGAGATGGCCGGATAATGCTGAAATATATAATTTATTAGCATTAGTTTCAGCCAGATTAGATGAAATGGATTATTCAAACCAAATGCTTCAGAAAGCAATTGAAATTGATTCTTCATTAAATAATCGTTTTGCTGAAATCCTTTGTTTACAGGGAAAAATACCTGAAGCTCTTAATTATCTGGAACAAGCTCTGGATAATGGTTACAGTGATTTATGCTGGCTAAAGCTCAGCCCTGATTTACAGGTTTTACAGTACGATATTCGTTTCCGGGAATTACTGGAAAAATATTTTAAGATAAGTACTTATAAGCAGGAAATATTAAGAAAATGGCTGAACGAGGTGTGATGGTTGAGGAGCAACCTGCCAGAATATTATCAACATATTATAATACGTTGAAATATAAATTACCCCCAGCTACCATTGTATAAATATTACCATCAGCATTTGTTACAGGTCTGTCAGTAGCCATGAGCATTTGAAAAAATCTTGAACCTCCAGCTGTCTGTTATATTTATTTGCCGTGTATCAAATACTTTCCTAACTTTATCACTCTGAACAACCAAAACATGGCAAGCCTCGTCCCCGGTTACGAATACGACATATTCATCAGCTACCGCCAGAAAGACAACAAAGGCGATAGGTGGGTCAGTGAGTTTGTTGAGGTACTAAAAACTGAACTCGAATCGACCTTTAAGGAAGAGATCAGTGTTTATTTTGATGTGAACCCTCATGACGGACTTTTGGACACGCACGATGTCAATGCTTCGCTTAAAGAGAAGCTAAAATGCCTGGTCTTTATCCCGATCATCTCACGCACATACTGCGATCCAAAATCGTTTGCCTGGGAACATGAGTTTAAAGCATTTATTGAAGAAGCCTCTCATGATCAGTTCGGGTTGAAGGTAAGGTTGCCAAACGGTAATGTAGCTAACAGGGTGCTGCCGATCCGAATTTATGATTTAGATAATACTGATATTAAATTATGTGAAACAGAACTTGGCGGTGTGCTTCGTGGTATTGAGTTTATCTATAGATCTTCAGGAGTAAACAGACCACTAAGATTAAAAGAAGAAAATCCTCAGGATAACCTGAATCGCACAATCTATCGTGATCAGATAAATAAAGTTGCTAATGCCATAAGTGAAATTATTTCTGGTTTGCAAAGAATACAGATCACACAGGCAGAAGAAGCAAAAGATGAAAGAAGTACATTAGCTGATGGCTCTCCCTTGCTTACAAAAGCAACTGCCCTCCGGCCTTCCGGGGAAAAAGCAATCAAGGCTAAAAAGAAGAAATGGATATATTCTCTGTCTTCTTCGGTTGTTGTTATTCTGGCGGTTGTTGCCATCTTTCTTTTTTCAAGCGGAAGTTCGTTGCCTTTCTCCAAACGCGATTGGGTTATTATAACAGATTTTGAGAACCTTACTGAAAATCCTGTTTTTGATAAATCGCTTTATACGGCATTCTCTATCAGTACGAGTCAGTCAAGATATATTAATGTCTTTCCGAGATCGAGAATGCTTGAGGCACTGGCAAGGATGGAAATTAAAGACCGGACATTTGTTGATGAAAAAACAGGAAGAGAAATGGCAGAAAGGGAAGGGATTAACCTGTACATTGTGCCAAGTATCAGTGAAGTCGGAAACAGGTATGCCATTGCTGCAAAAATCCTGGAAACAAAATCCGGCAACCTTCTGAGATCAGAAATTTTATACGCTGAAACACAAAATGATATTCTGTCCGGGATGGACAAATTATGCAAAAAAATCCGGCAGGAGCTTGGTGAATCAAGATATAACATTGCAAAACAGGACAAGCCATTGGCGACAGCAACTACATCATCATTAGAGGCGTTAAAACAATATACTTTGGGTTGTGAACGTCACGCCAGCCGGGATTATGCCGGTGCAAAACAATATTATGAAATTGCTTTACAGATTGATTCAGGTTTTACAGCAGCAAAAACAGCACTTGGGAGTATTAATATCGAGAGTTTTGAACCTGAAAGAGGACGTGAATTACTGAATCAGGCCGTTAAATCCGTCGATAAACTTACGGACAGAGAGAGACTCAACATACTTGCTATTCATGCACTGTATGTTGATAATGCTATACCAAAAAGCATTGAATACTTCAAAAGACTGTCAGAGTTATACCCTGACGATCCGGTTTACCATAATAATTTAGGAGTCATTTATGAAAGGTCAGAGAAATTTGAGGAATCTTTGAAAGAGTATAAAACGACTGTGAAAATTAATCCGCATATTGTTGTTGCTTATGGAGGGATATTATGGATTTATCTTGAAAAACAGGGTAAAGCTGATTCCGTTTTTGTGTGGGCTGATAAACTGATCTCCGATAATCCTCAAAATGCATGGGGATATTTTTATCTGGGTTCAGGTTATATGTGCATTGATAGCGTTGTAAAAGCTGAAGCGGCATTCCGGAGAGCCCGGGAGATTGATCCCTATTTTATTTTGAATTTATTTAATCTGGCCCATACATATCGTTTACAGGGACATTATAGCGAAGCAATCCGGATACTGGAAAAAATTCCGGAAATTGACAAGAATCAGGATGCAGTATATTATGATCTTGGTGTAAATTATCAATCTATGGGAAATCAGAAGGAGTCCAACAAATATTTTTCCATTTATAAAAAAATTGTAACAGAAGAATGGACAAAAAAAAGGCCGGATGCTGCCGAAACATATATTTCAACAGGTGCAGTAACAGCAAGGTTAGGTGATGTTGAATCCTCAAATCAGATGCTTCTGAAAGCAATTGCTATGGACTCAACACTTCATGAACGGTTTGCGGAAGTACTCTGCTTACAGGGAAGAATCCCTGAAGCTCTGGATGAACTGGAAAAAGCGCTTGATAACGGATATCGTTACCTGTTATGGTTAAAAATGAATCCTGATTGGCAGATATTACAGTATGATGTCCGGTTCCGGAATTTATTGGAAAAGTTTTTCAGGTAGAATTTCCATCTGGTAAGCCTCATCACTGATTGAGTCCTTTTCCCAGCCTGCCGGGGCAGAAAACCTGATGGGAAACATCAACGTATTAAAAAACGTTTTTTAATACGTTGATAATTATAATTGCATTAAATGCAGAGGAATGACTCAGGTCAAATTTATTTCATCTAAAAAAAACCGGCCTGATATGCCGGTTTTCATCCGTTTAAAGGTTTGTACTTTAAAAACTAATATCCCCACTGCTTCATTATCTCCAGATCTGATTTTACGCATTCCATTGGTGTCTTTCCCTGGTACGCCTCCTGTTCAATAATATAAACTTTTGTACCTCCTATTTTTTTTGCCAGCTTTATAACCTTTTTTGCATCCACTATCCCTTCTCCTATTATACAACTTTCGTATTGTTCCTTATCTTCTGCGGCCTTTATTTCATCCTTCACATGAATATTCTCAAATCTGTCAGGGTATTGTTTTACAACATCAAGAGCCACTGCTCCTCCGTTATAAAGATTACCGATATCAAGCTGTATTACTACAAGGTTGGGATCAATGCTTTTCATCATTATATCAAATAACTTTTCGTTATTTAATTTCTCGCTGAACTCAAAATCATGGTTATGATAACCAAATTTCATTCCCTGTTTTTTGCAAAGCTCCCCGCATTTGTTATAAATATCCATGTATCGTTTAAAATCGTCGTATGTTTTTCTCATGCCCCCGTCCATTGAAGGGCTGACCACATACTTTTGCCCGAGAGTGCCCGCATCGTCCACCGTATATTTCCAGCTGTCTGAAAAATCCTTCTTGGTCTCGTCCCAGTGTTGTCTGCCCATAACAGTATGACCACTGATCATCTTCAGGCCCAGATCGTCGAGCACTTTTTTGAATTCCGGAGCAGTATAACCATAAAATTTACGGTTATTGTAACTGGCATGCTCAACGTACTGGTATCCCATCTGAGCTACCTGTTTCAACGATCCAAGAGGATCTTTAGACATATCGTCCCGGATAGAATATAACTGCAGGCCAATTATACCTTTCTGCTTTTTTGCAGCAAAAGCCGTTCTGCCAAGGAAAGCAGTACCTGCCAACGCCAATGCACCTGTTTTAATAAATGTTCTTCTGGTAGTTTTCATCAGTTAAATTATTAATTGCGACTCTGAAATTATTTGCCTGGTTTTATCCTTTTAAAGTTATAAAAGTCCGGTTAAGATTGCAAAATAAAAATAATGCAACGGGTATAAACTTTATGGAAAACACGGATTACAACCGAGCGGAGGCACGGATTACAAATCCGCGCCAGCGGTGCGAGGCCGTCTTACAAATGTTTCTTAACTCTTTTCCAGTAATCAAGGGTCTTAACTCCCGATCCATTCCAGTTTTTAGCTATTTTTTCAAAGTTATAAGGACCGACACGGGATGCATAGTATAAAAATACCTTTTTCATTTCTTAAAATAATTCCGGATTCATGGGCAGGTATTATCCTGCATGGGCAATGCCATAAAAGTATAATGCAAATTAAACCAAATCACTCCATGACCTGTAATAAAACAATATTTAATTATTAACTTAAAAAGTCCTAATTATCAACATCTTGAAATAAATAATCAGACTTATTATCAGTAACAATTTAATATTCAAATTGTTTAATTTATAATGTCTGATTTTTCTGCTTATCAATTTGATTTTTTAAATTGCGACGCTTTTCTTTACAGAATATTTTTACTTGGTAAATCACAAAGAATATTATGCCAAAACGGTCAGATATTGAAAAGGTGCTGATTATCGGTTCAGGACCAATCATCATCGGACAAGCCTGTGAATTTGACTATTCAGGTACCCAGGCCTGCAAAGCATTGCGTTCACTGGGTTATAAAATTATCCTGGTCAATTCAAATCCGGCGACAATAATGACCGATCCGGGGATAGCCGACGTTACCTACATCGAGCCGTTGAACGAATATGCACTTACTGAAATAATCAAAAAGGAACGTCCCGATGCCCTTCTCCCGAACCTGGGAGGACAGACCGGCCTGAATCTCTCTTCGTTACTGGCCAAAAAAGGTATCCTTGCAGAATACAATGTTGAAGTTATCGGGGTAAATGTCGATGCCATTGAAAGAGGCGAAGACCGTGTTGCATTTAAGGAAACCATGAACCGCCTTGGCATTGAAATGCCTCAGAGTAAAGCAGTTAATACAGTGGAAGATGCAGAAAAGGTGACTAATGAACTGGGATACCCGGTTGTTATCAGGCCTGCATATACCATGGGAGGTACCGGTGGCGGCCTTGTTTATAATGTTGAAGAGCTGCGTACTGTTGCCAGCAGAGGATTATCGGCAAGTATCGTAAACCAGATTCTCATTGAGGAATCTGTTCTGGGATGGGAAGAGCTGGAGCTGGAGGTGGTAAGGGATGCCAAAAACCAGATGATCACAGTCTGTTTTATTGAAAATGTGGATGCAATGGGTGTCCATACCGGTGACTCCTTTTGTACGGCACCGATGTTAACGATCGATCCTGCTTTACAAAAACGGCTTCAGAAATACTCTTATGATATTGTTGAAGCAATTGAAGTTATTGGTGGTACAAATATTCAATTTGCCCACGATCCAAAAACCGGAAAAGTTGTGGTTATCGAAATTAATCCTCGTACCTCAAGATCATCAGCACTTGCTTCCAAAGCAACCGGATTTCCTATTGCATTTATCTCTTCCCTTCTTGCCGTTGGAATCACATTGGATGAAATACCCTACTGGAGAGAAGGTACGCTCGAAAAATATACACCTTCAGGTGATTATGTGGTTGTAAAATTTGCACGCTGGGCTTTCGAAAAATTTGAGGGTCTCGAAGATAAGCTTGGTACCCAGATGCTGGCTGTCGGAGAAGTAATGAGTATCGGGAAGACCTATAAGGAGGCACTTCAGAAAGCTATCCGCTCACTTGAGATAGGACGTTTTGGACTTGGATTCGCTAAAGACTTCAATAAGAAGCCACTCGATGAGCTGATGAACCTCCTTAAACATCCCTCAAGCGAAAGGCAGTTCATCATGTATGAAGCGTTACGAAAAGGCGCTGATATTGAGGACCTTTACAAGAAAACTCATATCAAGCCCTGGTTTATTTCACAGATGAAAGAGCTTGTCGGGGAGGAAGAAAAAATAATTAAATACAAAGGAGGTGCTCTTCCTGATGAAATCCTGATCCAGGCAAAGAAGGATGGATTCGCAGACAAATATTTATCAAAATTACTGGGGATACCTGAAAAAGAGATAAGGGCAAGACGTATATCTCTGGGTGTAACTGAAGCATGGGAGGCCGTTCCGGTCAGCGGGGTTAAAAATGCCGCATATTACTTTTCAACCTATAATGCACCTGATAACGTAAAAGTAAGCAACAGGAAGAAGATAATGGTTCTGGGAGGTGGTCCTAACAGGATCGGTCAGGGTATCGAATTTGATTATTGCTGTGTGCATGCTGCCTTCGCAATACGCGATGCCGGGTATGAATCAATCATGGTAAACTGCAATCCCGAAACAGTATCAACAGACTATGACACTTCCGATAAGCTCTATTTCGAACCTCTTACTGCAGAAGATGTTTTAAGCATTTATGACAAGGAAAAACCTGAAGGAGTGATTGTTCAGTTCGGAGGACAGACACCTTTGAACCTGGCCAGGGAGCTCGCAGAGGCAGGAGTAAAGATATTAGGCACCACTCCGGAGACTATCGACCTTGCAGAAGACCGCGACCGTTTTCGTCATGTAATAGATAAACTGGGTATACCACAGCCTGAATCCGGCATGGCCAGCAACCTTGAACAGGCTCTTGCTATTGCCGAAAGAATCGCTTATCCTCTTATGATAAGGCCATCATATGTGCTGGGAGGCAGGGCAATGAAGATCATTCTTGATGAAGATATGCTTGCAGAATATGTTGCAAAAGCCGTAGGTGTATCGCCCGACAGACCTCTGCTGCTTGATAAGTTCCTGGAAGATGCCATAGAATCAGAAGCTGATGCATTATCTGATGGTGTTGATGCGTTTGTTCCGGCAGTAATGCAGCATATTGAATATGCAGGTATCCATTCGGGTGATTCAGCCTGTGTCATACCACCTGTTGTGATCCAGAAAGATCATAAAAAAACAATTTATGATTATACCCGGAGGATTGCAATGGAGTTGAAGGTTGTCGGCCTGCTGAATATACAATATGCCATTTATGAAGATGTCGTTTATATTCTTGAAGCCAATCCGCGGGCTTCACGCACAGTTCCCCTGGTTTCGAAAGTCTGTAATATTTCCATGGCAAGGATTGCCACGCAGATTCTGCTGGGACAAAAGCTTTCTGATTTCAATCTGAAGAAGAGAACTATAAAGCATTACGGAGTAAAAGAAGCTGTATTCCCGTTTAATATGTTCCCGGCAATTGATCCGCTTCTCGGCCCTGAAATGCGCTCCACCGGAGAAGTGCTGGGTATGGCCGATACATATGGGATGGCATTCTTTAAATCGCAGGAAGCAACACAGTCTCCATTGCCGATAAAAGGGACGGTTTTAATTACTATTGCTGACCGTGACAAGGATCGCATTATTGACGTAGCCAGAAATTTCAGGGATATGGGATTCAGAATATTATCTACAGGAGGCACACGGCAGTTTCTTGGAAAGCACGGTATCGAAGCTGACCTGATCCTTAAGGTACATGAAGGCAGGCCAAACATTGTCGACGCTATCAAAAACAAAGAGATTGACCTTTTAGTAAATACTCCGGCCGGCCGCCTCAGTGAATATGATGATTCCTATATAAGGAAAAATGCAATCAAGTATAAGGTACCCTATATTACTACCACCTCTGCTGCACGTTCTGCAACAGAAGGGATCAAAGACCGGCAAAATGGTAATTATACGGTCCGTTCGCTTCAGGATTATCATTCAGCCATTGAAGACTGAGCCTGATGGCACCGATTTGTAATCGGTGCCATAAAAGTCATTTTATTCCTTAATCTTCTTCTGGAGATCTTTTATCTCTTTTTCTTTTTTGACAACCTCTTCTTCCAGATGGCTGATTTTCCCGTTCAGCCCTTCAACTTTTGTATTCAGCTTCCTGATATCATCCTTTAAGCCGGCAATCTCCTTCTGAAGATCTGCTTTTTCCTCTTCAAGACCTTTGATTATTGGTGTATAAACAGATTTGGCATAAAACCAGGCGGTGAGATATCCAATGATCGCTGCAACAAGAAGTAATGCAATTATTTTAATTACAGCTACTGTTACAGACTGGGCGAGTAGTATAAATAATGGATTCATATTGTTACATTTTAATTGATATTTCTGTTCTTCTGTTCTTTGCTCTTCCTTCTTTGGTAATAAAGCTGGCAGCAGGCTGGCTTTCACCTTTTGATTCTGTAATTATTCTGCCGGCACTTATCCCCTGATCCTCCAGGTACTTACCAATAATCTGAGCTCTTTTCAATCCGAGATCCTGATTGTACTCAGGTGTTCCGACAAGGTCGGCATGCCCGGTTACAGACAACATCGAACCGGGATACTTATCAAGCCAGGCTTTAAATTCAGCAATGCTGTTATCTGTTTGCGGATCAGCCTTGAATTTGGCTTCATTAAATTCAAAGTAGATCGGTAGGTCCATTGGCATTAATGCTTTAAGTTTCATTAAAGAATCTGCCGCGTTAATCTGGGATTCAGGAATTGTCATTTCCGGAACAGGTTTGTTCAGCACAGGTAACAGCTTATCGTTATATAACCAAGCCGAAACAAAGCACCATATCACGAATACTACAATCCCGGTAATAAGGATTCTCATTTTAATATATGTTTAGTTACAGATCAGGTAATTATCCGTACAAGTTAACAATAAATTTAAAATAAAAGATAACAAAATCATAATAAATCGCATATTGGACTATTTTTAAGATTAAATAAGCACTTACTTATGAGAAAAATATTATTAACCGCTGTTATTCTGTCAACATCGGTTTTATTAAATGCGCAGAGTGCTTGGCAGAAGATCTCAGATCCAGGCCTGAAAAAAATAGCTGAAAACTTTAAATTGCCCCCGGCTGAATATGGTATGATTCTCTGGTGGGGATGGGATGGGGCTATGACCGATACTGTCATCAGGCGCGATCTCGACAGGATAAAAGCAATGGGATTCCGCGGTGTGATGCTCGAAGCCGGATATGGCATGACAGCAAAATACCTGACGCCGGAATGGTTTGCACTCATAAAAGTAGCTGTTGATGAGGCAAAAAAACGCGGGATGATAGTGTGGATCGAGGATGAGGGGAAATATCCCAGCGGTTTCGCGGGAGGTAAATTCAGTAACGAACGCCCTGATCTGAAAATGCAGGGACTGGTTGTTACGGAAAGGATCGAGGCAAAAGCAGGTGAAAAAATCTTTAAAAAGCTCCCTTATTATACTTTGAGTGCCGTTGCATTTAATAATGAGGATAAAACCAACAGAATAATCGATGTATCCTCAGGAGAGCTGAACTGGAGCGTTCCTGACGGCGACTGGAGGATTTTCCTTGCCGGACATCGCTTCAGATCCTCCGTCACCCGCTCGGTAAATAATCCCACAAGGGGAAAAGATACAACCGCTTCACTGATGGATTACCTTAATCCGCTGGCAACCAGACAGTTTATTGACTGGACTCATGAACAATACAAGAAATATATCGGCAGTGAATTTGGAAAAACATTTATGGGTTTCATGGGTGATGAACCAGATTTTGCCTATACTCCATGGACTCCAAAAATGTTAGAAGAATTCAAGGCCAGGAAGGGATATGACATAAAACCTTATCTGGCCTTATTTTTTGTCCCGCAGCTGAGTGAAGAGGCCAAACGGATGAAAGCAGATTACTGGGATGTATGGTCTGATCTCTTCAGGGATAACTTTTTCACAGTGCAGGCTTACTGGTGCAGGGAAAACAATATTGAATATATTGTACATCTCAACCACGAAGACCAGGTACCCGGTCTGGTAAGATCGTCCGGTGACTTCTTCAAGAACATGCGTCACGTCGGAGTACCGGGTGTGGATGCCATCTGGGATCAGATATGGATGGATCATGTCTCTGATTATCCGAAGCTTGCTTCATCTGCAGCACATCTCTACGGAAAGCCACGTGCGTTTACCGAAAGCTTTGCAGCCTATACATACCGGCCTTCCGTTTCACAGGCAAAATGGGTTCTCGATTACCAGCTTGTCAGAGGTATAAATTCCGTTCAGATCATGTTTATGTCAGCATCCGCTGCCCGCACAGCTCGCACAGCAGTTCCTGCAAATATTCCAGCAAAACCTGTTACCCAGACAGTCCAAAGAACCAGCTTTTTCCTGTCCGACACCTTCCCTCCTGTTGCACAATATGTTAACAGGGCAACATACCTGTTGTCGCTGGGAAGACCGGCAGCACAGATCGGCGTTTATTTCCCTTCCCTGAGCCTATGGTACGGTGATATTGAATCAAATACAAACACCCTGGAAATTGCCAGGCAACTGATGGAAACCCAACGGGATTTTGATTATATTGATGAACAGGCACTTACTTCATTACTTGCCCCGGGAAACGGTACTCTTAAAAACCTCAGCGGGCAGGAATACCGGGCGATTATCATTCCATCCATCAGTGTGATCTCAGAAGCATCACTGGAACAGCTGAAGAAATTTTCTTTTTCCGGCGGAAAAGTGATATTCCTTGGTAAAGTGCCATCATTAACGATTAAACAGAATTTTTTAAATGCCCGGGAAACAGGAGATTTATCATGGGCAAACCATGAAGAGTCCGGGAAACTGACTCCATGGATTCTTGAAGCACTACCCTTCCCCGATTTAAAGATCGATAAATCGGTTCCTGAACTAAAATATCTGCACCGTTCATGGAAGGATGCCGATCTATACTTCATTTTTAATGAAAGTGAAGATCCCATTTACTTTAATATTTACTTACCAGGTAAAGGAAAATCCCAGACCTGGAATGCAACAACCGGTCAGATATCAGCATTTAAAGGTACTGCTGTTTCCCTTGATCCATGGGAAACAAAATTTATAATCAAAAGAAAATAAATATTACCTGATCATATCCAACATAATAATCTAAAACATGAAAACCACAAAATTCCTTAAAACCCTTGTGATTTTATCTGCAGTGATTCTTACTTACTCTTGCATTGAACAGCCTGATCTTCCATTGCCGAATCTTGAGAAGTATGGGAATGTGACCCGGTTGATTGTGGATGGAAATCCATTTCTTGTCCTTGGTGGAGAACTTGGCAATTCCAGCTCTTCGAGCCGGGAATATATGAAAGAATATTGGCCAAAGCTTCAGGCTTCAGGAATGAATACAGTGCTGGCGGTGGTTGAATGGGCACTTGTTGAGCCTGAAGAAGACAAATTCGATTTTACCGTTGTAGACAACCTGATTGAAGACGCCCGAAATCATGATCTGCGGCTTATATTATTATGGTTCGGCGCGTGGAAAAACGGCCAGTCACATTATATGCCCGAATGGGTGAAGAAAGACTACATCCGTTTCCCCAGGGTAAAAGCCGGGAATGGTAAAAGCCTCGAGATCCTCTCCACCTTCGGGAAAGAAACTCTCAAGTCCGATTCAGAAGCATTTGCGGCAATGATGAAACACGTCAGAGAGACTGACTCTCAGCACCGGACAGTAATAATGATCCAGGTACAGAATGAAGTAGGTATACTAGGATCTCCCCGTGATCACAATGACCTGGCAAACACCGCTTTCAGCTCTCCGGTTCCACAGGAGCTGATGGATTATATGGTAAGAAACAAGGAGACTCTTCTGCCGGAATTGCTGGAAGTATGGTCAGCTACAGGCTTCAAACCCTCCGGCACCTGGGAAGAGGTTTTTGGTAAAGGAGTCAAAACCGATGAATTTTTCATGGCATGGAACTATGCCTGTTATCTCAATGAATGTGCCAGGGCTGCCAAAGAGAAATACCCGATACCAATGTTCGTGAATGCATGGATCGTACAGCCCGAAGACAAAGGTCCCGGAGATTATCCTTCAGGAGGTCCGCAAGCCCATGTCCTGGACTTCTGGAGAGCAGGAGCTCCGGATATTGATCTTTTATGCCCCGATATTTACCTGCCGGATTTTGCAGGGATCTGCGCAATGTACACACGGAATAACAATGCCCTTTTTATTCCTGAATCGAGAGCCGGAGAGCAGGGTGCCGGGCAACTCTTTTATGCGATAGGCAAGTATAATGCAATCGGATACTCTCCTTTTGGCATTGAGCGTATTTTTTCCGCAATTGAAAATGAGCCGGTTTCCAGAGCATACAGGATTTTATCAGGATTTGCCCCGGTAGTGCTTGAGGCACAGAAGAACGAAACCATCACATCGGTATTACTGAAACAGGAACAAAATTCTGCTGAGGAGGTAATACTGGGAGATTATAAGATCCTGGTTGAGCTCTCCAGGAACTGGCGTACACCAACAGCTCCCGGAGCCGGTGATGGTTATGCTATCCTAATTAATTCAGGACCTGATGAATACATAATTTACGGAAGTAATATACAGGTTTCTTTTTCACCCAATACTCCCGGACCTGCAATAGCTGCTATTGCCAGGCTCGATGAAGGAAAATATGAAAACGGGAAATGGATCCAGGGCAGGAGACTTAACGGCGATGATATTATGCTTTATTACAACCTTGCAGAAAAAGCGCTTGAAAACAAAACAGGTACAGGTTTAAGATTCCGCGGTGATAATGAAAACCTGCAAAAGGTGAAATTATATCGGTTCGAGTAAATTAAACGGTTGTTTATTCTTCCTTATATTTTGGGTGGTATAAGCTTATACATTACCGGTGTAACAAGCCTTGCAAGAAGTGTTGAGGTTATAAGTCCTCCGATTATTACAAAAGCAAGAGGTGAATAAAGATTTGATCTGCTCAGAGCTATGGGTAATAATCCGCCAATAGCCGTAAGTGTTGTCAGCAAGACCGGCAGAAACCGTATTTCACCCGCCTTAATTATTGCTTCATTAAGCTCAGTTCCCTGCTGCCGTAATTGATTTGTAAAATCGACAAGTAAGATCGAATTTTTTATCTCAATGCCTATCATTGCCACAAATCCGATAGCAGCTGCAAACGAGAGCGTGTAACTGGTAAGCCAGAGCATCAGCAGCCCTCCTATTATACCTAATGGTATAACAGAAAGAACGATCAGTGTCCCTTTAAAGGTTCTGAATTCCAGGATAAGTACTGCAAAAATTCCGAAAATGGCAATCAGGATTGCGGTTCCGATTCCTTCGAAGCTCTCCTTCCTGCTTTCAATTTCACCTGCTTCTATTATCTTAAATCCATCAGGAAGCTTAATCTTATCAACATTATCAAGTATCTGTTTTGTGACCTTATCAGTATTGTAACCTGTTCTTACAGAGGATGATATCGTCATAGACCTTTCATTATTAAAATGCTGGATTAAAGTGGGGGAATTTGAAAATTCAATCCTTGCAAGCTGTGAAAGAGGTATCTGCACACCTGCCAGTGATGAAACATAAATATTGTCAAGGATTTTGGATGGATTGGTCGCTTCTTTAGGCAACCTTACATTTATTGAATATTCTTTTCCGTCATCATCACAGTATTTACCTGCAACTATACCAGCAAGTCCGAGCCTTATAGTTCTGTCAATTTCAACTGTCGGAACACCAAACATACCGGCTTTTTCTGTGTTAATTTCCACTTTTAACCCTGTAAGCGATTGGTTAAGAGGATTTTTAATATAGGTCGTTGCCTCATTTGCCCTGAATATATTCTCAATCAATCCGGAATAATGCTTCAGGGTATCAAGGTTTTCTCCAACAAGCCTTAAGGCAACCGGTGCGTCTACAGGGGCGCCATTTTCAAATTCATTGACATATATCCTTGCATTCACATATTTATTCAGCGTATCCCTGAGATTGTCAACAAAATTTCCTATGTCGGGCACAATCTCCCGTTTTATTTCACAAAGTACTTCTCCAAGAGTTGCCTGTTCACTCTTTTGATAGGCATTATAAAAGATCATGGGATTCCCTTTGCCAATATTCGACATATAATATACGACCTCAGGTCTTCTGCTCAGAACAGATTCAACAAATCTTACAGCTTTGTCGGTTTCCCGGATGTTACTACCCCTGGGTGTTTCCACGGTTATAAGAAACTGTGGTAAACCTGCCTTAGGAAAAAGGCTGAAACCGATAAGGTTTATAAGAAAAATGGAGCATATAAAGAAAATTGCTGCAAGCAGTACAGTTTTAACAGGATTTTGAAGAGACCAGTGAAGTGCACGTCCGTAAGTAAAATCTATCATTTTATGAAATCCTCTCAGGACAATATTCCCTCTGGGATCGATGTCTCCTTTTAATAATTTACTTGTGATAAACGGAATTATGGTAAGCGCTACAAACAGGGAGCCAAGCACAATGAAGGTTACTGCCGTAGGGAGAGAACGCATATATTGTCCTGCTTTGCCCGGAAGAAACATCAGAGGAAGAAACGCAAGAATCAGGGTAGCTGTGCATCCTATAACTGCAGGACCGATCTGTTTTGTTGCCCGTATGGATGCGTCAAAAGGCTTTGTACCTCCTCTTACCCATCTTGAAATATTTTCAACGACAACAATTGAGTCATCAACTAGCAGTCCAAGTGCTATTACAGCACCTACAATGGTTAGCTGATTTATACTGAATCCGACCAGGTACAGTCCGGTAAGCCCTATCAGAACAGATAACGGAATTGATATCATTACGATCCCTGAAGCTCTGAATCCTAACGGCATCAGGGTAATGAGGACAAGGATAATTGCAAAAAGAAAATCCCGCTGAAGGCGACCAAGCTTGGTTTTTACATTCTCTGCCTGGTCGAAACCTCTTTCAAGAGTTATACCTGCAGGAAGTCTTTTCTCAAATGAATCAAAAACATTATAGATCGAATTTCGCATTCCATGAATATTCTGCCCTTTTTTCATGCTTGCGATGATGAAAGCAGCTTTTTTACCATTATATCGCCCATAGTATTTAGGATCTTCATATTGCCAGCTTACGTCTGCAACATCTTTCAGATATACCACATGACCCATGTTTGCTCCGACAATGGTTTTCTGTATCTCTTCAATGCTTTCATAACTTCCGCTGGTTTCTATGTTGAATTTTTTTGATCCAATCTCAAGACTGCCACCCGGAATGTTGGCATTTTCACTCTGTATTGCGTTAATTACCTGGCTGATTGTGATATGTAATTGTGCCAGTTTAGGCAGATCAATTGCCACCCTGAGCTCCCTCCCCGGATATGCAACTGCTTCGGCTTTTCTGATCCCCGGAAGATCTGAAATCTCATCTTTCAGATCTTCTGCCAGCCTGCCCAGCTCAGAATATTCAGCATTTTCAGAAATCAGGGCGCTCTGAATTATATTTGTGTTCCCAGCCTGGATTTTTATGGTTTCAATGCTATAGAGATCTTGCGGCAGGGAAGGTCTGATTGAATTGATCTGACGAAGAATTTCATCATATTTTTTATCCGGATCCGAATCTGATGAGAATTCAATAACAACAATCCCGACACTTTCTTTTATCTCACAATAAATCTTTTTAATGTCTTCAAGCTCATTGAGACTTTCCTCAACTTTGTCAACAACAAGCTGCTCAATATCCGCAGGTGAAGCACCGGGATATATTGCAAACACCGGAAAAATTGAAATAGGAAATTCAGGGTCTTCAGCCTGTGGAATTTTCAGATAGGAATAGATCCCAAGTGAAACAAGCAGAAGAAAAATGACTATTGTGAACTGATAATTTTTAACTGCGAATTCGGATATTTTCATAATCTGATAAATTTCAATTCTCCCTAACTCACTACTCATAGCTCATCACTCCATGCTCCATGCCCCATGCTTCACTTTACAACCTTAACCCTTTCCCCCTCTCTGAGATATGCTGCACCCTCAGATACAATTTCCCTTACACTATCCGGAATACCTTTAACAGCAACCTTTTGACCTGAAAGTGTTTCAATTTCTACTTCGAGTTTTTTTACCGTACCTGAATCGGTAACTGACCAGATAAATCCCTTTTCCCCGTCTGCGTCAATAACTGCTCCGACGGGCAGCATGATAAAAGCTTGTTTTACGGCAGGATAAATATCAATTCCGGCTATAAAACCTGCAGCAAGACGGTAACCCATATCTTTCAGGCTTAATTCAACTTCATATGTACCGGTCATCGGATTTGACATCCCGCTGATCTGATCAACAACCGCAGAAAATACTATATCAGGATAAGCATCTATAATTACAGATGCCGAATCGCCCTGATTAATTTTCACGACATCACGGTCAGAAAGACCTGATTTTACCCTCCAGAATTTTCCGGAAGCACCAAAAAGAAATACAGGAAACCCTGAGGCAACCATTTCATTTGCCTTAACCAATTGTTTAAGTATTACTCCGTTATCCGGAGCCAGGATTGTGGAGTGGGAAAGGTTGAATTGAGCAATGTTGAGATTGGATTCTGCTATATTCAGTGCGGTTGTGGCATTTTGTAACTGCTCCAGTGTAGCCACTGTATCGGCATAAAGGTTTTTAGCACGAGTCCAGTCGCGCAGGGCTTTTTCATACCCGTTCACTGCCAGATTCACATTAGCTTTGATCTCTGACAGGTTTAGCGTTGCCAGAACCTGATCCTTTTTTACCTTATCCCCCTCTCTGAAGTTGATCTTTGCAACAATACCTCCTGTTTTAAAAGATAATTTCATCTCTTCGCTCGATGCAAGGATACCACTTGAATGAACCGGGATACTTACACTCTCCGGAGTAATCTCCATAACTCTAACCCTGGTAATTTCATCAGCAGGCGTTTTAATAGTCTTATTCCTGCATCCAGCCTGGCAAAGGAGGATAATTAATATTATAAACTTTATTGGCTTCATGGATATTTCCTGTTATTTAATTTTATTTATTACAGCGACTTTCTCAAACTCAGCAAATGCTGATAAATATTGAAATTTTGAGATAATCAGATTTTCCTCCGCTCTGGTTAATGTTGTCCGTGCATCGATAAACTCGATCAGCGTTATCTGGCCTTCTCCATATTTCCTCTCAACAATCCTGTAACTTTCGCGTGAGTTCTTTAATCGGCTTTGCGCAGCCAAAATTCCCTTTTCTGCTGCTGATAACTCATCGAGTGCAGACATAACCTGCAATTCGATCTGTTTTCTTGCCTCTTCAAGCTGATTTTCTGCCATTTCTTTCTCCAGCAGAGCCTGTTTGATTTTTGATTTGTTCCGGAATCCTTCAAAAAGGTTCCATGTCAGAACTGCAGAAGCCTGCATGTAATCCTGGTCCCTGTTAAAAACATACTCTTCGCCCTGAAATCCGTAATCTGCAACAAAAAACAGATCAGGAAGTCTTCCCGACTGATTCATTTTTATCTGGAGATCTGATATTTTCTCATAGTTTTCAAGTTTCCTGAGCTCTTCCCTGTTTTCCAGGGCTGCCCGGGTATATTCACCTGTCAATTGTGCCAGAACCGGGAAATCAGAAGGTATCCGGATGATAATACTATCTCTTAAAGACCTGTTTAACAAAAAATTAAAATATGCACAGGCAATTTTATTATTCTTTTCAGCATTCTGCAATTCCTGATCAAATTTGTCAAGTTCTGCTTCGGAACGGTACAGATAGTCGGGAGTTACCTTGTCATTCCCGATAAGTTTCCGGTTAACCCTGACATTCTCCACCAAAAGCTTCCTGGAATCATTAAGCATTAACAGCAGAGCATCAGTCATGGCCGCGTTATAATAGGCTTTTTTAATTTCAGCGGTTAATTCCCGTCTGTATTGCTCCACATCCATTTCCTCAACCACTGACAGCTCTTTTTTTATCCTGGAATTGTAATAAATATCAGAATTGAATAGTGTCTGGGCAATGCGTATTTTAGTTTCATGCTCGGTAGGCCGCAGAAACCTGATCTCCTGGTTTTCTATCATCGGGAATATATTCGATGAAGTAAGGCTGTTCAGTGTGGCATAAACAGGATTCAGAAGATCTCCGACAGGGAAATCGATAATCCTGCCTCCCTCCGATATAGTATATCTTGCATTGAAACTTATATTCGGGTAAAATAAAGCACGTGCTTCCCTCAATGCTTCAATGCTTTTTTCATATCCTGATAGTTTCTGCTTTAATGCCAGGTTATTTTCCAGGCCATACCTTACATAATCATTCAGTACATCCTGTCCGTAAATAATAACCGGGATAAAATAAATTATAATAATGAACTTAATTTTCATATTTTAAGATTTAACCTGCTGATTCCTGAACTTTTACGCGCATCTGCATATTTGCTACAATTTCGATGAATAACCTTCTGACCAGGTCTCTTTGTTCAGGAGTACCTCTTTTATAAAGCGCTGCTGCAAATGTGAAAATATCCTTTTGAAAGGATTTTTGTCCTTTATAGACCAGACGGCCTTTTTCAGATAATTTCAGGTTGACTTCCTTCCTGTTGCGCAGGTTGGTTTTCAGAATAAGATTTTTGCTTACCAGCTTCTTGATTGTTTGTGAAATAGCCCCTTTTGTAACTCCCATAACTTCGGCAAGCCGGGTTACATTAATTTTCTTGTTTTTTCCGACCATAGTGATTGTATGAATCTCGGTGAAATAGAGCAGGTCTCCCGTTCCATAATCCTTTGGTTTTTTGTTTATTACGGAATAAAGATGAAGTATTTTCAGGAACAGGTCGATCAGTGTCTGAAGCTCTTTGTTCATAATATATTTGTTTAGATGCTAAACAAAATTACAAATAGTTTAGATACTAAACAAATACCCTCCTTTCTCCCCCCAGAAGGGGGATTTAGTATTAATTATAAATGCTTTATATAAATAAATGATTTTATCTCCCCTCCAGGGGAGAAGACCGCGACAGCGGTCAGAAGGGTTTTATCAATCAGCCATGAAGCTTCTTTTTAAACTGATGCAACAGTATCTCCTCATCTTCACCTTTCCTGACTCCTTCGAGCAGCAGGTCAAGAAGGATTTCAATTGTTTTATCACTGAATCCCGCTTCAATTGCAAACCTTTTTATCATCTTCTTTTCACTCTCCTTTACCACATTATCGGCAAGGATCATTTCAGCAATATTGTAAAGGTGTTCGAATTTCTCATCAAGAGAATAGGGAGGATGATAGCTATGATTCTTTTCCGAATGTAAAAGCTTATCAATCTCAGGATCGGTAAGCCCGAATTTCTTACCCTCTTTATGAAGAAGCTCAAGCTCTTCATTATTCATTTGCCCATCAGTTTTCGATACCTGGACAAGATGAATAAATGCCTCTTTCTTCACCCTCTTCCCATGGTTTGTAATAAAGTCTGAAAAATTCATATGCTTACAATTGAGTAATTAATGTCTTCATGAGTCATGACAAAGTGTAAAATTAGAAATTTATTTCCAGCTGATATTTTCCATTATACTTAAACATAAAAACTGCGTTTTAGTTCTCATTGTTCAGCCTTTTAAGTCTTTCAGTCCAGAACTTGTTAAAACTTATTACCGGATTCTCACAAAGGTAAACAGTAGTGCCATATTCCCTGGCATCAGGATCCGATATGCTGCCAACCTTTGTGATTTTTCCGAACAGCGCGTTTACATCATCACCAAGCTCATCATTTATATAAATAAACGAAGTAATATCAGGATTAAATTCAGTTGGAATCCAGTATCTGAAGCTTTCGTGAAAAGAGACTGCCTCAGGAAGTCCGTATTTTTTACCTATAATTGTTATTGCTCCTGCCTGCCCGTAGTTTTCACAATAAATAAAGCTGGATTTCTTGTCGGGAACCATCTGCCATGCCTTATTTGCAAGCGCAGTCAGTTCTTCCCAGCCTAGCATATCTGCATAATCCTGTGGCAACGAATGAATTGAATTATCTTCAAATCTCCGGACAAAATCCATCCCGTAATTAGCTCCCATAAAATTGAAATATTTTATCAGTAGTTCGGTCTTAAATACCGGGACTCCAATCGGCACAATCGGTAATGTAATAAGTATAATAAGGACAGCTAAAATTAATCTTGACCAGGTTTTTCTGAGCAGACTCTCCCACGAAACTGCACCTGCCGCAATCAGGAATGGGAATACCCCCTGTGTGTAATAGCTCTTGCCATGGAGAAGCATTAGTGTAATTATTACACTAATAGTGACTAATCCCAGGAATCTGTATTTCCTTGCATTTTTATTAATAAAAAGAAATAAAATACCAGCGATGGTGAGGATAGAAGCAGCGGCTGGTATTACAAGCTGTTCCAATAGAAATGCAGCCCTGTCGACATTTACAAGCTGTGTTCTTTTAAGTTCGGCAAAATGGTTAATAACCGGTAAACCGTTCGTGATCTGCCAGATGATATTGGGAAGGAAAATTAAAGTACCTGCCAGTATCCCGTACCAGAATTTCCTGTTCCTGAAAATAATCCTGTATCTGGTAAAGGGGATAATTACTATTAACGAAAGGAACAATAATCCAATTAGATATTTATTTAACAATGCAACACCTGCTGTTATCCCGAACAGGATAAGGTATTTCCCTGAAGAGGTGTTTATATATTTTGTTATCAGATAAAATGAGAGTGTCCACAAAATCAGGTCGATATGCACTGGCTGAAATAAAAGGAAGGTCCTTAGCCCGAAAGCTGAAATGATAATACCAATCCCAGCAAGGATCCTGGAATAGTCTGAACCTCCCAGTTCTTTTGCCAATGCCGATATCAGGAAGACCATTAATCCGCTCAATAATGCAGGAAAAAATCTGACTGCAAAAAGGGAATATCCAAAGATATTCTGCATGATCCAGGCTATCCAGCCTGTCAGCGGGGGTACAGTCGCATACCCGCAAGCCGGGTGCAATCCAAGAGAAAAGTAGAGAAGTTCGTCCCTGTGATATTCAAGATTGCAGGAAAAAACCAGATGAAGCATTACATTAAACAAAGCCAGTGCTGCAATTGTAATGTTCACATATTTGATTTTAGTTTCCCTGTTCATACCTAAACCAGAAGAAACGTTTTCAGTTACCGATAATAAATGGAAAGTTATGAAAAGTAATGCATATGATATATATCAGTTCAGTCATTGTTTTGGAATAAATTCCCTTTGAAAATTGTCATTTTTTTTAATAGCTTTGATGTTATCTCTAAAATCAGAATTATGACAAGAAATTATCTGAAAATAATTTCAATATGCTTTTTATTATGCCTGGCTTTTAGTGCAAATCTAATTGTGGCTCAAACAGGCAAAGCAAATCCAGCCCTCGATGAAAAAGTTAAAAAATTTCTTGCTGACCATTCCCGTCAATGGTACGATATGAATATTCCTTCAACCGATGGCCAGCTATTATATAATATTATTGTTAAAAATAACTATAAAAGTGCTCTTGAAATCGGTACATCAACTGGCCATTCAGGTATTTGGATAGCATGGGCCTTAAGTAAAACAGGCGGCAAGCTAATTACAATAGATATAGATGAAAGACGGCACAGAGAGGCACTGGAGAATTTTAAACAGGCTGGCCTTTCAGACTATATAGATGCAAGACTTGCTGATGCCCATGAACTTGTAAAAACACTAAAGGGACCATTTGATTTTGTTTTCAGTGATGCTGACAAAGATTGGTACAAGAACTATTTCATTGATGTTGATCCAAAGCTGAAAGTCGGTGGTTGCTTTACCGCACATAATGTTTCTGACAGAGGCCGTGGCGGGTATGGCGGATATGGTGGCCAGGGATCTTTCTTTTCGTATATTAAAAGCCTTCCTAACTATGAAACTACTGTCAACAACGCCGGGGGAGGTGTTTCAATAAGTTACAAAAGATCCGAAAAGTAATCATCCCTGCTCATGGCTGAAAAACAACTCCAGAGAAAACTTGGCCTTTTCCCTGCTACCAATATTGTCATAGCCAATATGATTGGTGCAGGCATTTTTACAACATCGGGGCTTTTGATGACTGGATTGAACGATCCGATCCTTATGCTTGCACTTTGGGCTGTCGGGGGAATAATTGCACTTTGTGGTGCTCTGTCATATGGAGAGCTTGGTGCAGCAATGCCCGGAGCCGGTGGTGAGTATCTATTCCTTTCCAGGCTATATCATCCTCTCTTTGGGTTTCTCAGCGGGTGGGTCTCTTTTATTGTGGGATTTTCAGCTCCTATTGCAGCGTCAGCCCTGGGATTCAGTGAATATTTTTCCAGGGCAGTTCCAGGTTTACCCGCCTGGTTAGAAAATTCAGGGATAATGGGGCCGGAGTTGACAAAAAAAATTCTTGCAGTCAGCATAATAATTATATTCACATTCATACATTATCGAGGAATCAAATACGGAGCAAGAATTCAGAATGCACTTACAATTTTAAAAGTTTTTCTTATTGTAATACTTTTAATAGCAGGATTTTCCTCAGGAAACGGGAACTTTGACAATTTCAGCGAAGGGGGCAAGGTAATGTCAGGCCTTGCAGGCTGGAAAACCATCGGCCTTTCACTTATGTGGATCATGTTTGCTTACAGTGGATGGAACGCTTCAACTTATCTGGGTGCTGAAATAAAGAATCCTTCAAAAATCCTTCCCCGTTCTCTTATTTATGGTACGGGTATTGTTATTGTTCTTTATCTGAGTATGAATATTTTGTATGTCTATGGCATTAATCCCGATGAGATGAAAGATGTTATATCTGTTGGAGGTCTGGCTATGGGAAATCTTTTTGGCAAATCGGCTGAAATATTATTCTCACTTCTTATTGCATTTGCCCTTTTTTCTTCATTGAGTGCCTTTATAATTATTGGCCCGAGAGTTTACTATTCCATGGCAAAAGACGGACTCTTTTTCAAGTCGGCAGCTAAAATCCACAGTCGATTTCAAGTACCGTCAAATTCCATTCTTCTGCAATGCCTGATAGCTGTCATACTTGCACTGTCCGGAACATTTGAACAGGTACTTACCTATATGGGCTTTGCACTGGGTATGTTTCCGGTTCTGACAGTAGCTGGTGTTTTCAAACTGAGAAAGAATAACCCGGAAGCTCTTAAATTACCGGGATATCCTTATACACAAATAATCTATTTAATTGTTGGAATAATGATCCTGTTCCTTTCATTTCTGGAACGTCCGATGGAATCATCTATAGCTTCCTTAACTGTAATCGTGGGAATTCCTGCTTATTATTTCTTTAAAAAGACAGTGCAAGCCCAATCCGGTAAGGTCCCATAATATGGTTGCCTCCCGCATTTGTCCAGGTCCAGCCTGAATAGAAAAGGTCACTAATTTCAGGATTTGCAACCGGTGAGGCTCCTTCACCAAACAGAGTAACAATAAACAGATCTTTTCCTGCAGAGGATTCTTTAATATGAAAATCAACTCCTATTGAATAAGTCAGTCCTGCGACATAACCTTCATCTGTACCCCAGGATGAAGACTTTTTCTTATTCAGAAAATTACACCTCCAGGAATAGATTCCGTAATAAATGCCGGCCCACGGTTGAAAGTTTTTTATATCCTTCCCATATTTTACTCCCAGTCTGAAACCGGTGGCTGACATGTTCATATAAACATTCTCCTGAGTCCATTCAGGAGTATAATGGTCAGAATAATCCATCATTTCAAAAACCCATTCACTGGTACTTTGCTTACCCTGTTCTGCAACAAGCCTTTTATATTGGTGTGAGGTCTACCTGGGAATACCTGCCAGATCCCGGATCACAACTGAAGCACAGGCTATTCCAAATGAGGCAGGCATATAGGAAATTGTTCCAACAATTGAAGCTTTATTTAGTTCTCCCGATGTTGGGACAATTTTAGTTTTATCAATTGCTTCGGGAGAATAGACAGCAGTAACACCTTCTATCGCACATAACCTGTGAAGTCTTTTACGTATTAATCGTGCAAGACTACAATCAGTAGTTTCCGACAGGTCGGCAATACTTATTTTTAATGGATCAAACTTACCTCCAGCACCCATTGAGCTTACAATAGGATATTTCCTCTGAAGAGAATGATAAATAAGAAAAACTTTCGGGGAAAGTGTATCAATTGCATCTAAAACATAATCAAATCCGGCATCGAGAACTTCTCCAATTCTGTTATCACGGATAAATTCCCTGATTTCAGTTAGATTCAGATCAGTATTGATATCCAGGAGCCTTGAACCCATCACTTCAACTTTGGATAAGCCTTCAGTGCTTTTAAGTGCAATAAGCTGTCTGTTCCTGTTCGAAAAATGAATGTTATCACTATCAACAATCGTCAAAGAACCGACACCTGCCCTGCAAATCATTTCCGCAGCATAAGCACCAACTCCGCCTAAACCAACAACAAGGACTTTAGCAGCTTTAAGCTTCTTTAATCCCTCTGCTCCAAGCATCATTTCAGTACGTGTCAGCCAATCGTCCATCTTAGTGGTTAACAATTATTTCAAGTTAAAAAACTTATTAAAATTGTTCAGGATCAGAACTTTTAATTCATCCAAATCAAGTCTCAGATCCAATGCTACCTTTAAATATATATCTTTTATATTAACTTCTGCTCCGTCTGTTTCAAGAAAAATCCTGTCTGCCGGCAGACTTCTTAACAGGTCAGCAGATTCCGGTCTCATTACAAAATCAAACCAGAATGAGAGATACATTCCTTTTGAAATAAGTTGAAAAGCAAGTTCCTTATTTCCTCTGAATCCATGGATCAGCCAGGGCATTTTTGGTCTGAGCTTCTTACGTTCTGAAAGCAGCTCATCCCATGCTCTTACACAATGAATAACAACTGGCTTTTTGTGCTCTTCAGCAACGGTTACCTGCTCTTCAAATGTTCTTCGCTGCAGCTCCAGTAGAGGTCCTTTTATCTTATCAAATCCTGCCTCTCCGACAGCAACAACAGACGGATGAGTTATAGTTTTTAAAACATTGTCAATAAGCTTGTTATGATTAATCTCGCTGAGGTACCATGGATGGATACCGGAAGTAAAAGCAAGTCCGGGAGCGTCCACAGGTGATTTACTCTCGTGAGCCATCAGGTTTTCGACCGAAAAGATCCCCGGAATTGGACCCGAATCGTGGGTATGAATATCAATGTAATCGTTTGTAACCGGAAAGTTCATTATATCTGTTTACCTATCACAGAAACGCCCTTATCAATCCGTTTACGTGTCTCCTCTTGGCCGATCCAGGAAATAATATCGAACATATGAGGTCCTCGGGATTCACCAACAATAACCAGCCTGAAAGCATTCATTATTGCACCTGTATTATACCTTTTTTCTTCAATCCATGCCTTCACTGCCTGCTCCGTGGATAAAGGGCTAAACACCTCCAGGTTCCCCAGCACAGATTTCAGCTCCAAAAGGAGTTCAGATGTTTCAGGTTTCCATCGTTTCTTAATTACCTCCTGATCATATGTCTCCGGGGCTTTAAAAAAGAAATCTGTTTCCTGCCATATTTCCTTAACAAAACTCACTCTTTCTTTTACCAGGCTTATCAGTGTTTCAAGTTCGATAATATCCATATGATAACCACGCGCTCTCACAAAATCCCTGAATTCAAGGGCAAGCTGGTTATTTGTTCTGTGCTTAAGATACTGGTGGTTAAACCATTTAGCCTTTTCCGGATCAAAACGTGAACCTGATTTATGTACTCTCTCAATTGAAAATAAATTAATAAGCTCCTCCATACTGAAGATTTCCTGTTCAGTTCCCGGATTCCATCCAAGAAGTGCAATCATATTGACAAAGGCTTCCGGATAATATCCCTCTTCGCGATAACCTTTTGCTGTTTCATCATATGGCCAGTAAAGGGGAAAGACAGGGAATCCCATTCTGTCGCCGTCGCGTTTGCTTAATTTCCCCTTTCCGTCAGGTTTAAGAAGCAGGGGGAGGTGTGCAAAGAGGGGGGCTTCCCAGCCGAATGAACGATAAAGCATAACATGAAGAGGGAGTGATGGAAGCCATTCCTCACCACGAATAACATGGCTTATCTCCATCAGGTGATCGTCGACAATGTTTGCCAGATGATAGGTAGGCATTCCGTCTGATTTGAATAAAACCTTATCATCAAGAGTGCCGGTGTTTACAACAATATGTCCGCGTACAAGGTCGTCAAAATGAATATCTTCATTCAACGGCATTTTATAACGTATCACATATGGCTTATTCTTTTCCAGATTAGCTTTCCATTCAGACTCCGGCAATGAAACTGAGTTATTCAGTTTCCCCCGGATAGAAGCATTGTATATAAATGTGTTACCCTTTTTTTCTGATTCCGTCCTTAATTTTTCCAATTGTTCGGGAGTATCAAATGCATAATATGCTTCACCTTTTTCAACAAGTATATCCGCATATTGCCTGAACAGACGATTTCTGTCACTCTGCCGGTACGGACCGTATTTACCTCCTTCAATTATTCCTTCATCCGGAATTATTCCGCACCATTTCAATGACTCCATTATATATTCCTCGGCACCCTCTACTAACCTTGCCTGATCAGTATCTTCAATCCTTAAGATAAAAACCCCATTATTCTTTTTTGCAAAGAGATAATTATAAAGAGCTGTTCTCACACCACCGATATGCAAAGGGCCTGTGGGACTTGGGGCAAAACGTACTCGTACCTGAAGCATATTGCTTAATATCTGATAAACCCTGTAAAGATAGATAAACCCTGTAACATATAATACTATAGTACAAATCAGGATTTGAACTGCAGATTTATATTAATTTTGTTATTCATCAGAAATGACAAAAAATTCAGAAATACATTTATATGAAAAAGATGAAAGCTTTAGTAAAAGCAAGACCGGAGAAAGGCTTATGGATGGAGGAGGCTCCTGTACCTGAACCGGGTCTTAATGATGTTGTAATAAAAGTCAGTAAATCAGCAATCTGTGGCACTGATCTTCATATCTATGAATGGGATGCCTGGTCACAGAAAACTATAAAAACACCCATGATAATCGGACACGAGTATATGGGCTATATTGAAAAGATGGGAAAAGGAGTTACAAATCTTAAGATCGGGGAAAGAGTGACAGGAGAAGGACATATTGCCTGCGGGCATTGCCGCAACTGTCGTCGCGGTAAAGAGCATGTCTGCGAAAACATCCTGGGAATTGGAGTACATATCGACGGATCATTTGCTGAATATGTTAAAATACCTTCTTCAAATGTCATACCACTCGATCAAAGGATACCAGATGAATGGGCAGCTATCATGGATCCTTTCGGAAATGCAACACATACCGCGCTGTCGTTCCCGCTCCTTGGAGAAGATGTTCTTATTACCGGAGCCGGACTTATAGGCAGTATGGCTGTTGCCATTGCAAAATTTGCCGGTGCCAGATTTATCGTTGCAAGCGACCTGAGCGATTATCGCCTTGATATAGCCAGGAAAATGGGGGCAACAATGACAGTCAATCCTTCCAGGGGAGAAAAGATATCTGATGCAGTTAAAAAGCTGGGGATGAGAGGATTTGATATCGGGATGGAGATGTCAGGCTCCCCAAAGGCATTTGTCGAAATGATCAGTAACATGTACAATGGCTCAAGTATCTCATTGCTCGGGATACTTCCTTCAGATTTTGCAGTACCATGGAGTGATATCATTTTCAAGGCAATAACATTAAAAGGTATATATGGAAGAGAGATGTGGGAAACCTGGTATAAGATGGAAATGATGATAATCGGCGGTATTGACCTCAATCCCATAATAACACATCGCTTTCATATAGATGATTTTCAGAAGGGATTTGATGTAATGGAAAAAGGGAATTGCGGAAAAGTGATATTAAACTGGGAATGACTGTAAGTTAAAAGTTTATAAAGTTGTATAGAATGATGCCTTTAAAACTGAAATGATTCCTTTATGAAAGCTGAAAGATTTGAGGATATTGTTATCTGGCAAAATTCAAAAAAGCTTGCAGTAATAATTTATAAATTATTTGAACATTGTAAGGATTTTGGATTAAAGGATCAGATTCTTCGGGCTTCTGTATCGATTATGAATAATATTGCGGAGGGTTTTGAGAGAAGCACTAATAATGAATTCAAACATTTTCTGTTTATTGCAAAAGGTTCTTGTGGAGAACTAAGATCGATGCTTTATCTGGCTAAAGAGACTCAAAAAATCTCTGATTCGGAATTTAAGGAGCTTTATAACTCCTCAATTGAAATATCAAAAATGTTATCAGGATTTATTAAAAAACTCTAAAACTAAATCTTTATTGATCTTATACTCCTTTCCAACTTTCATACCTTACAAACTTTATGGACTTTACAGACCTTACAGACTTAAATAAAATCAGAATTGAGTAACAATAGCTGAAAAAAAAATACATATCTTGGATATCTGAGTAATTTATTAATACATTTTTTTCATGTCAAATTTCGGTCTTTACGAAGATAGGGTCAGGAATTTTGAGTGGTCAGTTGCAGAAAAAGAATTAGAATACACAGATGGCAATGTTTTAAATATAGGATGGTATTGCTCTGACAGGATTTGCCTCAAAGGAAAAGCCGATAAAACTGCTCTCTTTTACGAAGGATTTGGAGGTATTAAAAAGCAATATTCCTTTAACGATATACGGCTGGCAGGAAATACTATTGGCAACTTCCTGCGTAATATCGGAATTAAGAATGAAGACAGGGTATGTCTGTTTTTGGATCGGATCCCTGAATTATATTTTTCATTTCTTGGAGTTCTCAAAATAGGTGCGATTGTCCAGCCGCTTTTTTCTGCCTTTGGCGATGAATCTCTTTTTGTAAGACTTGAGAATGCACAAACAAAGGCAATTATAACGCAACGTAAACATTTATCTAAAGTAAGGAAGGTTCTTGAACGTCTTCCAAATCTTGAATTTATTGTGATAGTTGATCACAATAAAACAAAAAAATTAGAATCAAGGGAGCTTCCTTTCAGTCTGCAGGAATCAAAACCGGTTGAGAATTTTGAAATATATCCCACCAGGGCGGAATCACCATCAGTACTGCATTACACATCCGGAACCACCGGACAGCCCAAAGGTGTGAAACATGTACATTATTCAATAATTTCACAATATCTTACTGCCAAGTGGGTGCTTGATTTACAGGAGGATGACATTTACTGGTGTACTGCGGATCCAGGATGGGTAACAGGCACATCGTATGGAATAATAGGACCATGGAGTCTTGGAATCACTCAGTGTGTTCTTGATGCAGGCTTTTCAGCTCAGGCATGGTATAAATTTATTGAAGATTACAGGATCACCATGTGGTATTCTGCTCCTACTGCCATTAGATCGCTGATGAAAGCAGGAGAAGATATCGTCAGCGATTTTGATCTTTCAAGCTTACGTCACCTTGCAAGCGTCGGGGAACCCTTGAATTCTGAGGCTGTAATATGGTCGCAGAAAATGTTTGGAAAACTCTTCCATGATACTTTCTGGCAGACTGAGACAGGCTCAATAATGATTACCAATTTCCCGGGGATGAAAGTAAAACCGGGATCAATGGGTAAGTCATTCCCTGGAATTACTGGTGTGGTACTCGATGCAAAAAAATATGAACCAATTACAGAGCCGGGGCAGGTAGGACTTATTGCGTTTAAACCTGGATGGCCTGCAATGATGAGGAGCTACTGGAATAATGAAGAGAAATACCGCGAGAAATTTATTAACGGGTGGTATCTGACAGGTGACAGGTCAAGCATTGACAGTGAAGGATATTTCTGGTTTGTCGGCAGAGATGATGATGTTATTAATACCGGCGGACACCTTGTAAGTCCGTTTGAAGTGGAATCTGCCCTGCTTGAACATCCGGCCGTCGGAGAATCGGCAGTAGTTGCAAAACCCGATGAGATCAATATGGAAGTTGTTAAAGCATTTATTACTCTTAAACCCGGATTCAATCCGGGCCCTGATCTGGAGCTTGAAATAATGAATTTTATAAGGAAAAAACTCTCCCCCATTGCGATGCCCCAGTCAATCGAGTATATGGAAAAGCTTCCAAAAACCCGCAGCGGTAAAATAATGAGAAGATTACTGCACGCAAAGGAATGGGGTGAAGATATCGGGGACATTTCTACTTTGGAAAATGATTAATCAATAATAAATATATATTAATATAATGAATTTTAAATACTTAGCTATATGGAAGATATTAAAGACCTTATCCTGAATTATGTCATCAATGAATATCTCGATGATGATGATGAAAAAATAACCTATGATACCCCACTTATATCCAGTGGATATGTAGATTCTTTTTCAATGGTTTCCCTGCTGGTTTTTCTTGAGAATAAATTCAAGATAAAAATACCACCGTCAAAAGCTACTCCTGAAGCATTTGACACTGTGAATAATATTGTTGCACTTGTAAACCAGTATATTAATAAATAGTATACCTGTTTTTAATCGATTTATTTTTAAAATACATCGTGTTCCATTAACTGCACAATAATAAATCCGGAATCCACCAACTTAAAATTAATATTCATAATAACCATGAGCTATAGCGATAAGATCAAAAATCTTTACCAGAATCAGCTGGCAGAGATCCGGAATGCCGGGATTTTTAAAGAAGAACGGTTTATTCATTCTTCTCAGGCAGCTGATATTGAAGTTGAATTTCCTTCAGGAGCCAGTATTAAGAATGTAATTAATATGTGTTCCAACAACTATCTTGGATTATCAAGCCACCCTGATGTTCTGAAAGCTGCACATGAAGGACTTGAAAAAAGAGGCTATGGCATGTCGTCAGTACGCTTTATTTGCGGAACACAGGATATTCACAGGGAACTTGAAAACAGGGTTACAGAATTCCTTGGCACTGAAGACACAATCCTGTTCCCTTCATGCATGGATGCCAACGCCGGAGTTTTTGAAGCATTACTTACCAGTGAAGACATAATGATTTCAGACAGGCTCGTTCATGCATCTATAATTGACGGGATGAGGCTTTGCAGTGCTCAGCATGATACTTTCAAACATTCTAATATGGAGCATCTGGAAGAGAAACTTCAACTTCATGCAGACAAGAGAATAAAGCTGGTTATAACCGATGGCGTTTTCTCAATGGATGGCGACCTTGCCAAACTTGATGAAATGGTAAGACTCTGCGAGAAATATGATGCAATGATACTTGTAGATGATTCCCATTCATCAGGATTTCTTGGAAGAACCGGACGAGGAACTCATGAACATTTTAATGTTATTGGCAAAATTGATATAATTACCACAACTTTCGGGAAAGCTCTTGGCGGAGCTTCCGGAGGATGTGTATCAGGAAGAAAGGAAATAGTCCAGATATGCAGGCAGAAAGCACGTCCATATCTCTTTTCCAACACTATTTCTCCGGTAATTATTTCAGGGGTGCTTAAAGTATTTGATATTCTGTCTTCAAGTACTGAAAGACGTGACAAGCTTGAAAGAAATGCAAACTGGTGGAGAAAGGGATTGACTGAAGCCGGGTTTATTCTGAAGGAAGGTGATAGTCCGATTGTACCCGTTATGCTGTTCAATGCAAAATTATCCCAGGATTTCTCGAAGGACCTGTATAACGAAGGAATCTACGCAATTGGCTTTTTCTTTCCTGTAGTTCCGAACGGACAGGCAAGGATCAGAACTCAGATTTCTGCCGGGCACGAGATTCATCATCTTGAAAAGGCATTATCTGCCTTTATTAAAGTTGGAAAGAAATATGAAATCCTTGGATTAACAAAAGAAAAGATCATAGAAAAATATGGTCTTTAATCCGTAGAAATTTTGTTACGATAAATGATTATCATCATAAATTAGACCTTAGGTAATCATCAATTTTGTATTTTCTTTGTAATGCAAAAAAATACACATGTATACTGCCTTTCAGAATTATCTTACGAACCAGCTTAAAGAGATAAAAGAAGCTGGCCTCTATAAAAATGAACGTGTTATCATATCTCCACAAGGCGCTGAAATTGAGCTGAACAGCGGCCAAAAAGTGTTGAATTTCTGTGCCAATAATTATCTCGGACTTTCAAATAATCCGAATCTTGTTGAAGCAGCAAAATCAGCACTGGACGATCATGGTTACGGGATGTCATCGGTCAGGTTTATCTGCGGAACAACTGATCTCCACATAAAACTGGAAAGAAAAATTGCAAAGTTCTTCAATACCGAAGACACGATCCTTTATGCTGCATGCTTTGATGCCAATGGCGGCGTGTTTGAACCGCTTCTTACAAGCGAAGATGCAATAATTTCGGATGCATTGAATCATGCTTCAATTATCGATGGCGTCCGGCTTTGTAAAGCCCAGCGGTACAGGTATGATAACGCTGACATGGAAGATCTTGAGACGCAGCTTCAGCTGGCGCAGGAACAACGCTTCCGTTTAATTGTTACTGATGGAGTTTTCTCTATGGACGGGAATGTTGCCCCTCTGAATAAAATTGTGGAGCTTGCAAACCTGTATGGCGCTATGGTCATGGTCGATGAATCTCATTCTGCAGGAGTTGTCGGAGAAACCGGACGAGGCGTTACAGAACTATATAACCTCATGGGACATGTTGAAATAATAACCGGTACCCTCGGAAAGGCATTTGGCGGAGCTATTGGCGGTTTTACAACAGGGAAAAAAGAAATTATCGAACTGCTCCGCCAGAGATCACGACCTTACCTCTTCTCAAATTCGATACCACCACTGGTTGCTGCAGCAGGGATCAAAATGATCGATATGATGACAGAGACAAATGTCCTGCAGGATAAACTTCACCGGAATGCTGAATATTTTATCAGCCGGATGACCAGGCTTGGATTTGACATAAAACCCACAAAATCTGCAATATGCGCAGTGATGTTATATGATGCCAAACTGTCCCAGGAGTTTGCAGCCAGACTTTTAAAAGAAGATATTTATGTCATAGGATTTTATTATCCTGTTGTTCCAAAAGATCAGGCAAGAATAAGAGTACAGCTCTCGGCGGCACATGAAAAAGAGCACCTCGATAAGGCTATAAATGCTTTTGAAAAGATCGGAAAGGAACTTAAAGTCTTAAATTGAGAATCATGCTGAAAATTCCATGAATATTAATGTTGCAACCTGCTTGTTATGCGGTGATACCGCTGAACTGAGATATGGTGAATACCCTGGATACCAGGAACCTGCCACTTATAAGATTTATCATTGCAGGCATTGTAATACAGCTTTTTCGCTTCCAAGGGCAGATGCTTCCTCCATTTATGAAAACATCTATAATAATGCAGACAGAGTACCCGGATATAACCGATACCTGCGATATGCCAGGTTTGTCAAAAAGTTTGCAGAACCGTTAAAATACCTTGCAGACTCAGCTGAAGCATATTGGGGAGTGAAAGAAGCTTTATCTCAACTGGTCATTGACAATAAAGCGGCCAGGATACTTGAAATTGGAAGCGGTCTGGGCTACTTTACATTCGCTCTTGTGAAGGCTGGCTACAATGCTAAAGGCATCGATATTTCCGAAACTGCGGTCAGCCAGGCAAAAGAATCATTTGGCAATTATTATATCTGTAACGGAATTGCAGAATATGCAACCAACAATGCAGAATTGTACGATATTGTCATCTTTACAGAAGTAATTGAACATGTTGATGATCCTCAGAATTTCCTTGCTTTGGCTTTGACACTTCTTAAACCTGGTGGACAGGCTATCATTACCACTCCAAATAAATCATTTTTCACGGATGATATAACGTGGGCATCTGACCTTCCTCCAGTACATTCCTGGTGGTTCAGCGAGGAGTCTGTGAAATATATTGCCAAAAGTATTAATGCTGATATAAAATTTGTCAGTTTCAGCAAATATTATAAGAAGAATTATAAAGTTGTCGGACTTAAATCTCAGCGAGATGGAAGGTTACCATGTCCCTACTTTAATAAGGACGGCCGGCTTATTGCCCGGACAGCAAGATCAAAAAACACCCTGAAGGTACATTTACAGGTCCTCCTTTCCAGGATACCATTTGGTACTATGTTCACTGATTTTTTCAAAAAGTACCTGAAAATGTTATTCGGAAAACTCAGGGTACTAATTGAGAAAGATACCATCGTCTGTAAGGACAGAGGGATTTTGCTTTGTGCAATAATTCAAAAGCCACCGGATAAAAAAGGGCACCTGTAAAAAGCACCCTTCTGATTAATATAAAATACCGTTTCAGGGATCCACTACAGTTAACCTACCCGCATTTTGATGAACCGCAATCCTTACAGATAAGACAACCTTCTTCATAAACAATGTTGTCTGAACCGCATTCACCACATTTTCCTTTTGCCTTTGTACCATTGGGAATATACTTTTTCAGGGCTCTTTCGACTCCATTCTTCCAGTTGTTAATCGATTCACTGTCGAGCTTCAGGGATGATACAAGGTTTACCACATCCGCAATCGGCATCTCGTACCTCAGAACTCCTGAAATAAGCTTTGCATAATTCCAGAATTCAGGCTTGAACATATGTGACAGACCTCCGATTGTCTTTTTATATCCGTACTTGTCAGTATATTGAAAATCGTAACGCGGTTTCCCGTCTTCATCCCTGATCTTGATTATTTTTCCCTTGATAATGCTTTTTGGAATAGGGAAAATCTCCTCATCAGCCAGGCCGGTAAAAATTTCATAAGGTCTGCTCTCTTTCAGACCAACGAATGCAACCCATTTTTCTTCATTAATATTAAACCTGATCACATCACAATCGAGAATTTTGGGACGCTTTGGCCGTTCAGTCCGCAGCTCAGGCTTTCCTGAAATAAGCACCCCGTTTCTTGATCCGTCGCGATATACTGTGGCACCCTTGCATCCCGATTTCCAGGCAGTAAGATACAGTTCGCTTACGAGATCTTCCTTCGCATCTGCCGGGAGGTTTATTGTAACACTTATTGAATGGTCGACCCATTTCTGTATTGCTCCCTGCATCCTCACTTTTGCAATCCAGTCTATATCGTTTGCCGTTGCTTTATAATAAGGGGATTTGGCAATTATCGATTCAATTTCTTCGTCTCCCATCCTGGTTACCTCGTCAGGATCGTAATCATGAAGCTTAAGCCAATCGACAAACTTATGATGAAATACATTAAATTCTTCCCATGAATCACCTACCTCATCCTGAAAAGTGATCCTTACATCCTTATCATTGGGATTGACTTTTCTCCTGCGTTTATAAAATGTGGAAAAGATAGGTTCTATCCCTGAAGTTGTCTGGGTCATCAGACTTGTAGTGCCTGTTGGTGCAATTGTCAGCAGCGCAATGTTTCTCCGCCCGAACTTCACCATATTATTATACATAACTGGATCTGCCTCTTTCATCCTCAGAATAAAGGGATTATCTTTCTCTCGTTCAGAGTCATAAATTACAAACGGACCTCTTTCCTTGGCAAGGTATGTTGATGATTTATAAGCTTCCAGGGCAAGTGTTTTATGGACTTCAACTGAAAAATCAATTGCCTCATCACTGCCATATCTTAATCCGAGAGCAGCAAGCATATCTCCTTCTGCTGTTATACCTATTCCCGTTCTTCTTCCCTCTTCTGATTTTTTTCTGATGTTTTTCCACATGTTCCTTTCAACCCTCTTAAGTTCATCACACTCCGGATCAGAATCAATCTTGGATAAAATAGAATCGATCTTTTCAAGTTCCAGGTCAATTATATCATCCATCATCCGTTGAGCAAGGCCAACATGTTCCTTATATAATTCAAAATCAAATTCTGCCTTGTCTGTAAACGAATCCGAAACGTAGCTGTAAAGATTAATTGCCAGCAATCTGCAGCTATCGTACGGACATAATGGAATCTCACCGCACGGGTTTGTAGAGATTGTTGCAAAACCCAGATCTGCATAGCAATCGGGAACACTCTCCCTGATTATTGTATCCCAGAAAAGCATTCCCGGTTCAGCTGATTTCCAGGCATTATGGATTATCTTGCCCCAGAGCTGAACGGCGTCAATATCGGTTACAAATTTAGGATTATCAGAGTTTATAGGATATTGCTGCCTGAAGGTTGTTTTTCCTTCAACAGCTTTCATGAATTCATCAGTGATTTTTACTGAGACATTTGCCCCGGTAACCTTCCCGCTTTCCAGTTTTGCATCGATGAAATTTCCCGAATCGGGGTGCTTGATCGATATTGAAAGCATAAGAGCTCCTCTCCTTCCGTCCTGGGCAACTTCACGTGTTGAGTTGGAATACCTTTCCATAAATGGCACAACTCCGGTTGAGGTCAGAGCGCTGTTCAGTACGGGTGTCCCTTGGGGACGGATATGAGACAGATCATGTCCAACACCACCGCGGCGTTTCATCAGTTGAACCTGCTCCTGGTCAATTTTCATTATTCCGCCGTAAGAATCAGATGATCCGTCGTTTCCGATAACAAAACAATTTGACAGCGAAGCTATCTGGTATTCATTCCCTATACCTGTCATTGGTCCACCCTGGGGAACTATATATCTGAAGTCTTTAAGGACACTGTAAATCAGATCTTCAGGCAATGGATTTTTATATCTGAGCTCAATCCTGTGTATTTCCCGGGCAAGCCTGTGATGCATATCATCGGGTGTTTTTTCATACAGGTTACCGAATGAATCTTTCAAAGCATATTTATTTGCCCATACTCTTGCAGCAAGTTCATCACCGTTGAAGTACTGAATGCTTGCTTCCACAGCTTCATTATGAGAATACACAACCGTTGGGTTCTCCCATTCGTTTGATTTAATATGTTCCTTCCCTGCATTTTTTTTCTGAACCTCATATGTTTGCTGTTCGCCTTCTGTTTTCTCAGATGCTATAGCTGATTCCTGGACAAAAAGTTCTCCCATATATTAAAATATATTTCTGTTATTCTCTGATTTTAATGAGATTAAACGGCCACTGATTTGTAAAGCGGGTAAGTGCTAAATTAGATAAGCAATAATCTCAATGCAAGACAAAAAATTTAAGTTTATCAACATTTGGCAGTATAGTTATTAACTATAATAATACTGCCTGTTTTTCAGTACCTTATGCTATAACATGATTCCCAGCCGGATCAAATTAATTAATTATCTGAAGATTAATGAATGTTCATAAAAGCCATTCAATTTATGCCATAAAAAAACCCCGGAAAAACTCCGGGGTTTAACATAAATTCTTTTGTTAATTGAATAAATATCTTAAGCCAAGCTGAATACCCCAGGTGCCAGCGACAGAAGTAGGATCCTGGAAAGATTTTGTTATGTATTCTCCTCCAATTTGTCTCATGCTGACCATCAGCTTTCCTGTTACAGGATCTCTCCCATAATTTGGTGCAGATGAATTTATTATCAACGGGGAAGTCGTTACAACACTCTGGTTGAGACCCCAGCTTGAATTTAGCAGGTTCAGGAAGTTAACAATGTCGACTGTAAACTGAAGTTTGTTCACCTGTTCCTTGACCTTCAGCTTAAACTCCTGCATGAAGCGCATATCAAGACGGCTCTGCCATGGTGCATAAGCGCCATTTCTAAGCATGAATTCACCCACATGCTTTTTCAGATAAGGATCCTGTGCTGCAAAAGCAAAATATGCATCTGCATCAGCCTGAGAAGTAAACACGAAATCAGAAGCATCCTCAGGTATATACATTAATTCATGAGATGAAGTTCCATCCCTGTTTGCATCTCCGTTATAGATGTATGAGTATGCATCGCCCTTATAGCCATTATAGAAAAATGCGAGTGATGATCCGAAATATTTTGCATATTCAACGGTGTAGTTAAAAGAAGCAACAACCCGGTGAGGTGTATTGTTATAAGATAAACCCAACTCGTCTGAATTAAGCTCCCGAGTCATCTGCCTGTACTGCCAGGCCGAGAACGGATCAGATCCTGATTTGCCTGTTACCTCTTTATTCCAGCTTCTTGAATAACCTATCATACCGCTGAATCCGTAAACTCTTGGCAGGTCAATCTGGGCCGAAACGGAATATCCCTGCCCTTTGTTTGTGTTGCGCATAATAACCACATCAGTCCAGGGTGCGGTGATATATTTGGTAGCAGTGGAAGAATTTGACCACCAGGGAAGTTCATTGTCCCCTGCAAAATATGTGCCTGCAGCCGGTTGTAAGTTGATATTCTCAAACTGGATTGCATTTAAATCTTTTGTGTAAACTCCTTCAAGGGTTAACATCATGTCCAGTGGCAGCTTTATATCAAATCCCAGGCTTGTACGCCATACCTGAGGGAGTTCAAAATCTTTTGCAATAGCAGCTATCCTTCCTCCGGCGACGTTAGCCTGAGGAAATATATCAGAAATTGTAGCATCTTGTAATAGTTGAGATGCATCAGTTAGCAACGGAAGCCTGGCCAGGCGAGCCTGGCTGGTAGCACCTCCATTTGAATTAATTACAAGCTGATATTGGATCATGCCGCTGTTTGTTGGCTGGTTGGTAAACCATACAAAAGGAATACGTCCTGTGAAAATACCTGTACCTCCCCGAATCTTGAGCACTTTATTATTAAGTACATCATATGAAAATCCGATGCGCGGTGACCAAAGTACCCTAGATTCTGGCCATGTTGAAAGATTAACCTCTTCACCATCTGCAAAGGTTACACCATGAAGGCTTGGATTATCCAGTGCTCCGTCAAGATACATCGGAAGATCGATACGGACACCGCCTGTTACTTTCAGGTTGTCAAGTACACTGAATTCATCTTGTAGATATGTTGAAAACTGACCAAAAGATAACTCGGCAATAGGATTTGTTAAACCATTGATCGGATAAGTGTATGCAAAATTTATTGGATCATAATTTTCATTATATGGCTGTCCGTCACCATCGCCATTTAAAAACCTTTCAAAAGATGCAAGATTCTTGAACCTGTAATATGAAGATCCCTGGCGCAGGTAGCTGTTGGCAAAATACTGATGTTCATACGACAGCCCTAATGTGAAATTGTGTTTATCCAGCTGATAGGAAACATTATCTGTAAGAATAAGGGTATTATTATCCACCCTGTTTTTATAAGAGAATAATTCATAACCTGCCGACATCTGAACATCGCCAGTAGTTGCGTTTCCAAACATTATATCTATAAACGGGAACACTGAGCTGTTGCTTGCACGTGGCTGTTTATAGAGTGTATATGCAGGCAGGAATTTGTTTGATACTTCACCAAAACGGCTGTTCACTTCAGCTGTAATGGAATGCAGCTTGTTGGAATTGAAATACTGTGAATTTTCAAATGACATACCACCGGTGCGGCTGTGGCGACCCGTGGATATTGAAGGTCTTGCATCACCGCTGTTGCTCGGTCTGAATACAGTCGAACTCTCAGAAAAGTTGTACCGAAGGGTCAACTTGTGATTCTTGCTGATGTTCCAGTCTAATTTGAGAAGAATCTTGTTATTCATATCATTGTCACCTCCCCAGTTTTCATACGCTCCGGTCTCATAATTAAAATTATCTTTCAGCAACTGGGAGAACCTCTGGAGACTGTCAGCCCAGACTCTGGTATTGACATTCAGATCAGTTAACGGATCCCGGCCATCATCAAGTGCAAGCAGTGTATTACCCGGAGTCAGAGTAGTTTCTTTTTCACCGCTGATAAAGAAGAAAAGTTTGTTTTTAATAATCGGACCTCCCAGTGTAAAACCGTAGGCTTTTTTTGCCGATTCAGCAACAGTCAGTTCTGTATCACGTATTTTTTTACCATTGAAGCTTTGATCGCGATAATAACCATATACTGATCCTCTGAAGTGGTTGGTTCCGCTTTTGGTTATTGCATTGACTCCGGCACCCGTGAAGTTTGACTGACGAACATCAAACGGCGCTACCGCTACCTGGATCTCTTCAATTGACTCCATCGAGATAGGTTCTCCGGATACACCGGGCATATTTGTGCCTGACAAACCGAAGTTGTTGTTAAAGTTAGCACCGTCAACAGTAACATTGGTATTGTAGGCTTCACGTCCGACGTATGACCCTGTCCCTGTTGAATAGGGTGAAAGCTTGGTATAGTCTCCAAGAGAACGATTCATTGAAGGAATCAAAGCCATATCAGTTTTGTTTATGTTCGTGGAGGCTCCCATTTTTTCTGTACTGAATGCAGAAGGTCTTGTCCCGATAACCGTAACTATTGCAAGCTCCTTGTTTGACTCTTTCATTGGGGTATATAGATCAAAATTCTCTCCTAACAGAAGGTTAATATCTGTGAAAGTTTCCTTGGAATACCCGACAAATGAGATTTCTACTTTGTATGGCCCCCCGGGACGCATACCCTGAATGGTATACAATCCCTGATTATTGGCAGTAGCTCCGTATATTGTTCCAGAAGGTACATGAGTGGCAAGGATCGTCGCACCTGCTAAAGGTTCACCTTTGCTATCAACTATCTTGCCGCTCAGTGACGATGTTGTGACTCCCTGCCCATTTGCCATTACTGCTATGAACAGGAATATCAACATTGTAAAAACGTGTTTGAATTGCTTCATCATAGTATTAGGATTAAGGATTAATAAATTTTATTTTATCGTAATTACCTGATTAGATTAAAATTCCGGAATCATAATTTTTACAATTCCGGAGCGACAATTTACATCTCTTTGAATGATCCCTATAATTTCAAAAAGATTAGTTTTTAACAAATTATGAGCATAATCTGTTAGTATCTTTTCAGACGATTCCCTGCATGATTTTACCGGTGGCTCCGGTGTTTTCTTTTACATAATCCCCTGCTGCTTCAGCGGCCTGTGAATAAAGAATTTTGTTGTCTAAGAATATATCAAGTGCATCTTTAAAACTATCATATGAATTAAAAGATTTTGCTCCTCCGATACTTAAAAGGTCAGCAGCCTCTCTGAATTTTTCATGGTTCGGACCAAAAAGTACCGGTATGCCCCAGCATGCAGGCTCAAGAATATTGTGGATGCCTTTCCCGAATCCTCCTCCAACCGCAGCAATATATGCATACCGGTATGCAGAAGAAAGCATACCAATATTGTCAATAATCATCACTCTTGCATCAGTAAAATCTTCTGAGAACTGAGAGAACCTCACATGCTTAATCCTGATCAGTTTCTCAAGTCTTTCAATATTATTAATGTCTATTTCATGGGGTGCAAATACCCATTTCATCTTGTCAGGGTACCGGTTAATATATTGGGATATTATCTCTTCATCCTGTTTCCAACTGCTGCCGGCCAAAAACAACTTCTCTTCTCCCCTGAAGCGTTCAATCTGGATGATATCTTTTGCATTTCCGGCAATCTGCATTACTCTGTCAAAACGGGTATCGCCAGCGAGGGATACATTTTCAATCCCTATGCCCCGAAGAAGATCAAACGAGCGCATATCCTGGACAAAAATCCTTGAGAACATTTTCAATATTTGCCGGAAAAATGATCCATACCATTTAAAGAACTGCTGTTCCTTCCTGAATATCCCTGAAATAAGATATAGAGGAATGTTTTTTCTCTTAAGTACTGATATATAATTGTACCAGAATTCATATTTAACAAAAATGACTAATCCTGGATCAATCAGGCTGATGAATTTTTCAGCATTGCCAGGGGTATCGTAAGGCAGATAACAAATTATATCCGCAAGCTGGTAATTCTTCCGTATCTCATAACCTGATGGTGAGAAGAAAGTCAGAATAATCTTAAAATGCGGCATTTCTTTTTTTACTTTCTCAATAACAGGTCTTCCCTGTTCAAACTCACCCAGAGATGCACAATGAATCCAGATATATTTATCGCCATGATTAATTTTTTCAGCAAGATTTTTCTCCCATCCGATCCTTCCCTTAATATATAATCTTGCTTTTTTATTAAACGGAGATATAAGATGTGCAAGTGCCGTATAAATTATTATACCAAGATTATATATTACTTTCATATCCAGCTTTTAGAACGGTCAAAGGTAAGAAAAAGGGACAAAGGCGCAGGGGCGCAAAGGCACAAAGAGAAAATCATTCATTCTTATTGTTGAGCCACTGAGCCGTTGTGCCTTTATTTAAATTAGTCCTATTTTTGTAACATATAAAAATCAGACATGGTAAAACTTATCGCCCTGGTCATCTCTATTGTGCTGCAAATCTTTGCCGCATCTATTGCCCTGGGATTCATGAAACTCACAAAATACAGGCTTTCATGGATGCTTCTCTCATTGTCATTTGTATTAATGGCAGTGCGCAAGATAATTCAGCTGTTTGAATTAATCCGCGGGACACCTACAGATCTGTGGGTGAATATAGACGAATGGATCGGAGTGCTTGTCTCTTTTATGATCATTGTAGGCGTAGTTCTCATCCGTGAGATCTTTTATTCACTGAAAAGAGCTGAAACTGACCGCACACGAACTGAGAAGAGGGTTCTTAACGCAATAATCAATACTGAAGAGAACGAAAGAAAAAGATTCGCAAAAGATCTTCACGACGGACTCGGACCGCTTCTTTCGACAGTTAAAATGTCCCTGTCATCGCTTACTGCCAGGATAAGTGATCCATCCGATAAAGTCATTCTGAATAACACCAACCACCTTGTTAATGAAGCAATCAGCACTATCAAGGATGTATCAAACAACCTCAGCCCGCATATTCTTTCGAATTTTGGCCTGGCAAGTGCAATAGGTGCATTTACCACGAAGATAAACCAGACAAAGACCGTTGAAATAGATTTTAAATCGAATATGGAAAACCTGAGACTGGAGAATGATAAGGAGGTTGTGATGTATCGTGCTGTATGTGAACTGATTAACAACGCAATTAAACATTCAGGCGCATCAAGGATAGAAATAGAATTAAACAAGCATGAAAAATTTGTTACCTTGCAATTTTACGATAACGGCCGGGGGTTCGACACATCCACTCTCAACAATGATGATACAAAAGGGATGGGGTTGTCAAATATTGAAACCAGGGTTAAAACAGTAGAAGGGGTTTTTATCCTCGAAAGTAATCCGGGTAAAGGAACCAGTGCCTTTATAAAAGTAACAGACTAAGAAAGAATTACCCCCTTTTCTGTTTCCCCCAAGGGGGAAATGATGATAAAGACTCCTGCCCCCCCGGGGGAAGGCTGGGAAGGGGGAATGTAAAATATAACAGTAAGTTCTATTCATATTACCAGATGGATAAAATAAAAATAATAATAGCAGACGATCACCAGCTTTTCCGGAACGGATTAAAGATACTTCTTAATGCTTTTCCTGATTTTGAAGTGACCGGAGAAGCTTCTAACGGGGAGGATTTTCTGAAATTACTTAATATCACCGAGGCCGATATTGCCCTTATGGACATTAATATGCCGGAGATGGATGGTATTGAAGCTACAAAAAAAGGTCTTAAAATTTGTCCTGATATAAACATCATAGCTCTTTCGATGTATGGTGAAGAGGAATACTATTATAAAATGGTTGATGCCGGAGCAAAGGGCTTCCTGCTTAAAGACTCTGATATTTCTGAAGTCAGAGAAGCTATACTGACAGTGAAAAAAGGCGGAAGTTATTTCTCCCAGGAACTTCTTTATCATGTTATTCAGAAAATCAAGCATCGTGAACAGGAAAGTAAATCAGCCAACCTGTCGAAAAGAGAAAAGGAGATCCTGTTTAAAATATGCGAAGGACTCTCAAACCAGGAAATTGCTGATGCTCTTTTCATCAGTAAAAGAACTGTCGATAAACACCGTGCCAATCTCCTCGGGAAAACCAATTCAAAGAACACTGCCAGTCTTATTCTCTTTGCTATAAGGAACAAACTGATTGAAATTTAAAATGGCTGAGTCACATAATCTGGGTCAGAAAGGGGAAGATATTGCCGCCGAACATCTGAAAAAAGCCGGCTATAAGATTCTCTTCCGTAACTGGAAATGGGGAAAACATGAAATTGATATAATCAGTGAGAATAAAGATTTTATTGTTTTTGTGGAGGTGAAAACCCGAAAAGATGATCCCCTGGTCCCTCCTGCAAGTGCTGTAATCCCCGAAAAACAAAAATCAATAATTTATGCTGCCGATGGTTATCTGAAAAGGTATAACATCAGTAAAGAAAGCCGGTTTGACGTAATTGCTGTTATAAAGAAAGGTGAATCATACCAGATTGATCATATCGAGGATGCTTTTTATCCTACGCTCAGATAAAATGGTTAAATGAATATTGAAACATTAAGAGAATATTGTATATCGAAACAGGATGCCACTGAAAGCTTTCCTTTCGATGATGAAACATTAGTTTTTAAAGCTGGCGGGAAAATTTTTGCGCTTGTTAACCTCGATGGCGGTCTTGCCGGACTTGCACGACTTGCACGACCTTTTTTATTCTATAAGAAGGTTACAGCCGCGGATATCGGAGTTGTCAAGCCTTCCAAGTACCTCAAATCCTCCGTCTTCATGAATCCTTCCGAGATCGTCTGTAGCAATGAAGGAACAAGAGTAAATATTGGCAAGGTCTATTATATTAATTCCTCCGGTTCTTCCTGGTTCAGATATCAATGTCAGAGGATCCTGAGGATCCCTGATAAATATTTTCATCCACGGCGGACAATAGAAAATCCCTTCTCCCTTTGAATAGGCCTGACTTAAAAGTTCGGTCATCCCGTATTCAGAATGAATGGCAGGCAGATTGAATTTCTTTTTCAGAACCGAATGAAGTCCTTCCCGTGTCATTTCTTTTCTCCTGCCCTTCATCCCTCCTGTTTCCATCACAATAACACCTGAAAGATCCGGTGAATATTCTTCAGCCAGATCAATAAGTGTATAACTTACACTTATTAAAAAAACTTTTTGATTTGCTGAACGGCTCTGTTTAATGGAGGAAATCATTCCCCTGATATTGTTCAGATAGAATCCACTGAAGGGATTTGCACTTCTGTTAATCAGATCCTGCATCATGAAAGTAAGGGAAGAATTTTTCCTTTCAACAGATGAGGGCAGCAAAGCAGCAATGAAATATTCTGATGGTTCGCCATAAAAGAGTCTGAATGTCCTTAAAAGACTCTCCGCATATAATGCCGGATCGGCTACAAAGTGTTTACTGACATATTTCCCCGATGTACCACTGCTTTCAAAGATGATCGCGGCCGGATGGCTTCCGGTCACTATTTTATGACTTTTAAAAAACTCTACAGGAATGAAGGGGATGTCAGGAACTGCATGAACCGCGTTCTGATTAAGACCGAGCTGCTTTATGAAATCATTATAAACCGGATTATTAGCAAACTGATAAGCAAATATTTCCAGGGCTGTATCCTGAAAACTGGTTTGATCTTTAATTTGAAATATCCGGTTTAATAAATCCGGTCTCATTTGCCGGGAAAAGTTAAAGTTCCGTCCGGTTGATAAACCCATTCAAAGGTGCATTCAGCGTAATCCCTGCTGTTCCTGGTCTCAGAGATGGTGGATATTATCCTGATTTTTGCATAATGTTCGGTCCCTGACCGGTATATCCATACCTGGTCCGGCTTTATTGAAAAAGCCCAGTCAGCCCATTCCGTGACAACTGGTGATGTCAGATTATTAAATGCCTGTTGAGATGATGCAGCATCCGCATATTCTCCCATCAGATTAAATGCGTTTAAACCCATATCCGTCTGAAGAATAAGGTTAATAAGGGTTCCATCATTTTCTAAAGTAATGTCCGGTCCCGGATCTTTAAGTGTTGACACCTTTTCAGCTGTTGAAAAGTTCAACCCTATTGCATAGTATGGACCTTCACCATAAAGTAAATTATTAATAGTATCAATCCCCGATAACTTCGGGTTATCTGTTTTGTTACAGCCCGTAAAGTACAGCAACAGAAGTAATATAACTGACAAAGGTCTTTTCATAACCAGCAGTAAAGATAACGTATTTCCATCACTCTTATTTTTATGTTTTTTGAAATTGTTTTACCATTGAGGAAACGGTGCAACACGGAGTTATTCATGGATCAGATCCATGGAAATCCATATTGTACGTTGTGAAAAAAAGGTTGCATTTTCATGCAACCTCCAGTTATTAATCATCTCTTATGCTGTTGTGCCATTGCGCCCTTGCACCCTATTCTCCTCTTATCGCCACAATCCCGGGAAGCTTTTTGCCTTCCATATATTCAAGCATTGCTCCCCCGCCAGTTGAAACATAGCTAACCTTATCTGCAAGCCCATTCTTGTTGATTGCAGCAACCGAATCGCCGCCGCCGATAAGACTGAATGCACCTTTTGCCGTGGCATCAGCTATTGCCTTTGCAACAGCTGTGGTCCCTTTTGAGAATTTCTCCATTTCAAATACTCCCATTGGTCCGTTCCAGAGAATTGTTTTTGAGTTTGCGATTACTGCTGTAAATTCCCTGATTGTTTTTTCAGCAATATCAAGTCCGAGCCAGTTGTCCTCTACTGCGTCAACTGCTGTCACAGCCGTATTCGCATCATTTTCAAACTTATCCGCATTAAGACTGTCAACCGGTAAATAGAGATTGACTTTCTTTTCCTTTGCTTTTTCGATGATCTTCAGTGCCAGGTCGAGTTTATCTTCCTCACAAAGAGATTTGCCAATCTTACCTCCTTTTGCCTTAATAAAGGTATATGTCATACCTCCCCCTATTATAAGGTTATCAACCCTGTTGAGCAGGTTTTCGATTATCATTATTTTATCCGAAACCTTTGCCCCGCCCATAATGGCAGTAAATGGTCGCTGGGCATTATTAAGCACTTTGTCCATTGCTGCCAGTTCGCTGTTGATAAGGAATCCGAACATGATCTTATCTTTTGGGAAATATTCTGGAATCACGGCGGTTGTTCCGTGTGCCCTGTGTGCTGTTCCGAATGCATCATTAACATATACTTCAGCATAACCTGCCAGTTTTTTGGCCAGTTCTTTCTGTTTTACTTTCATTTCAGCTTTTGCTGTTTTCTTCTCCTCATCGGTTGCAGTGTCCGGCAATAACGGCTTGCCTTCTTCTTCCGGATAAAACCTTACATTCTCCAGCAGCAATACCTCTCCCGGCATTAATGCAGCAGACATTTTTACTGCTGATTCACCAAGGCAGTCATCGGCAAACAGTACTTTCATACCAAGGTGTTTTTCCAGAACAGGCAGGACAGGTTTAAGTGAATATTTTTCCATACGTCCTTCCGGTCTTCCGAGGTGCGACATCAGAATAACGGATCCTCCGTCTTTCAGTATCTTTTTGATAGTTGGTATTGCCCCTCTGATACGGGTATCATCTGTAACAACAAAGGTTTTCTTGTCAAGAGGCACATTGAAATCCACCCTGACAATGACTTTCTTCCCTTTAAAATTGAAGTCCTGAATCATTTTCATATATAAGTGTTTTTTGGTTATTTATTTAATAATCTTTACAAACCTAATTATTTTTTGGAAATATTTGTTTCGATTAATCATCTTAATATCAGTAAAAAGTATTAAATGGATTTTTTCTCTGTGCCCCTCTGTGTCTTCTCCGGCTTTCCTCTGTGTGAGTTTTTCATTATCCCTTTTTATTACACAGAGAACCACAGAGAAGAACTGAACATTTGGATATGTAAAGGTGTTTCTTAGTTGTTAAAAGTTTAACTAATTTTGAAAAAAAATATGGCAAAAATCACATTAAAAGGCAATCCGGTAAATACATCAGGAAACCTTCCGTCAAATTCAGCCAAAGCGCCTGAATTTTCGTTAGTCAAATCAGATCTGAGTTCGCTTTCATTATCAGAGCTTAAAGGCAAAAAACTCCTCCTGAATATATTCCCCAGTCTCGGTACATCCGTATGTGCAACAGCACTCAGAAAATTCAACCAGCTGGCCGCAGGTATGACCAATACATTGGTTCTGGCAATTTCGAAGGATCTTCCATTTGTCCATAGAGATTTCTGTGCAGCGGAAGGTATTAACAATGTCATCACTCTCTCCGGATTTCGCAACAGTACCTTCGGTAAAGCTTACGGAGTGGATATTCTTGATGGGCTATTTGAAGGACTGTATGCCAGGAGCATTGTTATTATCGATGAAGCCGGGAAAGTAATTTATACGCAGCTTGTTCCCGAAATAGGGCAGGAACCCGATTATGATGCTGCGCTTAATGCTTTGAAATAGCTCCCAGATCATTAAATGAATTTCTCCCAGATTCCAGGACAAAAAGAGACTATTGCCAGGCTTACCAGATCGGTAAAAGAGGAAAGAGTAAGCCATGCCCAGTTATTTTCCGGGCCTGACGGTTGCGGAAGCCTTGCACTGGCGCTGGCTTATGCTCAGTATGTCAGTTGTGAAAACCGGACAGAAATGGATTCATGCGGAATTTGTAAATCATGCGTGAAATATGAAAAGATGATCCATCCCGATCTGCATTTCGTATTTCCTGTCATAAAAGATAAAAAGAATTCTGAACCTGTCAGTGATACGTATATTGAGCAGTGGAGGGAGTTTGTAAAACGATCGCCCTACTTTACCATTAATAACTGGCTCGATTCAATTGAAGTAGGGAATGCCCAGGGGCTTATATTTGCTACGGAGGCATCTGAAATTATAAAAAAACTGAGTCTCAAGTCTTTTGAATCGGATTTTAAGATAATGATTATCTGGCTTCCGGAAAAGATGCATCAGGCAACAGCCAACAAACTCCTGAAAATGATTGAGGAACCACCTGAAAAGACACTTTTTCTTCTTGTATCTGATGAACCCGACAAAGTGATTTCAACTATACTTTCCAGATGTCAGCTTATTAAAATACCGGCTTTCAGCAATAAAGATATCAGGGATTACCTTGCAGGTAGATTCAATACAACTGAAAACAAAGCAAATGATATAGCAAAGGTTGCTAACGGGAACATCATAAGAGCTATTGAGCTATGTGAAAATGAAGATTCCACACTTCGTAATCTTGACCGTTTTAAAACCCTTATGAGATATGCATGGAAGCGTGACATCATTTCAATTATCGGCTGGTCGGAAGAGATGGCCGCTACCGGCAGGGAAAACCAGAAGAACTTTATTTCTTTCTCACTCAGGATCCTTCGTGAAAACCTCATGCTTTCTCTCGACCAGCTTAAAAACAGTTTAGTATTCCTGTCAGGCGAGGAAGCTTCTTTTTCTGATAATTTCCATCCTTATATCAATCAGAACAATATTTATCCGCTTACCGATGAATTTAACCTTGCTTATTCACATGTTGAAGCAAACGGCAATGCAAAAATAATTTTCCTTGACCTTGCTTTAAGGATTACCAGGCTGATACGATAATCATTATCCCCCTGATGAAATTAAACATTTATTCACTATTTTTGCGTGGAAAATTTTAGCAGCTTAAGATAAGAGGGATATGGCAGAGAATGAAGAATTACAGGCACAAGGCGGAGATGAGATCCGGCTGCCTGATATAACATATAAGCCCGGTTGCAACAAGCTAGATTCTTTCGACTGGCTGAAAGACTTTCCCGGGACTGCATATGATGATGAGATTATGGAAATCCGTTTCAAGAATACACGCAAGGGATTTTTTAGAAATGTAAATGGTCTCAGGCTGGAAATTGGTGATATTGTTGCAGTTGAAGCTTCTCCCGGACATGATATCGGCAGAGTATCGATGATAGGAAGACTGGTAAAAGAGCAGCTCAAGGAACTCAAAATATATCCTTCCCCCGATGATCTGAAAAAAGTATATCGCAAAGCAAAACCTGTTGATATCCAGAAGTGGGAAGAAGCAAAAAAACTTGAGATTCCGACAATGCTGCGGTCGAGGCAAATATCAGAAGAACTCAAGCTTAATATGAAGATAGGAGATGTTGAATACCAGGGAGATAAAACAAAGGCTATTTTCTATTACATTGCAGATGAGAGAGTTGATTTCAGACAACTCATTAAGGTTTTGGCCGACGAGTTTAAGGTAAGAATAGAAATGCGTCAGATAGGTGCCAGACAGGAAGCCGGAAGAATCGGTGGAATAGGCTCTTGCGGAAGAGAACTGTGCTGCTCAACTTATATCACCAATTTTGTTTCAGTAACAACAACCCATGCTAAGTACCAGGAGTTGTCCCTGAATCCGCAGAAGCTTGCCGGACAATGCAGCAAACTTAAATGCTGTTTAAATTTTGAATTCGACTGTTATGTCGATGCTCAGAGATGTTTCCCACCAAAGGATATTCCTCTTGAGACAACTGACAGCATCGCTTATTTTCAGAAGATGGAAGTCCATAAAGGAATTTACTGGTATACAACCGATCCGCATTCTACAGCCAATCTGATTGCAGTTCCGGTGCAGAGGGTCAGAGAAATTCAGGCGATGAATAAAAAAGGAATAAAGGTTGAGCGCCTTCTGGCACATGATCAATCGTGGGAATCTGCCCCCGTTTCAGAAGATCTTCTTGAAAACAGTAACCTTACCAGGTTTGATACACCTCCTTCAACAAACCAGCAGCACAGACATTCTCATAAAAGGAAAAAAAGGAGATTTAATGATAAAAGGAATAAATAAACCTTTAAATGTTGTTATTCTGACATCCTTGTTGCTGCAGTTCTCCTGCAACAGTGACATTCTATTTTCTGAAACAATGGTCATGCCTGGTAAAATATGGAGATTATCAGATAATCCGTCTTTCCAGGTACCGGTGACTGATACCATCTACAATACAAATGTTTTCTTTACAATACGAACCGGATCTGAATACCCCTTCCGGAATATCTATATTTTTGTCACAATCTCGTCTCCTGACGGAAAAAGCATTTCAGATACCCTTCAGTATGATATTGCAGATGAAAAGGGGAACTGGTATGGAAAAGGATTCGGTGATATCCATGAGCTTAATCTCCCCTATAAATCAAATGTATTTTTTCCTCTTAAAGGCACATATCTGTTTAAGATCCAGCACGGCATGCGGATAGGAGATCTCAAGGGTGTCTATGACTTCGGAATAAGATTAGAAAAGTCAGCAGGTAAATAATAAACGTGGGTAAGCATAAACTGGCCAGATGGGCAGAATTGGAGACATTCAATAATGTCATCCAGCCGGATACCGTAAACCGGTTTGGGAATGATCATCCTGTAAAGGGGAAATGGAAAACTGATATCTTCCGGAACGAAAATCCTTTGATTCTTGAACTTGCCTGTGGTAAAGGAGAATATACTGTCACCCTTTCAGAAAGATTTCCTGAGAATAATTATATAGGCATTGATATAAAAGGAGCACGTATGTGGCGGGGTGCAAAGACCGCTCATGAAAAAGAGCTGTCCAATGTTGTTTTTCTTCGCACACGTATAGAATTTATCAGTTCATTCTTCGCTGAAGATGAAGTTGATGAGATCTGGATTACTTTCCCGGATCCCCATCCGGGAAGACGAAATTCAAATAAAAGACTTACAAGTCCCTGGTTTCTTAATCTTTATCGCAATTTACTTAAAAACAATGGTATAATTCATCTTAAAACAGATAACACCGAGCTCTATAATTATACATTTACATTGGCCGGCTATAACAAACTTGAAATTATTTTTGCTACGGATAATCTTTATTCTGAAAAACTTCCAGTTGAAATACTTTCCGTAAAAACCCATTATGAAAATATTTTTCTTAAAGAGGGTTCCAGGATCAGCTATATTTCGTTCAGACTGGATAAAAACAAGTTGATTGAAGATGCCACATCACAGAAAAACCGATAATAAAGATTTCTTCACAAGGGTATATGAAGTAACAAAACTTATACCCTATGGCCGGGTTACCTCTTATGGAGCCATTGCAAGGTATCTTGGAACTGGACGGTCTGCGAGGATGGTAGGCTGGGCAATGAATGCCAGCCATACCAGCTCCATTTTTATTCCGGCACACAGAGTCGTAAACCGCAATGGTTTCCTGACAGGAAAACATCATTTCGGAAATACTAAGACAATGCAGCAGCTTCTCGAAAATGAGGGCATAATTGTTGAAAATGACCAGATTGTAAATTTCAGTGAAAAATTCTGGGATCCGGCTACAGAACTTAAATGAATATTTTGCGATCACAAATAAAAGTGGTAAAATTGCAGCTTGTTTATAATTAAATTAAATAAAAATAACAGCCTCATACCCTGAAGGTGCAACTGATATATTATAATCTGCTATGTTCACTAATGATCAAATACTGGCAGCCCTCTCAAAAGTCATCCATCCAGAAAAAGGTAAGGATATCGTTACTCTTGGAATGGTTTCTGAAATCGAATCGGGAGAAAATGGGATTTCTCTTATAATAGTACCTGAGAAATCGAACGATCCTTTTATTTCATCTATTAAAAGCACCATTGTAAGGACTCTAAAGGATGTTCTTGGTCCTGATGCAGTTGTTTCTTCAATAGAGATACGTCCAAAATTAATGGCTGGCAAGAGGCAGGAAAAACCTGATGATCTGTTGCCGGGAGTCACAAATATTATTGCTGTTTCCTCCGGGAAAGGCGGCGTCGGGAAAACCACTGTCGCGGTAAATCTGGCAATTGCTCTGGCACGGATGAATTATAATGTCGGACTTTTAGATGCGGATGTATTCGGACCTTCGGTTCCGATAATGTTTGATGCTGAAAATTACCGGCCGGAGGTAAAGAGGGAAAATAACACCGATCATATAATTCCCCTGAAAAAATATGGTGTAAAAGTCCTTTCTACCGGTTTTTTTGTTGATCCTGCAGATGCTGTCGTATGGAGAGGCCCAATGGCTTCAAATTTTCTTAAGCAGCTTCTGGCACAGGGCGATTGGGGGCATCTTGATTTCCTGCTGGTTGATCTTCCTCCTGGTACCAGTGATATACATTTAACACTCGTTCAGGAAGTGGCCGTAACCGGAGCAATTATTGTAAGTACCCCACAGGAAGTAGCCCTTGCAGATGCCATTAAGAGTATCTCTATGTTCAGGAGCGATAAAATAAATGTACCGGTTCTTGGTCTCGTTGAAAATATGTCATGGTTTACCCCAGCCGAGCTGCCTCAAAACAGATATTATATCTTTGGGAAAGAGGGTTGCAGAATCCTGGCTGAAAAAATGGGAGTCCCGCTGCTTGGACAGATACCACTTGTTCAGAGTATTTGTGAAAGCGGTGACAAAGGACTTCCGGTAGCCATTGATGATTCACCTGCAGGGATGGCATTTATGACACTGGCTGGTGAGGTGATAAAAAAAACCAATAAAAGAAACATTGATTTGAAACCGACTGAAAAAGTCCAATTAAACAAATAATAAATTGACCGATATGGCAGAAATTAAAAGTATTAAAGACCGCGTTATCAAAGCATTAGAAAGAATCAGACCTTATCTTCAATCAGATGGTGGAGACATAGAACTCCTGGAAGTAACTGATGATTTTTCAGTTAAAGTCAAGCTGACCGGAGCTTGTCATGGTTGCCCCTATAGCATGCAAACCCTGAAAGCGGGAGTAGAGCAGGCAATTATTAAAGAAGTGCCTGAAATAAAAAGAGTTATTTCAGCCTGATAAAGCGCAGCAATTTAATTTTAATTACCTTTGAAATACTATAACTTATAGTTAGTTAGTTTATAGTATAAAGGTCGGCTTTTGGCTTCACTCAAACCATCATATAAGTACCTGTTACTCACAGGATTTTCTTTAATCCTTGCTAATTGCTCGGTGGAAAAAAACACGAGCACCACCAGGTTCTATCATGGTATGACCTCCAGATACAACATCTATTTTAATGGTTATGAGAGTTTTAAGGCCGGACAGGTAAAGTTGATAACTGGTTATAGAGATGACTATGCCGAATTGCTGAAAGTTTTTGAATATAGTGATCCTTCAACACCTTCACTTTGTTCCTCCGACATGGAGAAGGCTCTACAGAAAGCTTCAAAAGTCATTTCATTAAAATCAATAACCGCAAAACCTGAAATAAAAAGCAGGGGAAAATCTGCAGATAAAGAGAGGGAATTACTTGACCGCAAGGAGTATAACGAGTGGATCGATGACAGTTATCTCCTGATAGGCAAATCACGCTTCTTTAAACATGAATATAATGAAGCCTCAGCTGTTTTTGATTATTGTATTTCAGAAGCAAACGATCCCGATATCAGAACAGAAGCCTCAGTCTGGCTTTCAAGAATTTATAACGAAACCGGGAAATATAACGAAGCATTTCGCATATTAAATGAGCTGGATATCAGCAAAGAGTCATCCAGGTCATTAAAAGCAATGTACTATACAACCCTTGCAGATCTGTTCATCAAACAAAAAAAATATTCTGAAGGAATAGAGCCGCTTGGCAAGGCAATTGATTTTATTGCAGGTAAAAGAACAAAATACCGGCTTACATACCTTCTCGCACAGCTTAACGAGCATACAGGTAATTCTGCAAAGACAATATCTCTTTACCGCAAAGTAGTTAAAATGAATCCTCCCTACGACGTAGAGTTTAATGCAAGGATAAATATTGCAGGAGTTTTTGATATTAACTCCGGGAAGCCGGCAGAGATAAGGAGAGAAATGGAGAAAATGCTTAAAGACTCGAAGAATAAGGACTTTCTTGATCAAATCTATTTTGCACTGGGTAGTTTATCGATGAAAGAAGGAAATGAAACGGAAGCACTTGAATTTTTCAGAAAATCCGCTTCAGCACCATCCCTGAATCAAAATCAGAAAGGCAGATCATATCTCGCCCTGGCTGACTATTATTATGAAAAACCAGATTTCATGAAAGCCGGAAAGTACTATGACAGCACAGTATATTTCCTCGAGCAGAAACATCCTGACTACCAGGCATTAAAATTAAAATCACAGGATCTTAATGCACTGGTCTCTCAATTGACAATAATCCAGAATGAAGACAGTCTTCAAAAAGTGGCTCTTATGACTAAACCTCAAAGAGATGCACTTATTTCTTCCATAATCAGTAATATTTCTAAAGCAGAAAGTGAAGGTAAACCTTCAGAATATTCCGACAGGTATAATCTGGGGCAGTACTATGAGAATGAAAGGCGTTTCCGGGGAAATATTGAACAGGAAGGAAAATGGTATTTCTATAACCAGACAGCTCTTGCTTTCGGACGAACGGAGTTCAGGCGACGGTGGGGCGAAAGAAAACTTGAAGATAACTGGAGAAGGTCAAATAAAACCAGGGTAAGCACATCACAAAATGCAGCCGACGCTGAGGAAACTGCACAGAATGGCATTGACACTTCGAATGCATTATTAGATTATAAAAACCCTGAATTTTATCTCAGGGATCTTCCTTTAAATGACTCATTACTCGCTGTATCAAACAACAGAATTGCCCAGGCATACCTTAATGCAGGTACTGTCTATTCTGAAAAGATGGCTGATGTTGTAAGGACAGCCGAGTCATTTGAAAGTCTTCTTAACCGTTACCCTTCAAGTGAACTCATACCTGAGGCTTTATATAACCTTTATAATGTCAACAAACAAGCTAATGGCTCTAAATCTGAAGCTTACAGGCAGCGGTTGCTTGAAAAATATCCCTCTACCGAATTTGCCAGAATTTTATCTGATCCCGATTATTATGAGAAAAAAATGGCAGATTTAAAAATGGCTGAACAACTTTATCAGGATGCATACAAAGCATTTATAAATGAAAATTTCATCACAGCTGTTTCGCTTTGTGATGATGCAATAAAAAAATACAATCATGATCTCCTTACTCCAAAATTTATGCTTCTGCGTGCTTATTCCATTGCCAGGATAAAGGATGAAAAGAGTTTTAAGGATGAACTGAACAACCTTATCAAATTGTGGCCTGAAACTGAAGAAAGTAAAAAAGCTGCAGAAATTATTGCATTCCTTAATCAGAAAATTCCTGAGTTAAAGATAGAGGAAGACAAGGAAATCGCTGCTGAACTATATGTTGCTGATTCGACTGCATTACATATTTTTACACTGATAATCACTGATCCTGCATTTAATATAAATCAGGCTACCTTCGATGTAATCAGTTACAATATTGATAACTATACAAACAAAAACTACCGGACAGAAGGATCGCTGACTGACAACAAGTACATAATAATAACTGTTTCAGGCTTCCCTGACTACCCACAGGCACTGGAATATTATAATTCTTTCAGAACCGGAGATGTGGTCAGAAATCCCTCCGGTGCAAAAATGATGAAGTTCCTGATAAGCCCCGAAAATCTTAAGGTTCTGAATAGCGACAAAAATCCTGAACGATACCATCTCTTCTTCATCGAGAATTATCTTCATGAAAAGAAAAATCAATAAACAGCGATATAGTATTATTTTTGCTGTGGAATAGCCTGATGATAATGAGAAAAATAAGGATACTCTGGACTGATGATGAAATTGAAGCTCTTAAACCTCACATTTATTTCCTTGAAGAGAAGGGATATACGATTGATATCTGCTCAAATGGTAATGATACTGTTGATCTTGTCAGAAATAATTCTTATGATCTGATATTTCTTGATGAACACATGCCGGGACTGAGCGGAATTGAAACCCTGAGGCTCATCCGGGAGATCCGGACAGATATTCCGGTTGTGATGATTACAAAGAGCGAAGAGGAAGATATTATGGAGGCAGCTATAGGATCAGAGATAGCTGATTACCTGATCAAACCCGTAAAGCCCAAACAGATACTTCTTGCGATCAAAAAAATCCTTGATCAGCGCCGGCTTGTTACAGAAAAAACCACAACCGATTACAGACAGGAATTCAGTCGTATCGGTAATATGATTACAGCCGCCCGCACATTCAGCGACTGGACAGAACTGTACAGGAAGATAACCTTCTGGGAATCCGAACTTGAAAAGTCAACCGATCAGGGGATGACTGAAATACTGAAAATGCAGGAAAATGAAGCTAACAATTCATTTACAAGATTTGTAATGAATAGTTATCTTTCGTGGCTCAATCCCATGAATCCTGACAACCCGCTTCTTTCCCCTTCCCTTTTTTCAAAAAAAATCTTCCCTCTTATCAATAAAAACAGGCCGCTTTTTTTTATTTTGATTGATAACATGAGGTTCGATCAGTGGAAAATCATTTCTGCTGAACTTGCCGGTTTATACCGGATTATTGAAGAGGACATTTATTTCAGTATTCTTCCTACTGCAACACAGTTTAGCCGGAATTCAATTTTTTCCGGACTGATGCCTTCACAGATTGCCAACTCCATGCCTCAGTTCTGGATAAACGATGATGAAGACGAAGGCAAAAATAATTTTGAAGAAGAACTTTTCAGAAGCCTTCTTAAACGTAACAGCCTGGAATACCGATGGTCGTACAGCAAAGTCAGCAGTACTGCAGAAGGGAAAAAAGTAAATGAAAAAATCAGGCAAATGCTTGAAAACGACATCAACATTCTGGTTTTTAACTTTGTCGATATTCTTTCACATGCACGTACCGATATCGGCGTGATAAGAGATATTGCTGATGATGAACCCGCCTACAGAAGTCTTATCCGTTCGTGGTTTATCCATTCATCCCTGTTTGAATTGCTGAAAATTCTTTCCGCCCACCAGGTGCGGATTATTTTCAGCACCGATCACGGGACAATAAAGGTTCAGAATCCCGTAAAAGTGATCGGAGACAGAAAAACATCATCTAATCTCCGTTATAAAATGGGCAGAAATCTGGACTATGATCCAAGGCAGGTATTCGAAGTTAAGTATCCCGAGAAAGCGTTCCTGCCAAAAACAAATATCAGCTCGAGATATATTTTTGCCCTGAATAAGGATTTTCTTATCTACCAGAATAATTACAATTATTATGCAGGTTATTACAAGAACACTTTCCAGCATGGAGGAATATCAATGCAGGAAATGATGCTGCCATTTGCCGTTCTGGAACCTGTTTCATAATTAACGTTTGTTTTAATGAAGATACTGATAAAAGATAAGAGATACCTGTCTGCTGCCGCCAGGAAGCTTTTAAAACATACAGCGAAAAACAGGCTGTTTGCTTTTTACGGATCAATGGGCTCCGGAAAAACTACAATCATAAAAGCGATCTGCAAGGAACTGGGTGCAGTCGATCTGGTCAGCAGTCCTACTTTTACTCTTGTGAATGAATACAGAACAACAAATGGAGATATTTTATATCATATTGATTTTTACCGGATAAAGAATCGTAATGAAGTGTTTGATTCTGGTATAGAAGAATACCTGTCAGGTGCATCATATTGTTTTATTGAATGGCCAGAGCTGGTTGAAGGAGTGCTTCCTGCCGAAACTATTATTGTAAAAATCACAGTGACAAAAGATGGACAACGTATCCTCGAAACACCTTAACATAATCTTATTTTGCTCCTGTATCGCAATTTTTTTACCTTTGAAGAAATAACCTCTTCCCTAAAATGAACGACAAAGGTAAAAGCGGAAAAGTGAACTTTGGCAATGGAGCTTTTATGCCAAAAGAAGAATATCTTGAAACCGCTGTCCGGTTCAGGAGAATTTCAATCGGAATCCCGTGCGATATTAAAGATGATGAGAAAAGGGTAGCCCTTACTCCCGAATCGGTTAACCTGCTCGTAGAAAGTGATAATGAAGTTATAGTTCAGAAAGGAGCAGGACTGGGAGCTAACTACACAGATAAGGATTACAGCGAAAACGGAGCAATAATTACCGACTCGCCAGCCAGAGTATTTAGTTCAGACGTTGTGATCAAAGTTGCACCAATCACTGAAAAGGAGACAGATTATCTGAAAGGGAACCAGGTTGTAATGTCGTACCTGAATGTTCTGAAGCTTAGCGAAGAAACTCTCTCCAAGCTTATAAGGAAAAAAGTCACAGCAATTGCATTTGAGAAAATACGTGATAGCAACGGGATTATGCCGGTTATTGAATCGATGAGCGAAATCAGCGGTGTAACATCAATCCTGATAGCGTCCGATTATCTAAGCAACCATCATGGTGGGAAAGGTGTGATGCTTGGTGGCATTACCGGCGTCACTCCCACTGAAGTTATCATTTTGGGAGCCAATACTGCAGGAGAATATGCCGCAAAAGCAGCTATCGGCCTGGGTTCAGAGGTTAAGATATTTGATAAATCACTGCAGAGATTAAAAAGATTTGAAAACCTTATTGGACAACGGCTCCAGACTTCGGTGTTTCACCCCCAGGTACTGAAAAAAGCATTAAAATCAGCTGACGTCCTAATTGGTGCAATAGAGCTTGAAGACCTCCGTCCATGGTACTATATCACTGAAGAGATGGTACGTATGATGAAAAAGGGCGCGGTAATAATAGACCTTAGCATTGACAGGGGAGGATGTATTGAGACAACGGAATGCAGGGCACTGAGAGATCCGGTTTATGAAAAACATGGTGTAATTCATTTTTCAGCATGGAATCTCCCGTCACGTGTTGCACGTACAGCCTCAATTGCTTTCAGCAATATTTTTGCCCCGTTGCTTCAGACCATGGCAGATGCCGGAGGGATGACCCAGTTGCTGAAGAATGATACTGGAGTACGCAATGGGGTCTATCTTTATAACGGGATCCTTACTAATGAGACACTGGGACAGAAATTCGGGGTGCTTTCAAAGGATCTTGACCTCCTGCTCTCAGCTTTCTGATTATTACAGGAAACCAAGTGTTGCTTTATTTCCTTTGACATTTATTTTAGCTTTCTTACCGATATACAGGGCACGGTTATCAGGTATATGGCCTGCAGGGAAATTAAAAAGAACCGGGTAATCAAATTCGGCAATAATATCATAAACAGTAGCTTCAGCGCTTTTCCCCCATGGAATTTTTGTTTCTTCCATTTTGTTAAGTCCTCCTATCAATAATGCTGATAATCCGTCAAGCTTACCGGCTAGCTTCAGTGAAGTCATCATCCTGTCAATATGATAGTAGTATTCACCGACATCCTCAATAAAGAGTATTCTTCCTTTTGTTTTTGGCTCTCCGGGTGTCCCAATCAGACTGTAGATAAGCGAAAGATTTCCACCAGTGAATTCTCCCGTTACTTCCCGTGGCTTAATAAATTCTCCCTGCCATACAACAGGTTGCCAGCCTCCGAATAGTGCCTGATGCAGGGAGTCCATCGTTTCCGGTAATTTCTCCGTATTTGAATAATTCAAAGGCATTTCACCATGGATGGAAACCATATTGCAATTCTCGCTCAGCCACAAGTGCAAAACGGTAATATCGCTAAATCCAACATACCACTTAGGGTGTCTTTTTAAAGAGGCAAAATCAATCCTGTTAATAATCTTCAGCATTCCGTAACCACCCCGGGAACAGAATACTGCTTTAATCTTTTTATTACTGGTCATTGTCTGAAAATCCCGAAGCCGCTCTTTGTCGGTTCCGGCAAAGGGTCCATTTTGCTTTGATGCATTCCTGCCAACATGTACTTTCAGTCCCCATTCTTCAAGAAATACAACAGCATCAGAAATTACACTTTCCTCTATAGCAAAAGCCGGTGAAATTATTGCAACTTCATCGCCGGGTTTCAGAAACGGGGGCTGGATTTTTTTAACAGGCATATACAATAATATATGTAAAAGTAATGGATAATGTTTCTTTCTACAAATACTCTTCACCTAACTTTCATCTGTTAATTCACCATATGAAAAACCTTGCTCCTGTTTAACACTCCCCAGCCCCCCTCAAGAGGGGAACTATCAGCTTTGGCCATCGCACCTTTTACCTTCCTAAGCTTTAGCGAAGGAGGGGTTGTACCTTATATTTTATTATCTTTGTTCAATTTTTAAAATTGTTAATACTTCATTATCAGTGTCATGAAGAAATTCAAAAGATACCTTGTCACTTCTGCCCTGCCATATGCCAATGGACCGATTCATATTGGTCACCTTGCCGGAGTATATGTACCATCAGATATTTATACAAGGTACCTCAGATTAAAAGGGGAAGATGTAATTTCAATCTGCGGGTCAGATGAACATGGTGTCCCAATAACATTAAAAGCACGGAACGAGGGAGTTACACCACAGGAGGTTGTCGACAGGTATCATGCAGTTAATAAGAAGGCTTTTGAGGATTTTGGAATTGCATTCGACATTTATTCCCGTACTTCCAATAAAATACATTATGAAACTGCTTCCGACTTTTTTCTTAAGCTATATAATAAAGGTGAATTCATAGAAAAGAGTTCAGAACAGTATTATGATGAAGAGGCTGGTTGCTTTCTTGCCGATCGTTATATAATGGGAACCTGTCCGCATTGCGGGAATGAGAATGCTTATGGTGACCAGTGTGAAAAGTGCGGAACTTCACTTACTCCTTCAGATCTTATTAATCCTCACTCAACAGTAAGCGGCAGCAAACCCGTTTTACGTGAGACGCTCCACTGGTACCTTCCACTTGATAAATATGAATCATGGCTCAGAAAGTGGATTCTTGAAGATCATAAAGAATGGAAAACAAATGTATACGGCCAGTGCAAGTCATGGCTTGACCAGGGTTTACAGCCAAGAGCTGTCAGCCGTGACCTTGACTGGGGGGTTCCGGTTCCTGTTAAAAATGCAGCAGGAAAAGTGCTGTATGTCTGGTTTGATGCTCCCATAGGATATATCTCAGCCACAAAAGAGCTGACCCCTCAATGGGAGAAATACTGGAAGGACAAAGAAACAAAGATGGTTCACTTTATAGGAAAAGATAATATAGTTTTTCATTGCATTATTTTCCCAGCTATGCTCAAAGCAGAGGGTAGTTTCATTCTTCCCGAAAATGTCCCTGCAAATGAGTTTCTGAACCTCGAAAACGATAAAATATCCACTTCAAGGAACTGGGCAGTATGGCTACACGAATATTTAATTGATTTCCCCGGGAAGCAGGATGTGCTGAGGTATGCCCTCTGTTCCAGTGCACCCGAAACCAAGGACAATGATTTTACATGGAAAGATTTCCAGGCACGAAATAACAACGAGCTGGTTGCTATCCTTGGAAATTTTGTCAACAGGACACTTGTTCTTACCAATAATTACTACGATGGTAAAGTGCCTGCAAGAGGTAAAACAGATCCGAATGACAATTCCGTTCTGAATGAAATTGTAAGACTTAAGGAAAATGTTGAAGCCAGTCTTGAAACATTCCGGTTCAGGGAAGCACTGAAAGAAGCTATGAATCTTGCAAGACTCGGGAATAAATATCTTGCCGATGCTGAACCCTGGAAAGTCATTAAAACTGATCCGGATAGGGTGAAGACGATTATGAATATCGCTTTGCAGATAACTGCTAACCTTACAATTATCCTTGAACCATTCCTGCCTTTTTCTATGGAAAAATTAAGGGCATGGCTTAATATCAGCCTGATGAAATGGAACGATGCAGGGAAGACCGATCTTCTGAAGACAGGTCATATTATTAATAAACCCGGATTGCTTTTTGAAAAGATTGAAGATACAGCGATTACAAGACAAATTGACAAACTTCTTGCTACCAGGAAAGCAAATGAAGCATCTGCAACAAAAATTGTACCTGGAAAAGAGACAGTTACTTTTGACGATTTTACCAGACTTGATATCAGGACAGCAACTGTGCTGGAAGCAGAAAAAGTTCCAAAAACCACCAAGCTTCTCAAGTTGAAAATCGATACCGGCCTTGATATAAGGACTATTGTTTCGGGTATTGCAGAATATTTTGAACCTGAAACTATTGTTGGCAAACAGATATCAATTGTAGCGAATCTTGAATCAAGAAAGATCCGGGGTATAGAATCTAAAGGGATGATTCTTATGGCTGAGGATAAAGATGGCAGATTGGTACTTGTTTCTCCTGCCGATAAGGTGAGTAACGGGAGTATAATAAAATAGCTGCTTCATAAGGAATTCTTTAGTAAAGTATAATAACTTTTGAATTACTTTCCCCTCCTTTTGAAGGAGGAGAAAGTTCTGTTTAAATATTCTGCTACTTATTTCTAAATAAAAAAAGCTGACTCTTCAGAATCAGCTAAATAATAGAAAGTCTTAAATGTCTTCTAATTAATTTTCTTGTACCAGGTTCCCGGGAATTTTATTGAGATGCTTTTTTTCATGTTTACCGCTGTTGCCAGGGTATTGCATCTCATAGCGCTGACGCGGTAAAAGCCATTCGGGGAATTTAATATCTCAGGTGAAAAGCCTTCTTTCTTCAACATATCAGCCCAACCTAGGGCATTTTCTTCTGACTTAAAACTACCAGTGATAAGTAAATAAATATCCTCCCTGGGGGTAACAGGAGGGATGGTTTCCGGCACCGGTGGAGTTTCAGCAACAGCAGAATTATCCGACGCCGGGATAAAAATCTCTTCTTTCTTAGCCTCCCCGGCTGCTATATTTTCATCAACAGCTTTTTTATTGCTTTCGAATTCTGCAGTTACCAGGGGATTCATAGTTGTTGATTCAATCCTGGATTTAGAAATATCAGTTTTAAGCCATACAACAGCCAGAATTGTAAGAAGAGGAATGATTACAGCTGCCCTCCATAATACCTTTCTAAATGAAGAGTGTCTTACAGGTTCCTTATCAATATGCCTGGCAATCCGTTTTCGCACATCATACCCTTCAAGCGGCATAAACTTAAATGATTCGAGACCATAAGAATCGAGATGATAATTGACATCCCGGGCAGGTTCGAACTGTACATTTCCTTCCTGGTTATTAATAAAAGTTCCGATATTATCAAAAACAACTTTTTCACCTCTTTCCAGTTTCTTATGTAATGCACTTGCAAATTCTTCCGCAATATTCCTTGCATCCCCATAATTTAACTTTAAAGATTCCGAAATTCTTCCAACCAGAAGTCCGTCGTTATGATTAAGGTTACTGTTGAAAGAAATCTGTTTGACAGGCGGATAAAATGTTCCTGTGTTCCTGTCGATACGTGCAGGAGTATAGTTTCCTAAAAATCCTCCGAATCCGGGAACAATCACACAATCGTGGCCGAATAACAACTCCCTTATAAAAGGTGTAATATCCACTTATAAACAATTAAGAATGTCATACAAAAATAATAAAATCTTTACATAATTCTATTCTATTTCAATAAGAATCCTCAACTTCTCTGTGTAACTCTCCCGATAAATCGGGTGAGTGGCACAGAAATATCCAATTATATAAATCCGTTTCAGCAATAATTGTAAAATAATTATCTTCGTAATTCCATAAATTCAGCATCAGATGAGAGAAATTCAGATGGTCGACCTGAAAGCACAGTACGAAAAGTTAAGGACTGAAATAGATGCTGCAATAAAATCAGTACTCACTTCCACAGCTTTTATTAAAGGACCTGAAGTGAAGTTTTTTGAAGAGGAGCTTCAAAAATATTTGAATGCCGGTCATGTGATTTCCTGCGCCAATGGAACTGATGCACTTCAGATCGCTATGATGGCTCTGGGTCTGAATCCCGGTGATGAGGTGATCACAACAAACTTCACCTTTGTTTCGACTGTAGAGGTAGTTGCTCTCCTTGGCCTTAAACTGGTGCTTGTCGATCCTGATCCCTGTAACTATAATATATCTATCGAGGGTATCAGAAAAGCTATTTCTCCCCGCACTAAAGCAATAGTCCCTGTTCATTTATTCGGACAGTGTGCCGATATGGAGAGCATAATGACCCTTGCAAAAAAACACGGTCTGTTTGTTATTGAAGATGCCGCACAGGCTACAGGAACCGATTATTTTTTCTCAGACGGAACCAGTAAAAAAGCCGGAACAATCGGTGATATAGGTACAACTTCCTTCTTTCCCTCCAAAAATCTTGCTTGTTATGGTGATGGGGGGGCGATGTTCACAAATGATGACCTCCTTGCAAAAAAGTTGAAAAGCATTGCCAATCATGGACAGAAAGTGAAATATCATCATGATTATATAGGCGTAAATTCAAGACTTGATACTATTCAGGCAGCGATTCTTAGTGTCAAGCTGAAGCACCTGTCACAATTCAATTCAGCAAGAAGATCAGTCGCTGATTTTTACGATAAGGCATTTGCAGGATGCTCTCCTGTTATCCTTCCTGAAAGAGTCAGTTATTCATCACATATATTTCATCAGTATACCATCAGGGTTAAAGACGGTAAAAGAGATGCGTTGAAGAGTTTTCTTGAATCGAAGGGAATACCTACGATTATCTATTATCCGGGGCCTTTACATTTTCAGGAAGCATATCGTTTTCTCGGTTACAGGGAAGATGATTTTCCGGTAACCACTGCTTTATGCAAAGAAGTTCTTTCTTTGCCTATGCATCCTGATATGGAACAGGATCAGCTTGATTACATTGTACTCAACGTCTTAAGATTCTTTAAAAAACAGTAATTATGGAGAAAGAGTATTTTGCCCACGAAACGGCAGTTATTGATAAAGGGTGTAAAATAGGAAAAGGGACTAAAATATGGCATTTCAGCCATATCATGTCGGGTTCGGAAATAGGTGAGAACTGCAACATAGGACAGAATGTAGTTGTATCCCCCGGGGTAAAACTTGGCAGAAATGTGAAGGTCCAGAATAATGTTTCAATCTATACCGGTGTCATATGCGATGATGATGTCTTTCTTGGGCCATCAATGGTATTTACGAATATTATAAATCCACGAAGTGAAATTGTACGCAAAGACAGCTATGAAAATACCATTGTTGAAAAAGGAGCTTCAATAGGCGCTAACTCAACTATCATTTGCGGTACTATTGTTGGCAGGTATGCATTTGTAGGCGCAGGTGCTGTAGTGACAAAAGATGTCAAACCATATGCACTGGTTGTTGGCAATCCCGCACGGCAAACTGGCTGGATGAGCGAATACGGACATAAGCTTGAATTCGACAGCAAAGGATTTGCTGTCTGCCCTGAAAGTGAAGACAGATACCGCCTTGAGAATGGTATTGTTACTAAGATAATTTAATAGTTTTACCTTTCCAAAAAAGAGAGATAATGAACCCTGCACCAAAAAATTTCGGATTGATCGGCGTAGCAGGATATATTGCTGTTCGTCATCTTATAGCAATAAAAGATACGGGAAACAATCTGCTTGCCAGCCTTGACAGGTTTGATAGCGTGGGAATTATTGACAGCTATTTCCCTAAAAGTGATTTTTTTGTCGAGTTTGAGCGTTTTGACAGGCATTTTGACATGCTTAAAAGAACCGGTACAAAGATCGATTATGTCAGTATCTGCTCTCCCAATTACCTGCACGATTCTCATATCAGGTTTGCCTTACGGCATCATGCAGATGCTATCTGTGAGAAACCACTTGTCCTTAATCCATGGAATATAGATGCACTGAAGATAATAGAGAATGAGACGGATCATAAAATCTATACCATCCTTCAGTCAAGGCTTCATCCAAGGATAATCGAACTAAGGGATAAAATTAATAGTGGCCCCCATGATAAAATCTATGATATTGACCTGACTTATATAACAAGTCGCGGAAACTGGTACTACTTTTCGTGGAAAGGAGATATTCAGAAATCTGGGGGAGTGGCAACCAATATAGGCATTCATTTTTTTGACCTGCTGACATGGATTTTCGGACAGGCAAAAAAGAATATCGTTCATCTCTCCCTTCCAAACAAGGCAGCCGGTTACCTGGAACTTGAGAAAGCCAGGGTAAGATGGTTTCTCAGCCTCGATCATAATGATCTACCATTAAAGACCAGGGAAAAAGGAGAGAGAACATTCAGATCTATAATGGTTAACGGAGAAGAGGTTGAATACAGTGAAGGATTTACCGACCTTCATACCCTCACTTACAAAGAAATACTTGCAGGAAGGGGCTTTGGTCTTGAAGATGCTCGCCATTCAGTTGAAATCGCTTATACTATCCGTAACTCAAAGCCTTCGGATCCAACCGGGAATTATCATCCGCTTTTAAAAACGATAAAGTAATGAAAAAGAAAATTCTGGTTACCGGAGGTACAGGTTATATAGGTTCCCATACAACTGTTGAGCTTATTGAAGATGGATTTGAAGTTGTTATTATCGATAACCTGTACAATTCTGAAGCAGTGGTCGCTGACCGGATCAAAGAAATAACCGGGATAAAACCTCAACTGGAGGTGTTTGATCTGTGTGACCAGAAAAAACTAAATACCTTTTTCAGGAAAAATAAAAATATTACAGCAATTATTCATTTTGCCGCGTATAAAGCTGTGGGGGAGTCAGTCAGCAAACCAAATGAATATTACAGGAACAACCTTGTTTCGTTGATTAATCTTCTGGATGCTATGAAACAATTTCATGTTGCCGACATGGTTTTCTCATCATCATGCACTGTCTACGGACAACCGGAAAGGCTTCCTGTTACTGAAGATGCCCCTATGCAACCAGCTATTTCACCATATGGAAACACAAAACAAACAGGTGAAGAAATATTAAGAGACAACTGTACAGCAGATAAAAATATCAAGGCTATTTCACTGAGATACTTTAATCCGATTGGAGCACATCCATCAGGACTTATAGGGGAGCTTCCAAGAGGCGTCCCCGAGAACCTTGTGCCTTTCATTACACAGACAGCCTCCGGTCTTAGAGATGAGCTTAAAGTATTTGGCAATGATTATGACACTCCTGACGGATCATGCATCAGGGATTATCTTCATGTTGTTGATCTGGCAAAAGCACATGTTATTGCCGTTAAGAGACTTATTGAAGGAAAAAATAAAAGCACCTATGAAATATTTAACCTGGGGACCGGAAAAGGTGTTTCTGTGCTTGAGGCAATCAAATCGTTTGAAAGGGTAACAGGAATAAAGCTTAAATACAGGATCACGGGAAGAAGGGCCGGAGATATTGAAAAAATATGGGCTGATCCTTCATTTGCCAATAAGGAGCTTGGATGGAAAACTTTGCTCACTCTTGATGAAGCCATGCAAACAGCATGGGAGTGGGAAAAAAACATCAGGAAGAAAAATTAATAAATATGAAAAAGGAAAGAATAATCCTGATTACGGGGGGAGCCGGTTTTATTGGTTCCCATGTGGTAAGGAGGTTTGTCAGTAACTATCCGGGATATATGATTATAAATGCAGATAAACTTACTTATGCCGGCAATCTTGAGAATCTGTCCGATATTGAATCAAAGAAAAATTACAAATTTGAAAAAACAGATATTGTTAATAAACAGGCTGCTATGGCTCTTTTCAGAAAATATAACTTTGACGGAGTCATCCACCTTGCAGCCGAATCCCATGTTGACAGGTCAATAACCGGACCCGATGAATTTGTTTTTACAAATATTGTCGGAACAGTTAATCTCCTGAATGCTGCTCTGGATATCTGGAAAAATGCACCTGAAGAAAAGTTATTTTATCATATTTCAACTGATGAAGTATACGGATCGCTGGGAAAGGAAGGATTCTTTACAGAAGAGACAGCCTATGATCCTAAAAGTCCCTATTCTGCATCCAAGGCAAGTTCGGATCACATGGTGCGAGCATATAATCATACCTTTGGAATACCTGCTGTAATCTCCAATTGTTCAAATAATTACGGACCGAACCAATTTCCTGAGAAGTTGATCCCACTCGCAATAAACAACATTAAAAATAACAAACCGGTACCTGTTTACGGCAAAGGAGAAAATATACGTGACTGGCTCTATGTTGAAGACCATGCTGCTGCTATTGATTTGATTTTCCACCGTGGAACTCCGGGAGAGACATATAACATTGGCGGAAATAATGAATGGAAAAATATTGACCTTATCAGGCTCTTATGTAAAATAATGGACAGGAAGCTGGACCGTCCCGCAGGAACTTCCGAAAAACTTATAACATTTGTAAAAGATCGTCCGGGGCATGATTTGCGGTACGCAATTGACTCCTCAAAACTACAGAAAGAATTTGGCTGGTCTCCGATCCCCAGTTTCGAAACCGGACTTGAAAAAACCGTAGACTGGTATCTCTCAAATACAAGATGGCTTGAGAATGTTATTTCCGGTGACTACGAAAAGTATTACGATTCAATGTATTCCGGAAGATAAAGCAATGGTCATCTGATATGGCTTACCCGCTCTATAAGTTCATCTCCCAGGGCGGACTTTTGTTTTATATGATCCTGAATTGCAGATACAACGCTGTTTGATTCAAATTCACCCCTGACCTGTTCAAAATCCCGTTTTTTAATTTCTTCTCCTCCATCTATTCCAAAACCAGTCATTGATGAAAGGGTAAACTCTTTTCTGGCATCCTCGTAGAGCATCTTATCAAGATCTATAACACTTTTCTTCCATTTATCTACCATCCCCACTACATCACTAATAGTGAATTTATTTACCGGCTTTCCGACTTCTTTTTCAAGCCTTCCGCAAGACCAGGTCCACTCCCAGTCATAATAAGATTTGTACATATTACTGAACTCCCCTTCAATACTTTGCAGAGAGGATATTTTACCAGATTCGATATCATCAAGAAGTTTATCAACAACCCGTTGTGGAGTTATAAGTCCAGCCAGATCAACCCATTCACCATCACCTGTTACTTTATCAGGAGCCAGTCTCTTCTGCAGATCACTGTTTGATCTGAACTGTATATTCTCAAGCCTTTTGATTAATGAGTTGCCAAGAAATTTGTTTATACCTGTCTGGTAAAGTTCTATTCCTCTTTCCAGTGAAAGCCCTTTTATCAACATGTTATTGTAAGTATAGGAAGAAGAAACTGCACCTGCAACCGATTTTATTTTACGCAGAAGATCTCTCCCCTCAAACATTTTGCGTATAGTATAAGGACTAAGGAGATTGAAGTTAACATGATCTATTTTTACAGAATCTTTTCTTCTGTCGCGTTTCGGCCATTTTTGTGCATCTCTTATAGTCCCCACACTTCTGAGATTTATACCAGGGACAAGAACGCTTTCATCATTACTTTCAATCAGGTATGAGAACGGTAAGGAAGAAGTATCCATATTTTTATAATGCCTGCCCATTACAAGGGTAAACGGACCAATACGTGCCGGCCATAACAAATATGAATCGCTCGTCGTTTTTGAACCTCTCTCCATAATACCCTGATGGATAGGACCCAGCTTATACATATGATTGCTCTGATTCGATCCGCTGCCTGCATTCATAAATGAAAAGATCCCGGCAATAAGCAGTGTTGATTTGTGATGAGTAACCGTATAGGGTCCGGCAAATATTGAACAAGCCTCCCCATGAAATCCAGCGCAATTTGCGAAAAAGAGGGAATTCTCTGCTGAATAATGCTTGCCTAATACACAACCCTGACCTATAAAACATTTATCAATAAGAGTTGATTCAGTGACTATCGATCCGGAGCATACAATAAAATGTTCCATAATTACACCCGGCCCGATAAATACAGGATCTTCCTTACTGCTGTTCACAGAACCTACATTCAGACTGATGACTCCTTCAATAAGGCTGAATGGACCAAGTCTGACATTCCTGATGTCGCGGCAATTAAGAATTCTGGTATTCTGACTGATTGTACCTGTATCAGAACTTAAAGATTTTGAATATTCAGCCACCATTTCCTCAATTTTCTTTATGGCTTTATCCCGATGCCTGTAAAGCGCAATTATATAAGCCTCATGTGCTGAAAGCCGGTCCCATATTTTGACAGATCGTCCGCCGGTTTCATTGAGAACTGCAACTTCGGTTCCGTTTCCAAAGGTCGATTTTCCTTCAGTGTGAATTTTCCCGCAGTTCTTTATAATAACATCATCTTCAACATTATAATTTGCGATATAGTCTCCAATATTGCTGATAAGGACATTTGAACCTATTGAACAGTTATGCAGACGCGCATTTGAGATCCCGCACCTTGTACTTACACCAGAATCATCCGTGTATGTTTTTGTGGACTCCCCGAGTTTAATATTACCGGAAAATGTAACATTCATACATCGCGCCGGATCAAATCCATCAACTACCTGTATTTTTTCCCAGTCATCGCATTTGCAGCCGTTAGCTTCTAATATTTTAATCTCAGAACCGGAAATGTTCCGGTATTTTTTTAGTAAGCTCATTCAAGAATATTTTAATATTATTTATTCGACAGTTACCGATTTTGCGAGGTTCCTTGGCTGATCAACGTTACATCCTCTTAAAACAGCAATATGATATGAAAGGAGCTGAAGTGGTATTACAGCCAGAAGTCCTGAAAATACGGGCAGTGTTTCCGGGACTTCGAGAATATGGTCAGCCATTTTTCTTATTATATCATCCCCCTCAGTGACAATAGCAATAACAACCCCTTTCCTTGCCTTTATCTCCTGTATATTATTAATGATTTTTCCGTAAGTATCATCCTTGGTGGCAACAACTACAACCGGCATGTTCTCATCGATCAGGGCAATAGGGCCATGTTTCATTTCAGCAGCAGGATATCCCTCAGCATGGATATAGGATATTTCCTTCAGCTTTAGTGCCCCTTCAAGTGCAACCGGGAAAAGATATCCTCTTCCCAGATAAAGGGCATTATGGGTGTTCTGAAATATTTTTGAAAGCTCAATAACCTTCTCATTTACACCAAGGGTTTTTTCAATTTTCCCGGGAATAGATACCAGCTCTGTGATAAGTTCCTTATAGAAAGAGTCTGAGATAATTCCCTTCAGGTGTCCTATTTCAAAGGCCATCATTGCCAGTACTGTAACCTGCGTTGTGAATGCTTTGGTTGATGCAACGCCTATTTCTGGTCCGGCATGAGTATAAACACCTGCATCAGTTTCACGCGGTATACTGCTTCCGACTACATTACAAATCCCTATAACCTTAGCTCCTTTTTCTCTTGCCAGCTTCACGGCGGCAAGAGTATCAGCCGTTTCTCCACTCTGGCTTATTGCAATAACGATATCTCCTTTTTTAATAATAGGATTCCGGTACCTGAATTCTGAAGCATATTCCACTTCCACCGGGATTCTGGTATATTCCTCAAAAAAATATTCTCCGATCAGTCCTGCGTGCCATGAAGTGCCACAGGCAATGATGATAATCCTTTCTGCCTGTGACATTGTCTCCAGTTCATTGTGTAGCCCTCCAAGCATCACCCCGGAATAGTCTGGTAAAATTCTTCCCCTGAATGTATCGTGAATTGCCCTTGGCTGTTCAAAAATCTCTTTCAGCATAAAATGGGGATAACCCTCTTTGTCAATTTCCCCTATCTTGAGATCAAGCTCTTTGACGACCGGTTGAATCTTTTCAATTCTTATTGTTTTTAGAATAAGTTCGTCTTTCTTTATTATTGCAAGATCGTCATCATTAAGATAGATTACACGCTGAGTATGCTCAACAATAGGCGTAGCATCGGATGCGATGAAGTTCTCACCTTCTCCAACGCCGATAACCAGAGGACTTCCTTTTTTTGCAGCAAATAATTTGTCAGCCTCTTTTGTACAGATAATCACAAGACCATAAGCTCCTTCAACCCTGTTAAGTGCCAGTGTAATTGCCTGTTCTGCTGTAAGATCACCTTCAATGTACAGGTGTTCAATCAGGTTGGCGAGCACTTCAGTATCAGTCTGACTTGTAAAAGCAACGCCCCTGCCTTCGAGATGCCTTTTCAGGCGTGCATAGTTTTCTATAATTCCGTTGTGAACTACAATAAAGTAGCCTTTATGTGAGACCTGGGGGTGAGCATTCAGTTCATTTGGTTCACCATGTGTAGCCCATCTTGTATGGCCCATACCGGTTGTTCCATCAAAATTCGAATTGTTTACCATTTCTTCAAGGTCCTTTACCCGGCCTTTGCATTTGAAGATTTTTGTATCCCCGTTTACAAGAGCCATACCTGCAGAATCATACCCGCGGTATTCAAGGCGCTTCAGTCCGTTCAGGATGATCTCACGGGCAGGTTTGGATCCGATATAGCCAATAATTCCACACATAGTGAATAATCTTTAAAAACCGGGGTATGAAAGTAGCGAATTCAGTTCATAAAACCTAGAACCTGGTATAGGTAAATTCAAATTTTACCGGATTACTGCTGCTGTTGGCTTTAAGAATCGCATTTTTGGTAGAGCCTGAGGGGAGAAAGATTTCCACTTCAGGTTTTAGTTTATTGTCAGTATCTTCAAGATAATTCTGTACATAGGAGGCAATATTAAGGTTGTATACTCCAGCTGTGGTATCGATTGTTCCGTCAAAAAAGGGATAATTACCATAAGTTTGATTATATATATCAAGATCGTGTACAAGCTTTTTGGTACCAGTATCATCGATATATCTGAGGTATATTTGAGACGGAAAGGTCGATGGTTTGTAGAAGCTGCCATCATACCACGCAGGGCATATAATCCTTGCTTTATTGACGGATATCCCTGTATATAATGGATCGTTTTTAATATTGCCGAGGCCCGGTAATGCTATTTTTATAAATACACCGTTAAAGCATTGAAGATAAGTCAGAGTATCCCTGAAACCATCATTTATATGCTGTATCTTTTTACCAGGTTCCGCTGTATCAAAATCATGGCTGTATGTATTATAATAAGCGTTCCGGCTCACTGCATCCAGTATGAAATAGAACTCTTTCGGCTCATCCACTTCATCCCGATAGTATACTACAAAATAATTATTGTAAATGGTTTTTGGAGTAAGACTTAATGTCAGGAACGCAGGATCTCCCATAGTGGTTAACCTGAAATATAATCCCTTGAAAAAGGATCTGAAATCCGGTTCCGTATTGCTGTGCTTAAGCATTGAAGGCAAGCGCGTTAAATAACTCCCGAATTCAACCGGAATGTCGAGGACAATAGTGTTTATTGTATCAGCCTTAAGCTCTGGCAGCTCTATATCCGGCACATCATATCCTGTCAGCAGCACAGACTTATTTGAATAATAAGTCGAGTCAGTATATATCTGTTCAGCAATTTCAGAAAGTTTTAAAATATGGCCTGCTTCAACGTTTCCCTGTACATTGATCAAAGTCAGGCAGAGTTTAACCGAGTCAACAGCGAAGAATTCATCAACCCCTGAATCACTAAGCCTTAGCTGAGTGACAAATCCTGCGGTGGTTGTACCAAAATACGGATCATAAATTTGTCCGAGATATGAATAAGTCGGATTATCAGATGCTACAGAATCAGTATACATGGTATAGGAACTGACACTGATAGTATCTGTTGAAATAACAGTTACAAAATCACTTGCAGGTAATATCTTTTTTCCTATTGTCGTCGGATCCTCTTCACATGAAACAGCAAAAAATAATATTGCTGAAAAAAAAGTCAGGCGAAAAGTATTTAAAAGATTATCAGAAAAATATCTGTTTGGGAAGGTAAAACTATGATAATATTTTGTCATAAAAATCATTATAGGCATCAATATATTTGGTCTCATCCTTGTAAGGGAGTACCGGTTTATTTATTGTTTTAATGTATTTGTTTAATTCCTCGTTAATTTCTTCACTTCCGATTATGATTCCGTCAGAGTATTTAATTGCCAGTTTTGAAACATTAACAAAATCGGGTTTTTTGATCATCTTTAGATTTTCCCCGTCTATGCCGTCAAAACGCAGTTTATCAGCGAATGTTGATCTAAACGGTGTTTTAAAATCATTATTGTAAATTGAATAGATAATTTTATGATTATGGAAGAGAGGATCGTCGCTGTAAATACTCCGGAGATATACCGGTATAAGAGCTGTCATCCAGCCATGACAATGAACAAGATCAGGTGCCCACCTGAGTTTCTTAACCGTTTCAATTACACCCCGGGCAAAAAACAGAGCACGCTCATCATTATCTTCAAACTCTTTTCCTGATGCATCTGTAACAATATGTTTTCTCTGAAAATAGTCATCATTATCGATGAAATAGACCTGCATCCTTGCACTCTGGATCGATGCAACTTTAATAATAAGCGGATGATCGGTATCGTCAATTATCAGGTTCATACCGGAAAGCCTGATCACTTCGTGAAGCTGGTTTCGTCTTTCGTTAATACAGCCATATCTCGGCATGAAAGTACGTATCTCCTTTCCCCTCTCCTGTATGCCCTGGGGTAAATATCTACCAATCTTTGATAACTTTGTTTCCCCTAAATATGGAGTGATCTCCTGTGAAATGAATAATACCTTCCTGCTTTCCATTTACCTGCCTGTGTACCATTTCCTAACAAGGTGCAAAGATAATAATAAAAAATAACAAAATTACAAAACTGTATTATAGGTGTGATGGTTAAAATGGCACCGATTGTAACCGAGGAGCCCACGTCAGTGGGATCCGAGCTCGACAAAGTCAAATAGGCATCAGCATTTCTGGTTTAATATTTAATTTTCATTTAGGTTTGCAGAAAATTCCTATTATCATGATGGTGACCAAAACAGTTAAGGATCTTCGAAAACATATTAAAGAATTGCATTTGTCTCCTGTCGGATTGGTCCCTACAATGGGAGCACTTCATGAAGGTCATCTGTCACTTGTCAGAAATGCAGCAGCTCAGTGTCCACTGGTTGTCATCAGTATTTATGTAAATCCAACCCAGTTCAACGACAAAGAGGATCTGAAAAATTATCCAAGGACTATTGAGGCTGACCTGCACCTCCTTAAAGAAGTACTCAGAAAAAGTGACATAGTATTTAATCCTGATGACAAGGAAATCTATCCAACTGAAGATAAAAGAGTGTTTCATTTCGGCAACCTTGAAAATGTTATGGAAGCTCTCCATCGACCGGGACATTTCAACGGTGTAGCTCAGGTTGTCAGCAGACTTTTTGAAATAGTAAACCCTGATATTGCTTACTTTGGTATGAAAGATTTTCAGCAGGTTGCTGTAATAAAAGAGCTCGTGAAGCAAACCGGGTATAAAGTCAGGATTATCGGAAACCCGATAATCCGTGAAGCCGATGGTCTTGCCATGAGCAGCAGAAACAGGCTCCTTGAACCGGAAATCAGGAAAAAAGCACCTGTAATTTACAAGACCATCCTGAGCGCATCTGAAATGACAGACAAGCTGGATATCCCGGAAATTAAAGAATATGTCAGAAAAACAATCGAAAATGAGAATGGATTCAGTGTTGAATATTTCGAAATTGTTGATGATGCAGAACTTATTCCTGTCAGCAAAAAGAGAGAATTGAAAACCAGGAAACACTATTTTGGATGTATAGCGGTAAAAGCCGGGAAGATTCGCCTGATTGATAATATTGAAATCCAATTGGTCTGAATCAAAAGGATAATTAACTTTGAGAAATATTTTTTCTATTCAATCGCTTATGTTAATCGAAGTTTTAAAGTCAAAAATCCACAGGGTATCCGTTACGGAAGCAAATCTTAACTATATCGGCAGTATTGCAATCGATGAAGACCTGATGGATGCTGCAAATATTATTGAAAACGAGAAAGTTCAGGTTTTAAATTTAAATAACGGCGAGCGCCTTGAGACATATGTAATCAAAGGGAAGAGAGGATCGGGAGAAATATGTCTTAACGGGGCAGCTGCGCGTAAAGTCATTATTGGGGATATTCTTTTAATTATGTCTTATTGTTCCATGGACTTTGAAGAGGCAAAATCTTTCAGGCCGGTCATTATTTTTCCCGATACAAGAACCAATAAACTGATCTGACTTTGAGAAAAGTCCTTATACAGACACTTAAATTCCTTGGTTTTCTCCTTGTCGGAGTTATCCTGCTTTGGCTTGCTTTCCGGAATGTCAATTTTAAAGAACTTGCCAGTGGACTTAAGGAAGCAAATTATTCATGGGTGATTCTATCATTGCTTTTTGGTTTGTTCGCTTATATCAGCCGCGCCCGCCGGTGGATGATTCTGATTCATCCCCTCGGTTATAATCCCACATTCAGGCACACCTTTTATGCAATGATGACCGGATACCTGGCAAATCTTGCACTTCCGAGAATTGGTGAGATAACCCGGTGTGTAGCTCTTGGCAAAAAAGAAAAAATACCGGCTGACCAGCTTTTCGGTACTGTTGTTGTCGAACGTACAATCGATTTCTTTTCCATCCTTCTGATTATGGTCGTTTTGATATTCACGAGCGGAGACCGGATTAACCAGTTTCTGAAAGTGACTATTATCATCCCCCTCCGGGAAAAAGTATTCTCGCTGTTTGGTTTCACATGGATAATATGGGTCGGTCTGTTACTTGCAGGATTCGTTCTTATGTTGCTGATGATACGATATAGAAAAAGCCTGCGCAAGTTTAAATTCTTTTCGAGGATGTTCGATGTGGCAAGGGGCATAATAAATGGTTTAAAAACCATCACCACCCTGAAAAGAAAATGGGAGTTTATCATCCATACAGTTTTTATCTGGATCTGTTATACACTTATGACATGGGTAGTGGTTTTTGCTATAGACAGCACTTCTCATCCTACATTTGGCGATGCAGTTTTTCTGCTTGTAGTAGGAGGACTTGCCATGTCTGCGCCTGTCCAGGGCGGTATGGGTGCATTTCATTATGCTGTTTCAAGGGGACTTGCATTTGTGCAGGGAGTTAGCCTTGAAGATGGTTCGGTTTACGCTATCCTCGCTCACGAATCACAATTGATCTTTATTGCAATTGTTGGGGCAATTTCATTCTTTATTATGTCTGGCAGACATAAAACGTCCCCAAACCCTGAATACACTGGCCCCCCATCCTCCCTGAAGGGGGGCTGATACACTATAAAAGAGAAAATTCAAATGGCTAAAACCAAAACCATATTTGTTTGTCAGAATTGCGGAGTTGAATCGGCAAAATGGATTGGCCGGTGTCCCTCATGCAAGGAATGGAACACCTATCATGAAGAGATTATTGCTCCGGCTTCTCCCCGGGAATCAGTTTTTTTTATGAATCAGGAGAAAAGAAAACCTGAGCTGCTCGATAGCATTAAAGCTCTTGAAAAAGATCGTCAGAAAACAAATATTTCTGAGCTTGACAGGATTTTAGGGGGAGGAATGGTAAGCGGTACACTTATACTGCTTGGCGGAGAACCCGGAGTTGGAAAATCAACCCTTGCTCTTCAACTTGCCCTTGCATTAAAGCATATAAAAATATTATATGTTTCAGGGGAAGAAAGCGAGGAACAGATCAGCTTAAGAGCACAGAGGTTAAAGAATTCAAATCCTTTGTGTTACATCCTTTGTGAAACAGATCTTGAAAGTATTCTCACCCATTCTGAAAACCTTAAACCCGGACTAATAATAATCGACTCCATCCAGACAATAAGTACCGGAATGCTTGAATCTTCTGCCGGTTCGGTTACACAGGTTAGGGAATGTGCCGCACAACTTTTAAAATACTCCAAAATAACAGGTATTCCTGTATTTCTTATCGGCCATATTACAAAGGATGGTACACTTGCAGGTCCAAAGGTCCTTGAACATATTGTTGATGTTGTTCTCTATTTCGAAGGAGATAATAATTATGTGTACAGGATACTGAGGCCGGTAAAGAACAGGTTCGGTTCAATTGCTGAACTTGGTATTTTTGAGATGGTTGAGACAGGTTTAAGAGAGGTAACCAATCCTTCTGAGATGTTTATTAATCAGCATGATGAGCCTCTCAGCGGGATTGCTATTGCAGCCACTGTTGACGGACTTCGTCCTTTTCTTATTGAAACACAAGCGCTTGTCAGCTCCGCTGTATACGGAACACCTCAGAGGAGCTCTACAGGATTTGATATCCGGCGACTTAATATGTTGCTTGCAGTTCTTGAAAAAAGGGCAGGTTTCCGGCTTGCTGTAAAGGATGTCTTTCTGAATATTGCAGGTGGTATCAAAGTAACTGACCCGGGGATTGATCTTGCTATAATAAGTGCTGTCCTTTCATCAAACCTTGATATTCCCATACCAAGAGAGATTTGCTTTGCAGGTGAGACTGGTCTTTCAGGTGAGATAAGGCCTGTTTCCCGCATTGAACAGCGTATAAGAGAAGCCTCAAAGATGGGATTCAAAAAGATATACCTCTCAAAGTTTCACAAGAATGTTTCGTTGAAGGGCATTGAAATTGAAGTGGTAAAAATTGGTAAGATAGAGCATCTTGTAAAGTCGCTGTTCAGCTGAAGTTAGTTAACCATTTTGCCTTTGCGCCTTTTAATACCTGTCCCTTAGCGGATTATCCCGTCTTGAGCTTTCCCGTTTTACCTTCTCGCAGTCGAGTTCCATATTGAAGTTGGCGGGACGCTCGAACTCATCTGCTTCCATTATTCCCAACTGGGGATCGTTATATACTTTTTTAAGGAATAATGCAAAAATCGGAAGGGCAACGTTGGCACCCTGCCCTTCAATAAGGGTTTCAAAATGAATGGAACGATCCTCCCATCCGCACCAGACACCTCCGACAAGATTTGGTGTAAGGCCCATAAACCAGCCGTCAGATTGTTCCTGGGTAGTGCCTGTTTTCCCTCCTATCTGGTTCATAAGAAGATAAGGTTCCCTGCGCATTCTTATACCTGAACCAGTCAGAACAACATTCTGAAGAAGGTTCAGCATCAGGTATGAAGTTTCTTCATCTAAAACTTCTTCAACTTTGGCATTGAACCTGGAAATAATATTACCATTCTTGTCTTCGATACGTGTGACATACATCGGATATGTATAAACTCCATTGTTGGCAAAAGTAGAATAGGCTCCCACCATTTCTTCCAGTTTTACATCAGAAGTTCCCAGAAATATGGAGTAAACAGGGTCTATATAGCTCCTGACTCCCATCTTATGCATGAGATCAACTACTAATGCTGGTGTGAATCGTTCCATAAGCCATGCAGAAATATAGTTCTCGGATTGTGCAAGGCCCCACTTAAGTGTGACCATCTTTCCATGATACGCTTTATTCCCTGAGCTTCTGGGAGTCCATGGAACAGAGTCGCCGACATCGAATGAACGCGGTATATTCTCAACCTCATAACATGGAGAATAGCCATTCTGCATAGCTATTGTATAAAGAAAAGGTTTTATAGTACTGCCAACCTGCCTTTTCTGCTGGGTAACAGGATCCCATTTAAAATACCTGAAATCTGGTCCTCCGACATACGCTTTTACTTGACCGTTAAGCGGATTTTCCACCATAAACCCGGATCTGATGAAATATTTATAATACCTGATTGAATCCAGAGGTGTCATTATTGTGTCCCGCTCTCCTTTCCATGAAAAAACTTTCATTTTTACAGGAGTATTAAATGCAAGCATTATAGAGTCTTCAGAATAACCTCTTGCCCTCATTATATAATACCTGTCACTCTGTTTCAGCGATGACATTATAAGTTCATCAATCTCCTTCTTTGTAAGATCGTTGGAATATGGAGGATTCCTGAATCCTTTTGCCCTTTCATAAAAGTCAGGCTGCACCTCTTTTGACAGATGTTCTGAAAGTGCCTCTTCTGCATATTGCTGCATTTTTGAGTTAATAGTAGTATAGATCTTCAGACCATCTTTATAAATATCGTAATTGGATCCATCAGGTTTATTATTCTTGGCACACCAGCCATAGAGTGGATTATTTTCCCACTCCCACTTAGCATCTTCATAAGATGATTCCCTGACATATCTACTTTTATCAGGCTCAGGTTTACTCATGGTATTCCTTAGATATTCCCGTAAATAGGTGGCAAGTCCAGTATTATGATCCTCAAATTTGAAATCGAGTTCGATGGGCAATTTTTTCACAGAATCTGCAATTGCGGGATTGAGATAACCATATTTGGCCATCTGGGAGATAACAACGTTTCGGCGCTGCAGCATGCGATCATAATTTCTCACCGGATTATATAGTGTTGAAGCCTTCAGCATTCCAATCAGTACTGCAGCCTGCTGAATATTCAGTGAATCGGGGGTTGCATTGAAATATACCTTTGCTGCCGATCTTATACCTATTGCTCGATAATTAAAATCATATTTATTAAGGTACATGGCTATGATCTCTTCCTTGGTATAGCTTTTTTCAAGCTTAACAGCAGTTTGCCACTCCTTGAATTTGGAAACACCAAGTTTTAGCTTTTTTACAAAAGCTGATGTTTGCACTGTGTCACGGGGATAGAGCAGTTTGGACAGCTGCTGGGTAATCGTGCTTCCGCCACCTGTGTTTTGTCCCATAAGAATTGTCCGGATCACTGCCCTGCCTAATCCACGGACATCTATTCCGGAATGTCTGTAATATCTTATGTCCTCTGTAGCTATCAATTCATCGATAAGATAAGGAGATAATTCCTTGTATTCTGTCCATGTCCTGTTTTCAATGCTTATTTTTCCAAGGAGGACTCCGTCTTCCGAGTAAACTTCTGCAGCCAAACTGTATTCAGGATTTTCAAGTTCGGCAAAAGAGGGCATCGGCCCCAGTCTCTCAAATGAGATAAGTATAAATATCAAAAGGGCCAAAAAGAACGGGAAACTGAAAATTGCCCAGAACCAGATCAGATATTTTCTGTTATTGGTATTCCCTTTCATCCGCTATGAAAATTTGTGTCAAAAATAGTAAAATATAAAGAATCTTTACGGTTTATTTTGAAGTTTGGAACCTAATTGATTTACTTTGCCGTGTCTTTGAAAAAATAAATCGTGTCTGATATGATCGAAAATCTTGTTATTGTTGAGTCACCGGCAAAAGCAAAAACCATTGAAAAATTCCTTGGAAAAGATTTCCGTGTAATTTCAAGTTTCGGGCATATCAGGGACCTCTCCAAAAAGAACCTGGGAATCGATATTGAGAATGATTTTGCCCCGGATTATGAAATCCCAAAAGAAAAAACAAAAGTTGTAAGTGAACTGCGGAAAGCAGCCTCCGATGCTAAAAAAATATGGATTGCTTCCGATGAAGACCGCGAAGGAGAAGCAATTGCCTGGCATCTTGTAAATGTCCTGAAGCTTGATCTTGCATCAACCAACAGGATTGTTTTTCATGAGATCACAAAAGATGCCATTTCCAATGCTGTAGAAAATCCCAGACAGGTGGATATGAATCTTGTTAATTCCCAGCAGGCCCGTCGTATACTTGACAGGCTGGTTGGATTTGAGATTTCCCCCGTTTTATGGAAGAAAGTTCAGCCTTCCCTGTCAGCCGGAAGGGTTCAGTCCGTGGCTGTTCGCCTGATTGTTGAAAGAGAAAGGGAAATCTTCTCATTCAAATCAGAATCTTCCTTCAGAGTTAATGCAGTTTTCCGGATTGATCCTTTGAACGGTGAGAAAGCGATAATCAGGGCTGAAGCTTCCAGGCGTTTCCCCGACGAAAAAGATGCTCTGAAATTCTTGGAGCTTTGCAATATTTCACAATACAAAGTTACCGGTATCAGTATTAAACCGGGAACCAGATCACCAGCACCTCCTTTCACTACATCAACTCTCCAGCAGGAAGCTTACAGAAAGCTTGGCTTTTCAGTGGCTCAGACCATGGCTGTTGCGCAAAAATTATATGAAGCTGGGAAAATAACTTATATGAGAACTGACTCTACCAATCTTTCCAGGCTTGCTCTTGCCAAGTCACGCGAAGTTATTATATCGGAGTACGGTGAGAAATATTCAAAAACCCGTCAGTTCAAGACAAAAACCAAGGGAGCCCAGGAAGCCCATGAAGCTATTCGTCCGGCTTATCCCGATGCATCTTCTGTCAGTGGAAACCAGAATGAGAAGAAGCTTTATGAGTTGATCTGGAAAAGGACTATTGCATCACAGATGGCGGATGCCCAGGTGGAAAAGACAATTATCTCAATTGATATGAATAACTCACCGGTAACATTCACTGCAACCGGTGAAGTGATCAAATTTGACGGATTCCTGAAAGTCTACACTGAATCGACCGACCAGGAAAACAATGATGAGGAGCGATATATTTTACCCACTGTAAAACAGGGAATGCCGCTTTATTATGATACCATCACTGCTGCTCAGAAATTCACTTCTCCTCCTCCTCGTTATACGTAAGCCAGCCTGGTAAAAAAGCTTGAGGAACTTGGCATTGGACGACCTTCAACCTATGCACCAACAATATCAACAATACAGAACCGGGGATATGTGTCACGCGAAGACAGACCAGGTGAAAAAAGACAGGTCAGATTAATAACTCTTTCGAATGGCACTCTTAACGTAATATCAAAAACCGAAGTTTCCGGAAAAGAAAAGTCAAAGCTTTTTCCACAGGATATCGGCATGATCGTAAATGACTTCCTTATTGAAAATTTTTCAGAAATAGTTGACTATAACTTTACTGCTGAGGTTGAGGAACAATTTGATGAAATTGCCGAGGGTAATATCAAATGGACAGGAATGCTGCACAGCTTTTATACTCCATTTCATAAAACTGTTGAAAAAACGCTGGAGAAAAAAGACAGAAAAACCGGTGTCCGAATTTTAGGAAATCATCCTGATACAGGCGAACCGGTGACAGTGAGAATGGGCAGGTTCGGTCCCGTGGCACAGATTGGAAATTTAGATAACGGTAACAAGCCGAGATTTGCAAGCCTGACCAGGAATCAGCTTCTTGAAACTATTACACTCGAAGAAGCGCTGGATCTTTTCCGGTTACCCCGGTCGCTGGGTGCCCATGAAGGTGATGAAATTGTTGTCGGAACCGGGAAGTTTGGTCCATATGTCAGATATAAAAACAGGTTCTTCTCATTAAAAAGGGGAGTGGATGATCCTTATTCTCTTACTTTTGAAAGAGCTGTTGAGATTATCCGGGAAAAGAACGAAAATGACAAGAAAAAAGTTATCAGGGATTTCGGAGACATTCTGGTGCTGAATGGCAAGTATGGACCATATATTGCCAGAGACAAGCAAAACTACAGGCTTCCGAAAGGCACTGATACTGAGAAGCTTACAAGGGAAGATTGTGTGAAGATTATCGAAAAGAGTGATAAAACCAGAAAAAGTACTTAATATTCTTTATGACAAATCTTAATGACTATTTCAATCCGGTAAGTATTGAAAGTCCTGAGTTTATACACCTGGCGGGGCAGGCAGGTTTTCCTCATAATATATCTATTCATACTGAAAGCACCTCGTTAATTGATTTAAGCAAATTTAAAATTGCACTTTTCGGAGTTCCTGAAGGACGCAATTCACCGAATATAGGAACCCTGAAAGGACCGGATGCTATACGGGGACAGCTGTACAAACTGGCAAGAATACCGGGAAAATCGAAAATTATTGACCTTGGGAACATGAAACAGGGTGTAACCTTTAATGATACTATTGCAGGACTGACAGATATTCTTACTTTTCTCTTAGGTGAAAATATTTTCCCGGTGATAGTCGGAGGCAGCAGTGCGCTTACACTTGCTTTTGACAAGGCTTTAACCATACTGAAGTCAAGGTATACATTAATTGCGGTCGATCCGAGAATTGATTACTGCAATGAAAGAAGAGAGCCTGATTCCTTCAACTATCTTAATAATTTAATCCATAATCATAAAAGCACATTTGATCATTATATAAATATCGGGTATCAGACTTACCTGAATGATCCGCAGGTAATAAACCGTTTTTTAAAGCGCAGGTCTGAACTGATAAGGATCGGTGATGTCAGAAAGGCTATTTATCTTACCGAGCCTCTATTCCGGGATTCAGATGTTGCAGTTTTTGATATTTCCTCGGTGAGACAGTCAGATGCGCCCGGGACAGTAAGTCCTTCTCCAAACGGCTTTTATGGTGAAGAAATATGCCTTCTTGCAAGATATGCAGGTATTTCTGACAAACTTAAAATTTTCGGTTTGTTTGATGTCAATCCTGAGGTTGATATACGGCTCCAGACCTCAGGTCTTGCAGCCCAGATATTGTGGTTCTTTCTGGAAGGTTTTTCACAGAAACAATATGAAACTCCGGTTCTGAGCAACAGCAATTCCGGTAGATTTGTCAGATATCATGTTCGCATTACTGATCTGAACGACGACCTGATATTTGTCAAGAGCAATCTTACAGACAGGTGGTGGATGGAATTTCCTTCCGGAGCTGACAGGAATATTTACATTGCCTGTTCACATGAAGATTACATGAAGGCTAACCAGAACGAAGTTCCAGAACGTTGGCTGCAAGGGGTCGATAGGGTGAAACCCTGATTCTTTACTTAAGTTGCTTCTCCCGATATCTAATTTTATCATGTCCATCATCTGTTTAAGGCATACTTATCAAAACTTGAATTTTTCAGCCTCAAATAAATAACAAAGTATATTTGTTTACGTTTAAAAGTATATTTTGTATACGTTTATTATTTTTAATTAATTTTACCGGTTCAAAAAGAATGTATTTCATCGATTTAATAAAGAAATGAAAAGGGGCTACATCGCATTTCTTTTTTTAGTTTTGACAACTTATCAAGGATTCTCTCAACAGGATCCCCTATCAAGTCATTACATGTTCAATACGATGACTTATAATCCAGGAATTGCCGGTACTTCAGGAATGATTTGTGCCACTGCCCTTAACAGGCAGCAATGGATAGGATTTAAAGGGGCTCCTTCGACTACAGTTTTTAATTTCAGTGCTCCCGTTTCTCTTTTTAAGATAAAAAGCGGTGTCGGTTTATTGGTAGAAAGCGACAATATCGGATTTGATAAAGATATAAATCTGTCTGCTGTTTATTCTTATCTTATGGAACTTGGTCAGGGGAAACTGGGTATTGGAATCAGTCTGGGGATGCTTAATAAGACACTTAATCCTTCCTGGCAGATACCTGACGGGGATGGTTTTACACCACCTGATCAGGATCCCCTGATTCCAGGAAATAAGGAGAGTTTTGTTGCTTTCGATGCTGGCATGGGACTCTATTACAGGGCTGATAAATATTATGCATCGTTGTCGGTTACTCATCTTACACAGCCTAAAATTAAATTCACAAAAGGACTCCCATATGTCAGCAGACATTATTATCTGACTGCAGGTTATACAGTCCAGTTACCGAATCCATCTTTTGAGCTGCTGCCCTCAATTTTTGCTTTTAGTGACGGTAAAGTGGCACAATTTACTGTAACTTCTTTATTACGATACAATAAAAAAGTATGGGGAGGCGTTTCTTACAGAGCCGGTGATGCACTTACCGGTATGGTGGGCTTTGAACTTTATAACGGAATCCGTATTGGTTATGCTTATGATTTCCCGATATCGGATATCAGAAAAAACACCAGCGGGTCACATGAATTTATGGTAAATTATTGTTTTGATATCAGTTTGGGTAAAAGCACGATGAAATATAAAAGTATCAGGTTTTTATGATTTATAAAAAAATATTTACTTACTTGCAATATAAATTCTAACGAATTATGAAAAAGATAATCCTATCTGCTCTGATATTGATAATCTTGTTAAGTGGGTGTGGTACATCAAATACCGGTGAGCTTACGGGTATTCTTGGAAGAAAGAAATTCTTTGAACCAGAACCGATGGAAATGGCATTTATTCCGGCCGGCAATTTTATGATGGGACCTAGTGATCAGGATGCCGTATTTGCACAGAACGCCCTTTCAAAATCTGTTACGGTTGAAGCATTCTGGATGGACCAAACAGAAATGACCAATAACAAATATCGTCAGTTTGTATATTGGGTTCGTGATTCTATTCTCAGGACCAAGCTTGGAAATGCAGGTATTCCCGAGAGAGAATATTTCATGGTCGATGATGAAGGAAATGTACTTGAACCAAATGTTATTAACTGGGATGAAGAAATCGATCTGGAAGAAGAGACCGCTGCAACGGTAATGGAAGAGATGTATTATCCTCCTGAAGAAAGATTTAATGGCAAAAAACAGATTGATGTCCGCAAGCTAAACTATTCGTATTTCTGGGTTGATTACCAGCAGGCTGCAAAATCAAGATATATCTATGATTATGAGAATAATACCGGAAAATATGAAGGACAGGTAACAAACCTTGACGGCAGCCGCACAGATGTTAAAGACCGGTCATCTTATATCAAACATAACATTATCAACATTTATCCTGATACTCTCTGCTGGATCAGGGATTTCACATATTCATTCAATGATCCACAGTCATCACTCTATTTCTGGCATCCTTCTTTCGATGACTATCCTGTTGTCGGAATTTCATGGGTACAGGCAAATGCTTTCAGTATCTGGAGAACAGACTATATGAATACTGCGCTTAGAAAGAACGGGATTTCTGATGTTCAGTCATACAGATTACCGCTTGAAACTGAATGGGAATATGCTTCGAGAGGAGGCCTTGATTTGTCAATGTACCCCTGGGGAGGACCTTATACCCGTAATTATCAGGGATGCTTCCTGGCTAACTTCAAACCATTGCGCGGCAACTATATTGATGACGGAAACACCTATGCCGGGAAAGTCGCATCATATGCACCTAATGAATACGGACTATATGACATGTCCGGCAACGTTGCAGAATGGACCTTGTGTGCATACCATCCTTCTGCATATATTTTCCAGCATGACCTTAATCCCAACTATGAATATAATGCAACACCACAGGATCCTCCTGTGATGAAACGGAAAGTTATCCGCGGGGGTTCCTGGAAAGACATAGCTTATTTCCTTCAGACAAGTACAAGAGATTATGAATACCAGGATTCAACAAAATGTTTTGTCGGATTCCGTAATGTAAGATCTTATATTGGTGCAGAATTATAATTGAAATAACCTTAAAATAATCAGATATATGAGCTTAGCAGAATTAGTACAAAGCAGTGGATGGAAGAATTTTATGGCCAAACTTTATGGTATAGGTGCTTCTATCGTTATTATTGGTGCATTATTTAAGATACAGCACTATCCATTGGCAGGTCTTATGCTTTCTATCGGTCTTTGTACCGAAGCAGTCATTTTCTTCTTCTCGGCATTTGAGCCGTTACATGAAGAGGTTGACTGGTCACTTGTTTATCCTGAGCTGGCAGGAATTCCGGAAGAAGGAGCAGAGTTTCCCGCAAGCGGAAGATATAGTGGTGCAGTTGGCGGAGGAGGCGGTGCCGGTTCAGCAGCTCTTGCAAAATTCGATGAGATGCTTGAAAAAGCAGAAATCACTCCTGATCTGTTCCAGAAACTGGGCGTGGGCATGAAGAAGCTTGGTGATTCAACAGCCAACATAAATGCCATGGGTGATATTACAGCTGCTTCATCCAAGTATATGAACACCATCAATGTTGCAAATGAATCTCTCAATAAGTTATCAGATTCATACCAGAATACCACAAAAGTTATAAATGAAACAGGTTCTACTTACCGTAATATGGCTGACTCATTCTCAGTGATTGAAGTAGGTGGCAAATCATACCAGCAGCAGCTGGAAGTACTTAATAAAAACCTCTCTGCCCTTAACACAGTATATGAATTACAGAAAAAAGGAATGGACGATCACCTGAAAGAATCCGAAACACTTTATAAAGGACTCCAGAATCTGGTGAAAGATCTGGCAGATTCGGCAGGAGATACCAAAAAGTATCGTGAACAAATTACAAGACTAAACGATAACCTGACAACATTGAATAATGTCTATGGCAATATGCTTGCTGCAATGAATGTGAAATAAATATGTCATTTATTATACCCAATTAATCTAACAATAAAATGGCTCACGAAAGGCTATCTCCGCGGCAAAAGATGATCGGTATGATGTACCTGATACTTACCGCCATGCTTGCTCTCAACGTATCGAAGGAAGCCGTGGAGGCATTTAAAAAAGTTGATAAGGGTCTTACTCTTACCATAGCAAATTATGCTTTGAAGAATGATCTTATCTATAAGGATTTTGACAGGGCCGCTGCAGAAAATCCCACAAAGGCAGGGAAATTAAAAACATCTGCTTACGAGGTAAAACAAAGAGCTGACGAGACTTTCAATTATATTCAGGATATTAAGATCGAAATTATTACAAAAGCAGAAAGAGACCCTTCTCTTGCAGTTAAGGGAAGAGAAATTATTATTGAAGAAGTAAAGAGGAGGATTGACGACACCAATATCCCTTCTGAAATTCTGATCGGCTCCAACGAAAACGGAAAAGCAAATGACCTCAAAGCTGTCATTAATGATTACCGCGATTTTCTTATTACCACTCTTGAAGGTAAGAATCCTACTGCCGAAGAGGCTCTCAGAACAAGCCTTAATACCGATAATGGTCATGACCCTGACGGACAACCGGCCCGCTGGGAAAATCTGACATTCCAGACTTTACCCCTGGTGGCAGTTATTACAATACTTTCGAAAATGCAGGTTGACGTCAGAAACTCTGAGACTGAAGTACTTAACAATCTCTATGCCCAGATCGATGCAGCTTCATTCAAGTTTAATAAAATTGATGCTATTGTGATGCCCGATGCAAACTATGTTACACTTGGCTCTAACTACCAGGCGAAAGTATTTCTTTCAGCAACCGATACAACTCTGTACCCTACAATTACTGATGAAGGAGGCCGGGTTCTACAGCTTGACGAATCCGGTAAGGGCATCTATTCCGTTCGCCCTGGTTCTACTGGTACCAAAATATGGGGGGGTGTAGTTTCACTGAAAGCACCTAACGGTGAAACCATAACATATCCTTTTAAGTCATCTTACTCTGTGGGCGAACCAAACGTCGTTGTTTCTCCTACAGCAATGAACGTGATGTATACGGCAATTCCAAATCCTATTGATGTCTCTGTCCCTGGTTTAGGTGCTGATAAGATCAGATTAAGAGTCGTAAACGGCACATTCACCACAGGAAAAGTTAAAAACTCAAGAGGAGAGAATTTCAGAGGTAACTGGGCTGTCAGACCTAATCAGGCCGGAACAGATGTACAAATATATGTAACTGCTGACCAGGGTGGAAAACCCACACAATATGGTCCTATAAACTTCAGGGTTAAACCGCTTCCAAAACCTGAAGCCAGGTTTGCGGGTGTTAATTCAGGTAAGATCACAAGGAATGTTGCCCTTACACAAAAAGGAGTATTTGCAGTACTTCCTGATTTCGATTTTGACCTTCAGTGGACTGTCACTGGATTTTCAATCCTGTACTCTGACAGACTGGGTGATTTTGAAAGAGCCAGTACGAGCAGCAACCTGACTGCAGATCAGAGAGATCTTATAAGCAGACTTACAAGAGGAAAATATTTGACTATAAAAGATATTAAGGCAAAAGGTCCGGATGGCAAAATAAATGACCTTAATCCAATAATTTTGACAATTGAGTAGTGTTATTTAATTACATAACCATGAATAAGAAATTTCTTTGGGGAATTATCGTTTTGACATTCAGCAGTATGGCTAATGGCCAGTCATTTGGCGATATTTACCAGAAATCCATGCCTGAAGCCCGAAAAATAAATTATGCTTATCTCAGGGAGGCCGATGTGATCTGGTCAAAAAGATATTATCGTCTTATTGATCTCAGGGAAAAAATGAATCAACCGTTATATTATCCTACTACGCCTACGCTGGATGGCAGGAAAAGCTTTATCACAATCCTGCTTGAGGAGATAAAGGCCGGAAGACTCAATGCTTATGACCCTCTGATTGAAAACAAGCCTTTTACCTACGATGAAATTGAAACAAACATGGGAGCAACTACAAGAACCCAGTCTTTTCAGATTGATGCAGCAGGCAATACAAAAGACACAGTTATAAGGGAAGAGGCCAGACCGGAAGATGTGAAACAACTACTTTTATATGAAGAATGGTTTTTTGATAAGAAGCTTTCCAAGCTCGATGTCCGAATAATCGGAGTTATGCCATTGTGGATGGGTGTCGACAGGGATCTTCAGCAACCATTGAGAAAACCATTATTCTGGATCAGATTTGATGAGGTAAGGGATATCCTCGCAAAGAATGAAGCCTTTGTTACAAGTAATGATGCACAGAGAATTTCTTTTGACGACCTTTTCATGCAAAGAAGGTTCGGAAGTATAATATTTGGTGAATCAAATGTCTTCAACGACAGGATGATTCAAGATTACTCTGTTGGTAAGTCGGCACTTTTTGAATCTGAAAAGATTAAAGCCGACCTCTTCAACCAGGAGCATGATCTATGGGAATTTTAACAGATAAATACCTTAAAAAAAGAGGACTGATAAACAGTCCTCTTTTTTTTTCTTATTGTTTTCAGGTCTATAGATATTTCTCTTTCGTCTCCTTCTTTACGTCCTCAAGATAATTCTTGATATTTTGCTCTTCCTCTTTCTTGACAATAAGAAGAACATCATCTGATTCAACAACTATATAGTCTTTCAGCCCCTGAATAACAGCCACTTTCTCCGGAGAGATATTGAAAATATTGCCCCTGTTATCATATGAAAAAATATTGCCATGCACAACAGAATTACCCCTTTTGTCAATGGATGAATGTTCATAAAGGGAACTCCAGGTTCCCAAATCTGACCATCCTATATCAGTGCACATAACATATACATTATCCGCCTTTTCCATAATACCATAGTCAATTGAGATACTTCTGCATTCAGTATATGTTTTTCCTATAAAACTCTTTTCCTGTTTCGTTCCGAATAATTTCTTCCCCTCATCAAATACGGTAAACATATCAGGAAGGTGCTTTTCAAAAGCTGCCATTATTGATTTTATGTTCCAGATAAAGATTCCTGAATTCCAGTAAAAGTCACCACTTTGAATGAATACTTTTGCAAGATCAATGTCGGGTTTTTCTGTGAATGTTTTGACCTTAAGCAGATTATCATGCTCTTTAACAGGTTTCTTGCGGTCAGCCTGAATATATCCATAACCTGTTTCAGGCCTGTCAGGTTTAATACCAAGAGTGAGTAAAGCATCATTTCCTTTAACAAAATCCATACATTCCTGTATAACCTTACAAAATGTATCTTCTTTAACTATCAGATGGTCTGCAGGAGTCACAGCAATAACTGCCTCAGGATCTTCCTTTAAAATCCTGAAAGTTCCGTAAGCCAGACATGGTGCTGTATTACGCCGAAAGGGCTCAGCAAGAACATTGGAAGGATCAATCCCAAGTTGCTCAATAACAAGATTTTTATGTTCAGCACTGGTAACAACAAAAATATTCTTTTGAGGGCATGTTGATTTAAACCTCCTGAATGTCTGCTGTATAAGGGTTTCACCTGTTCCCAGAATATCCAGAAACTGCTTTGGTTTATCACGCCGGCTCAATGGCCAGAACCGGCTCCCCACACCTCCGGCCATAATGATTACATACCTGCTGTCCATAATTAAATAATTAAAACTTAAACATTTCTGCAAATATATAATTAATTATACATAACGGATTTAAAATTCCTGTAACGTAAATACAGTAATTATTTGTAATTTTAACTTCTGTTAAAACAGCCGGATGATAAGATTTTTAAGTCAACTCGGACGTTATGTCCTTCTGCTGCAGAAGGTTTTTTCCAAGCCCGAAAAAGCTTCCATTTATTACAGGCAAACAATGCAGGAGATGATCTATCTCGGATTCAATTCAATCGGGATTATAACTATAATATCCTTTTTTATGGGAGCCGTAATTACTCTGCAAACTGCTTATAATACTGAAAATCCGATATACCCTACATATCTTATCGGCCTTGGTTGCCGCGATTCGATCATACTTGAGTTTTCCTCATCTGTTGCTGCATTGATCCTGGCGGGAAAAGTCGGTTCAAATATTGCATCTGAAATCGGAACCATGAGGGTCACTGAACAAATTGATGCTCTTGAAATGATGGGAGTTAATTCTGCATCTTATCTTATATTGCCGAAGATAATTGCAACTCTTCTTTTTAATCCTCTCCTTACACTGATCAGTATCATTGTCGGGATAATCGGTGGCTGGATCTCCGGAACTCTTGCCGGCGTTATCACTTCAGAAGATTTTATTTACGGGATTCAATATGCATTCGTACCATATTATATCACATATTCGATTATAAAAACGGTATTTTTTGCATTTATAATAACCAGCGTTTCAGCTTTCCAGGGTTATTATGTCGACGGGGGTTCCCTCGAGGTTGGCCGTGCCAGTACAAAGGCTGTGGTATTCAGCAGTGTACTCATATTGTTGTTCAATGTAATACTAACCCAGTTGCTCCTGTCATGATAAAAATCAAGAATCTTAATAAATCCTTCAATGGGAATCGTGTCATGACTGATATTTCAGCAGAATTCGAACCTGGCAAGATAAATCTTATAATCGGAAGGAGCGGTTCGGGTAAAACAGTATTGCTTAAATCAATTATGGGTCTTCATGAAGTGGACGATGGCGAAATATGGTTCGAGGATGTAATATTTAATAAGCTTGATTTTGTCGGGAGAAAAGAGATCCGAAAGGAAATGGGCGTTCTTTTTCAGGGAAGCGCTCTTTTCGATTCAATTACAGTTGAACAAAATGTAAGGTTTCCTCTTGACATGTTTACAAATAAAAGTCCTGAAGAAAAAATTGACAGAGTTAATTTCTGCCTTAACAGGGTGAACATCATTAACGCTAATAATTTATATCCTGCCGAATTATCGGGAGGAATGAAAAAAAGAGTTGCTATTGCAAGAGCAATATCCCTGAATCCAAAGTATTTGTTCTGTGATGAACCTAATTCCGGCCTTGACCCTATAACCGCAATTCTTATTGATGAACTTATAAAAGAGCTTACGGAAGAGTTTTCCATGACCACGATCGTAAACACTCACGATATGAATTCTGTCATGGGTATAGGGGAAAAGATTATTTTTATAAGTGATGGCGTAAAATGCTGGGAAGGTAGTAAGGATGAAATCTTACACTCCGACTGTGATCTTTTGAATGATTTTGTTTTTGCCAACGCTCTTGCGAGGAAGCTCAGGTCAGAAAAATAAGGTTTTGCTTACTTCTTTTTAAGCTCTTCGTATTCTACATATTCTCCGATTTCTTTAGGAACTCCTTTTTTGGTTTTTTGATTTTTGTTTTCCCGTTCCGCTTTTTGAGTTGTATTATCCGCTTCTGCCCAATACCTTATAAATGATCTGATTATCAGATATATTATAAGGCTTATTAAAATAATGCGAATCAGGAGAGTCATATTTCAACAGATCTGTTATTGAACCAGTATCATTGGTTTGTCATTTTTCTTTACAATCTTGTTCCCAAAAGTCATATTCATTCCAACCCTTGCATGGATAGTATTCCAGCTTGCAGGAATGGGAATCGTGCTGCCATCTGAAATGACTTTATTCCATGTTACCGGAATTCTGTCTGCTATTGCATATATCTGGAACAATCCTGCCCTGAATGCCAGACCGAAGCCCAGGTTATCATATCTCTGATTTGCCGCAGTATAAGCAATACTGGTAGAAAATAAATTACCGAAATTAACATTTGCTGATAAAGTAAGTGCTTCCCGTACCTGCTTGCCGATAAACCTAGTATAAGATAATAATCCCAGTGAAAAACTTTTAGTCAGATTAAAACTCCCCCCCACTGAAACACCAAACGGAAGATTTGTTGTAAACGGGGTTTTTGTGTCTGTGAGAAATAGTGAGTTTTTAAGGGAATCCAGCAATTCCTGACCCAGTGAGTCGAATGTCATTGTTCCATTATAAACATCCAGAAGGTCAACACCACTGAAGTCAAATTTACTCTCAGCCTTCAGATTGGTAATGTCCTTTTTCCATTTAATATATCCAAGATCCGTTATTGCTGCTGATACCTTAAACCTGTCTGAAAAACTATATTCTGCACCAATATCCAGCCCAAAACCAATGTTTTTTGTCTCAAGGAAGTAGTCAACAAGCTTGCTGGTCTCATCAAACCGGGAATCGTCAATTTTAATGCTGTCAATATTCTTATTTGCGTTAAGATAGACATTAACAGGGAAACTGAAATTAACCATCAGGTCGGCATCAAAAGTATGGGTATAGTCATCATTGACCGTAATTCCAAGTGACCTGTTATCTATGGAAGCCGCGGCTATTCCAAACAATAGTTTACCTTTTAATCCTATTCTCAGCTTATCCGTAAAATTCTTTGAAAATCCAAGGCCGGCTTCCCTGTAATATTTAACATCTCCCCGCAATGACGAAAGATCGATCTTACTTCCGACAAACTGTTCATTTCCTTCAAAACCCAGTCTAAAAAGATCTCCTGGTAATGCAACATTTCCTTCAACCCTTTCATTTATATCAAGAAAGATATAAAGATCTTTCCCGGCAAAAAAACCGAGACCGAACAACTGAACAAGACCCTGGGGTTCTATGGAATTTATATCCTTGATCTTTGCCATAAATTCTGCCACATCATAATCGGGATGCAGAAAGGATACTATTGAATCGGCGGATACACCTTTAATAAAAACATCCGAGAAGTTGACAAAATTATTATTGACATTCAGATTGATACCCGACACTGCCGGTAACCCTATATATATAAGGCTTGTAGGCCTGATAGCCGGATTTAGCATATGGTTTTGAGGCAGATTCATATAATAAAGAACCTGGCTGTTCTGTGCTGAAGAATCATAAGCAACTAGTGCCAGCAGCAGTATCAGAATACAGTTTATTTTCCTGATCATATATTTTGTATTATGAAGTTACTACAAATCAAATCTGATATCCGGTTTTAAAACAAGCGCCGCTTTAAAATTAATCCTGTAATCGGAGTAGATCTTTACATCTTTTGAACCATCATCGGTGGTTTTTAAAGTGAACTTGAAAATGATCTTGTCAGCGACATTTATTGAATTCCAGAAGTCTCTCGTAATTTCAATGCTTGTAGAGCATTCCATTGGCTCTGTAACCCGTCCGTTGATGTCAACCGGTGCTGGTTCAAGAATATCAGTAGCATCAATTGTACATTTATTCACATGAGTAGCTGAATCATAAAGGGTCATACTCAGTGATACACCGAGGGGAAATCCGTTTTCTGCACTGATATCTATACGGAGAAATTCAAAGTCTTCAGGATTGACAGGACTCTCATCATCAGGATTATCATTCTGCATGAAATTATCAACTGTATCTGTAAACTGAAGATTATTAATTCTTAATTCCATCGGAACTTCTACTTCAAGTGAGCCAACAAAGCGACTATCTCCAAAAATGTAGTTGTCCCTGCTGCCATCATTCCCAAGAGGATTCATAACTGAAGATCCTGAAAAACGTATTTCTTCGGGAGGCATAGAAACCAGTTCCGGTAATGCTGAATTATTCTTGTCAATTGTAAACACATCATCTATATCACTTTCTGCCGGTGCAGCAGGAAAGCTTAATGTAAAAGGATTAAGATCGAGATCAATGGTTTCAGCCAATTTTTGTCCGACAGCATTTAAATCTATTTCGATAGGAACTGCAAAAGAGTTTGAATAGTTGAGCTTAATTGCCGGGCTTGAAATAAGAAAACTGCCAGAGATATGGTCGAGAATTTCCTTTATATCAAGATCGATGGTATCAGGATCTATCGTTTCAGTCTGCTGTCCAAAATATCCCTTTACATAGTCAAAGTCCGGATTAAGCAGCTCAATATCCAGATCGATTTCATCGGTACTGTTGAAGTTGATCATATTACCATTTGAGCTGACCTCAATGAGATATTCAATCGGCAACATATTATATGGCTGAGTTGTAATTGTACCCAGATCAATAGTCGTATTATCTATAGAAATAGTGCCGTTAAGTGTTGAATTCGGGTCTACTGTAAGAGATTCTGTAACAGGAACTCCACTGCGTAAAGCTGTTGGCAATGTTAACGATACTCCAGATGTTAAAGGAGTCCCTGACTGAACAGTGTAGGATATGTTTCCTGCAGTCATCTTTATAATATCTATCTCAACATCACTTCCAGGATCAAATTGTACGGTATCGCTGTTGTCAAGGGATGTTATAGTCTGAGTCGGTACTTTAACCCTGCCAGATTTAACTTTCAAATCCCTCCCGGCAATTGTAATCTCAACATTGCTGCCGTCGAGGTCAATGATGACATTTGATGCACCCGTGCTGCCTAGAATAATAGCTGCTGTGATGGAATTTCTGACCGTAGCATCAGCAATGTCGATGGAGGTCATTCCTGTCTCGCCAGGATTAATTAATGATATAATGGCTTCATTCCCGATCTGAGAATGGTCTAAGGTGTTATAGAGCCTGACGCTTACCCCGGATAATGGTGCAGTAAGATTATTATCTACTAGAATATCTATTGAGCCCGATTTAAACAGAGCATACTCAAAGTTCGGAAAAAGGGAATAGGTTATCTCTCCAAGGTCTGTTATGGGAAAAGCCGGGAAATCGTGAGGTAATCCGTCATCAAGGGCAACAAATTGTGCCCTCAGCGTAGGGGTGAAACGCAGACTGATCTGGTCAAGAGGGTATGCTACAGTGCTCAGGAAGGGAGCCAGATTCATGTCTCCGATCGGGTAAGACTGACTGAAGCTGACCATATCATTAAGATCATAATAGTCCTCCATCTTAAATTCGATAATAGAATCTTTTTTGAAAACGATCTTAATAAAATTGTTTTCATCAAAGACCACAGTATCATTTGGATCAATCAGGTCACTTAGCGATATATCACCCCTGAATGCAGATACCGCTAACGTTGGCGACAGATGAGCTCTCTTTGAAAGCTTATTCATATCATAGGTCTCCTTTACGCAACTAACTGCTGCTAAAGCTGTAACCAGGAAAATCATTATGTGCAATCTCCTAATCATATCTCGGTTTAATTAATATTCAGTATTCAGTTTATAATTGTACATGAAATTGTCAGTACCCCCGACAATCAGGTGCCACCCGCTTTTTTCCGACAACTTCCCTATTGAGAACATGGATGCTCCTTTTAAAGGAAATCCATTCATTGTGCTTCCATATTTGTCTATCAGGTATATAAGTTTTTTATTAATATCAAAAACCCCGATCTTTCTGTCGGATGCTGAAAAAACAAAACTAATAGGGCCTCCGAGTTTACCTGAATCAAATTCCCTGGTAAACAGTTCAGATCTGTTATGATCATAAAGATACAATATACCTTTATCAATAAAAATATATTCACTGAATCCATCTCCATTTACGTCAAAAATATCGAACGAGTGGTCAGTTGAGAATTTTCGAAGACTGAATTTTTTAACACTTCCGTCGAAATAGATATGTTGTATGGTTCCGTCAGGGGAAGTGCATACTACTGATGGTTCAGAACCGGGATTTAACCTCATTGCCGATCCACAGGCTTTTGTCACAGGATCTTTCAGGTCAATCCTTTTATTCCCGGTTCGATCAATAAAATAAACGGATGTCTCATCCGAAGCCACAAGGTAATCTTTCCCTGAAACCCTGAACCAGCAGATCTCTGCTCTTACAGTACCGGCAGTCCTGAATGGCTTCCATCCTTTTACCGTATTTCCGCTCTTGTCATAAGAGTAGATCAATTTATCTTCACCTGCAATGAGCAGCCTGTAAATCCGGTTATTGTCATAGTCAAAGAGAACCATCGAATTTGTCGCAGGAGATCTTAGTTTTACAGGATATCTTTCAACATAGTTACCGTTTCTGTCTAACATATGAATACTGTTTATGCCGGAAAACAGCAACTGATATTTCCCGTTCCTGAAATAATCTATCATATAAATTGTACCATTGATCCTTTCTTTCAAAGGCACTTTCCAGAGGACCCGACCTGCGGCATTAATCAGGTATACATTATTCCGCATGTCCTGGATAAAAATTTCCTTTGCTCCTGTAATATGATTAGTAAAAAAGAAAGGTTTTATTGCAGCAGTTGTGTCGAGTAAAGTTTCCCATTCAGTTGTTGATTCTTCCCTGATTTCTTCTTTAAATCTTATTGACAAACTATTGTATATCATTCTGTTACTGGCAGTAAACTGATAACCGACAGCCTGGATTTTATTCAGCGAGTTTTTATTTAACCTCAGGCTTTTGATGATATTCTCATTTAAATACCCGGCAAGGTATTCTGTTATGCGAGATGGAACGCAATAGAAGAAATAGCTTGAGATACTGGGCAGGGTACTTTCAAAATCGCGAAAAGCAAGGTCATTTGCAAGTGTTTTGTTAAGAAGATTATCGTATAAAAATTTTGAGATAGTGCTATAAGAATTACCTGTTATCAGGAAATTATCATAAAAAGCGAAATATGAATCATCAAAGTCTGGCGCAAATCCCGGGAGTATAGCCGAAATAAGCCCTTTAAATGGAGTAAGATAAATCGGGATTTTTATCTGATCGTCGGGTTGAAAAAAGAAAATATTAACCGTTTTATCTGCTTTGCTGAATTCGTCAAGAAAAACATTTTCTGCAAAAACACGGTTTTTCAATTCATAGATAATAAGACCATTTTCTGCAACAGGTCTGCCTTTAAGGTCGATAAAGGCTTTTGTTATCTCTTCTCCGGTATATTCACAAATCTTTAAAGCGAGAGCGGCAGCTTCCGGCGAAATATTCCTTAATGCTGTTTTCTCCGGTTTTACGGATTGTACAACAATTGATTCAAAGATCACCGTAGATGACGGGAGCACTTTATAGGTTTGAAGCAGACCCGGTGTGCTGAATTTGTATTTATATAGAAATTCTGATGAATCAAGACTCTCAGTATAACCGCTCAAAATAAGACCTTCATCACTCAGATAAATATCTCCGCCGGCACTTCCGGCAAGCCTGCTGATCTTTTCTGCCATTCCTGAAAGATCTTTTCTGAGAACAGTTTTTAGAATCCCGGTCAGATTGGGAAAAACCACAAAGATCTTATCCTCATTTTTCCCGGAAGCCAGTAATATTCTTGAAAAACCAGGCAAATCCCTTACGTCGTTTTCCAGGTTTGTTTGCATTATTGCCTTCTTCATAATTTCTCCTGAAGTGCTGCAAATCAGTAATCCTGAAACAACTGAAATGAAGGTGGTATCTTTCTGGTTGTTTAGAATAAACGGAAGTTCAAGGATCCTGTTCTCCAGAATACTTTTTTCATATATTCCTTTAATACCTGAAATCCCGAGGATCTCCTTTAGCTGTCTCAATCTTATTTCCGATGAAACAGCTGTTGCAAGCAGGGGTTGTAGCTTGCCTGTTTGAGAAAAATGAAAAGATATAACAGATGAGCTACCATTCATTATCTTTTTAAATGCGGCTTTGTTCAGCTGATCAGCCAGATACTTAATCTTACTGCTAAAAACTTCAAACTCTTTTACTTTTGAGACTTCTCCAAATAATCCTTTCCCTGTTGTTAACGAATTAAAGAAACTCTGAAGATCAATAGTTTCAATTATTATGGATGCATCGGGGGAAATGGCTTTGTAAGGGTCCGTAAATAAAGTTTTCCTGCCTTGCTGAAGAAAATATCCCAATATTGCCAGACCTGAGATTAACAGAATAACTGATATGATAGCGATTCGTTTTCCCACTGTCAGATCATTGATCGTTGATATGTTCCAAAATTAACAAATAAAAGATAATCACTGTGATTCAAACGATTAATGAATGAACTTTATTACTTTTTTAATAACAGCCAGTTAAACAAACCTCAGGCAAATCTTTTTATTATTTTTATGGATTATTAGGGAAGATTTCAAATGAGGTTTTCGGTAACTGCACTGATAATATTCCTGACTGCAACGCTGAACAGTTTTGCTCAGGTTCTTACGATCGTTGATAATGAGGATCTTAAGCCCATCCCGGACGTGGTGGTGCTGAATGAATCAAATACAAAATACATTTATTCAAACCGATCCGGAAAAGCAGATATTTCCGGTTTTGTGAATGAAGAGATTATCTGTTTTCAACATTTCACTTATGAAAGGTTATGCCTCACATATAATGAAATAAAAGATGCCGGATTTAAGATCAGACTTACAAAGAAGATTTTTGCCATCGAGGAATTTGTAATATCTGCAAACCGGTGGGAACAAAATAAAAACGAAGTTCCTAATAAAATTGTAACAATCCTTAAACCATCTGTCGAGCTTCAGAATCCACAGACAGCAGCTGATCTTATTGGTGTCTCGGATGAGGTTTATATTCAAAAGAGCCAGCTCGGCGGAGGGAGTCCGATGATAAGAGGATTTTCAACAAACCGTATTCTGATTGTAGTTGACGGAGTCAGGATGAATAACGCTATTTACAGAGAGGGAAATATACAGAATGTAATCTCTCTTGATCCTTTATCTCTGGAATCGACCGAGGTTATTTTCGGGCCGGGAGCATCTGTTTATGGTAGTGATGCTATCGGAGGTGTAATGGATTTTCATACAAAAAAAGCATTGCTTTCAAACGGGGGAAAGCCTTACTTCAAAGTTGATGCCCTGACCCGGTTTTCCTCTGCTGATAAGGAAAAAACTTTTCATTTTGACTTCAATGCGGGTACTAAAAGAATAGCTTTTCTTTCAAGCATCAGCAGGTCGGAGTTTGATGATCTTAAAATGGGCTCACATAAAAATACCGGATATCTGCGTCCGGAGTATGTCAGCAGAATCGGAGGGAAAGATTCAATAGTAGTTAATCCTGATCCAAGGATTCAGATCTATTCAGGTTATAACCAGCTTAATACAATGAACAAGCTCAGGTTTAAAATATCCGAGAGCATCGATCTGGTCATCGCAAACCATTATTCCCGGTTATCAGATGTGCCGCGATATGACAGGCTTATCCAGTATAAAGCCGGTAAATTAAGATATGCTGAATGGTATTATGGCCCGCAGGTATGGATGATGAATAATTTACAGATGACTCTAAATAAAGAGAACATACTGTTTGATGAAATGAAATTGATAGTTGCCCGGCAAAGCTATAAAGAGAGCCGGCACGACAGAAGTTTTGATAATCCATCCGTAAACGAACAAAAGGAGAATGTGGGAATTCTTTCTCTGAACCTCGATTTTGACAAAAATTTTGATAATAACAAGGAGCTGATCTATTATGGATTTGAATATGTCAATAATGATATTCAATCAGTTGCACAGACACGTAATATCCTGACTAATGATATCACACCTGCAGGATCGAGGTACCCGAACGGGAAAAACAAGTATAACAGTTTTTCAACGTACGCTGGTTACAAAAACAATATTTCCAAAAAGATTTCCCTGAATACGGGAATCCGGTATAACTATGTAAGCCTTTACTCAACAATTGCGGATAATTCTTATTATGAATTCCCGTTTACTGAAATTTCGATATCAAACGGAGCATTAACAGGTGCTCTTGGTGCTGTTTTCAGATTGAATGAAAAGCTGCACATCAGTTTTAACAGTTCAACAGGTTTCAGGGCTCCGAATCTTGATGATGCCGGAAAAGTTTTTGATTCAGCTCCCGGAGTGGTGGTCGTCCCAAATCCAGACCTGAAGCCTGAATATGCTTACAATATTGATCTTGGTCTTATAAAAGATTTCGGAGAAATAATTCATGCAGAGTTTTATGCTTATCATACCTGGCTGACCAATGCAATGATCCGTCATGATTTCGTTTTCGATGGTCTGAACTCCATTATGTACAAGGGGGAACTAAGCAAAGTCGAAGCTGTTACAAATGCCGGATCTGCCCGGGTTTATGGTTTTCATTTTAATCTCCAGGTAAATATTACTGATCTTCTTTCACTTAAATCTGCGCTGAATATAACTGAGGGAAAAGAAGAGTCTGGCATCCCCTTACGGCATTCTGCTCCTCTTTTTGGTTCAACACACCTCATTTTTGAATTGCCAAAGCTTAAAGCAGATTTTTATTCAAATTATAACGGATCAAAAAAATTCGGGAAAATGGCACCTTCTGAGATTGAAAAACCATATATGTATGCTACGGATAAAAACGGAAATCCGTGGTCTCCCGGCTGGTTCACTCTTAACCTCAAGCTATCATATGAAATCCTGAACAGGATTTCTGTGAATGCAGGAATTGAAAATATTTTTGATATAAGATATCGTCCTTATTCTTCAGGAATAGTGTCGCCCGGACGTAACTTCATTGCTTCTTTAAGACTGGCATTATAAAAAGTATGGCTGATTCCTAGGCCTCCTCAATAACTTTCCAGCCAATTGCATCAGCCAGGGAGTATACCGGTTCTTTCAGGTCTCCATAGAAAGTTACCCTGTGCCAGCCCCACTTTTCCCACATTGTAAATAGCTTCTCAATATCACCTATTGGTTCAGCACATAATTTAGTCCTGCAGGCCCTGTCATCAGGATCATTTCCAGTTGATACAGCCTGGTGAAATAAAATCTCTTTCAGATCACTATTTATTTCAAGAGTTGTGGTCATATACCTGGCGGGGAGAATGGACTGAACCGAAGCCCCGTTCCTGTCCTCGGAATGAGTCATTATCCTGAATGGATTTGTTTTTCCGTCAGGTCCGAAGACCTTGTTAGGAGCAACACAGTGAGCATAGATTATCTGACGTTTCGAGGTATCGATAACAGGATCGGAAATGAATCCTGGCCGACCTCCTGTCATTTTAGAAAATGCAAGCATTGTTGCAGTAGAATTAACGTCACATTCACAGGCGCCCACCAACCCTTCGTTGCATAGCTCATGAAATCCCAGACAGGGATATGCATGAATATGTTCTCCATAGTATCCTCCGAGGCAGTTTATTGTTATCGCATCAGCTCCATGATTTTTAAGGACTGATTTCATCCCCAGATACATAGCAGCAGATGTCAGCAACGTTTCATAAGATACATCAATTACTTCCCTTGCTGATTTCTGCCATCTTCCGGCTATCTTACCTGCTTCTTCCTTATCGGCTTTGCTCCATGCATCATTGACTTCCGAAAACGGGATGTATTCCACCGGGATTCCCATGACCGGATCAGCAATCCTTGCATTCTGATCCCTTACCGCAATTATTTTTGAGTTACCTAATCGCCGGATACACTCCCGGGGAGATAATGATTTAATGTTATTCGGACGCATTGAATAATGTCCGGCTGCCGGAGTTGAATCAAAACGTGCTTTTTCTGTTGCTTTAAGGAAACCGGCATCGGTTCCTCCGTTTTTTACAATTTCAAAGCAGCTTACAGCAGCAATAAGGTCTTCCATACGTGATGATGCAACAAAACCCACATTACTTGTTTTACTGTTCAGAAATGATGATGCATATACAAGAAATCCCCCGCTTCCTCCATATTGGAAATCTGCATAAAGTACAGGTTTTCCTGTTTTAGCAATAGTCTGGATTACCCTGTTCCAGCAATTCATCTGGTAAACGAGATAACCATCTATATTTTCCTGAACATCCTGCACGATTATCTTTTCAGCATCTTCTGGTCCGGTCGCGAGTACAGGAATAAATTCAATATCCTGAAAATGATTTTTGAGTGTAGTGTTGATATTCGCCATTGCAGGATTGAAATCAAATCCGACATTAGGCCAGTCGGGTTGCGACTGAACAGCTCCATGCAGTGAATAAATAATGCGTATTCTCATCTTTTCTCCGTTATTACCGGGAGAAGCAGAAGGATTTATGAAAGACATTGGCTTCAATGCAAGACATGCGGCACAAGCTGAACATGAAGTTATAAAATTCCTTCTTGTAACATTTGTTACATTTTTACCTGGATAACTGATACAGGTTTCTGATCCTTTCTTCTTCATATTTGTAATAATTAATGCTGTCACTTACAGGTTATTAAATTTACAGAATATTAAGTTTAAACAGCTTTATTTCAGGAATATTTTTTGTTTTTGAAAGAGATAATAATTGGCCCCAGGAGAATTTTTGGCACACATTTTGATCCTTTGTTTGTAACACAGGCAATCTCCATCATATCCCTGATCTTCCAAGGGCAGCCAGGTCAAAAGCCTGGCTTTTATTTTAATATCAGAACGGTTTGTATCCGATTATTTCCCGTACATCCCTGATAGTTTTTGAAGCGCTTTCTCTTGCTTTTTCCGCTCCTTTTGTTACTACCCTGGCAAGATATTTTCTATCTGAGAGTATTTCATTGATTCTGGCTCTTATCGGATCTGTAAATTTGATAATATCTTCTGCCAGCTGTTTCTTCATATCACCATAACGGATCTCACATGAAGCATGTTTTTCTGTGAAATATTTAACAGTGGACGGATCTGAAACAACATTCATTATTGTAAAAAGGTTTTTAACTGGTTCAGATGGTTTCTCGCCGGGAGTTGTCGGACCAGCATCAGTAACAGCTCTCATAACCTTCTTCCTGATCTCCTGAGGGGTATCTGCCAGGAAGATCCCATTACCTTCACTCTTGCCCATTTTGCCCGTTCCGTCAAGACCCGGAATTTTAATCAGCTGCTTTCCAAAATTATATGCATCAGGTTCCGGGAAATAATTGACTTCATACATCATATTAAACCGTCTGGCAAATCTCCGGGTCATCTCAAGATGCTGTTCCTGATCTTTTCCGACAGGAACTTTATTGGCCTTGTGAATAATTATATCTGCCGCCATCAAAACAGGATAGGTCAGTAATCCTGCATTTATATTATCAGGCTGTTTTCTGATCTTTTCCTTGAAGGATGTTGTTCTTTCCAGCTCGCCAACATAGGCATTCATATTAAGCAACAGGTATAATTCTATGACTTCCGGGACATCGCTCTGTATAAAAACCGTAGCAATTTCCGGATCAATGCCACATGCCAGATATTCCGCAAGAACCTGTTTAATATTACCATGAAGATCATCAGGTTTGGGATGAGTAGTAAGAGAATGATAATCAGCAATAAAGAAAAAACAATTATTCTCTTTCTGCATTTTCAGGAAATTCCTGATTGCACCAAAATAATTGCCAAGATGCAGATTCCCTGTTGATCTTATACCGCTGACTACCGTCTCCATATCCTGTCTGTTAAAATTCAATGCAAATCTATTAGAATACAACCTGTTGAGCAAACAAATTGAAAAGAAAATTACATTTTGTGTAATATCAACGTATTAAAAAACGTCTTTTAATACGTTGATTACATTTATTAATAGATCTAATCCTGACAGGTTTAACCAGCCGGTTTACATAAAAAAAATTTAGGAACTATTTGGTTACAAAAACGAAGCATGAGAATTGAAAAATGAAGCCCGTACATTCACCGGAAAATCGTACCTTTGCGGCATTATAATATCAGAGTTTGTGGAATCAACAAGACAAAAAAAAGTATCAAGGTTAATTCAAAAGGAAATAGCCGATATTTTTCTCAGGAAAGGAAGTGTATTTGCTCCGGGGAAAATGGTTTCGATAACCAGGGTGAGAGTAAGTCCTGATCTCTCTTATGCAAAAATTTATATAAGCATTTTCCCGTCATCAAATCAAAGCGATATATTACAAGATGTCCAGGAACATTCTGCCAGGATCAGATTTGAACTTGGCCATAAAGTAAAGTCACAGCTCCGAATAGTGCCTGATATCGCTTTTTACATTGATGATAGTCTTGATTATATCGATAAAATAGACAAGTTGCTGAAATCCTGAAATCTATGCAGTACGAGTCGATAAAAAAATCGCTGGACAGGTTCATTGCCGGTTCTGTGTTTATGCGAAAAATATTTTATTTTCTCCTCGGTCTTCTGCTTCTCCGTACCAGGCATATAAAAAAAGCTTTAAGAAAAATTGTCATGGAGCTGCCTGATGAAGCATCGGTGCTGGATGCTGGATCAGGATTTGGACAGTATACCTGGTGGATGTGCAGGTTGAATCCCGGCTGGAAGATTAATGCATTGGATATCAACAGCGAACAAATAGAAGTCTGCAAAAGTTTTTTCAGAAAGACCGGTAAATCAGAAAGAGTGACATTCCGAACTGTGGATCTTATTTCACTTAACGATTCCCGGTGCTATGATCTTATTCTTTCAGTCGATGTTATGGAGCATATAAAGGAGGATGAAGTTGTATTCCGGAATTTTTATGACTCGCTTAAAAATAATGGCATATTACTGATCTCTACTCCTTCCGATAAGGGCGGTTCAGATATACACGGAGATAAAGATAAGTCCTTTATCGATGAACATGTGAGAGATGGTTACAGCATTAAGGATATAACCGAAAGGCTGGCCAAAGCAGGTTTCAGAAGCATTGAAACGTCATACACTTACGGAAAACCCGGAAACTTATCATGGATGCTGACCATGAAATATCCTGTTAAAATGCTAAATGTTTCATATCTTTTTTTTATAATTCTTCCGTTTTATTACCTGATTTTCTTCCCTGTTTCGATAATACTGAACATCTTTGATCTCTGTTTAATCCATAAAACCGGAACAGGATTACTGGTTACTGCAAGAAAGGTTTTAAAGTGAAGCTTTCATTATACATAGCAAAGAGGTATCTGTTTGCAAAGAAATCTCGCAATGCAATTAACGTCATCTCAGCAGTATCTGTAGCCGGTGTTGCTGTCGGAACATTGGCACTGATAACTATACTGTCAGTATTCAATGGACTTGAAACACTTGTCAGTTCCATCTTCAATACATTTGATCCGGATCTGAAAATAACACCAGCCGAAGGAAAAACTTTTATTGCTGATACCTCACGGCTGAAAATGCTCGCAAATGTTGACGGAGTAGCGTGTTATTCACTGGCACTTGAAGAAAATGCCCTTTTAAAATATGGCGAGAGACAGTTTATTGCTACAATTAAAGGAGTTGATGACAACTATAGCAATGTGACAAATATCGACAGTTCAATGTGGGATGGAGTGTTCAGCCTGAGGTCGGAAAACGGTAGGCAATGGGCTATTCCGGGAATAGGCATTGCCCAGTACCTGGGAATAAGGATCAATTTTATCGAACCGTTGTTTATTTATGTTCCGCGAAAAACAGGCGGCAGCAATCTCAATCCTGAAGATGCCTTTAACAGGAGGTTCATTTTCCCTTCAGGTATATTTCAGATTGAGCAGGAATATGATTCAAAATATATCTATGTACCTATTGATTTTGCGCGTGAATTAATCGAAAATGACGATGGAGTAAGTTCCATTGAGGTTAAATTCACTATGGAGGCGGATGTGACAAGTGTCCAGAAAAACGTTAAGAAGATTTACGACAAGGATTTTGTGGTTCAGAACAGGTTTGAACAACAGGAAATATTTTATAAAGTAATGCGCTCCGAAAGACTGGCAATTTTCTTTATACTCACCCTGATCCTTATCATAGCATCATTCAATATTATGGGATCCCTTACAATGCTTATAATTGAAAAGGAACGGGACATAGAAATACTGAAGAGCCTGGGTGCTGATAATAATCTGATCCAAAAAATTTTTATATTTGAAGGTTGGCTTATTTCCATAATAGGAGCAGCCGGCGGTATTATTCTGGGATTTATTATCTGCTGGCTCCAGCAGACTTACGGTATTCTGAAATTCCAGAGTGATACCCTGATTATTGATACATATCCGGTTGTAATGAAACTCAAAGATTTTATAATTGTACCCGCGACTGTTCTTCTTATTGGCTATTGGGCTGCCTGGTATCCTGTAAGGTTTCTTACAAAAAAATACCTAAACAAAAATGAGAAGCAGATCTGAAAAAAATAGTAATATAATTCTGAAAATCCTCCTTTCCGGGATCGTTGTTTCGCTTCTTGCATGTTCATGTTCTGACCGAAGTAGTAAAACAGATCATAATGATCTCATACCTGAAAAGACTCTTATTTCTATTCTGACTGAAGTCCATATTGCTGACGGACTTCTTTTTCTTCCTAAAATCCGGAGTACTTATTCTGAAAGAGATTCTGTTGCGAATTATGTTGATATTATAGAAAGGTATGGTTATTCAAAAGAAACTATGGACAGAACGATGAGATATTATTTCATCAAAAAGCCGAAAAAGCTCATCAGGATTTATGATAGGATTCTGGATAAATTAAGTGAAATGGAGACGTATTTTACTAAGGAAGAGGATAATACACGATCACTTTTTGAAGATCAATGGACAGGAAATTCATCTTACTACTTACCGGATCCGACAGGAAATGAATCTGTGAGCTTCGATCTGAAATTAGACAAACCGGGTACTTATACACTGACTTTTACAGTCACTTTATTTCCTTCCGACCAGTCATTTAAACCGCATTTTACTGCATATCTTTGTCATCCGGACAGCATAGAAACCGGGAAAAGGATTTATCTTCCTGCGATAAACTATATCAAAGACGGATACCCCCATACCTATATCCTTTCAAAAGAAATAGATGTGAACTCATTTGCTCACTTAAAAGGCTGGTTCTATGATTATGAAAATTGTCGGGACGACTGGCAAAAACATGTGAGAATTGATAATATCTCATTAAGGTTTATCCTGAATGTAAGATGAAACGCTTCTCTGCCCATTTCATTTTTACAAATACAGGGCCTCCGTTAAAAAAAGCAGTCATAACAGCTGATGATGACGGTAAAATCAGAAGCATTGAAGATTCTGGCGGTAATCTGCAGGAATCTTATTCTGTGGAATTTTTCAATGGAATAATAATCCCGGGGTTCGTCAATTGCCATTGCCACCTTGAGCTGTCACATTTGAAAGGAGTCATTCCCGGTGGAAAAGGCCTTGGTGAATTTATTATGCATATCCGAAGCTCCAGGGATGATGAGTTCCGGAATATCAAAACTTCAGCATATTCTTCTGACAGTAACATGTTCAGGGATGGTGTCGATTTATGCGCCGATATTTGCAATACTCCTGTCACTTTTGATATTAAAAGAGAAAGCAGAATCCGTTATTTAAACCTGATCGAGGTTTTCGGAATAGATCCTGAAAAAGCCCGCTACAGGATGGAAGAAATTCTCAGGGTGACAAATGAAGCTGAAGATTCATGATTGTCATATTCATTAGTACCACATTCTGTTTATTCCGTATCTCTGCCACTCTTCAGATTGCTCAGGAATGTCACAGGCAACAACCTGGTAACCACTGTTCATTTTATGGAAACCGAAGGAGAAAAAGCATTTCTCTCTGATCATTCCGGCCCCCTGAAAAGATCGTATGAAAAAAATGGATTATTGCCTCCGTTGCTGAAAACAGTTGAATCCCATGTTGATGCAATCCTGAAAGAAATTACTTCGTCTGGCAATCTTATCCTTGTACATAATACATATACCGACAGTGTAACCGTAAAAGAGATAAAAAAGAGGGAAAATATTTTCTGGTGCCTTTGTCCTAATTCAAATATTTACATTGAGGGAAAAATGCCTCCGGCTGATATGCTGGCCTCTGAAGGCTGCGAAATCGTTATCGGAACAGACAGCCTTGCTTCGAACAGTACATTAAGTATACTATCCGAGCTTAAAACTCTTCATAAACATTTCCCGTCATTAACTATGGAGCAGTTAATCCGCTGGGCAACAATTAACGGAGCCAGAGCTCTTGGAGAAGATTATAATTACGGAACCATTGAACCAGGGAAAAAACCCGGATTGCTGCTTCTTCAGAATCTTGATCTTATCAATTTAAAACTCTTACCTGAAACGACTGTAACCAGGTTGCTCTAGACAATAACAACTCCTTTTATGCGGTTGGTGATGCCGATAGCAAATCCAAATCCCTTGTGATCATTCTTTTTGTTAATTTTGAAATTTGCATAATATTTTATATGGCCACCTTCCTGTTTGATAAAATAGTATTCGGACCTGTTAAAAGCAGAAGGCTCGGTGTTTCGCTCGGGATTAATCTGTTACCTGCAACAAAAAAAGTCTGCAATTTCAACTGTATTTATTGTGAATGCGGATGGACCCGGAAATTAAATAATAAGACCAGTGATCTTCCAACCAGGGAAGAAGTATATAAAGCGCTTGAAGCAAAACTCTCTTCAATGAAAGTAAACCATCAACGTCCTGATGTTATTACCTATGCAGGAAATGGCGAACCGACTCTCCATCCGGAATTTCCCGGAATAATTGAAGACAGTATAAAACTGAGAGACAAATATTTTCCTGGAGCAAAAATTGCCGTGCTGTCGAACTCAACTGCAATTACAAAGCCAAAAGTAAAGGAGGTCCTGTTAAAAGTCGATTCAAATATCCTGAAACTGGATTCCGCCTTCGATCTTACTGTGAAAATTCATAATCAGCCCCGGGTAAATGTAAAAGTCGCTGAGCTTATAAAAAATCTTCAGCAATTTAAAGGCAGGCTTATTATACAAACTCTTTTTCTCAGGGGGACATATAAAGGGAAAGATATTGACAACACCACTCCTGATGAGATCAACGCCTGGCTCAAAGCAATCAAAATGATCAAACCGTCAGAAGTTATGATCTATACAATTTCAAGGGATACTCCAGAAGGAGGGCAGCTGAATAAGGTTCCCCTGAAAGAGCTCAGACGTATTGCTACGCTTGTTAATAAACTTGGCATTGAAACACAGGTCTCGGGCTGATATTGAAAAAAATCCATAACATACTTATCTGTCCCCTTGAATGGGGATTAGGTCATGCCGGACGGATGATCCCCCTGGCTGGAAAACTCAGGGAGATGGATAATAACATCTTTATTGGCGCCGGCAAGGAGCATTTGTCATTGTTCCGGAATGAATTGCCCGGACTTACATATATTAATTTTCCGGGATTCAAACCCGGTTATTCAAGATTTTTACCACAATACATTGCCCTTTTGTTAAAGACTCCGGTTCTTATTTATCATATAATACTTGAACACTTCAGGCTGAAAAAAATAATACATGAAAATGCCATTGATATTGTTATCAGCGATAACCGTTTCGGACTCTGGAACAAAAAAGTAAAAACAGTATATGTCACTCATATGCCCGTAATTCCGTTTCCGAAGCTATTTTTCTTTCTTGAGTTTATTGGCATTATACTCCACAGGGCTGTAATGAAAAAATATTCATTCTGTTTTATTCCGGACCTGCCGGGAGAACTGAATCTGTCAGGGAGGTTATCTCATGGTATTAAGCTTCCCCGGAATGCCAGATACATAGGATTATTATCCAGATTCACCGGTTTATATTCATCCCTGGATGATAATCCTGCAGGATTTGACCACTACACAATAATATTGTCGGGACCTGAACCACAACGGGAAATTCTGAAACAGAAACTCATCAGTATATTGAAAGGGAAAGATGTACCGGTACTGATTCTTGAAGGTAAGCCGGGGAATGCAATTGAAATGGTCAGGACAGACAATATAATTTCTTACAATCACTTGCACTCCCGGGAGATAAAAGAAGTGATTATTGGCAGCCGGAGTATTATTACAAGGTCAGGATATACGACAATAATGGAGCTTATTAGCCTGAACTGCAATGCATTACTTATACCAACACCCGGGCAGACAGAGCAGGAATATCTTGCCGGTTACCTTTTAGAAAAAGGCTGGTTTACCACTATTTCTCAAAAAAATATAAACAGCGGCATAGTTCTGCCCTCTGTAAAATCAGGTTGGCCCCGTGAAATAATTGAACAGAGCGGATTGCTCCTGGATAAGGCATTAAAGGAGTTATCAGAAGAAAAGCAGGAAAAGGGCTGAACCAAGAAATCCCAGCAGAAGTCCGAACCATACCTCTTTCGGATTATGTGAATTAAGCCACAACCGTGATGTAAGTACAAGACCTGATGCCAGGATAACAGGGAGTAAAAACCACGTCAGCGGAGTAACCATTTTAACGGAAAGAATAATGACAAGTGATGTCAGAGCCCCTGCTCCTGCAGAATGAATCGATATTTTCCACCAGAAACTGATGATGGTCACACATATTGCCAGAAAAGCGGCCGACAGTATAAATGCTTTAATAAAAGGAGGTATATGAAATTTGATGGTAATGTATGCAGTAACAGAATAAAAAAATGAAGTTGCCAGAAGAGGTATTATCCGTTCTTTCCTGTCTTCGATATCCCATGAGGTTATTATGTTCCTGTATCTGAAGTATGGCATTAACGATAGCGGTAATATTACATTATTTACCAGGATAATTAGAAATAATATTCTTTTTACTGTAACCGGAAGATATCCAATCGGAGTAGGTGCAGAAAATATTATTAAAATGCCATAAACAGACATCAGCAAAGGATGAAAAATGATTGAAATTATTTTCGACAGGGTATCAGGTAAATATTTTGTCCGGTCGTCCGTCATCATATCTCCTTTCTTAATCTGGCAACCGGAATATTAAGTTGTTCCCGGTATTTGGCAACTGTACGGCGGGCAATCTGATATCCCTTTTCCTGAAGTATTTCAGTGAGTCTTTCATCTGTTAAAGGTTTCCGTTTTCCCTCATTATCAATGCAATCCTGTAGAATCCTTTTTATTTCTCTTGTGGATACCTCTTCTCCGGCATCTGTTTGAAGACCTTCAGAAAAGAAAAATTTCAGTGGCATAATCCCGAAGTGAGTTTGTATATATTTACTGTTAGCAACCCTTGAAACCGTTGAAATGTCGAGTCCGGTCATTTCAGCGACGTCTTTAAGGATCATGGGCTTTAATTTGGTCTCATCTCCATCGATGAAATACTCTTCCTGGTATTCCAGAATGGCATTCATTGTAAGAAGAAGGGTATTTTGTCTCTGCTTTATTGCATCTATAAACCATTTTGCCGAGTCAATCTTCTGCTTCACAAAGAGTACGGCATCTTTCATCTCTTTCTTCTGGCTTTTGTCTTTACTGTAAGCATGAAGCATCTCACTATAAGCAGCATTAAGCCGCAATTCGGGAAGGTTTCGTGAATTAAGATGAAGGTCAAAGCCATCTTCAGACAGTTCAAGAATAAAATCAGGTATAATAGGCTGGGCTGTTTTACTGAACGGGTCACTATAGACTCCCCCCGGTTTTGGATTCAGCTTAAGCACCTCATCTATTGCTGATTTAAGATAACTTTCACTGATCCCCAGCCTTGTTAAAATCTTATCATAGTGTCTTTTTGAGAACTCTTCAAAATTGAGATCAATGATCTTATATGCAAGATTAACTGAAGGTAGTGATCTGTCCTTTCTTTCAAGCTGAAGCAAGAGACACTCCCTGAGGTTTCTGGCTCCCACACCTGCCGGTTCAAGATCCTGGATTATTTTAAGTACATCTTCAAGTTCCTGCTCTGTTGTATTTACATTCTGCAGGAAAGCCAGATCATCAACAATATTAATAAGTTCCCTTCTGAGATAGCCATCTTCATCAATATTGCCAATTATATATTCACCAAGTATTTTTTGCTTGTCGGTGAGCTCCCTCAGTCCGAGCTGCGACTCAAGATGTTCCTGAAAAGAAGATCCGGCTGAAAAGGGGATATCTGCCTTTTTTTCGTCATCCCTGCTTAAATTATTTGCCTGGAGGCGATAATCCGGAATATCATCATCGTCTATATAATCATCGATTGTAAATTCTTCCTGGTCTTTGTCTTCCTCCTCAAACTCTTCTTCATTTTTTTCTCCTTCAGGAACCTCTTCATCTTCCGGTCCTTCTTCCAGGGCAGGATTTTCTTCAAGCTCTTTTTTAATACGTTGATCTATCTGCAAGGTTGGCACCTCCAGCAATTTGATCATCTGGATTTGCTGCGGCGAAAGCTTCTGAAGTAATTTCTGCTGTAACTTTTGTTTTAACATTATCTTTCCCTTACAAAAGTCTTCTTTAATTAGTATTACTAAAATTCAGCATTTTTAGGAGTTCGGGGAAATGGAATCACATCACGTATATTTGACATCCCGGTTATAAATAAAACAAACCTTTCAAAACCAAGTCCGAATCCGCTGTGGGGTGCAGTTCCGAATTTCCGTGTCTCAAGATACCACCAGAGATCTTTGTCAGGCAGTTTTAATTCCCTGATACGGGAAAGTAGCTTATCATAAATCTCCTCACGCTGTGATCCGCCTATTATCTCACCAATTCCAGGAAAAAGAACATCCATTGCCTTAACAGTTTTGCCGTCATCGTTTTGCTTCATGTAAAAGGCCTTTATCTCTCTGGGATAATCTGTAATAATTACAGGTTTCCTGAAATATACTTCAACAAGATATCTTTCATGCTCGGCCTGAAGGTCGTTGCCCCATTTTACCGGGTATTCCCATTCTTTCGATGATCCTGTCAGGATATCAATAGCTTCGGTGTATGTAATTCTTACAAATTTATTTTCGAGAACAAACTTAAGTCTTTCCAGTAGACCGTTATCGATCATTTTGTTCAGGAATTCAAGATCTTCTCTGCAGTTTTCAAAAGCATATCTTATCAGGTATTTCACAAAATCTTCTGCAAGATCCATATTATCGGTGATATCATAGAATGCCATTTCCGGCTCTATCATCCAGAATTCTGCGAGGTGACGGGGTGTATTGGAATTTTCTGCCCGGAAAGTAGGTCCGAATGTGTAAATCTCGCCGAGTGCAAGGGCTCCAAGTTCACCCTCAAGCTGCCCAGAGACAGTAAGGTTTGTCTGTTTCCCGAAGAAATCGTTACTGAAATCAACCGTTCCGTCGTCATTGTACGGCAATTTCATCATGTCCATTGCAGTAACATGGAACATCTCACCGGCACCTTCAGCATCACTGCCTGTAATAATAGGTGTATGAAGATAAAAGAATCCTTTGTCGTTAAAGTATTTGTGAATTGCAAAAGCCATTGAATGCCTGATGCGAAAAACCGCTCCGAAAGTATTGGTTCTGAAACGCAGATGGGCATTCTCCCTCAGGAATTCCATTGAATGTCCCTTTTTCTGAAGGGGATATGCTACTGCATCGCACTTACCATATAGCTCAATTGCAGATGCATTTATTTCAATGTTCTGCCCTTGTCCCTGTGAACTTACAAGCTTTCCCGTAACAGCCAGGCTGGCCCCTGTTGTGATATCTTTAATAAGATTCTCATCAAACAATGAAGTATCAGCAACAACCTGTATATTATTAATGGTAGATCCGTCATTCAGAGCAATAAAGACTATGTTTTTGTTTCCCCGTTTTGTTCTCACCCACCCTTTTACCAGAACATCTGATCCTAATTGTGGTGAGGAAAATAACTCTTTTACCTTTGTCCTTTTCATCATAATAAAGAAAAATAACCTCGTAAAAATAATAAAATGTTCGTCGCTAAATTCCAATAAATCAACATTATTTTGAATTTCCAAGTTGATATTCATGTTTTCTGTAACCTGTAGCTCTATTCTTTATTTCAATATGGCATTATTTTTGTGAGGTAGCGCCTTCTTTTTCATATTATTTAATTGTTCTTTAAAATAAATCACCTGAAATTCAGTTATTTATTAGAATGTATTTAACCCGATAAGTCAATTGATTTGATAATTAGTAAATTCTGAATAACTTTGAGTATGTAAACCGTAAAATGTCAAAAGCAATGGAAGAAAATCAGAAACTTATAATTGTACCATGGGATTTTACTCATGTTGCCGAAAATGCACTGGCACATGCAGTTAAGATAGGCAAAATGGTGGGCAATAATATTTGTCTTCTGCACATAGTCGATACCGGTATAAATGCCAGGGCTGCAGGAGAGAAAAAAGCTCTTTTACAGCAAATAAGTGAAACAACCAGTAAAAAGTACAATATCCCCGTTTCATATGATATTTTAAAAGGAAGCATTTTTACCGCAATTGCCGAATTTGCAAACAAAAAGGAGGCAAACCTGGTGGTAATGGGGACTCACGGGATGAAAGGAATGCAGAAACTTACCGGCAGCTGGGCATTGAAGGTAATTGTAAAATCAAAAATACCTTTCATAGTTGTCCAGGATCCTCCGGCTGACCAGGGCAGGTACCATAACATAGTATTCCCGGTTGATTTCAGGGGTGAGAATAAAGAGAAAATCGGAATGGCAATTTTTATGGGTAAATACTTTGAATCTAAAGTCCATATGCTGAAGACCGCCACAACCGATAGAAGCCTTTTGAAAGCCACAAACATAAATCTTAATTTTGCGATCAGATACCTGACGCAGAATAATATAGAATATCAGATCCATGAAATTCCAAAAGGCAATTTCGCCCAGCAGACAATTGATTTTGCACAAAAAATCAATGCCGATTTAATTCTTGTCATGACTACCAAGAATATTACTGTTGTGGATTATGTCCTTGGCGCCTCAGAGCAATATATTATTGCCAACAGCTCTAAAATACCGGTATGTTGTGTCAATCCAAAAGCGACATTCGCAAAAGCCGGTCAGTTTATGTACGGTTGAAATGAAAGAGGTTGTCTCACAGGTGGAGCTAATCTTTCTTTAGCTCATTCGTTTTTGCAAGGGAAACCAACCCTCCTATTACACCGAGATTCATTGAGTCTAAAGCAGAACTTGGCACAATAACCATTGAACCCTTTTCTTTCAATCCCTCGTATAGCATATTCATCCCACGTAAATGAAGAGCTATTGGATTATTGGCAAATTTTTCTGCTATTTCTGTTTCTGCAGTTCCGAGAATTACTCTTGCCTTTCTTTCTCTTTCAGCCTGTGCCTGCTTGCTCATTGCATCGGCAAGAGCCGGAGGAATAATGATATCTCTTATACCAACAGTCTGACAGGTTATTCCCCAGGGATTTGTATTGGCATCCAGTGTCTTCTGAAGGACTTCTGCGATTTTTTCCCTTTCCTGCACTTCGAGCGCTGCCTTCTCAACATCCCATACTGTCCAGTAAACAACGGCATCAACATTGACAGGAACCGTATCTTTTGTCAGAGTCTGTTCTGCCCTGAATTCAGTCACCCTTACTCTCTGATCAATATAACTGGAAATACGATCAATAATAGGAATGATAAAGAATAAACCCGGACCTTTCAATCCGCTGAACTTACCCAAACGTAAAACAACAGCCTTTTTCCCATTGATCAGCAATCTGGATTGAACCGGCGATCAATAAAGAAATTATTATCAGAACAACCAGGACTGGTACGCCGATATACCCTAACAGATGTAAACCAATTGAAATGGCCAGGAGGACGATCAATACTGTAAATGCTACAGGATTAAAAAAGCTGGAGGATTCAATACTTGTTTTCATTTCTCATATTTTTTTTGAAGTTGATTAATAATATCATCTGCCGAAAATCCATAACTAAAAGCAATTGTTGAAAACTCATTACATATGTCTTGAAGTTTTTTGCTTTTCTCTTTTTCAGGAATCTTTATCACTGTCTTGCCTATAAAAGTCCCTGTTCCCTGCTGAGTTTCAAGAATGTTCCGGATTTCAAGTTCCTTATAGGCTTTAGTTACAGTGTTAAGATTAACTTTAAGCTCAACGGCCAGAGCTCTTACAGTAGGCAATTGCTCGCCTGCAGTGAGACTGCCTGAGGCTATTCCGAATTTTATCTGGTCTATTATCTGCCGATAGAATGGAACGCCTGCTTTGGGATCTAAAATGAATTGCACCATAGCTCTATTATATTAGTGTAATATTTATATAGTACAATATTATAATAGAATTTTGAATTTTCCAAATCTTTTTTAAAAATTCTATAAAAATCTTTTATTCCCTTTCCCCGAAGAAAAGGAAATATCCGCTCCCTTGTTAAAGAAATCCCTAAATGTTATCTTAGCTTCCTGATTTTTAATATTATTTCGGAGAATGTCTATTGTCATTCAGAGTGTCACGAAGCTATATGGGGAACAAAAAGCTCTTGATAATGTCTCCTTTGATGTAAAAACTGGGGAAATTGTGGCTTTTCTTGGTCCCAACGGAGCGGGAAAATCCACAATGATGAAAATAATAACCGGTTTTATTCCTGCATCATCCGGTTCTGTATTTGTCAATGGCATTGATGCTTCCACTGAAAATCCTGAAATAAAAAAATGCATTGGTTATCTTCCGGAGAACAATCCTCTTTACCCTGAAATGTATGTGAGAGAATATCTCGGTTTTGTTGCATCAATCTATAAATCCGGCAATTCTGTTAAAAAGCAGATTGATGAAATTATTAAAGTTACAGGATTGACTCCTGAACAGAAAAAGAAGATCGGATCCCTGTCAAAAGGATTCAGGCAGCGGGTTGGACTTGCACAGGCACTTATACATAATCCCAGCGTCCTGATACTTGATGAACCAACTGCGGGTCTTGATCCAAACCAGATAGTTGAAATACGTAATCTCATCCGTGATGCCGGCAGGGATAAAACAGTATTACTTTCAACACACATCATGCAGGAAGTCGAAGCAATTTGCGACAGGATCATAATAATCGATAAGGGTGTTATTGTGGCTGATGAGAAAAAGAGCAATATCTATTCAATAATAAAGCGTCAGAAACAAATTATTCATGTCGAATTTGATAAATACACTGATAAATCGGGACTACTGGGAATTTTAAATGTTGCCAAAGTACAGCAGATAAATAATACTGTCTGGCTTGTTGAGGCTGAAGGACAGGAAGACATCCGTCCTGCGATATTTACATTTGCAGTTAATAATAACCTTAAGGTACTTTCCCTTCAGAAGGAGGAAAGTAACCTCGAAGAGGTATTCCGGCATCTTACAAAAGGTTAGTATTTTTATTTTCCGGTTTTTTTTATTTTCTTTGCTTCATAATTATCAGGTGGAAAGATTTGCGCTGATTGCAACCACAGGAAAAAATGCTAAAATGCTGACAATTCCATTTATTCAATCAGCCAATCTCCCCTGGTTTTTTTTAACCAATAAATTAATCTTCAGATTATGGGATATCTATTTACATCCGAATCAGTTTCCGAAGGCCATCCCGACAAGATTGCCGATCAGATATCAGATGCCCTGCTTGATGAATTTCTTCGCTGGGATCCCGATTCAAAGGTAGCCTGCGAAACATTTGTAACTACAGGCCTTGTTGTCTGCGGTGGTGAAGTGCAGACATCAGGATGGGTCGATGTACAGGAAACAGCCAGGAAGGTGATCCGTAAAATCGGTTATACAAAAGCGGAATATCGTTTTGATTGTGACTCATGTGGTGTGATTTCCACCATTCATGAACAGTCTCCTGATATCAGGCAGGGTGTTATGCGTGAAAAGCCGGAAGAACAGGGAGCAGGCGACCAGGGAATGATGTTCGGCTATGCCTGCCGCGAAATGGATAACTTTATGCCTCTCAGCATCGAGCTGGCTCATATACTTCTGCAGGAGCTTGCAGCGATTCGCCATGAAGGAAAAAAGATGAAATACCTGAGACCTGATGCAAAATCACAGGTTACTATTGAGTATGACGATAACAACAAGCCGCTCCGTATCTGCACTATTGTTATCAGCACCCAACACGACGAATTTGTTTTACCTAAAAACAAATCACTTGCTTCAGAAAAGGCTGCAAACAAGGCTATGCAAAAGAAAATTAAGTACGATTTAAATGAAATATTGATCCCCAGGGTTAAAAAAACCCTTCCACCAAGAATTCAGAAGCTTTTTAAGGATGATCTTAATCTGCTTGTTAATCCCACCGGTAAATTCGTTATAGGTGGTCCTCATGGCGACACCGGTCTTACGGGTCGCAAAATTATTGTCGATACTTATGGTGGTCATGGGGCTCATGGTGGCGGCGCATTCTCTGGTAAAGATTCATCGAAAGTTGACAGATCGGCTGCATATGCTGCACGACATGTTGCCAAGAATCTTGTGGCAGCTGGTGTTTGTGACAAGGCACTGATCCAGGTAGCTTACGCAATCGGTGTTGCACAACCGGTTGGTCTATATATAAATACCTTTGGCACAGCACATGTTAAGGATGACAAAGGAAAAGTTTTGCATGATGGGGAGATTGCCCTGAAGATCGGAAAGCTTTTTGATATGCGTCCGTATTCTATCATCCAGCGGTTAGGACTTAAAAATCCAATTTACCTTCCGACAGCAACATATGGACATTTTGGACGTGACCATGTTGTTAAAAATGTGGAAGTATATTATGACATCCCGGGAAGCAAACCAATAACAGTAAACAACAATGGCAAAAAGTCATATCAGAAAAAAGTTGAGTTCTTTGCCTGGGAGAAGCTGGATTATGTCGGTAAGATTAAGAAAGCTTTTAAAATTTAATTTCGACGCACGACTCACGGTACAGGACGCAAGGTTCTTAAGTATGGTTCCCCTCCCTGGAGAGCTTGTCCCGCTTCAGCGGGAGGTCAGGGGTGGGTTTAAAAACTAAAAAGAGGCTTTTACAATCCTTGCAATATTATCCGACCGCCCCAGGGTATAATAATGTATCCCCGGAATTCCCTCTTTTATCAGCTCTTTTGACTGCATCGTCGCCCATTCTATTCCGACTTCACGGGCTTCATTTTCGGATGTGCATTTTTTTATTGCATTTACAAGATCATTAGGCACATCAATATGAAAAGTCTGAGGCAACATCTTAATATCGTTAAGCGCTGAAACAGGTTTAATACCTGCAATAACAGGTACTGCAATTCCTGACTTCCTGCATTCATCCCTGAACCTGAGAAATTTACTGTTATCGAAAAACATTTGTGTAACAATATAGCTTGCACCCGCCTCAACTTTCTGCTTCAGGTTTTCCATATCTGTTTGTTTGTTGGGTGCTTCAAAATGCTTCTCAGGGTACCCGGCCACACCAATGCAAAAATTAGTGGGAGAAGTATCTTCAAGAGATTCTTCAAGATACTTTCCACTGTTCATGTTCACAATTTGTTTAACCAGTTCCCGGGTATGTGTATGTCCGTCTTTTTCAGGAACAAAGACTCTGCTTCCTTTTTGCGGATCTCCCCTTAACGCAAGAACATCATCAATACCAAGGAAATTCATTTCAATCAGCACATTTTCAGTCTCTTCCTTAGTAAATCCTCCACAGAGAATGTGTGGAACGACTGTTATATTATACTTATATTTTACGGCTGCGGCCAGTGCAATGGTCCCTGGCCGGATACGTGTCACTCTCTTTTCAAGAAGACCGTCAGGTCTCTCCTTGTAAGTTATCTCATTTCTGTGTGAGGTAAAATTAATATAGGCCGGCTGAAACTCAATCAACCTGTCAATTGTCCGATAGATTCTTTCAATGCTATGTCCCTTAAGAGGTGGCAGTAATTCAAATGTGAAAAGCGGTCCTCCGGCGTTTTTAATCTTATCAATAACACTCATATTTAAAATATCATAAGTTCGGGGCAAGCCATTTGGCAGTCTCATTAATTGTCATATTCTTCCTTTTTGCATAATCTTCTAACTGATCGTGACCTATTTTGCCGATGTTGAAATAGGATGAAGCCGGATGAGAGAAAATATAACCACTTACTGATGCAGGTGGTGTCATTGCGAAATTCTCTGTCAGACCAACTCCTATTGCTGCTTCTGCATCAAGCAAGTCGAAAAGAACCCTCTTTTCGGTATGATCGGGGCATGCAGGATACCCAGGTGCAGGCCTTATTCCTTTATACCTGACCGATAACATTTCTTCAATTGTGAGATCTTCTCCTGATGCATATCCCCAGTATTCCTTTCGAATTTTTTCATGTAACCATTCTGCTGCTGCCTCAGCCAGACGATCACTTAAAATTCTGATCATTATTACTGCGTAATCGTCATCCTTGAATTCTTTAAGAGCCTCATTATCAATATCTGCAGTTACCACAAATGCACCAAGACAATCAATAAGCCCGGTAGATTCAGGAGATATAAAATCCGAAAGAGCCAGGTTTGGCACTCCTTTTTCTTTCTGTTCCTGGTTCCTGAGGAACCTGAAAATGATTACCTGCTCTTTTTCTCCCCCTTTCAAGGGGGACGGGGGGATGTTTTTCATTTTATCAGAAAGAACCTTAACATCATCCCCATCTGAAACCGCCGGATACAATCCAAAGACCGACTTTGCGGTCACCAGTTTTTTCTGTATAACTTCGTTCAGATAAAACTGTGCATCTTCAAAAAGCTTCTTAGCTTCGGTTCCTTTTACTGGATCATTGAATATTGCCGGAAATTTTCCTGATATTTTCCAGGCATAGAAAAAGAATGTCCAGTCGATATACCCGGAGAGCTCCTTCAGATCAATTTCATCTATCACATGCCGGCCGGGCTTTAATGGTTCAGTGAGTTTTAAAGACTGCCAGTCAGTTAAAAGCCTGTTATTCCTTGCCGCTTCAATTGTAAGAAGGTTCCTGGCCGCGCTGCGTGAAATATGTTCATCCCTAAGATTCCCATACTTATCAGCTATTGCAGAAATATATTCCCTGTTATTTTCCTGCAGGAGTGCTGAAAGAACGCCTGCAGCCTTTGAGGCATCTTTGACCTGAATCACTGTATTTGAATAAACAGGAGCAATTTTTACTGCTGCATGGATTTCTGATGTGGTTGCTCCGCCAATGAGAAGAGGGATAGTTAATTGCCTTCGTTCCATTTCGGATGCTACATGAACCATCTCTTCAAGTGAAGGCGTAATCAATCCGCTAAGCCCAACAAAGTCAACCTTCTCCCTGAGAGCCGTTTCAATAATCTTATCTGAAGGAACCATAACACCAAGGTCGATTACTTCATAATTATTGCACGATAACACGATACCTACAATATTCTTTCCGATATCATGAACATCGCCTTTGACGGTTGCAAGAAGTATTTTACCGGCATTTTTTTTCTCTTCACCTTCACTCTCTTTTTCGATATATGGTGAAAGTTTTGAAACAGCTTTTTTCATCACTCTCGCACTCTTTACCACCTGCGGAAGGAACATCTTCCCTGATCCGAAAAGATCCCCAACTGTGTTCATTCCTCCCATAAGCGGACCTTCGATAAGGTCTAACGATCTTGAAAAAAGGGGGCGGGCTTCTTCAACGTCCTGTTCGATATATTCATCATAGCCCCTTATAAGAGAATGTGTAATCCGATCCACAACGGGAAGCGATCGCCATTCATCACCTTTTTTTTCTTTCTTTCCTTCATCCTTTAGTCCTTCGGCAAATTTTACCAGCCTTTCAGTAGCATCTTTTCTCCTGTTAAGTACTACATCTTCTGTCAGATGAAGTAGGTCTTCCTGTATTTCACTATAAACCTGTAACATACCAGGATTTACTATACCCATATCGAGGCCTGCCTTAATTGCATGGAACAGGAAAACTGAGTGCATTGCTTCACGGACCCTGTCAATTCCCCTGAATGAAAATGACAGGTTGCTGATACCTCCGCTGACTTTTGCATAAGGAAGGTTTTGTCTGATCCATTGTGTTGCCTTAATAAAATTAACCGCATAATTATTATGTTCCTCGATACCCGTAGCTATTGCCAGTACATTCGGGTCAAATATTATATCTTCAGGAGGAAACCCCAGTTTGTCAACCAGCAGATGATATGATCTTTCTGCAACCTCAGCTTTCCTTTCAAAAGTATCGGCCTGTCCTTTTTCATCAAACAACATTACCACCGCAGCAGCACCAAATTTTCTTATCTGACGGGCACGTTTTAACAATTCATCTTCTCCCTCTTTCAGACTGATTGAATTAACAATTGATTTGCCCTGTATACATTTCAATGCAGATTCAATTACATTCCATTTTGATGAATCAATCATTAAAGGCAGCCTGGCGATATCAGGTTCGGACATAATGAGGTTCACAAACCTGACCATTGCTTTTTCAGAATCCAGCATTGCTTCATCCATGCAGATATCAATTATCTGGGCACCGCCTTCTACCTGATTACGTGCAATTGCTAGAGCTTCTCCGTATTTTTCTTCTCTTATCAGCTTTGCAAATTTCAGTGACCCTGAAACATTAGTCCTTTCGCCTATATTGACAAAATTGGTATCCGGCGTTATGGTCAATGCTTCCAGCCCGCTAAGCCTGGTATATTTTGTGATGACCGGCTTTAATCTTGGTTTATATTTTGTGGCTGCTTCCTGTATTTTCCTTATATGCAAAGGAGTTGTTCCGCAACAGCCTCCGATAATATTTACCCATCCTTCTTTCATATAATCTTCTACAACTGAAGCCATAAATTCAGCTGACTGGTCATATTCTCCAAACTGGTTTGGAAGGCCGGCATTCGGATGAGATGAAACATAAAAAGGTGACCTGGCTGATAACTCTTCAACAAAAGGTCTCAGTTGTTCAGCACCAAGAGCACAGTTCAGTCCGACACTGAACAGAGGGAAATGTGACACCGAAATGAGAAATGCTTCCAGTGTCTGACCGGTAAGGGTTCTTCCGCTTGCATCAGTTATGGTGACTGATGCCATAACAGGAAGCCGTATCCCTTTTTCTTCAAATACTGAATCAATTGCATAAAGAGCTGCTTTGCAATTAAGGACATCAAAAATCGTTTCAACAAGCAGAATATGAACACCACCGTCGATGAGTCCCCTTGCCTGCTCAGAGTAAGCCTTAACCAGATCATCAAACGATACGGACCGCGCTCCAGGATCGTTTACATCTGATGAAATTGAAGCAGTACGGTTCGTAGGACCGAGAGTACCGGCGATGAAATGTTCCTCTGTTTCTTTTGAATTTTCAAATTGTTTAATAGTCTCCCTTGCTATCCGTGCAGATTGTAAATTCATGTTATAAACCTGGTTTTCCATTCCATAATCGGCCATGGAAATCCTGTTTGAATTGAATGTATTAGTAGTAATAATATCTGCTCCTGCCTCCAGATATCCTTTATGTATATTTTTTATTATTTCAGGACTGGTTAAAGATAACAGATCGTTATTCCCTTTCTGTGGTTTCGGGTGGTCTTTAAAAATTTCTCCACGATAGTCATTCTCCTGAAGTTGATGCTTCTGGATCATTGTGCCCATTGCACCATCAAGGATCAGGATCTTCTTCTGGATAATATCATTGAGAGTTGATTTCATTTTTAATAATTCATTATTCTGGTTGCAATACAATATACAAGTTTTTCATTTTCATAGATTTCACGCCCCTGAATATTTATCCTGTCTTCACCAGGATCCGTTGGCTGACCTCAATAAACAGGTTATTTCCGTATCAGGAACTTCACATGGGCATGTCCATAGGCATGATCGGCATGATGAAATTGTTTCGGGTAAGATGAAATGACTTCATGGTTTCCGTGTTTATTTTTATCATCTCCCGGCCTATCCGGGATTAGGTTTTGGCACCGTTCTCCGAATAGTTCAGGATTGGTTGCCAGGGTTTCACAGAGCCTAATCTCTCCGCCCTTCTTAATAAAAACCAAACACCCTTAAATGGAAGGAATATTTGATTTGTGGGGTCAAAGATAGGAAGGATTTTCAGAAATACAAAAACTGCCGGAAAATCCTTTGGGATTAGCCCCCAAACCCCCTAAAGGTTTAGGGTGTGTGGGGGCGAAAAGAAAAATTAATTTACTTTTGTCTTTACTAATAATTCTGTATGAAGAACAATCTTGTAATCTACAACAGCCTTTCACGTAAAAAGGAGCCCTTCAACCCTCTGCACCCGCCATTTGTGGGTTTGTATGTCTGCGGTCCGACAGTTTACAGTGATGCTCACCTCGGACATGCCCGTCCTGCGATTGTATTTGACCTGTTGTTTCGTTACCTTACACATCTTGATTATAAAGTTCGTTATGTAAGGAATATTACAGATGTCGGTCATCTTGAAAATGATGCTGATGAAGGAGAGGATAAGATTGAAAAGAAAGCCCGTCTTGAGCATCTGGAGCCGATGGAAGTAGTTCAGAAATACCTGAACAACTACCTGAAGAATATGGAACAGCTTAATATTCTGCATCCGTCAATCGAACCAAGAGCATCAGGACATATAATTGAACAGCAGCAACTTATCAAAACAATTCTGGAGAAAGGATATGCTTATGAGATTAACGGTTCCGTTTATTTTGATGTTCTGAAGTATAATAAGCAATATAATTACGGGAAACTGTCAGGGCGTGTCCTTGAAGACCTGCAAACCAGTACCCGTTCGCTTGAGGGACAGGATGAAAAACAGAATTCTTTCGACTTTGCACTCTGGAAAAAAGCAACTCCTGAACATCTTATGAGATGGCCATCTCCCTGGAGTGAAGGATTTCCCGGGTGGCATCTGGAGTGCTCAGTAATGAGTACAAAATATCTTGGAGAAACCTTTGATATCCATGGAGGTGGTATGGATCTCCAGTTTCCGCACCATGAGTGTGAGATAGCACAATCAACAGCAGCCATGGGAAAAGAATCAGTGAGATACTGGATGCATAATAATATGATCACCATAAACGGACAAAAGATGGCACGATCGCTGGGAAATTTCATAACTCTTGACCAGCTTTTCAGCGGTGAACATACAATGCTTCAGCAGTCTTACAGCCCGATGACGATAAGATTCTTTATCCTGCAGGCACATTACCGCAGTACTGTTGATTTTTCCAACGAAGCACTTCAGGCTGCTGAAAAAGGCTTGCAGAAGCTAATGAAGGCTTCAGAAACGTTAAGTAAACTTAAACCATCTCTAACATCCACCGTCGATATTGCTACTCTTAAGAAAAAATGCTACGAAGCGATGGATGATGATCTGAACAGCTCGGTTTTGTTATCCATTCTGTTTGAAGGAGTCAAATATATCAACTCCGTTAATGATGGAAGTGAAAGATTAACAAGCGGTGATCTTAAATCCTTGACGGATCTGTTCAGCACATTTGTGTTTGATATTCTCGGGCTGAAGGATGAGAATTCAGGAAAGGAAAATGTGAAACTGACAGATGACCTGATGAAGATTATAATCAATCTGAGGCAGGATGCAAAAAACAGAAAAGAATGGGCGTTGTCAGATCATATCAGGGAAGAGCTTAAAAAAGCCGGTATTACTCTGAAAGACCTGAAGGATGGAGCGGAGTGGGAGGTGGAGTGATGAGTATTGCATCAATCCCATACATCTCCATTCCTGTATCCATCGGCAACATTCCCCTCGGTGGTAGCTATCCGATCCGTATTCAGTCTATGACCAACACCAATACTCTTAACACGCGTGCTTCGGTAGAACAATGCATCAGGATTATTGAAGCCGGAGCTGATTATGTGAGACTCACAGCGCAGGGTATCAGGGAGGCCGAGAATCTTTCAAAGATTAAAAATGAACTGCGGAAAGCAGGATTCAGCACTCCGCTTATTGCTGATATTCATTTCAATCCTGCAGCTGCTGAAAAAGCTGCTCAAATGGTAGAAAAGGTCAGGATCAATCCGGGTAACTATGCTGACAAGAGAGCTTCTTTTATCAAAAAAGAACTGACAGAAAAAGAATATAATGAAGAGCTTGAACGGATCCATAAAAGGCTTCTTCCCCTGATTAATATCTGCAGGCAGAACAAAACTGTAATCCGTATTGGGATTAATCATGGTTCTCTGTCCGACCGTATTATGACACGTTACGGGAACACTCCGGAAGGTATGGGTCAGTCAGCTATGGAGTTTATAAAGATATTCCGGTCAGAGAATTTTAACAATCTGGTTCTGTCGATGAAATCTTCTGATATAAGTGTCGTGCTTAAATCTAACAGGCTCCTTGTTAAAATGATGCAGGAGGAGGAAGTCGCATACCCGATACACCTCGGAGTCACTGAAGCCGGGGAGGGTGAAGACGGACGTGTAAGGTCTGCAGCGGGGATCGGGGCGCTCCTAGCAGAAGGAATTGGTGATACAATCAGAGTTTCTCTCTCTGAAGATCCGGAATTTGAGATTCCCGTAGCCAGGGAAATTTTGCAATTTCTGAGCGGTTCAAAAGAACGGGTATCCTTTCCGGTTCCTGCCCAAAGTTACAGGACGAGAGATCTCCTTTATAAACCTGAAGTTATAACTTATAAAGATGGCAGATACCTGACAGAAAGCGGTAAACCTTTCCAGGGCAAAATGCTTATTTTCAGTTTTAAAACTCCGCCCCTGCTTTCAGAAAAGTCACATGAAAAAGTTTATCTCAATCCGGTTTTTACAGAAAATAATCCTGTGAAGCTTGCAATTGACGCTGCTGCATTGCTGGGACGGTATTTTATTTTAAAACAACCTGACGGGATCTGCATCACAAACAGCGGCAAAGTCCAGGGTAAGAAACTAAAAGAACTTGCATTCTCGATTCTTCAGGCTACAGAAGCAAGGATAACCAGCAACCGTTATATTTCCTGCCCCACCTGCGGACGAACTAAATTCAAACTGCAGGATACTGTAAAAAAGGTGAAGGCAGCAACAAAACATTTGAAGGGACTAAAAATTGCCATTATGGGGTGCATTGTAAATGGTCCCGGGGAGATGGCAGGTGCCAGTTACGGGTACGTCGGTGCTGCGGATGGGAAGGTGCATATCTACAGAGGGACTAAACCTGTGCTGAAAAATATTCCTGAGGAGGAGGCGGTGGGGAGGTTGCTTGAAATTATTGAAGCGGATCATTCTAACCTGTAGTCCAGTTGCTTCTTCTGAATATCTGCCCTTACAACTTCTACTTTAACCCTGTCACCCAGCGTATAGACTCTGCCTGTTGAACGTCCTTTTATACAATAATTTTCTTCATCATACTCATAGAAATCGTCATCCAGCTCTCTTATACTGACCATACCTTCACACTGATTTTCAACTATTTCAACGTAGATGCCCCATTCGGTGACACCCGAAATAACACCTTCAAACACCATGCCTGCCTTATCACTCATATACTCAACCTGCTTATATTTCACAGAGGCTCTTTCCGCATCGGTAGCAAGTCGTTCCATTTTTGAAGAATGTTCACACTGCTTTTCAAATTTCTCCTGACCACCGGGATTTTCCTCAGACAGGTAGGCAGTAAGAAGCCTGTGAACCATTATATCGGGATATCGCCGTATAGGTGATGTAAAATGAGTGTAATACCTGAATGCAAGACCGTAATGACCAATATTATCCGTTGAATAAACTGCTTTTGCCATTGCCCTCAAAGCAAGCGTCTCAATAATATTCTGTTCCTTTTTCCCGGTGACTGATTTCAGCAGGCTGTTCATTGCCTTTGGCAGAGAAGCTATATTTTCTCCGTCAAGTTTATACCCGAAACGGGTAATAAAATGGCTGAAGTTGTCTATTTTTTCAGGATCAGGTTTATCGTGAATGCGGTAAACAAAAGTTTTGCCTTTCAGTTTTTTACCGACTAATTCCGCAACACGCCTGTTAGCAAGCAGCATAAATTCTTCTATAAGCTGGTTTGCAGTACCCATCTCCCTGAATTTTATTCCCAGTGGTTTGCCATTATCATCAAGATCAAACTGCACTTCGATCTTTTCAAAGGCAAAGGCGCCGGCAGAAAATCTTTTAGCCCTTAGCTGCTGCGCCAGTTTATGGAGGACCAGAACCTGGTCTTTCACTTCTCCTTCTCCCGTGTCAATAATCTCCTGCGCTTCATTATATGAGAATCGCTTATCGGAATTGATTATCGTTCTCCCAAACCATTCATTTAGTACTTCCGATTTATCATTTAATTCAAAAACCGCTGAAAAGGTAAGTTTATCCTCACCGGGATTCAATGAACAGATATGGTTTGAGAGTCTTTCCGGCAACATAGGCACTACCCTGTCAACGAGATAAACAGATGTGGCTCGTTGTTTAGCCTCCTCTTCCGTAAGAGATCCCGGCTTTACATAGTGGGTAACATCTGCGATATGAACGCCGACCTCCCAGTTGCCATTTTCAAGTTGTCTTAGAGACAGGGCATCGTCAAAATCCCGGGCATCTGGCGGATCGATAGTGAATGTCGGTATCCTGCGGAAGTCACGGCGGGCTTCAACGTCTTTTCCGGTAATTTCTGCAGGAATCTTTTCTGCGTCCAGTATAACTTCTTCACTGAAATGATATGGCAGTTCAAACTCTGCAAGGATAGCATGCATCTCGGTCTCATGCAAACCCGGGTAACCCAGGACATTAATGATTTCGGCAACGGGATTTTTTGAGTTTGGATCCCAGTCAATTACTTTTGCTACTGCTTTTTGTCCCTGTTTTGCACCATTAAGTTTTGATGACGGAATAAACAGGTCGAATGGCATATTTTTATTATCGGGAATAAGAAATGCAAAATTGGGCATGATCTCGATTGTTCCGACAAATGAATTACGCCATCTTTCAATTATTTCCACAACCTCACCTTCAGGCCGTGATCCCTTTTTCTTTGCATAAAGCCATACCTTAACCTTATCACCATGAAGAGCAGTACGCAGGTTCTTTGCCGAAACAAATACATCTTCCTCGATCTCTTCCGAAGAAATAAATCCATACCCCATTCTGGTCATATCAACCGTACCGGTGATATACCCTCTGGGCGCGGCCTTTGTCCTGTATTTACCCTGGTATATCTCCTGAACAGTGCCCCTCTTCGCAAGTTCTCTCAAAATCTCTGAAACCATCTGTTTTTCAGATGGATCATTAATATTCAGCTTTTTGGAAATCTGCTTGTAGTTGAACCCCTGCTGGGAGCTTTTGGATATAATAGTAAGTATCTGTTCTGTAGTTGCTTCTCTTGAAATACCGGATTTTTTCCCTCCTCTTCCCTTCTTTTTACTCATAATTCAGATTTTTGCGAAGGTAAGAAAATGAACCATTAATTTCATAAATTTGATATATAATAAGGTATGTCATGTTTGATTTGAATTCCGTTCCTGTACGTTCAGATTCTGTAGTTACGCGTAAAACGGGGAATGAATATGTCCTTGTGCCTGTTGTTAATAATATTGCGGATATGAACAGTGTTTATACACTTAATGAATCTGGTGCTTTTATCTGGGAATTGATCGATGGAAAAAGAAGTGTTGGAGATATTATCAACACCCTTATAACGGAGTATGATACTGATAATGAAACAGCAAAAGCAGATGTTTTTTCCTTTATTGATGAAATGAGTAAATACCTGATTATTAAGGGAAAATAAGTAATTGAGGAATTATTGTTTAAATATTGCCGGTTATAATATCAGAGTTGAATCTGCAGAAGATGGTCCGGAAATTGTGCCGGCAGAAAGATTTCTCAGAAATATCTGTAGTTGTGCGGATTATAATATTCTTATCAAAGTTCACTCAGGAGCTTTTGTGCTTCCTGAAGAATCCGAGAGAGTATTTATTGCTCCTTACATTGTAGAGATAAAAGGCATTAAGACAAAAAGAAGAGATAATTTCTGGAGTGTGTATAAGTATCAGGCTGATTTATTTATCGCTACAAACTTTCCTTATTCTTCACCGAATAAAAAAGCAGTACTTAAGTTCTCACTTACCACAAGGGAATGGGACCTCTGGATTGCAGGAGCCGGTGATGCATGCGATCCGTTTGAATATCCGCTCGATGGATTTGTTCTCTATTACCTTACTGCAATAAATGGCGATATAATGATACATGCTTCAGGAGTAAATATTGACAGGCATGGATATCTCTTTAGTGGTATTTCAGGTAAGGGGAAAACAACTATGGCAAATCTCTGGGATAAATCAGGTGCAAGGATTATTCATGACGACAGAATTATCCTGCGTAATACAAGCAGTGGATACAGGATGTTCAATACACCTGTTTATAATGACGATAAGCCGCTTGAATCCTCATTAGATAAAATATTCATTATTGACCATGGCACTTCAAACAAACTGCTCCCCGTTAAAGGAGCATCTGCTGTCAGCCAGGTCATGGCAAACTGCATTCAGCATAACTGGGATTCAGAAATAATTGCCAGGCTTCTGGGTTCAGTTTCAATAATGTGCTCATCAATTCCGGTATACAATCTTTTTTTCAGACCTGACAGAAGTGTAATTGATCATATCCTTGAAAATGAATAATATGGATATTACACATACCGTCATGAAAGAGATCGGACTTATGCTCCTTTCAGAGGGAAAGACCATCAGGATTAAAGCTGAAGGAGTCAGTATGTACCCTGTAATCAAGCCCGGTTCTATAATTTATATCGAACCTTTGAACTCTGGTTCCTTTCCGATGCCCGGGGAAATTGTTGCCTGGAAAAGAGAGATGACATTTGTTGTTCACAGGCTGGCCAGGATTATCATAAAGAATAACCAGTCATATTTTATAACACGGGGCGACAGCTGTGCTTATGAGGATCAGCCGGTTACCGCTGATCAGCTTGCAGGCAGGGTTGTTCGTGTTGAGACTGTGAGAGGAAAGGTAAAAGACAGTGATCAGCTCGGCAGAAAATCAAAATATTTATTTAACAGATTGTTGGTCTGGTTTTATTTTAAGACTATATTGCTAAAGAGACTTTTTAAATTTCATAATGAAAGAGAAAATAAAACTATTAAGGGAATCACTTAAGCTCATCTGGAAAAGCGCACCGGGATGGGCAACTTTTAATATAACCATCTCTCTTTTCAGAAGTCTCTTTCCTCTTGCCCTGGTTTATCTTCTGAAAATCCTCATTGATAGCATAACAAATGCAGCCTCTTCCGGTGACGGAAATTCTTTCAGCAATGTATTATGGATTATCATAGCTGTTACAGCTGCATATTTTCTGGATGAAGCTGCTTCAGATATCAGCAATTTTGTGCGTAAACAGCAATCAATGAAGCTTGAAGTTTACATGTATAACCTTCTTCATTCCAAAGCTGTAAAACTTGACCTGATAAATTTTGAGAGACCTGAATATTTTGATTGTCTTGTCCGGGCAACAAGGGAAGCACCGTGGCGTCCGAACAGCATTCTTAATAATCTTGTTTCAATGCTGAAAGGAGCATTGTCCATTATATTTATGGCCGGGCTGCTTACTTTTCTTCATTGGACGATAGCTCTGCTTCTGCTGATTATCAATATCCCGGGAATATGGCTTCGATTACATTATGCTGATGTGCTTTATAATTTTCAACGGAAGCAAACCCCTGAAGCAAGAAAATCTGCCTATTTCAACTGGCTCCTTACCGGAGACCGGCCTTCAAGAGAAATCAGACTGTTCGGACTTGGAAATTACTTTATTTCATTGTTCAGGAATTCTTTCCTGAAAACTAAAGAGGAAGAGATCAGTATTATCAGGAAAAGAACAATGATCGAGCTTATTTCGGATCTTTTTAAAGCATCTGCCATACTTATTACACTTTTATTCATCGCACACCGTACCATAAATGGTAATCTTACTCTTGGTCAGATGGCGATGTTTCTGCTTGCTTTCAGACAGGGAATGATCTATATTAAAGATCTTTTCACCTCTCTTGCCGGCCTGTATGAAGACAGCCTGTTTATCGGGGACACATTCGAGTTTCTGGCTCTTAAAGAAAATGTGGTCGCAATACCTCCTGTTGTTATCCCGTCTGTTTTAAAGAAAAGTATTATAATTGACAATCTCTCCTTTACTTATCCCGGAAATCCGGTGAAGACTATAAACCAGGTCTCATTTGAGATACAAAAAGGTGAAATAATTGCTCTGGTTGGATCAAATGGTGCAGGCAAAAGCACACTGGTAAGGCTTTTATGCAGACTCTATGATCCTGATTCAGGATCAGTTAAATATGATGGCACCGATATAAAAAACATGGATCCGGAAAAGTACAGAAAATTCTTTTCCGCTGTTTTTCAGGACTTTATGCTGTATAACCTAAATGCCGGAGAGAATATCCGGCTGGGAAACATTGATGATGAAATACCAGATGAAAAGATCAGGATGGCCGCAAATGCAACAGGCATTCATGACCTGATAAAAAATCTCCCGGATGATTATTCCACGGTTATCGGTAATCTGTTTGATAACAGCCGTGAACTTAGCTGGGGAGAATGGCAGAAAATAGCACTTTCAAGAGCTCTTTTCAGGGATGCTCCGGTACTGATCCTTGATGAACCATCCAGCGCCCTGGATGCAGATACTGAATTTGATATTTTCAGTCGCTTCAGGGAGATCGTTAAAGGACGTACATCAATCCTTATCAGTCACAGGTTTACGAATGTCAGCTTAGCTGACAGAATAATAGTGCTCGCTGATGGAGCTATTGCCGAAACAGGCACTCACGATGAGCTAATGAAAAAGAAAGGTATATATTTTAATATGTATACAAAGCAGAGCAGCAGGTTTGACAAATGAATAAAGATGTTAAAATAAGAGTTGAAGAAATATTACTTATTGGGCTTTCAAGGCTCACTTTCAGTAAGGAGCTGGCGCTAAAGATACAGGATCTGATAATGGCAGTTACCGACTGGGAATATTTTATATCTCTTGCCAATGAGCACGGTATTGCGGCTCTTGTTTTTCATAATCTTGAAAATCTTGGTTCCCTTCCACTATTACCTGGCAATTGTGTAAAGTCTCTCCGTAATTTTCTGATGTTAAGTATCAGTCGTAACGCCTTTCATAAAACTGCTCTTGAAGAATCATTGGGTCTGCTTAACAGGGCTGGCATTAAAGTCGTTCTTTTAAAGGGTTTTGCTCTTGAGATGACAGTATACGGGGATGCGGGTCTGCGACAGATGACTGATGTTGATATTTTAATAGACAGACTCGATTGCATTAAAGCACGCAGAATCCTTATGACCGGTGGTTATGATTCGCTGCCTGTAAAATCCGGATTCCATAAACCTATTATGGCATGGACAGGAAAACACCTCCCTTCTCTTCTGAAGAATGGTGTATCGGTTGATATTCACCTCGAATTGTTTGCAGGAAAAAGGAATGATCTGACAAAACAGCTTTATACCACTTCAAAGGAGATCAGGATAGACAGGGAAACAGCATTTATTCCTGCCCCTCAATTGTTTTTTCTTTATCTGGTAAAGCATCTCAATCACCATGAAATAAGACATGAGTCACAGCTTAGGCTGTATGTTGATCTGGTAGCATTGATTGAAAAATACAAAGAGGAGATAATAAACTACGATTTGCTTTCAAATGCCCTGAAAGCCGGAATGTCTAAAATACTGGCTCGGAGACTTGAACCGCTGCGTGACCTCTGGGAAATTCCTTTTCCTGACTGGGTGGATGATTTCATAAACAGATGGTTTAGTCCGGATTCAATCAATAAGTTTGTCTTCTTCCTGAAAAGCCCCAAAAACAATAAACTGGATCGCCCAGGACATGCATATCGGACTACTTTAAAAGAAATTCCATGTATCCACAGGAAAATACTTTTTATTCTGGGCGATATTTTCCCTACTATATCTTTCATGAAGGAGCGGTATAAATGTAAAAGCAGATGGAAAGCATTGTTTCACTACCCCATCAGACTTGGTAAATTGTTATATCTCTTTAAAAAATAGACTATCAAATCTCAATATTTTATTTTTCATCTTTTTTTTAAATATTTTGATAAAAGGAAATAATTGTTTAGCTTTATATCAACTGCAACGTCTGATAAGGCTAAACTCTGAAATAAATGACCAGATCTGAAAAACAGAATCTGAAAGTCCGTATTTTGAAGCTTGCTGCATTAAAGAGTACCGGTTCCCCTGCTGATCTGGCCGTAAGGTTTGAGATAAGTGAGAGAAGCGTAAAGAGAATAATAAGGGAGATAAGGGAAGAAGGAAACGAGATAAGGTACAGTTCGGCAAGGAGATCATATGTAATTGGGGAAGAGTATCAATAATATGTTGTATAACATATGCTTCTTTGATTTTTCTGTCCCCGTCTCTTATTAAAATTGCAATAGAGAGCAGAAGTCAATGTCTCCATAATGGATTCAGGTTCAAAAAATATTACCGGCAGGGGTATTGATTTACACTGTTTTAAGGTGAAAAAGACTCATTTCGCAGCAGGGTTTTCAGGGTTAAATCGCTGCGCCTCGTGCAAGGGTGTTTAAGCCCGACTTCCCCGGGAGATAGCTGATTGTCTTCCGGGGATTCTTTCTTAGCAGAATGATTATTAAAAAAATCCTCCCTATTAGTAGAATTTCCTGTCGTATTTCTGTAACCAGATCCTGAAATATCCATTTTCAATCAAAATTGAATCTGTTGGATCAAGTATATTCTTCATCTTAAAATGAAAATCTCCTGTTGCGTCCCCTTCTTTCGGTCCAAGTAACCTGAATTGCCCACCAGTCGACTGGTAGGTTTTAGATTGTCCCCCGGGTAGTTCATATGTATATTTTGCCAGGAATGCAGGGTAAGGAAAGACCAATTTTGTAAAAGTACTGTCATATACCTGGATATATAATGCATTTTGCCCCAGGTTAAAGACATGCCAGTCATAGCCAATGCCTTTATCGTTTACAAAATCGTTATAACGGTAAGCATATCCTTCAAATGAAAATTGATTGCTCTCTATATCAAATTCGAGCATCCCCACTTTCTCAGGTTCCTTTTCGCAGGAAATAAACATGAAAAGTAAATATATAGAAAGTATGAGCCGGTTCATTGTTGTCACATTTATATATTTTTACGAACAGATGCTAAAATTGTTGCGTACTGAAAGTGTAAAGTATAGTAACTAAAGAAGCCCGTTTTACCAACGGGCTTCCTGTTTGCCTGATTTTTTTGTTACACTCCTTCGTTTCCCCCTCTTTATGAAGAAGAGGGAGAATGCAAGGGGCTCAATACCAGAGGATCAATGAAGAAGTGTAATATCTCCAACTTTCCTGAATGGTTTACCATTGGCAAATTTTCCTTCCACATACCATACATATACTCCCTGCGGGCAAAGTTTGCCTTTGTAATAACCGTTCCAGGGCACATTAATGTTATGGCTTTCAAAGATCAATACACCAAGCCTGTTGAAGATCTGAAGCTTATAAGTGTCGTTGATCACTTTCTCCCTGATTGGCGGGTAGAAGAACTGGTCAACCTCTGTACCTCCCGTAGGCAGACGATCGAGCTCGATCGGACCTTCCTTGTTAGGTGTAAAGACTGAAGCGAATCTTAATTCCCCGGCCGGTTCAACCGTTACTCCTGGGGACAATACATACTTATCAGTGCAACCATTGTCCGAGTAAGCCCAGAGTGTGATATCATAAACGCCTTCTTCCATATATCTGTGGAACGGTTCTTTAAGCTTGGAGGTGTCACCATCACCAAACTCCCACAGATAGGAATCAGCATCCTGGCTCAGGTTGAAGCACCTTACTCTTTCATCGTTAACGAAGACAAAGCTTGGAGCTACCTCAAAATATGCCCTTGGTGCAGGATAAGCAGAAACAACCTGTGGTTTCGTTGATACACCGCCAGGACCGGTAACCGTCAGTTCGATACGGTAAGTACCTGCAGTAAAGTAAGTGTACGTCGGATTTTCGGCTGTTGAATAGCTTCCGTCACCGAAATCCCACAAGTAGGTAGTACCCGGAGCTTCATCATTTGATGAAGTATTATTTATGGCGATATACAGTGGTGAACATCCCGAAGGCACAGAATCGAAGTCAGCTATCGGTGGTATCGGAGTAACGCGAACCGTGTGCTGGATACTGTCTGAACAGTTAGCATTGCTTACAACAAGTGTTACCACGAAATCACCAATTCCTGTATAGGTATGCGACGGACCTTCCACTATCGAAATAGCTCCGTCACCGAACCTCCATAACCATGTCCATGTGCCTGCATTTGTAGTATTGGTGAACGTAACAGGGTTACCTCCAGGATTAAATACCTGTGAAGGTGGTGCAGCCGTAAATCCAGGCAGCGGTACCGGCATAACAGTTATATTCATCGTTTCCACATCTGTACAATTGTAGAATGATGTTGTAGTGAGTCTGACTGTAAGGGGTAGAGGTGCCGTTGTGAAATTGGTGAAAATATGGTTCGTTGAAGCTGTCGAATACCCGCTGGCTCCGTCACCAAACTCCCAGAAATACCTGCTTGCACCTGGCATTGCATTGAATGTCAGCGAACCGCCACTGCAAACTATTATATCGCTTGCGGTAAATGTTGCATCAATTGCAGGATATACCGTCATCAGCGTCGTAAATGTGTCGAAACATCCGTTAGGTGATTGTACTGTCAGCGTAACATTGTGGTATTCAATTGATGAAGGATCACTATTAGTAAATATATGAACCAGGTTAGCATCGACTGTATTAGCCGGTGAACCATCATCAAAGTCCCATGAGAAGCTGGCAATACCGGTCATGTCTTTTGTGAAGTTTACAGTTGCCGGTGTACACCCGTAGTTGATATCCTGAGTAAATGCTGCATCAGGTCTGTCCACTACTACTGTAACAGTATCATGCCCGTAACATCCGTTGCTGTCCTTAACCTTGTAGTTTAGAACATACGGACCTGGAATCATTGAATTGAAGGTCGGAGACTGGATAAAGTAATTACTGAGAGGTCCTATATCTCCTGTCCAGATATGTGTTGACCAGGTCCCTGATCCGCCTGAAGGATTACCGTCAATCACAAGCGGAATACCACCGCATGCATTGATAGGATCAACAGCGCTGAAGTCTACAATTGGATTAGAGTTGACAGTAAGTGTTGCACTATTGGTATATACGGTGAGGCAGAATGCTTTAAGCCCAAGCCTGTACTGGTTCCCGTTATAGGTAACCGGTACATTGATAAGCGTAAGCTGTTGGGTCGTTGTTCCGCTGTAGATAGCATCGTCATAAATGTCAGTCCATGTACCTCCTGTGTAAATTTGCCACCTCAGAGAATCAATCATACCCGAACCGTTTGCTATGAAGGTAACAGGTCCGCCGTTTTCGCATATAGCCTTATTAACAGGATTTATCGTAACTGCCGGTGGAACGTTGACCGTCAGGACTGCAAAGTTAGAGTAAACCGGAACACCGCATACACCACTCACTATTACCCTGAAGATATTGTTGTTGAATGTGCCAGGGGCATTTGTTATAGTAAGGGTATCCTGATCCGATCCGCTTAAGTTGGCATTATCAACGACATTTACAAACCCTGAACCCTGGTTGACCTGCCACTGGTAGGTAAGTCCACTACCCGTTGCAGTGACACCGAAGGTTGCACCATCATTCATACATATGATTGAATCTTTCGGTTGTGATGCAATTTCCGGAATGGTATTTACCGTCAGTAATGCATCAGCTGATGTTACTGTTGTTGAACAGCTTGTAACTTCTACATGGTAAACATAACCGTTCATCAGTCTTGTTGTACCAAACAGGTTGAGTGTCGGAGTTTGGGCTCCGAAATAAATACCTCCGTCAACAACCGGATTGAATGTGCCGCTTTGGTTTACATACCACTGGTATGTAAGATCTGATCCGGTGGCTGTCACATTGAAGGTAGTCATTCCGAATTCACAGATCGTCCTGTTAACAGGAGATGCTGTTATTGTCGTTAGAATTCGTACAGTCACTGTGGCCTGACCCATGAGATTTGAAGACGGGCTCACTACCTCGCAGTTATTTGCATCTCTTACTCTCAGCAACCTGTAAGTTGTTGTCGCTGCAGGAGAAACAACGATATCTGCTCCGCTGATATATCCTGTAACTGTACCTAGATTCTCGATGTCGAGTTCATACGGACCTGTTCCGATTGCCATATTGACTTTCAGAATTGAAGTCTGAAGTGGGCAGATTGTTTCACCGCCTGAAAGTACTGCCACCGGCCTTGGATTAACCTTAACCTCTATTACATTACTGTAAACTGGCAGACACATACCTGAAGTAACCATTCTCCTGTAGTAGAAAGTACTGGTTGCACCTGCCGGTGGTGTATACTGGTAGGCTGTTCCACTTGCAATATTCATGAATGGTCCGGCAACATTTACAGCATATTGCCACTGGTAGTTGTACGGAACTGGGCCTCCTGTCGCGGGCACACTTTCCGTGAGCTGTGAAGGATTATCTCCGCTGCAAAGTACCTGATCTGCTGCAATGCTTCCGGGGGTAAGTAATGCAGGCTGTGTTATATTGATTGTTGCCTGAGCAAAACACCCCTTAAAGTCGGTAACTGAAACAGTAATTGTACCTGCACCTGCTGCGAAGAAGGTCTGTGAGTTGAATCCCGGAGCGGCAATTGTGGCGCCGGTAGTATTAGCGGTAACTGAGAAGGTATAAGGCATTGTCCCGCCTGAAGCGTAGAAAGTACCCATACCATCCATATCTCCGAAGCAATCAAGCAGAATATCTCCTGTTGAAGATATTGCCAGGATAAGTGGTTCAGTGATCAGCAGGTTCGGATAAAGGATTACCGAACATGCAGTATTTGCTGCATCGCGCATCCGTACATCATATGTACCTGGCACAAGACTGGTGAAGTTGCCTGAACTCTGCCATGTGCTTCCTCCGTTTATCGAATATTCATACGTTCCATAACCTCCTGCCGGAGCACTTAAGGTAATTGTGCCATCATCTGCTCCATTGCATGTGATATCTGTTTTAGCAACAGTTGCAGTCAGCAAGGCAGGCTGAGTGATTATATATGCACTATTGAGTACAATGACACATCCGATATGGGCTGCATCCCGTATCTGAATATTGTATGATCCGGGTGTGAGAGCAGTGAAACTGCCAGATACCTGCCATGAACCTCCGCCGTTGATACTGTACGCATAAGTACCATACCCACCGGTCGCACCTGAGATGGTAATTGTACCATCATTCCCGCCAAAGCAGGTTACATTGGTACTTGCTATGTTAGCAGCAAGAACCGCAGGCTGTGTTATTGCAAGAGCCGGATTAAGAGTTATTATACATAATGGATTAACTGCATCTCTTATTCTTACATCATAGGTTCCGGGTGCAAGATTGTTGAATGTACCAAAACCCTGCCATGTAGTACCTCCATTAATG
>JALHSP010000002.1 GCA_022865305.1 Bacteroidales bacterium | reverse complement strand
GGTGCATTCTGGTTGAAGTGCTTTCATATCAGGCTTATTGTTTTGATGTGATTTGATAAATTCAGTGGTACTATCTTCATAAGATAAGTCCGTTAAAGATATTTTGGTTCAATTCAACACTTCCTTAGAGTCCTTTTTAATTAAATAAAAACTTAAAAAAGTGTATGACAAACAAAATGGAATTGGAAGTGATCAATCCCCGCTGCGCAGGGATTGATGTTGGTAGTCGTTCACACTTTGTAGCGATTGGCCAAGATCTAAAAGATGTAAAAGAGTTTGGAGTTTATGCCGATGATCTGACAGCCATTTGCCTATGGCTCAAAGAGAAAGGGATTACTTCGGTAGCAATGGAAAGTACTGGTCCCTATTGGCAAAACTTGTATGTAGAGTTGTCAAAATATGGGTTCGAATTGGTTCTGACAAATGGGAAATTTACCAAACATGTCCAAGGTAAAAAAACAGATGTAAAGGATTGCCAATGGATCCAAAAGCTACATACCTTGGGACTATTAACCAGCAGTTTTCTACCTGATGAGACCACAGAACAACTACGTACCTATTGCCGTCAACGAACCAACTGGCTCAATCTTGCAGCAGAGGCATCGTCAAAGATGCAGAAGTACTTGAAACTCCTTAATCTCAGGCTTGATGTTGTTGTAAAAGACATTTGTGGACTTACAGGTTTAGCTATTATTGCGGACATTTGTAAAGGAAACCTCGACCCAAAGACACTCGCTGAACATAGACACTACAGTTGCAAGAAAAGCAAAGAAGAAATAGCCAAAGCACTCGTAGGCAATAATAGGCAAGACTACCTTTTTGGACTAAAGCAAGAGCATGAGAGTTATCTATTCTTTCAATCAAAAATAGCTGACTGTGATAAGGCGATTGAAACGTTCATGAAAACGGAGATTAGGACTGATCCGATTAAAAAAAAACTACAGACCACTGAGAAGAAGTACAAGAGAGTAGGAAAGAATGCACCAAATTTTGACCTTAACCAACTAGCCTTTCAATATTTTGGAGGGATCGACCTTATGGCTATTGAAGGAGTGAGTCATGCTACCATACTTACACTAATCAGCGAGATAGGCCCTGATGGCTTCAAAAAATTTCCTACTGCAAAGCATTTTTCATCATGGCTTCGACTAGCGCCAAATAACAAAATATCTGGAGGCAGAGTGTTAAGCCACAGGACTCCAAAGGGAAGTAATAGGTTAAAAATAGGACTTCGTCAGGCAGCAAATGCAATTGGAAACCTTAAGGATACACATCTATCCGATTTCTTCAGAAGAGTTGCTTATAGAAAAGGAAGACCGGCTGCGATTTCAGCGACTGCAAGAAAACTGGCAATAATTATCTGGAATATGCAGGTAAAAAAAGTTCCTTATATGCCAGCAAAAGAATATCTTTTCCTTGACCAAAAGCGACACTTAAAATTGGTAACCAGAATAAGGAAACAGATTACAAAATTTGAAATAAAGCCAGAACAACTTGGTTTTGCAACTAGTTGATTATGAGAGTCTGTTTTTGGCCGTTAGTAAAGATTTTAAAAGACGACAGCAATATATGAAATTAACATTGACATTATTTGGACTACTTTTAGAAATGTTGGCCTTTGGACAAGCAAACAATGACACCATATCTTATTTATCTTCACAAAAGTGAGAGGTTTCAAAATTTTGTATTAAATTGAGGATACAAAAAAAACTAAGATAATATGAATACCCTAAAATTAAAAGACGGCCGCCATTTAGCCTTCGAGCAATATGGAGCCGAAAATGGAATTCCTGTAATTCTCCAACATGGTTTTGGCGACTCCCGACTGGCCAGGCATCCGGATGATAAGCTTACAATTGAAGCTGGAATAAGGCTAATAACAGTAGACAGGCCTGGCTATGGGGAATCATCTCCACATCCAGGAAGAACTTTCCTGAATTGGGTACCTGATATTGAACAACTTGCTAATCAACTTAAAATTGACAAATTTGGTGTATTGTCTCATTCAGGGGGCTCGCCTTATGCACTGGCCATTGCCTATAAACTTAAAGACAGAGTAAACAAGGTTGTACTGGCTTCTCCAATGGGTCCATTAAATGATCCTGGTGCATCGGAAACAATCCATAAAAGCTTTCGTTTTTTATTGAAACTAGGGTGGTTTAAACCCCTGATTCGAATAGCCGGCAAAAGCGAGGCAAAAAGAGCAAATTCAGATATTGCCAAATATGCTGATAACTGGCTTAAAGAATCGCCAGAACCGGATAAAATCTTATTTACCAACCAAGCTTTACGAAGAATGTTTGAAGAAGGGATGAAAGAGGCTTTCAAACAAGGAGCAGCAGGTTGGGTGGGCGATGTTTTTGCTGGTATTAATTGGGGTTTCAGCCCTGAAGAAATTCAGATTCCTGTTAAAATCTTCCATGGAAGTGCGGATGAGCTGCTTTTTGCTGAAATGGGAAGAAGACTGGCACAACGATTACCACATGCTGATTTCCAACTATATGAAGGTGAGGGGCATTATTGCCTTTTTAATCATTGGTCCGAAATATTGAGTACTTTTTCACAGGATCAAAAATAGTTTTTTTAAAGATTCCCAAAATCCGGTCCCGTTTCCAATACTTTTATCAATGGTAATGCAGATATTTTTTGATGGATATTGATGGGGAAAATTTAAAACAGTTGACCAATGATACTTTAAACAATAGATAGGCAAGATGGACACCTGACTGAAAGCGTATTGCTTACAAAAGAATTGCCAATGACAAATCAGATATTTGGATTATTGATGCGAACGGAAAGAACAAAAAAGAATATGTTGTTTCTACTTAAACGGATGAAATATTAGAATTAAGAACAACTGAAAAAATAAAAAACGCCCTATAAAACGGACAATAAAGGAAATAAGTTTGTCACGGTTTTTACAAACCGCTCCTGGTACCTAGACAGGAAACTGGTAACCGCGTAAGCGGACCGCACAACTGCTTTCTATCAAAATCCTGCAATGTGACAGCTAACCAACACATTAGTAAGTATGTACCGCGAAGCGCGTATAAGCCCGAATGTTTGTACCCGTCCCTTGATATATTCAATGATAAATTATTAAAATTCACCTGAGTAAAATCGGATCAATGAAGAAAGGATTAACTGCCCACGTCATATGCCTTAACAGGCCGGTACATTGCATAATGCAGGAGGAAGACATTACGCAAAATAGCACCGACCGGTGATCACAATATCTATATGAAACTATCAAGATCAAATAAATATATTCAAGGATTGATTGAAACTGGCGTTAATGAAAGTAAAAATAAGGTATAACATTACCTCTTTCTTACTGGACTATGAATATTGACTATACCGTCCTCTTAAAGTTCCCTGTTTATCTGTTCACAATAAATTCATAACAACCGATATTCAATAATCATCATTCAGGAAACTCCCCTGAACATTTTGCAAATTACATTACATTCATATTCTATGATTTTCCTAAATTAGTAATATAACCTTATAATATAGGGGGTCTTAATCAATTAACCATTAATTAATAAAATGATAAGGAATTTTAAGACTATCGCATTGACAATACTGTTACTTGCACCGATCGGTTGCTGCAAACGGGAAACAAACAATTTTAATATTGAAAATGAAAAGCAGCTGATTGAAAAGACTATCCGCAGCAGCATTGGATGGGCAAAGAATAAGGATATAAACCTGCTGTACAGTGTTATTGCAAATGATTCTTCATTCCTTGAAGTTCACCCGGGACCAAAAGTGGTAATAGGGTTTAGAAATTTCAGGAAAGCGGAAGAATTCTGGATGAACCCGGAATTTAAAGCAATCAGGTATGAGATACGGGATCTGACTATCAACATCTCCAGATCAGGTGATGCAGCCTGGTGGTTCTGCATGCTTGACGATATAAATGAATGGAAAGGAGAACCTGCAAACTGTCATAATGAAGGTGCAGTATGGTCTCCCGACGGAAAAAGAATTGCATTTACCAGTACGCGGTCGGGGAATTCTGATATCTGGATTATAGATGTGGATATTGAAAAGATCAAAAAAGAACTTGAGATAATTAATTTATAATGAAAAAAATTGTTTCACTACTATGTCTCCTGGAAGTACTGACATCATCTTGTTTGTTTGCCCAGGATAAGAAAGTCCCTGTTGAACCTTCCGAAGAGAGGATGAACAGTCAGCATCAACCCGAAAAGCTTATGGATGCCATCGGTTTAAAGGAAGGAATGACTATTGCTGATATCGGCGCAGGAAGGGGAAGGATGACAGTCTTCTTCGCATCTAAAGTGGGAGAAACCGGTAAAGTATATGCAAATGATATTGATGAGGAATCACTTGAATACCTTGAACACAGGTGCCAGAGTAACAATATGACTAATGTTTTTACTTTCCCGGGAAAGGTAGACAACCCGATGTTTCCTGCCAGCGAGGTTGATATTGCATTCATGGTCAGTACATACCATCACCTTGAAAAGCCGGTCGAAATGCTGAGGAACACAATACCATGTCTGAAAAACGATGGTATCCTTGTGATTGTAGAACGCGACCCGGTTAAGACAGGTCAGAGCGGCAGCGAAAGCACTTCAGGGGAGAAAATGACCAGGGAGGCAACAGAGGCAGGATATGAACTGATTAAGATAAACAAAGATCTTCTTGAAAGAGATAACATTTACTTTTTCAGAGTGAAGAGAAAGTAAGTGTTAAAAAATATTTCCCGCAGATTGCGCAGATTACCGCAGAAAAATGATAAAATCTGCGTAAATCTGTGAGATCAGCGGGAACCAAAGAAATCTTCTGCAAAATTAACAAGGTAAACCCTGTCAGTCGAGCGGGTCAGGGCAGTATAGAACCACCTCAGGTAATCGATGGTGATCTCATTCCTGTTAAACATACCCTGGTCAATAAAGACCCTCTCCCATTGTCCTCCCTGTGCTTTGTGGCAGGTAACCGCATAAGCAAATTTTATTTGCAAAGCGTTGAACCATGGATCTTTCCTTACTGCCTCATATTGTTTCCGCCTTGTCCTTATGTGCAGGTAATCGGCAAGGATATTCTGATAAAGCTCCCTGTTCTTTTCAGCCGGTAATGCCGGTGTATCAAGGTGGAGGACATCCATAATGACTTTTGATTCAACTTCAAAATCATAGTCAGGAAAATAGAGCGACATATCCGCGAACCTGAACCCATAACGATCTTCATATTTTCTGATCTTCCTTACTTCGGCGATATCTCCATTTGCAATAAATCCCGGGCCTTCCTCATCATCTTCAACCAGGTAATAATTGTTTTTCACAACCATCACCATATCTCCCGGGCTTATCTCCTCCTCCCTGAAGAAAATCCTGCTGCGGATTCCCTGGTTATAACGGTTCGCCTGCTTGTTTGAATTCACAACAATAATTGTACCCTCCAATCCGCATGTACCGTATGATGCAGATAATTCATTAATCAGCTCCTCCCCGCTTAGCCTGATTACATCTTTGAAATTCATGCAGTCAATTTTCGGATGGATCAGGTCATTCTCAGCGATCTGTAATCTTACACGGGTAGCATTCATCAGCACACCTGATGTCTCACTCTGCCTTAAAACCTGTCTTAGTTCCGAGAATTCCAGACCGAATCCATATTCTCCAATAGATGAGACGTTCAGAGCGGGACTCAGAGCTGAGCCTACCGGAGGCAACTGGGCACTATCGCCTACAAGAATAAGTTTGCAGTCGGTCCCGGAATAGACATATTCAATCAGGTCGTCAAGCAGTTTCCCGCTTCCGAACAATGAAGTTTCAGAAGAACTGTTTGAGATCATAGAGGCTTCATCTACAATGAAATATGTATTCCTGTGAAGATTTCTGTCGAGCATAAAACTGCCCATCCCGTCTTTAGATGATTTCTGCCTGTAAATCTTTTTATGAATGGTAAAAGCCTGCCTTCCCGCATAAGACGCAAGTACTTTTGCTGCTCTTCCTGTGGGAGCAAGAAGGACTGACCTTATCCTTAACATATCAAGTGTTTTTACGACAGAGCTTATGACGCTTGTCTTCCCTGTGCCGGCATATCCGGTAAGGAGAAAAATGACATCATTGTTATTCACACAGATATATGAAGCGATCTTCTTAAGAGCAACCGACTGATCATCAGTGGGAGTATTTCCCAGGTTTTTACAGAGGTTATTATAAATGATCGTATCGCGCATCCCTTCGTGTTCTTTGTGTTGTCCTTTGTGACAAAGGTAATCACTAAGGTACACAAAGTAGATTTTTGCCGGGTGTGAGTTTACAACATTATATATATATTTGTTCATAATTAAATCAATCAGATGCCATTTCTGGAACTCTTTGATGAAACACTCGACATAAACTCGACTGACAATTATGAGCTGTCGGTTCAGTTAAGTCCTGATGGATTCCACTTTTGTATACTTGATGCAATCAGGAATAAATATATATTGCTCCGGTCTTCAGAACCTGACGATAATAAATATTTTACACCTGATAAGATAAATGATATTATAAGCAAAGATGATTTCCTTACAAGACGGTATAAGAAGGTGAACATCGTTCTGCCATCACCAAAATTCACCCTTGTTCCAGCACCTCTTTTCGATCCGGGAAAAAAGAAGAATACTTCACGTTCAATCATACTAAGGATGAAAGTGATGTAATACTTTCTAATAAGATTCCTGAACCTGATGCATACATTGTTTTCTCTGTGGCAAAACTACTCTTTGATCTTGCAATACATTTATACCCGGCAATACACTTCTTTCATCATACAAAACCGCTGCTGAACCAGGTATCACATTACAGCAAAAGCGTTAACAGTTACTATATACATATTCATGTTGAAAGAGATTTTTTCAATCTTATGATTTTTCATCATAATATATTGAAATTCAGCAATTCATTCAGCTACAGGAATATTTCAGATATACTCTATTTTGTGCTTAATGTATTCAAGAGCATGGGCATCGGCCAGGAAGAAACCATCCATTTCAGTGGACTGACAGAAAAGTATGATGATCTCTCATCAAATTTTGCGATGTACATCCGGAATTTAAAGTTTGTTGATCCTTCAGGTAATTTTACGTTCAGCTATGTTTTCAATGATATTGAGCTGCACAGGTACATTAATCTTTTCAGCGTAGCAAATTGCGAATAATAGGAGGAAAATACGGGGGAAGAAGGATTATTCCGCCTCCTGGCTTTAAAGCCAGACCTACAACCGATTTTGCGCGTGAGGCTCTTTTCAATATTCTGAATAACCGCATCGATTTTAAAGAAATCTCCGTCCTTGACCTGTTTTCAGGTACCGGATGTATAAGCTATGAATTTGCTTCCCGCGGTGCCGCTGAAGTCCACCTTGTTGAGAAGGATCTGAAACATATATCAGGTATCAGGCGTATCATAAAAGATATGGGATTCAATAATATCAAACCTGTACACATTGATGTACTTACATATTTAAAGACCTGCACAGTTAAGTATGATATTGTTTTTGCCGATCCTCCCTATAATCTGCCATGGCTTAAAGAGATCCCCGATCATGTAACAGGATCCGGTATTATAAAATTGGACGGATTTCTGATCCTTGAGCATCCCGGAAGAATGAGTTTCAGCCATCATAAATTATTCTTTGAGCATCGTAATTACGGCGAAGTCAATTTCAGCTTCTTCAGGGGATCGTAATTTCATTCATAAATATCATTTATATCGGCTTTCGATAATTCGATCATCAGATCGCTTATCTTAAGAACTACCGCCTTAAAAAAATTTTCACCCTTCCCCGGATTTGCTTTTGACGGATCGCCGATTCCTGTATCACTGGTAACTTTTGACCATTTACGTTCCGACCATGCCCACTTCTCATTCAGAGCCTTTATGTTAAATTTCTTTGCTGATCCCTTCCCCGCTTCGCTTAAAGGGAGTACAAGTTCCGGAGCAAGAAATTGCATAAGGCTTGTTTCCATCTCATCGGCATGACCGCCTCCGTTTTCAAAAAAATCAGAAGTATTTACCGACTGGTACCAGTTACAGCTGCAAATAAACATTTCGGGATAATAAACCCCTAATTCTCTTATCATCTGTTTAAAATCATTGCCCCCATGTCCGTTAAGAATAAGCAGCTTACAGATCTTGTGCCTGTTCAGCACATCAGTTATATCTTTCAGAAGAGCATACTGAGTACTGGGATTTATATTTATGTTTATTTTAATATCAAGCTGACCGGTGTTGACGCCAAACGGAATTACCGGCAATACTATCAGCCTGGCTCCCATTCCCCAGGCTCTGTCAGCTGCTTCTGCAGCAATTTTATCCGTTTCTATATTGTCTGTGCTGAAAGGCAGATGCAGGTTGTGTGCTTCCATTGCTCCCCATGGAAGTACAGCTAATTCTATTTCAGAGTCCTTTACTGCTTTCCAGTTCGTCTCGGCTAAAATGTACGGTTTCATATGATCTGTTTCGTTAATGTGATTCAAGTGACAAATAAACGGCTTTTTCAAATATAACAACTTCTAAATCAAAAATACATTCAATAAAACCCGTACAAAAATATTTGTTTAGTTGAGCCAGTTTTAATAACTTTATATTCTGGATTCTCTCCCTTAGCCATAAGCTTATCATCATGAAAAAAGACAATTTCCTTCTTGAGTTCATTAAGAGTGCCCCGTTCAGGATACTGTTAATCATAGCTATCCTGGTAACCCTGGGAGTTATTTTTGCAAGCAGGAAGGAAAAGAAAGTCCGCATGAAAGAGGATGTGCTGTACATTCAACCTAAGCCAAAAGAATAAGTGCAGGGAGCTTCATTTTTTCCCTTGTCCAGCATCCTCCATTCTAAATGTTTTTATTTGCCAGGGACTAAACAGAAGTTGAGAATCCTTCTTACCAGTATCAAGTCCTCTGAGATCAACAGAGGTAAACTCATCTGCTCCCTGCAGACAGTGCAGGTTCAATTTACCTTGTATACCTTGTGATTCATAAAACCTGATTAATGGTTTCCCATCCTGTGTGTAAAAGGCAGAAAGAATAACATTCGAAGCAGAAATATCAATCAATTGTATCCGGTTTCCTGATTTACCGTTTCCTTTTTTCGAAATTTTTGTAATGTAAGGGAAACTGTATTCCAGTGCTTTCCTGTGAAGATCGGCATCATTCCAATTCCCTTCAAACGGATACAAAGAAAATTCATAGGAAAAGCTGCCTTTCAGCATTACTGTTTTCCATACATAATACATTGAATATGCGAGAGGTATTGAGAATCCTCCGTCAGATTCGTGTACAGAGCCCATATTGCCCTTGTTAAAAATGGCAAAGCCTGAATGCCCGTCAGCCAGGGCAGCCCAATAGTTACCTTCAATATTTTTATCATCTGTTTCGGCAATTGTAAATGGCAGATCACGGACACCTGAAGTTCCGATTCCTAATGCAGGGAAAATTTTGAATCGTAATTTTTCTTCATGCAGGAAAGCTGAGGCAATTTCACGCTTGTTATCGCTTAACCGGCCAATTTTTTCATCATTAAATTGAAATCTCACCGTAAAATCGATCCGCGGGGAGTGACTGTTTAATCTCATTTCAAGCCGGTAAGGAATTGGACCGATATTCCCATCTTCATGAATTATCATTTGATTGTTGCTGATCATAACTGAGTCTTGATTCCAGGTACCTGTAGATTCAGCAGGCTGACCATTAATGACGCCTGAAAAGTATCCACTCCGGTGATTATTTAACATTTGCCTCCCGGTTGCACGACTTGTAATTGTTGAAATACCACCTTCCCTTGCCAGATCTATAATCCAAAACGGGGTAGTTATTTTGAGGTTTTGTTTGTCAAAATCGATGGTTTGCTGTGTTTTTTGCAGCCGTCTTGATTTTACCAGTGAAAGGGATTGAAACGATAAAGCCGGAACTTCAACATCTATCAGAAGATTCATTTGAATCATCTTGCTGCCAGGAGTGTGAAAAGATGAGATAATTTCAAACGGAACGGTTTTATCTCCTGTTTTTATATCAAAGTATTTCACGTTTTCGGGCAACTTAACTTCAACATTGATCCATTCTTTACGGGTCCAGTAGAGCGGATTAAAAATTGTTACCTGTGCAAGATCGCCTCCCTGCATCCGTGTTGAAATGAAGTCCATGGATGCCTGTACTACACTGTCTGACAGCCTTATAGAAGCCGGAAGAAATCTTCGGGAATCTTCCAGTATGCCGCAAATCTGGATATCATGATGCTGTGCCACTAACAGATTCTTCCATGATTCCTGTAATTCGTCCTCGTAGCTTTTACCACCAAGTAAAAATTCCATGACCGCCAGCCTTTCTGCAGTAAGAACTTTAATTTCAGCATTACGCGACATATTCCATATTTCGTTACCACAATAACCCCAGGGCATACGAACATGGAAATCATCCGGTGAAGTTATATATTCATCCTTTGGAATAGGGAAAGCAGGAAAAACCTCATCCAGTAAAAGCCATTTGAATCCTGGTTTGCTTTCATACTCTTTCACAAGTCCCTCCTGGCGTAATCCTGAATCATCGGCACGTGTGGCTAAAAGGGGATTAATGTGTGAAAATTTTTTCCGGAATGCTTCAGGAGGTTCATCACATTCAGGTCCGGGATATCGTGTCAGTATAAGATTATCTTCGGTCACCCACCCAAAACCGCTTCCCTCTCCCTTATAAGTAGGAATTGCCGGGATACGTGAGCCATCCCTGCCGATCCACCAGCCAATTGCAGAATTAAAAGTCGGATTGTACCCGTACATCATGAAATGGGTACGCATGATGGCACCTTTGAATCCGAATCCGTTCAGAATCTGGGGAATCTGGCTGTGCATAGCGTGTTCACTCATCAGATATACAGACGGCGAATACTGAAAAACAGCCTGATCGGTTTCCAGTGCATATCCTATCTGGCGAATGTTGGATTCTTCATTAATGAATTGTGACAAAGGCTGCCCATAAGTACAGGTTCCAATTCCAAATCTTCCCTTGTATTGTTTCAGATAACCTCGTAATTTCCCCAGAAGCATCGTATCTTGCTGTTTCAGAAAATCATAAGTATAAGCTTCATTATCCAGCCCGATTTTAAATCCCGGGTAACTCTTAAGCCAGTCAATGGCACTATGCAGGTATTTGGCAAAATGGTCAGTTCCCCATAATACCAGCCCTCCATGGTCATATGTCAGCATATACATTGGTTCCGGAGAGGCAGCAGAGGATTTTTCTTCCTGATAAGGCGTTTTAATCTGGCTGTTAAGCTCAGGTGAAAAGCTTATTAGTAATATCAGAAATCCGGTAAAATAAAAACGATTTTTCATTAATATTCCTGATTTCATTTCGAAAATTAATTTTCATTAAATGTATGAAATCCATTTCATTTGCCAATAACTGTATACCATCTGATGAATCGTTGAAAATTCCCTGCCAATTTCAATATAAAAGTGCATACGTGGTACAGTTTTTGTGAAATACTTAGATATAGAAAGCTGATTTTTATTCTTACTTATATAAACTAACTTAATTGTAAGGTGAAAACACTGATTAATTCCGCCATACCTGTTTTACTGCTGTTTCTCATAATAACAGGTTTTACTTCCTGCGAAAGGATTGAAACCGGCAAAGAGTATGATCTTAAAATCGGAGAAAAATATAATATTGACTGGAATTTGTCTTTCTCAGTTGATAGTATCAGAGAGTACAGATGCCCAATAGGTTTGCTCTGTTTCTGGGCAGGTGATGTCGATTTATTCTTTAACATAAACATGCCATTTAAGCAAATCGACACTTTAATATACTTAACACATCAGGAAAGAAATCCATTCACAATAGAGGGTTACACCTGGAAAGTATTGGAAGTAAATCCATATCCGAAATATAACGTCACCATTGACCCAAAGGATATCAGGATAAAAATGATAATTACAAAAGACTGATATTTTATACTTCAGTATTTGTAAAAAACGCTGAATTGAAGGAGGACAGTCTCATAGCAACCACAAAGGAGTGAAAAATTGTCTGCTATAAATTATGTTAAGGCTGATTCCAATAAAGGTTGAATGCCATTCCGGTTTTAAAGCAGATGAATATCCAAAATGCTTTTATTGGAATAATGACAAATTTGATATACTGGAGATAACAGATCGCTGGTACCAGGGAGACAGGAATCCTGAATATCCTGTTTCAAATTACTTTAAAGTTGATACAACCTGCGGAAAGCAATATATCATCAAGCATGATCTTGAAAGTGATCAGTGGTATTTATGCAAGTAATAGAGTTGCTCACCACTCACCACTCACCACTCACCACTCACTACTTGTTTCCCGGCCATAATCTTATCAATACAACCCCATGACTGGCAACCCTGGCACTGAATTTCTTGTTAAAATTCCCAATATCCTTTTGTCTCCAGAGATCTCTTACTTTTTGTCGTCCAGTAATTCCGAGATTCTGCCATAATACCGTCATCATTGTCTCTTCCTCACCTCTGTTAAAAAGGCCTGCTGCGATGGATCCGTCTTCCATCGGTTTCATCCATATTTCCAGATCGTCAATTTTTGATACTCTGTGACATGGTTTGCCAAGGGGATCCTGGTCAACTTCAATTACCTCGTCATTGGTTAACAGGCTCAGAGTAAAATCATCAAGCCTGGTAATATCTCCGCTGAAGATCAATGGTGCTGCCTGCAGAGACCATAATGAAACCTGGGTGTATTGTTCATCGGGTGTTAATGGTGTCGGAACTGTCTGTCCTTCCCAGTTGCTGAGGAATCCTATTAAAAGGTAATCAGGATCGTTCCAGCCTCCGGGGCCACCATATTTTTGCAGGTCATTATCTGTGAATACATCAAATCCATCCCTGAAAAGTGCTGTTCCTATCCCTTCGAATGAACCTCCAAGGTCACCGGCAGTACGCCAGCTTTGACCACCGACGCTTTTTCCCCATTTCCACACATCACCCATGCCATACTGACAAAGATTAAGGATTATATCCCTGTTTTGTTTTTTAAGAATATCATGGATAAAAATATATGGCTTCTGCAATTCTGGAAGAGAATCACCTGTGGCCACTCTTCCGTATGAACACCAGTCGTATTTAAGGAAATCAAATCCCCATTCCACAAACCTTTGAATATCTTTCTCCTCATATTGATAGGCTCCGACATGGCCTGCGCAAGTGGTTGGTCCGGGTGACGTATAGATACCTGCTTTCAAACCCAGGGAATGAATATAATCCGTCAGCGATTTCATGTCAGGAAATCTTTTGTTTGAATTGACCATCCCGTTTTTATCACGCGGCTCTCCCAGCTGACCTGAATCTTTTGAACCTGGTTTGATAGCCCAGCAGTCATCAATATTTATATACATATATCCATGATCAATCATGCCTGAACTGACCATTGCATCAGCAGAAGCCCGCATTATGCTATCAGTTATATTATTTTCCCAGACATACCAGCTGTTCCAGCCCATATGAGGAGTCAGCGCCAGGTTTTCACCGCAACTAATTTTGAATTGCTTTTCATCAATTCCGGATTTGTTCGTAACCCTGATTGTTGTTAAATAATCACCCGGCCCATTTATGACACCTGAGATCTGTCCCGTTCCCGCATCACAAACAAGACCCTCGGGAAGATTGAGAACCTCATATTTCATTGGTCGTTCTCCGGTTGCAGGTATGGTGAATAAAAACGGGGATCCTGGTCTTACTCCAAAGATCCTGGCTCCGTTAATCCGTGGTTCAGGGCCAGGTTTGGGAGTCAGAATGTTTCCGGATTCATTCGAACATGAAATCAAAACAGATGACAGAAATATAATCATCACAGTCTGAATCAGCAATCTGATTTTCATAATGTAAGGTTTTTGGTTTTTGGAGTAGCTACCAGTTGTAAACTTGAAAGACATTAAATTACTTTAAATAAATGAAATGGTATCACAGGAATTGAATAATAATAGACAAGCATCAGAAATCGTCTTTCTATGAAAACTATCTTACTAAATAGCAGGGAATTTTAATTTTATATAATGCAGATTTAGTGTTGTAAAAAAGTAACCGGAAATCAATACCTGACAATCTTCCCGGAATAGATCTTACCAGGAGTTATGACTCTTATGATATAAATGCCTTCAGATAATTGCTTCATTTCAAGCTCATATGTTTCATAATTGACATTTACGGTTTTGAGTAAACGACCATATATATCATAGATACTAATTGATTTTATTAGCGAGGGTGCCTTTATTTTAAGCATATCACGCACAGGATTGGGAGATAGCTGCAGGTCAAAACCGGTTATGATATCATTATCAGACAGTGTTTTGTCGTTGGATGTTGTCCAGCTTCCGGCAACATTATTGTCGAGGAATGGATCGGTAAGCAAAAGGTAATTACCGTTACCATCAGCATCAGGCCATGGGACAGTATCAGAATAATTAACGTTGTCAATAACGTTCCCGATAACATCTGACAGGACCAGATTCTGACCTTTGTCCGACAGGTGTCTGGTAAACTGGCCATATGGCAGAAAACCATATTCAGCCAGGAAAAAGTCAGGGTTGCTGGCCAGAAATACTGAACTGTATGGGTTGAGAGTGGCATTGTACGGAAACTGATAAACCAGACCTGTTCCGCTGAAATAGATGCCTGAAAGGCTGACGACCTGATCGCTGTTATTCATTATTTCAAGAAATTCAAGATCATCGCTGTCTGTATAATAGACTGAAGCTTCAGGATTATACATGATTTTTGTAATAACCAGTGGGGGAACTACAATGTTGCTGCAAGCGGAATAAGAACCAAGGTTAGTTGTCATCCAATCAATCCGTGCGGCAAGCCAGGTTTTAAGGTCAGTTATTCTCTGCTGATGGCTGCCTACAAATCCCCATAGTGCATTTTCCCTGACAACTGCCTCGCTTATAGTCGAAACCGTTTGATCGATAAATGCTTCAATACTGGAAAGGTTTAGCGGCTGACCGGGCTGGATGAGTTCGTTCCATCTTTTTGAGAGATAACATCTGAACTGACCGTTATCAAAAAGGTCTTTCCAGAATCGTGATCCGTCATTAATTCCGTTTGACAGCTGCCAGATATTTGTTTTGCTTCTGTCCATTCCCCAGATAAACAGATCGTTTCCAAATGTCAGGTCGGAATCCCAAACGGGCCCGGCTCTCAGTTTTCCATTCCTGTCTTTATGAAAATAAGTACTGAACTGATAAGCGTCGGCGTTTGAAGAAAGTTCGTTGATGATGATATAGTCAATGAATGAAGGCACATCAATTATTGAAGGATAGCCATTGAAGGCTGAACCATTACCCGCAAGAGTTGTTGCAGCCAGGTTGGTAAACTGGTTATGGATATAATCGTTTTGCAACGGATTAACAATTTCAGGTTTAGGCAGTACATGGATGTAATTCACACCTGCTCCGGTCCAGGTGGTCATTGTCCATGCTGCAGGATCGCCTGCTGAAGTTTTGTCGGCTTTGGTAATGTATCCCCCGGAAAGCCCCGGTAAATAAACATCGTTTGGATCAATTTTAATGACATCCACTCTGTTGTCATCAGCCTTTATTTTTTCGTCAAGCAAATATAGACCTGTATATTCTCCATTGATGATCAATTCACAATAGACAGCCCTGGAAGCATATTCTCCTATCTGCCTTGAAAGGTTAAAACAAAGATAATCGCGTATCAGTGCCGGATCAAAGACCATGCCGTTAAGAATCCAGTCGTGCTCCGCCGGCAGTCCCAGCAGTCTCACATTGTTATTGGTAATATTATCAGCGTTTTTGGTAGAAAAACCGTATTGTTTCTTTTCTGTGATCTGCGAAGAAGATCCCCTGATCTCGATGTCTATTCTTCCATTATAATTAAGATATGCCGTGTTATTCTGATCAGTCATATAGTTTCTTTCACCCTCCCCCCTGTAAATTATTTTCATTGTGGCCAGTACCCTGGGATCATCGGGAATGGAAACACCTCCGTCGGTGTTTATAATGACTATAGGCAGGTTGGAGTCTGTCAGGATCTGAGCACTGACGGATCCGGGAAGAATCAGTAACAGGAATATTATTATGATTTGCCTCATTTGTAACCTTGCCAGGCTGTCAAAGGTAACATATAATAAACTTAAAAGGAATTTCGACAATTGATCTAAACAGTTGTCATCTGAAAGATTTCCTTCTATACAATGTGTGCTGCTGAACGCAATATCGTCAGTAACTAATTCAATCTCAGTTTATGTATAAATAAAGTTGACTTTGGCTTTAACATGCCGTAACTTTGATAGGGATATGGATAGCTGTAAAAACCATCTAACCAAACAGTGCGTTAGAATTGCTTAAAGTTCATGCTATGAAACCCACATGTTATACAATTACAAACATTTATAAATATCACTGTATCAACATGTGGGTTCCATCATACCATTAAAATCAAAATTATAATATGATGAAAAATCCATTACAAAAAATTTTGAAGTCAATATTGCTATTATTTACCTTAAGCTTTTTCCTTTGTTTAAAAGCCCTTCCGCAGAACCGGCATTTAATAGATTCACTGAAAAATGTTGTTGCCGTCACAAAGTATGATACCAATAAAGTAAAACTTTTCCTTGAAATCGGCGAACTACACAGAAATACAATACCCGATACAGCCCTGTATTACTACCAGGAAGCCCTTGAAATTGCAGAAAATATTGAAGCAAAAGAATTTATTGCCATGAGCTTAATACGTATCGGTTCCAGTCGCCAATTCTATGATTCACCTGATAAGGCAATTGAATACCTTGAAAGAGCACTTAAGATATCAGAAGAAATAGGCGACAAAGAGAAAATAACTTCCTGTTATGTAAATATCGGTAATATAAACCAGGATCAGGGCTCATATGATAAAGCAATTGAATATTATCTTAAAGCTCTTGAAACTGCAAAAGAAATTGACTTTAAAGCAGGATTAACATGGAGTTACAATAATCTTGGCCGTGCAAACTCTGACCAGGGATCTTATGAAGAATCAGTCGGGTATTATCTCAAAGCTCTTGAAATCCAGGAAGAACTCGGAGACAAAAGAGGAATATCGGCTTCCTACAACAATATCGGCCTCGTTCACTATGAGCAAAGCACGTATGATAAAGCAATTGAATATTTACAAAAAGCTCTTACAATAAATGAAGAACTCGGTGATAAAAGAGCGATGTCATTATCTTACAACAATATTGGTAACGTTTACAATAGACAGGGTTCTTACGATAAGACAATTGAATATTATAATAAAGCTCTTAAACTGTTTGAAGAACTTGGCAATAAAAGGGGAATATCTGGTAGCACTCTCAATCTTGGTGAAACTTACTTAAGACAGGGATCTTTTGACAAGGCAACTGAATATTATCTTAAAGCTCTTAAAATATATGAAGAAATTGGCGATAAATGGGGGATAGCAGTAGCAGGTATCAGTATTGCTAATTTGAATATTTCTCTGGCCGATTCAATTGCTGTAACAGAAAACCAAAGACTTAAGTACCTTAATCAGGCAGTTACTTACGGCAATAAGGCAATTGTGAATGCCAAAGAGATGAAATTATTGCCAACAATAAAAGAAGCTTCAAATACACTTATGACAGCATATAACAAACTTGGCAACTATAAGAAAGCAATAGAATTTGCCGGGATATTAATTGCGACACAGGACAGTTTGTTCAGGGAAGATAAAACCAGGGCGGTCCAGGAAATGAGCACCAGGTATGAAACTGAAAAGAAACAGCAACAAATAGAATTACAGGAATCACAGTTAATCGCGAAGGATGCAACCATAAAACAGCAAAAAACATTCAGAAATGCACTGATCGGCGGATTAGGTGCAATTGCACTTATTATAGTTGTTATTGCTTTGGCTTACAGGCAGAAAAGAAAAGATAATAAGAAAATTATGGAACAAAATGAGAAAATCCTTCAAACAAATGAAGAATTGAAGCAGTTAAATGAGACTACCAGCAGACAAAAGGATGAAATAATCAGCAGCATACTCTATGCACAGAGAATACAATCAGCTATTCTGCCGCCAGAAGCATACATAACTGAATTACTGAATGAAAATTTCATATTTTACAAGCCAAAAGATATTGTAAGCGGTGATTTCTACTGGATAAAACAGGTAAAGCATTATATCATATTAGTATCTGCGGATTGTACAGGCCATGGAGTGCCCGGGGCATTTATGAGCATGCTTGGTATAAGTTGTCTGAACGAAATTGTGCAAAGCAGGGAGGTTACTCAGGCAAATCAGATTCTTAATGAATTGAGGAAGGAGATCAAACATTCACTCCGGCAAACCGGGAAAAAAGAAGAAACAAGGGATGGAATAGATATAGCTTTATGTGTAATTGACATTAAGAAAAACATATTGCAGTATTCAGGTGCACATAATCCATTATATATAATAAGCAATACAAACGGGGAATCAGTATTTAAAGAGATAAAAGCTGATCCGATGCCTGTAGGTGTGCACTTTTCAAGCGATAAATCATTTACCAATCATGAGATTCAGCTTGAAATTGGTGATATCTTTTACATCTTTTCAGATGGTTTTATCGACCAGATAGGTGGAGATAAAAATCACAGATTCACAAGCGAAAAGTTTAAAAAGTTACTGTTGGATATCCACGATCAACCTATGTATGAACAAAAGGAAATTCTGGATCAGACCCTTAAAGACTGGATGGGTATGCATCCTCAAAGAGATGATATACTGGTAATTGGAGCGAGGGTGTGATAAGATATTTCGGTCGTTGAACAACTAATTAACAAGCATATGAAAAAGCCGCTGATCTTTATTTGTCTTCTGAATATTATGTTGGTTATGGTTAATGCTCAGAGCATTGGCATAAAAGCAGGATTCTCATTAGCAGAAGGCATGTACAAACTTTATGTGACCAAAATACCGACCAGTTGCATTGTAGGATTTCCAATAGGAATTAGCGGAGATATGCCTATTTCTGAATCTTTTTTTCTTAATTCAGGATTTTTATTTATAAAAAAGGGAACTAAGGCAGATATATCGGGTGCTGAAGAGAAAGTCAGGATCAGGTACCTTGAAATTCCTGTAAATGTCGTGTACAAGCATGATTCCGTGACCTGGAAATTATTTGCGCAGGCAGGTCCATATGTGGGTATTGGTCTTTCTGCAAGAATTAAACAAGAAGACAATAAAGAAAAAGTAGGATTTGGACCGGAAGCGGATCAGTATAAGAGAATGGATTATGGGATCAATATCGGATTTGGTATAGAGGTTGACCCTGTACAGATTGGAATTAATTATGGATTTGGTTTTATAAACATTTCAAATTTTCCATCTGAAGTATATAAGTGTCAAATTAAATAGTTATAAGAAATTCCCTGAATTTGATAATATCAGTCCTGAGAAATATTATTAATCTTAGAAGATTATCAATGAGATTTATTATAAAATTTATCTCTCTTACTATTCTTTCAATATTATTGTTTAAATCATGTCTGAAGGACAGAATATTTTTCCCAGATCTTACAACCATGGATGTGACCTCAGTCACACTAACAAGTGCCATTTCAGGAGGTGCTGTGATTGATGATGGAGGCGCTTCTATTTTGGAGAGAGGCGTTTGTTGGAATATCTTAAGTAATCCTACCATAAGTAATTACAGAACTATTGAAAGTGGAGGTTTAGGTTTATTTTCAAGTAATTTATCACCATTGAATCCAAATACTTATTATTATGCCCGTGCTTATGCTACAAACAAAGCTGGGACTGGTTATGGTAATCAGGTTATATTTATAACAGATCCTACAATACAAACAATGACTGTTAAAGATATTGAAGGCAATACATATAATACAGTCAAAATTGGAACCCAGGTTTGGATGGTTGAGAACCTCAAAACCACAAAATACAATGATGGTAGTGCAATACCTAATGTAACTGATGATACAGAATGGGCAAATTTAACAACTCCTGCTTATTGCTGGTACAACAACGATATAAGAAAAAAGACTCCTTATGGTGCTTTATATAACTTTTATGCAGTTAGTACAGGAAAATTATGCCCCACAGGTTGGCATGTACCAAGTGATGTAGAGTGGACTACTTTGACAACCTATTTGGGTGGTGAAAGTGTTGCTGGGGGCAAACTAAAAGAAGCTGGCATAACCCATTATAGAACTCCAAATACGGGAGCTACCAACGAAACGGGCTTCACGGCCCTTCCGGGTGGCCACCGTTACTACTATGCTACATTCGTCGACAATGGACTCTACGGTGACTGGTGGAGTTCGACGGAGATCTCAGCTACGAATGCCTGGACCCGGAGCATGGACTTCGATAAAAGCATTGTACGCAGGGAAAACAGCAGTTATGGAAATGGCTATTCTGTTCGCTGTTTGAAGGATTAATTAACTATTGATGAGAATAACTTATTACCAGCCCCCTGAAATCAGCTCCGGGGGCTTTCTTTTTAAATAAAATTGACTTTGGCTTAAACAAGGTGTAACTTTGGTAACAAAGATCCATTTACCTCAAAATTAATAGTGTATGAAACATTTAAGTAATCTCTTGATTGCATCATGCCTGTTTGGATATAGTGTTACAATTCAGGCACAGAACACTATCCCTGCCACTGGTGGTAATGCTACTGGAACAGGTGGCTCGGTGAGCTATTCTATTGGTCAGTTTGTTTTTAATGTAATTACAGGAATAAATGGCTCTGTAACACAGGGTGTTCAACAGCCTTATGAAATTTCAATTGTAACTGCAATTGAAAATACTGAGGGGATTAACCTTGAATACAAAGTATATCCTAATCCGACCAGAGGATTAATCACACTTATAATCAAACCATATGATCATGAGAATATCCGGTTTCGGCTTTATGATTTGAATGGCATACTTCTTCAGGATAAGAAGATTGAGAGTGAGGAGACTGAAATCTCTATGCAGAACATCTCCTCTGCAATCTATTTTCTGAAGGTTATAAAAGACAATACGGAAATTAAAATATTCAAAATCGTTAAAAGATAGAATGCTATGAAAAAACTATTTACCCTATTTGTGATTGTAGTATTGACCATTAGTGTTTTTGCTCAATCACCTCAAAAGATGAGTTATCAGGCTGTAGTAAGAAATGCAAGTGGTGTACTGGTAAAGAGTAATCCTGTTGGAATGAAGATTAGCATCTTGCAGGGGTCTGCTACAGGAACGGCTGTTTATATCGAAACCCAAACTCCGACAACGAATGAGAATGGATTAGTTACTCTTGCAATCGGAGGTGGAACTCCTATTACAGGAACTTTTGCTGGAATTAATTGGTCGACAGATATCTATTTTATTAAAACCGAAACAGACCCGACTGGTGGAACAAGTTACACTATTACAGGGACAAATCAGATATTAAGTGTTCCTTATGCTTTATACTCAAAAATAGCAGGTAATGGTCCTTTATGGTCGCAAAGCAATTCAAATATCTATTTTAATAGTGGAAATGTTGGTATTGGGATATCTGATCCAATTTATAATCTTGATGTCCGAGGTAGTAATAGTGATGCTGACGGTGTTATTCAGCTTGGCAACTCTGATTTATCTCATCGAATGATATTGTTCGGTGGACGTCAAAATGATCCTAATCCGTTTATCAGCTGGAAGCAAGGTGACCCCCTGAGATTTGCTACCGACGAAGGTGGATGGTCTGAAAAAATGAGGATTACAAGCGATGGTCTGGTTGGTATTGGTACAGTTGCTCCAACATCAATGCTAGATGTGAAAGGAGAAATAAATGTTAATAGCAATAAAATTGTAAATGTTGCAACCCCGGTGAATAGCCAAGACGCGGCAAATAAAGCATATGTAGATAATTTACTTTCAATAATTCAAACCATTCAAACTGGTGTAAGAGATGTAGATAGTAATACCTATAAAGTAATTCTTATGGGCACCCAATTTTGGATGGCAGAAAACCTTAAAACAACCAGGTACGGTAATGGCGATTTGATAGGCACGACCACACCTGCTACAAGGAATATATCAGGAGATACTTCTCCTATGTACCAATGGGCGTATGGTGGTAATGAGAGCAATGCAGCAACTTATGGCAGATTATATACTTGGTATGCAATAACTGACAGCCGTAATATTTGTCCTACAGGCTGGCATGTACCCACTGGGGACGAATGGAGAACACTAATAATGTATCTGAAAGGTCTTGATGTTGCTGCTGGTAAACTCAAAGAAACTGGCACTACTCACTGGACTTCACCAAATACAGGAGCAACAAATGAAACCGGATTTACCGCCCTTCCAGGTGGCTATCGTAACCCCAGTGGTACCTTCAGCCTCATTGGAGACTCCGGTTTCTTGTGGACAACTACGGAGTATGGTGCAACGAATGCATATTCCTATTACATGAGCTATTCCTCCAACGATCTAGGAGTAATTCACGAAAGTAAGAAGTCAGGCTATTCTGTTCGCTGTTTGAAGGATTAGTTGATCATTTAGGTTATGTTTTAGAAAGTTGTGGAAACCCCAAATCACTATATCGATCTTCAATTGATCGGTAGGTATTAATAGCCTTAGCATTTACTGCAACATTCTTTGCCAGATCCAAAGTTTGGGTCGAAGATTTTTTCACTTTTTCTAAGAACACGAACCAATTTAGATATTGACTAAGGTATTTGGTTGACACACCATAAAATCGCTTAACCCATCTTTCATAAAGGTTGTCAATAGAGTTTACATGCTGGACGTGATAACATTTATCCTTAATGTGTTGCCGTGAAGCGACAAAAGTGTGATGTTCTAATTGCTTTCCCTTTGCCCATGCAATAATTGAAGGATGAGCATCCGAGCAAAGTACGTTTTCTGAACCAATCAATCCACCTATTGTCTTTTCAATGCTATCTGCATCAACTCTACCTATTTTCGCCACTTGCATGGTTGGATTTCCATTTCTGTCGGTAGCAACCATAACTGAAACCTTATCATTACTCACACCTCTTCTTGTTTCCCTATCGCTGGGCCTCTTGTAAGGTTTCCTATCTAGATTTCGATCACCTTTATTGTTGATGTCCAATTGTTTATCATCACATTCAACAATCCCGGAAAATGCTTGTCCATTCACTAATGCCAGGGAAGAAAGCAGCTTGTGCCTCCAATCAAAAATCGTTTTTACATTTACTCCAATTATCGATGAGGCTTTCCTTATGGTTACACTCTCAACAACAAGACTAAGATATTCCTGAAACTCATTAGTTTTTTTAATACCGGCTATTGCAGTACCGGTGAAGTCATTAAAGGTCTTTTTGCATGCCTTACACTTATAGCGCTTCCGCCCCTTGTAAACGCCATGCCCATATATATCGTTGCTATTACAATGTGGACAAAGAATCATTTGATCCCTATTTATTGCTGACCATATAATGTCAATCCTTGGTACATTTAAGTCCTGGCGAAGCAAGCGTACTAATTCGGCTTTTTCATCCTGGCTTAGTGTTTTTATGATGCTACGTAAGTCCATGCTTGTTTATTTGGTTATGCAAAGATAATCATTTTCCACATTATTCTAAAACATAACCAT
>JALHSP010000025.1 GCA_022865305.1 Bacteroidales bacterium | reverse complement strand
GTTCCGGAAGTTAAAACACCCTCTGAGACTGAAACAGCTCCAGAAGTTGAATCAGCTCAAGAAGTAGAAGTAACTCCTGAAATTGAAGAATACCCTCCAATCGAAAAAGCTACCATTGAATTAAAATTTGATAGTGGAAAACTTATTTTAAAAGAATTCACCTCCTTACTTTACGAATTTATTTCCCAGTATCGATATAAAGAATTTGAACCTTTTGAAAACTTCTCCCGTACTGAAAAAGAAGCCAATATCATTATTTATCATTCACCAGTGACTAAAAAAAGAATTTCTAATGATATTAAAAATAATTGGGAATTAAAATTAAATAATCAAATAATATATAATCTATCTATTGCAACGGGCGCTATCAATATGGATAGTGACTTATCAGGATTTAAAGTAGAAAAACTTTATATTGAAAGCGGAGTAAGTAATATTAACTTGGTTGTTCCTAAATATAATTCTAAAATAATTATAAATACGGGAGTATCTAATATTGATATCGCCATACCTAAAGAGGTGGGAGCAATGCTTAATATTGATTCAGGAATTGCCATTAAAAACCTTGACGATTTTATTAAAAGAAACGATACCTATATATCTAATAATTATGATAACTCAGAATTCAAAACAGAGATAGAAATTGATTGTGGAGTTTCCAATATAAATATTTATACCCTTTAATAATAAAAATATTTATTCTTCTTCTTCTTAAGGTTATTTAAAATAAATATTGGAGCATTTGCTGGTAAAATCTTCCTTTAACCCTGACACCCTTTTTAGATTTCTTAAAAGGTGTCAGGGATTTTATTCTTAATTTATTAATTAAGAATAAAATTATTCTTGCCGATAATTACGATATTTATTTAATTTAAAGGAAAAATATTAATTGTCTAAGAAAATGGGATATGTCCCTCTTATTTATTTATAAAGATATATCACAAGGAAAATTAGTGATAATTTTCGAAACTTCACCTAGAGTCGTGCATAAAAATAAACGAAGTACTTCGATTATTTTAATTTAGGCGAAATAGCAAAAAGCTTATATGAATAATAAATATATAAACGAGAAAGAGAGAAATATTTGGAAAAATCTGGGATTAGCCTTAGCCGCTACTCCAGTAGTATCCCTTGCTGGTCTTATTATTATTACTTTGATTGGAGCTTTGGATGACGCAATCACTAAAATCCAGTTGGCTGGTCACTGGTGGGTGATATTGATAGTAGCGTATATTCTATCAATGATCTATTTCTTCTGCGAACCAAAAATCCGCCGAAATCGTGAAAGAAAAAAAGTAGTAAATGAACTTATGCTTTACTGGGAAGAACAGCTTACAAAACAGAACAAATCCCAACCTTCAGATAGAGAAATCGAATTAGTGCGCGATATGTTTCTTGAAAGAGTAAAAGTGTGGGCATGGTTCGTTCCTGAATTATGGACTAGAAATTTTCCTAATGAAAAATATTCAAAATATCTTTTTGATGTTGTAGATAATTTCATTGCATATTGTGAAAATCAGAAAAACAAGTACGAAAAGAAATAATTATGTCGCTTTTTGCTACATCGACTAACAGCGGATAAAAGGCTTCGCTATGCTCCGCTCAAATTGCCTTCGGAAACTTCTTTTATCCGCGAAACGTTATACGCCACTGTAGTGTAAATGAACTAATGAGAGTGTAAATATGAATCTTAGTCTTATTGAGATACAAACTATATCAGAATTGGCTGACTTTCTATACCCATTCTTACCCGGGAATTCACATCCATTTGCCGATCGGTCTATTTCATTTGTAGGAATAGCCAGTGATTTAGGCTTAGAGAGATTTTGGACTAGGGGAAGCAAACGACCTGCAATTGCAGCCCTTCTAGAAGGAACCCTCTCACAAGCAAAGAATAAGTTTTGCCCTTTAATGATCCAGATTGTTACCCGTGGGTTGAAGTACCGAGGAAAATCTAATCCTATTACAAAAGAGGAAATTGAGCAGTTAAATGAATTCATTAATAAGCTTGATTTCAAAATCCCTGAATTATGGAATCCAAACTTTCTCCGAAGTTTACCATCCATTAAACCTGAAGAAGATAAGGTTGCTACAGCTAAAAAGGAGACCCTGAAAAATACTTTGCCTCTACTTTTGAATGAACTCCTTAATCTAAACAAGTTAGCACCCCAAGAGAGAGGCTATGCTTTTGAGAAATTTCTAAATATACTCTTCAACACTTTTGATATGAAGGCGCGCTCCCCATTCCGTTTGGTTGGTGAACAAATCGATGGTAGTATCGAATTTGAAGGAAATACTTACTTGATTGAGGCAAAATGGCAAAATGCTCTTGTTGGGATTGCTGATCTACTTGTATTGCATGGTAAAGTGGTCGGTAAGGCAACTTGGTCTAGAGGTATTTTCATAAGTTATTCAGATTTTACACAAGAAGGATTAGAGGCATTTTCTAAAGGGCGTCCTACAAATTTAATTGCAGTGACAGGTCAAGATTTGTATTTTATTCTTAAGGGTGGAATGCCACTTGACCAAATGATACGTTTAAAGGCAAGACTTGCTGCCGAAGAAGGAAGGGTTTATATTTCTGTTCAAGAGTTACTTTTTATTAATTATAAGTAAAGATCACCACAGCGGCGTATAACACAGCATAAAAGGTTCGTGCCTTACGACACTCACCCAAATTTTTGCTTCGTAAAAACTTCTTTTATACTGGGAACGTTAGGTAACACGGCTTAGACATAAAAAACCGAATAAACAGAATGAGGAAATTATCATGACTTTCACAGATAAAATCATTAAACAATGTCCTTATTGTGGGTATGAATCCAGTATTAAACGCTTTGGCACTTGGGAGAAAGACGGCAAAAGAGGTTTGTTAGGGAAGACTCCTGAAGGTTTTATAATGTTTCTCTGCCCACAATGTGGAAACCACATTAAATATGATACGCTATCCAATAAATTTTTGAGACAGGAGCAGAAATCTAGGAGTGGTGTGTTGTTTTTAATCTATTCTTCTTTGCTATAATAGCCATAATCATTTACTTTATTGTGAAGGCAATATTTTAAGGAGGAAATATTTATGGGTATGTTTAAATATTTTAGAGATGCTATTTCGGGAAGAATAGGACATTGGAATAGGACTAATAACCCTGTAGGCAATGAGTTGTGGAACAAAATTGGGGATTTAGATAGTCCTAATGATACGATATTTAAGAATTTTATGGTTTCAGCTGGAATAGTTATTGAAAATTTGATGGGCATGAGTAAAAATGAGCAGACAATCATTAAGATTGATTGTAAGAAAGTAGATAAAGAAAAGTTTCTACAGCTTTATACCGTTATACTCAGTTACTTTTCATTTCTTTTTAAAGTTACGAATAAATTGCCAAAAAAGGATATTAAGAAAGCGCTTGTTAAAGTGACAAATAGACCCGAAGTGGTTCAGAGAATTTTTCAGCAACTTGGTAAATGTTATTCAAAAAGCATAGGCGAGTTAAATATGGGTCAACTTGGTGGAAAGATTTGGGATGATATTGTGGAAATAACTGGATTTGGTAAGAAAATGGATCCTGGACAGGTCGTCTATTTTATAATGTTTTCAGGAGAAGCCTATAAAGAGGCCGTAAAAGATATATATAAAAGTAGAATTTAATCTCTAAGTCTTAGGTTTTCACCATTTTGATATAATCTCCCACCTAGAATATAATAATCATTAGGATAATTATTGAAATAGACCCGGCTTAAATGAGTTTTTTCCTAATCAG
>JALHSP010000001.1 GCA_022865305.1 Bacteroidales bacterium | reverse complement strand
TTTGCGCGATGGAGTTGCATGTAGTATTTATCAATAATTTGAAAAGCAGGTCGAAGTTACAGAGTATTCAACCAGAAACTCATACTTCTTCTATTTTATAACGTATCCGGATTAACTGCGCTTGACCCTAACGGCCCGGCAATATGGGGAGGTTGTGTTACCCGACGCAAGCACCGGGCAGGGTCCTGTTACTTTAGCCAGAAAACTGTCACGGTGCAAGGAGGGTATGGCACGTGTTTTTGCAATCCTGGTACAAAATTTATTGAGCATTACGCGTGTCGCGGTACAAGTTTAATCGAAGCCGGAAAACTATCACGGTACAGAATTTTTGTTGGGGGCACTGGCGCAGTGTCGCGGTACAAACTATCTCGGAGCCAGAAATCTGTCACGGTGCACGATTTTAATTGCGGGCAGATGCGCGCTTTGCCCAACGTAGCGGAGCGAAGTTGGGTGTCCGGGTGTATATACTATTACAAAGCTGTCTTGGGAGTAGGCGTAAAAGCAAAAACCGTGACAAACAACTTACCCATATTGTCCGTGTTAGCAGCTGCACTCATTTATTTAATTTTTTGGCATTATTTCTCCAAGTTCATCCTTTAACATCTTTGGTGAGTCGTAGTCTATCTTTAGTGTTTTATTATGGATAAACATATTAAATGGTATCACTGTGTCATAAGGTTTATTTTTATTATTAGTCAAATTGTAAAAGTCATTAAGGCTGTCATTTAATCTAAGCCTTTTATCTCTGAATAGATCTTGAAATTTAATAAAAGTGTCTAAGTCTATGAGGATTAAATCTTTTATCAAATGGCGATTATTAAGCTTCTTATTATCAAGGATTTTACTAAATTCAGTTTTTAGAAAATGATTGATACCTGAAAGGTTAAAACTAAAGTCCGTGTAAATTATTATCGGATATATGGAAACTCTAGTAAAATCATAATTATCAAGCTTTTGAAAAGCATTATTCCTTAATTTTTCGATATAGTTAACTAACTGTGTAATCCCTTTTGGCGCACCTTTTTCATTGGCAATTAGCTTTTTTGAAATTTCTGATTTTATGTCACTTATACTGTAACTATGTTTAATATCAGAATTTAATAAGATATCTTTGTATTCGAATAAATAAACTTTGGACTTGTCTCGAATATAATAGTCAGGGAATCCGTCTCCTAGAGATTTTTTCAATTGATTGCCATCATATTTAATATATTTAGAATTCTCGAAGGCATAGTTCATAACCCTGAAAAAAAGCCCATTTTCTGAGAATTGTTCAGCATATGCATTTTTAAAATCCGCAAATGTCTTAATAAGTTTCCCCTTGTATAATGTTCCACTTTTCGTGAGGATACCTGCAAAATCAAATTGGATGCCTTGAAAAATTTTATCTACAAGAAAATTTAAATTTAAAAATATATAAGTCTCATCATCTATCTTGTAAACGGGTTTTTCTCTTAATGAAAGGAAATCACTCTTTATTATAAATGATTTTGGATCGATAGACAGATTGTCTAGAAAGTTTCTGATTTGAGGAAATTCACTTCCAATTTTTAAAACGGAGGGTGTTTTTAACGGCTCAAATTTTCTTACGTAAATGCTAATGATATTTAATAAGTATATCTTCCAGGATTCCAATGAATATACTTTGAGAAATTTTTCCAAATACTTTGTAAAGAAGATATTTGATTCGCAGAACTTAAAAAAATAGACTGCTTTGATAAACTGTAGTCTAAAATCTTTAAACTCAAGGATTTCTTGGAAAGGAAGATGAATAGGTAAAAGCAAGTTGACAAAGCTTTCAGGATTGGTGATCTCTTCTCCATTGTAAGCTTTCATCTGTTCATCAGTCCATTGTTGGGAACAGATTAAGTATGCTTTGAAAAGATTTAACTCCTGTTCTGGCGAAATATTCACTAGCGGTTTAGTATTATTATGATACTTTAAAATTTGCTCAATAAGCATCAATGAGGAGACATTATTTATGAATACAAAATTTGCATTCTGTTTACCCTCAAATTTTTTAATAAAACCAATTACTTTCCCAATTACTTCCTTCGGAAAGCGATTCATCCAGATTTTTAAAAATTCAATTTGTTTGGATGTGTCCTGTTCAATTGTATGAAGTTGAGCATTAAAGTATCCGAGAATTTCAAGTGAATTAACAGTTGAAATATCTGATATCAAAGTCTCAATAGGTTGTTGCTCCTTCTCAGAAAATACATCCTTGAAGGCTAATGCAATGAGATTTTTAAGTGGCATATTCTAGGTTTGTGTGGCTGCTAACGGCCCGGCAATAAAGTGCGTTTGTGTTGCTGAGCGAATGTAGGCTGGAGCATTGAGGCCGAATCGGGGTAGAGTCCTGGTACCAGCCGGAAGGAGCGAAGCATGGCGCGGTTTTTGGCGTCATGGTACAAATTTTCGGGGGTATACGAGTGTCGCGGTACAAATGTTATAAGTGATTGGTAACCAAGTCATGGTGCAGAAACTTTCAAAATGCGCAGCGGTGCAGTGTCGCGGTACAAGTTTGGGCGGAGCCAGGATTGAGTCACGGTACAGGAGTTTGATTGTGAGCACTGGCGCGACGTCCGGGTTTAAGATTTAACGGGATCTGTCACGGAGCCACGGTTTGCAAAAACCGTGACAAACAAATGCACTTTATTGTCCGTGTTATATGGCGTTATTTTAAATCTGAATTTGATACTATCAGTGTATAGGTTTCTTCACTATTACCATAAAACGATTTACTCTCTTTTATATAATAATCCCACGAATTTCTATTTAGATAGTCTTTTTTAATCTCAATTCTTGGTAAAGTGTCAATAAATATTCCAAGACTATCAGCCCAACTCAAAAAATCCCTTTTATTAGCAAAATCGCCGCTGATAAAATATCCAAAAAAAATGGCTTTCATATTTGGTCCTATTTTTTTTCTCTCAAAATAATCAGGGGCGTTGAATGCTGTATAAATTACAGTCAATGTTGAATCAGATCGATTATCGACCTCATATTCACATCTGTCATATGGATCGCAGGATGTACATAAGCAGATAAATAAAATAATCACAAATGAGATTGTTGTTGATTTAGCTTTCATTTCGGTTGATTTCTTAAATTTGATAGCTTCAAAAAGCCTTTATCAGAACGGAATATCGAATAACGGTCAAATTTTTTGAATCGTTATCTTGCGGATTTAACTGAAAGTCAAATCGGTAGGGGGAATGCCATATAACGTTTGGCGGTATGTGTTGTTGCCGACAGCTTCGGGCGGTGGCGGGGTTTTTGCAGGACCGTTAAACCGACTGGAGCTATCTTTTATTACAAATTTCTATTAAAGGGCAAAAACCATGACACCGCTGCGAGGGCCG
>JALHSP010000024.1 GCA_022865305.1 Bacteroidales bacterium | reverse complement strand
TGATGTTGTTACGTAGACAACTACAAAAAGTGGGAGGATCTACTTACTGAGTATCAACTGAAGAGCCGTATGATGGGAGACTATCACGTACGGTTCCGTGAGAGGTTTAGGGGTGAAACTCCCCTTTACCTACTCGATCGTGACCACTCTCGTCCTGATATAAAGTGACACTTTTTAAATCTAGCAACATATGATAAACGAAGGATACAATACTAACTTGGCATCTGAATATTATGTACTTTCTATGCTTTACAGATTAGGATATGATGCCTACCTGACTCTTGGAAATAAAAAGTCGGTGGATATAATCATTGATAAAGGGGATGACCTACTCACAATTGATGTAAAGGGGATGGCTGGAACTACTAATTGGCCTATGGAGAATTTCAAGAAAAAAGGGGATAAACATTTTATCATTCTTGTATCATTCACAAATAAAATCAATTACCCCGCTTCTGTCCCAGAAGTATATATTGTGCCGTCTGAAAAAGTGCCAAATCTTATTTATCAAAACCCTAAAGGAACCCGTAGAGGAATAACCCTTTCCCGAATCCGGACCGAAGCTTCTGCTTATCGAGATGCTTGGCACTTGTTGGACAGGATTGTAAAATAGAATACAAAAACAGACTTTACTTCAATAATGATAATCCTAATCTTTTGATTTTTAATGAGGGCAGCACATAACACGGACAATAAAGTAAATAAACTCGTCACAGTTTTTGCATTTGCTCCTACTGTTAAGAAAATAACAATAAATCGTTGTACCCTGACTCCCGCCGCTGCCCTCTATCAAACTCCTATGTCATGACTCATTCTCTGGCTCCGTTGTTAATTTGTACCGCGATACTGCACCAGTACGCATTTAGTAAGCTCCTATTCCGTGACAAATTCCTGGCCACTTTGGTCGCTTGTACCACGACACTCGTAATGTTCAGAAAAATTGCAACTGGACGGCAAAAACTGCGCCGTGCTTCGCTCATTACGGCCTCAGAAAACGGGTATTTTCCTCCGAGGGGACACTGCCACCCGGCCTCCATTCGTTCAGCAACGTTTACTTACTTTATTGCCGGGCCGTTAGTGTTAATAAGTATTTGTATTAACCTTGATAATGAATTACTTCAATAAAATATAGGTTGTGCCAGTTGATAGTTTCTCATGTTATAGCGGGATTTAAAATTTGTTGCCCTCTAACCGGTTTGCTCCATCGCGCATTTGCATATGGCAATTCACGGTTTTGTATTGCAAAATTTACAAAACCGGTTCATGAGCACCATCTGCAAATTCTCCCTGACACTTCTGCAAACCTCCATTTGTATAACTTGACAGATTCATGGCCACTTAACCTTACTAAACACTAACACGGACAATAAAGGACATTTGTTTGTCACGGTTTTTGCACTTACTGCTTTCTTATAACGTGACCCTCATATCGCTCAACCCGGACTTCGCACCAGTGCGCGCCCTAAAACTTTGTGTATTATGATAAATTTCTGGCTCCGTTGTCAGTTTGTACCGCGACACTCGTATAAGCCCGCAGGTTTGTGCCATGACTCCAAAAACCGCGCCATGCTTCGTTCATTCCGGCTGGTACCAGGACTCTACCCCGATGACATTTTCTGCTCCAGCCTTCATTCACTCAGCAACACAAACGCCCTTTATTGCCGGGCCGTTA
>JALHSP010000023.1 GCA_022865305.1 Bacteroidales bacterium | reverse complement strand
CGTGCGAAGGGCAGATCCCGATAGATGTGATTTTGCTATCTTATCATAAAGGAATTTTATTAACATGGAGCGAGGGCATAATCATCACATTGTTAAATATTTGTGCTAACGGCCCGGCAATAAAATTAGTAGGTGTTACCTGACGCAGCACCAGGCAGAGTCCTGGTACTTTAGCCAGAAAACTGTCACGGTGCAAGGAAGGTACGGCGCGGTTTTTGCCGTCCAGGTACAAAGTTTTGTGAGCATTACGAGTGTCGCGGTACAAGTTTGATCCGAGCGATATATTTATCACCGGATACAAGTTTTATGCGTTGCAGTGGAGCGGTCCGGGTTTATCACCAGTTACAAAACTGTCTTGGGAGCAGGAGCAAAAGCAAAAACCGTGACGAACCTATTAATTTTATTGTCCGTGTTATGTGCTGCCCTGTTTAAATTTTGTCTATTAGTAGTTAGTCTTTTTTTGAGTTGAATTCAACAAGTTTTTTCCAGTCTATTTCTCCAGATTCCATGCAGAAATCATTTAAGAACTCCTTTGTAAACTTATTGATCATTTGAGCATAAGATTTATTAAAGTCATCATTTCGTTCCTTTGCTTTATGGCCAAGAGGCTCAATGATGTCAGTGTAAAGATCTGGTGCGCCTGAAATGAACTCCCAGAATCTTTGTCCACAATATTTTAAGTAATCCCCTTTTTCAGGAGAGTTGTCAATTCCATAACAGCACCCATTTACGGCAACTACATTTAGCTTTGAATTACTTGTACGTAACGCTTTTGTTGCTGTTTTAAAATCATTAATCATTTTTGATATCTGGGAACTGTTTCCCCAATTAGGTCCAGATTTGATATTGACAATATATCTTCTGTTATCATGGTCAAATTCCAAATCAATCCCGGTAATGCCTGATTTTTTCCCGCCATAGACTTTCCCATTTATGAAGATTGCCAATCCCTCTAACCAATCACCGAAGATTGTTTCTTCGTTTGATGAAATATGTGCGTCAACTAATCCCTTGATTATTGCCTCTGAGGTTAGAAGGTATTTAGCCTTAAAAAGATAAGGATTTTTACGTTTGAGTATCTGGGAAAGTTTAAGGTCGTCTAGGCTTTGAATCCTTTTATTATGAAACGTAGCAATGTTATTTTCAACGTACTGCGTAACGTCGGACAGGTTTAATGGTTTCATATTTTTCTTTTGGTTCGAGGAGGTATAATTCTACAGGCTTAATCTGTTTTTTAACCATTTCGTAGTATTCAGGAACATTGTCAATTCCAATGGAATGCCTTTTCATCCGGTTTGCTACAAATAAAGTAGTCCCCGAACCCATAAATGGATCAAGTACTACATCGTTTTCTTTTGTGAAAAGTTTTATAAACCACTCTGGAAGTTCTTCAGGGAAAGCTGCACTGTGGTTTTTATTGCTACATTCTGTTGCAAGATGCAGGACATTAGTTGGGTAGGCTTTGTCTCGAGTCAGCCAATTTGAAATATTTTTACCAAAACCACTACCGACTTTTGAATTATCTCTAATCTTGTCTGTCTCACTAAGATTTTTAAGCCGACTTTTTGACCAGTCACCCATAGGCACCATTACCTCGTTTTGGTACATATGGAATTTTTTGTCTTTGTTGAACTGTAGCAGTCTCTCCCAAGCATCTCTGAACCTATTTGGCCATTTTCCTGGGTAGCAGTTCTTTTTATGCCAAATTAATTCCTCTGTCCAGAGCCAACCCTGCTTTCTCATTTCTAAAATTAATTCCATTACGTATGTACTACGCTCTCCTTCTACTACCTTTTCTTTTATATTTAAAACAAAAGTCCCGGTTGGCTTTATAACTCTTAATAATTGTTCTGAAATAGGTAAGAACCAGTCAACATACTTGTCATGACGGATACCTCCATAGGTACCATTTCGTTGGTCAGCATAGGGTGGCGATGTTACTATCAAGTCAACGGAATTGTCTGATAGTCTTTTTAATACGTCTTTACTGTCCCCTAGGTATATATCTGTTTTTATTTCCATTGTGTATCACAGTGATACTGCAAATTTACAGTAATTTACTTGCAATTTGAAGTATTGTTAACAACTATGTTTTTTATCAACACCGTAGTCCGATCGAGTAGGTAAAGGGGAGTTTCACCCCTAAACCTCTCACGGAACCGTACGTGATAGTCTCCCATCATACGGCTCTTCAGTTGATACTCAGTAAGTAGATCCTCCCACTTTTTGTAGTTGTCTACGTAACAACATCAT
>JALHSP010000022.1 GCA_022865305.1 Bacteroidales bacterium | reverse complement strand
TGGTATGATGTTGTTACGCGGACAACTGCGAATGCGGGAGGATCTGCTTACTGATTACCAACTGAAGAGCCGTATGATGGGAGACTATCACGTACGGTTCCGTGAGGGACTGGGGGGGAAGCTCCCCCGGTCTACTCGACCTTCCTTCCGAATATTGATCTAATCCTTTTATTTAATAACAATTAACTTTAATACCCTTTCCAAAATAATTTTCTTAATTTCAATTCTATTTTGTAAATTTGATAGTGTCGCACTTAAACTTGTTAGCTATGAAAAAAGTTATTTTCATTTTCATTCTAATTTCTCTTGGCAAGCTTTTATATTGTCAAATCAGAATTAAAGATGCTAAATCGGGTAAGGAATTTACAAAAGAAGATAGTATCAGAGTATCCGTTAAACAGAGTATAAGTTCAAGATCAAAAACTGTAGAATATTTTGATGAAGATAGTAGAACCACGAAAACTAAAACTGTGGCTCTCCCTGAACTAAAGAATTGTGGTTACTTAAGTTATATTTATTCAGAAAAGAATCCTTTAATATTAGTGGGCATGCCTGGTTGTGTTGATAATGAATCCATAAGTCCTTCACTTTTATTCGATATAAGGGTGGAGGCGGATGGTTATGAAACTTTTCAAGGAATCGTAAGAACTAGATTAAATGCACCGACGTCAATATTTTATTTTTCGGGCAAATACAATCCAGAGAACAAACCCAATATAATCTTTTTATATAAGTTAAAGAATAACTGATTTCGTCAATATAGTTCTGAATTAATTCAAGTTAGAACATCCAACAATTATTTTACATTGTTAATATTTATTGAGGATTATCAAGACGTATTAAAAATTTGGGGTGAGAGATAGAAAATAGATTACGAACGCCTAACACGGACAATAAAGGTAAGTTGTTTGTCACGGTTTTTGCTTTTGCTACTGCACCCAAGACAAATTTGTAATGGCCGTTGCACCCGGTACGCGCATCTACACACAATTAAGTTTCTGCACCATGACAAATTTCTGTCTCCGAGACAATTTATACCGCGACACTGCGCTAGTGCACATTTATCAACTTCCTGCAACCGAGACAGCTTTCCGGTCACTTATCAAACTTTTACCGCGACACGCGTAAAACTCAACCAACTTTGTACCCGGACTGCAAAAACACGTGCCATACCCTCCTTGCACCGTGACAATTTTCTGGCTAAAGTACCAGGACCTTGCCCGGTGCTGTCGTCGGGTAACACAACCTCCCTTTATTGCCGGGCCGTTAGCAGCAATAATTTGGACATCAACGAGATATAGGACCCCACTTAACGGCTTGCCCCAACGCTGCTTGCATATGGCAATTCACGATTTTGTATTTTTAAATTTACAAAACCGGCTCATGAGCGCCATCTGCAAGCCCTCTCTGCTTCGCAAGCCTTAACATTCGTGAACCATGACGGATTTGTCCTATTTACATTATTTACTGCTGCTAACAGAAAAGATGGATAAATGCATAATGACAAAAAGGAAACATTTAGAGTTTTGACAGGTTTCAATTATTGAATGACAACAACAAAACAACAATCTAGATTTTCCGTTAATCAAAGAGTATCTTCAAAATTTAAGCAAATGAAAAATATCACGATTCTTAAAAGGAGAATATTAAAGAAAATTCTTATTATCATGGGCGTATGTAGTGCAGGATTAATGGCATCTTGTGCTAAATATGGAGTGCTGGTTTCAACTATTTATATGAACCTTAAAGGAACTGTAAAATCGAAAAACTCTTCACAAATAATAGAAGGTATTCAAGTTGAATTAAGAAATAGCATTTCAGACCCTAAAGCACTGACAAACAATAATGGTGTTTTTTCCATAAATTCTGAAATTGATGAATCTGCTAACACAATTAATTTGCATATTTCGGACATCGATGGAGCCTTAAATGGAAGCTTTCTTCCAAAAGATACTGTTCTAACTTTAAGTTTGGACGAAAAACTTGCTCAAATCAAAGAAAACATTGATATCAAATTAGAAAAGAATGAATAGAAATATTTCATTCAAAAATCGTTTAGCTCTCAACGTTTTTAGAGAATATCGAAAAACTGAAATCTCCCTACATGAGTTGCAGTATCTTTTTTGGGAATGCACTCACCGATGCAATTTGCAATGCATTCATTGTGGGAGCGACTGTAAACAGAACAGTGTAATTCCAGATATGCCCGCTTCTGATTTTCTTCAAGTAACTGAAAAAATTAAAACTCAATACAATCCAAATGACATAATGATTGTTATTACTGGAGGGGAACCCTTAATGAGAAAGGATATCGAATTCTGTGGTACAGAATTGACTAAACAAGGATATCCATGGGGAATGGTTACTAACGGTGTACTTATGTCCCAACAGCGTTTAGATAGTTTACTAAATGCCGGATTACAATCCATTACAGTAAGCTTAGATGGATTAGAGGCAACCCACAACTGGATTAGAAATAAAAAGTGCTTTTCAAATGTTACTAAGGCAATTGCATTGCTTGTAGAACAAGTTGGGATTGTCTTTGATATAGTGACTTGTATAAATCAAAAAAACTGTTGTGAGCTAAACGAAATAAAAGACCTACTAATATCAATGGGTGTAAAAAGGTGGAGACTATTTACCATTTCTCCTATTGGCCGTGCTAAATCTAATCCAGATCTACTCCTTAACGGCCATCAATTAAAGGATTTAATGGAATTCATAAAAAAAACACGACAGGAAAAGCAAATCGAAACAAATTATGAATGTGAAGGTTTTGTTGGAAAATATGAAATGGAAGTACGGGATGGATATTATTTTTGTAGAGCTGGAATAAATGTAGCTTCGATTCTAGTTGATGGTTCTATTTCAGCGTGTCCAAATATAAATAGTCATTTTTCCCAAGGGAATATTTATGAAAACAACTTTTTAGATATATGGAACAATCAATTTAAAATAATGCGTCAGCGAGATTGGATGAAAACTGGAATGTGTAAACATTGTGAAGTATTTAAATGGTGTAATGGAAATGGGATGCATCTTCGCGATTTTGAATCAAAAAATGCTTTATTCTGCCAATATAATATGCTTAAAAATTTGACACATTCCTTTGAATCACCCAAAGACTATTTACTTGTAGACTAAATTATTACAGCTGCTAACACGGACAATAAAGGTAAGTTGTTTGTCACACTTTTTGCTTTTGCTCCTGCACCCAAGACAGATTTGTAATGCTTGTACCGCGATCGCGCCAGTGTCCATTTATCAATTTTCTACTATCGAGACAAGTTCCCGGCCACTTATCAACTTTGTACCGCGACACTCGTAAAACCCACAAAACTTTGTACCTGGACGGCAAAAAGTGCGCCATACCCTCCTTGCACCGTGACAATTTACTGGCTAAAGTACCAAGACCCTGCCCGGTGCTGTCGTCGGGTAACACAACCTCCCTTTATTGCCGGGCCGTTAGCAGGCATATCTCTGTCTATTCAAATCTCAACATATGAAAGAAACAATTCTCAAATCGTACGATCAAAAACGGGGTTTATACGATGAATTCCGTAGTAAAATTGAGGTGCTTTGTACAGAAATCCTTAAGCTAAAGGGTATTGTTCCTCATTTAATAGTAAGCAGAACTAAGACCAGATCTAGTTTATCAAAAAAAATTGATGACAAATCTGAAAAGTATAACAAGTTGGAAGATATAACAGATATTGCTGGACTCCGAATAATTACTTTTCTTGAAAGTGAGATTGAGACTATCGCTGGTATTATAAAGAAAGAGTTTCAAATAGATCCCATAAACTCTATTGATAAACGTAAACATGAAGCAGATCAATTCGGGTATAAATCTCTTCATTATGTTGTTTCTATTAAACAATCACGATGCAAACTGACTGAATATAAAAAATTCGCTAATTTAAAATGTGAGATACAATTACGAAGTATCTTACAACATGCATGGGCTGAAATTGAACATGACTTAGGTTATAAAGGAGAACAGTCAATCCCCTTTCCATATAGAAGAGGTTTTAGTCGTATTTCAGCATTATTAGAGACAGCTGACAGAGAGTTCGATAGACTTAAAATTGACCTGACTAACTATGAAAAAGACCTAAAAACTTTAATAAAGACACACCCTGAGGAAATTGAACTCAATCAAGCTTCATTATTATCCATCCTTAAAACCAACAAAGTATTACAAGAGTGTAAAAACATTCTTTTAGGATTAGGAATAACCTTAGTTCCTACTTCCGATTTAAAAATGATCATTCAGAAATTTGAGTTTTTTAACATAAACACTATAAAAGAATTAGAAGATTCATTAAAGGATAATAAATCGTTATTTATTCAATTCTTCCGAGATTTTCTGAAAGATAGAATTACAGATACACTTTCTGATATTATTCCATTATTTTTCTTCTTACATTTCTTAGCTGCAAAAAAAGAAGATCTACCTTACATTCTAGAGTACTTTGACTATGGAGAAAAAAAGATTTCCTATCAAGGTAAGGGTCACATCAAGATTCTCGAACTTTATAAAAAAATAAAATACACCTGCTAACACGGACAATAAAGGTAAGTTGCTTGTCACACTTTTTGCTTTTGCTCCTGCACCCAAGACAAATTCTTAATGGTCGTTGTGCCCGGACACGCTCATCTGCACGCAATTTTAATTCTGCACCTTGATAAATTTCTGGCTCCGAGATAATTTGTACCGCGACACTGCACCAGTGCCCGCCACCAACTTTGTAACCGGGGATAAATTCGCGGCTCCGATCAAACTTGTACCGCGAAGCTCGTATAACTCACAAAACTTGTACCCGGACGGCAAAAAGTGCGCCATACCCTCCTTGCACCGTGACAGTTTTATGGCTAAAGTACAGGGACCCTGCCCGGTGCTATCGTCGGGTAACACAACCTCCCTTTATTGCCGGGCCGTTAGCGCTAAGCGATTAACTTCATTTACAGATATTTACAGTATATTTTATATTTAACGTTGTTCTAAAATGACTGGAAAATCAAAATATCCGGATAACTTATTGA
>JALHSP010000021.1 GCA_022865305.1 Bacteroidales bacterium | reverse complement strand
TTTATCATAAATGCAAATATTTTTAACGGAATTTATGTTTTTATTTGCATTTTTACTATTTATTCAAGCTAAAGATATTAACATATATCGTTGATTATTAACATTATATGTGCATTAAAAGACTTCCTCAGCAAACCCTACATAGACAAATTAACCAAGACAAAACGAACGCTAACTCCTCAGAACAGGCATAGGACTGTTTGTAATTTTTGCTTTCAAATCAAGAAAATAAACTGGCGAAACCGTACTTATTCTCTTCTATCATTAACCATGATTCCGGCGCTGGCCAGTTTACTGCACATATAAACAAATTTCTTATTCGCCTGGATTTGCAAAAATTGCAAAATGCCGACCTCCCTAATTATCGGGAACCCAGAAAACAAAAAGTACAGATGAGTTACATTTAACCTATAAACCAATGCTCCTTAGTTTAGCCCATTACAAATTGAGATTTTACATATTATGAGTCGTTTTATAAACTTTTAGATTGCTCTTTTTAACCCTCAAGTTGCCTGGAGAGAAAACGAAAATTTCATTCTTGCTGCTCCTTGAAGATCACATTATAAAGTCATTAATAATTAACCCAAAGCTTAAATATTTTTGCATTTGAATAAATATATTTATACCTTACCATGCTAAGGCAAAATTTAAAGACTGTTTTACTCAAATTCGTTTTAAACTGATACGAAAAATACTCCGGAGTTATTTTTTGAAAGGAGGCATCATGAAACCATTCGGAATAACAGATAAATTTTCTCTGATATCTTATATCCTGTTTCTCATATTCATTTCTGTTGTGTTTAATGGCCCTTCCTGGTTTGGGGACATTATATTTTATATCCCCCCGGGGAGTGAGAAGATAGGATAATAAAGCCAGCTTCTGCTTTAGCCTGAAGATTGACTCAGCAGTTGTTTAAACAGTTTTATTGGAAGTGGTAATAGTAGCCACCTCAAAGATGCTATAAGACATTATGGTTTTTTTGGAGACAACAACAGATGTATTAAAAATCTTTGTTGCAACGGAGCAGATTCAGACTTTTCATTTAAACAGGATAAAAATTAAACCATCCATAACTGATTATCGTCATGAAAAAAATCATAGTAATAATATTATGGGGGTTTTTGTCAGCTTTCTTTCTTAAGGCACAAACCACAATAGATAACGGTTCAGAGGTGTCAGGTACCTGGACAAAAATCAATTCACCATACTTAATCAATGGTCTGGCAACTGTGCCAACAGGAAATACCCTCATCATTGAGCCGGGTGTTGAAATCAGGTTCAAAACAGGAGTTGATTACTATTACGGCGATAATTCAGTAGATGTTGGTTTGCTTTATGTAAAGGGTAATCTTATTGCTGAAGGCACTTCAAGCCAGCGAATAACTTTTACACGTCAGGGTGATTCAGGCAATTGGGGCTGTATTGCATTTTCAGCAACTGCAGACACTTCTTCATCCTTCAAATACTGTAAAGTAGAATATGCCAACATGATTAGTGGTCTTGAATCCGAACCTTATATAGGTGCTCTCTCATTCAAAAATCCAAAGGTTAGCATTTCTCATTCTGAAATCATAGCAAATAATTATCATGGCATTTATAGTAATCATACAACCTTTATTATACAAAACTGCATAATTGCCAACAACACGTTAAGAGGTATTTATATCGGTTATGATTTTAACAGTAAAGACACCATAATTATTACAAACAACACTATTGTCGGGAATGGATCAACAGGACTTCAGGCAAATGTTGCTAAATGCAAAATAGTAAATAATATTTTCTGGAATAACAGTGAGTCTATTTACATACAATCTTATACTTCTATTGCATCATATAACCTTGTACAAGAGGATGTTTTAATTGGAAGCTCATTAATAATTGGTGAAGGGATGGTATACAATTTCGATCCTCAGTTAGGACCTGATTTTTGCCCACAGTACAATTCCCCTGTCATAAACGCGGGAACTCAGGATACATCTGGTCTGTACCTGTCCGGGTATGATTTTTTGGGAAATAACAGGATAAACCAAAGCAGGATTGATATTGGTGCTGTTGAATCGAATGCCCTTAAATTAATCTGGTTGCTTTCACCTAATGGGAAAGAGGGTTTTTTAGCTGGAACCAACCAACCTATTATCTGGAAAAGCAATGTTGAAAACCTGAAGCTGGAATACACTTACGACAATGGTAGTAACTGGGTTGAAATTACCGGAAATACTCCGAACGATGGACTTTATAATTGGATCATTCCAGCAGTTGAAAGCGAGTATTACAACATACGCATTTCAGATGTAACGGATAATACTTTTTTTGATTTATGTGATGATAATTTTGTAATATTTACTTCAAACATTCCTGACAGCACATTTCTTGCCGGAAGGCTAACAATAGAACATTCACCTTACTACATCAATGGTCTGGCAACTGTGCCAAACGGAGATACACTTACTATTGAACCGGGTGTCGAAATCAGGTTCAAAACTGGAACTGATTACAGTTACAGTGATAATAAAGCAGATGTTGGTTTACTTTACGTAAAAGGAAAACTGGTTGCTGAAGGTACGTCAAACCAGTGGATAACTTTCACACGTCAGGGTGATTCGGGCAACTGGGGTTGCATTGCATTTGCACCAACTGCAGACGTTTCTTCTTGCCTGAAATATTGTAAAGTTGAATATGCAAATATTATTTCGGGGCTTGAATCCAGAAGTTATAATGGTGCTGTTTCACTTAAAAATCCAAAAATCAGTATTTCTCATTCTGAAATTATAAATAATAAATCCTATGGAATCTATAGTGATCATACAACTTTTTCAATACATAACTGCATAATTGCAAATAACAGTGGGTATGGTATTGATATCAACTATGCTTTTAAGTTTAGTGACAGAATAGATATTGCAAATAATACTATCGTAGGAAATGGATTAACAGGACTAGACGTAATTGGCTACTGTAAAATAGTTAATAATATTTTTTGGAATAATGGAGGATCTTTTAAGACAAGTTCTTCTTATACATCTAATGTATCATATAACCTTGTACAAGAGGATAATATGATAGGAAAAGCATCGCAAATCGGGGATGGGATGATTTACAATTACTCTCCCCAGCTAGGACCTGACTTTACGCCCCAACGCAATTCTCCGGCCATAAATGCTGGAGCTCCGGATACATCAGGGTTGAATATTTCAAATTATGATATTTTGGGTAAAAACAGGATTAGTCTCAACCGGGTTGATATAGGTGCAATAGAATCGGATGCTCTTAAATATATCTGGCTTTCAGCACCTAACGGGAAAGAAGGCTTTTTACCTGGTACAGCTCAAAATATCAAGTGGAAAAGTAATGTTTCTGATATTAAACTTGAGTATACAGACAACAGTGGGGTTACATGGAAAGATATCGATGCCAGCACTCCTAATGATAGCCTGTTTAATTGGATCATTCCTCCTGTTGAAAGTGAATCCTTCAATATACGTATTTCAGATGTCTCTGATAATTCTGTATTTGATGTATGCGATGATAATTTTATTGTATTCACCTCAAATATCCCAGACAGTACAATTCTAACAGGAAGGCTTACAATAGACTATTCACCTTACTATATCAATGGGTTGGCAACAGTGCCATCAGGAGATACCCTTATCATTGACCCGGGAGTTGAAATCAGGTTTAAAACAAGTGATAATTCAGCACTTGCGGGCATCTTGTCTGTAAAGGGTGATCTGATTGCTGAAGGCACTTCAAGCCAGCGAATAATTTTTACGCGACAGGGTGATACAGGCAATTGGGGTCGCATCTCATTTGTTGCAACTGCTGGTACATCTTCTTCCATAAAATATTGTAAAGTTGAATTTGCTGGTTCCGGTGCTATTTCAATAAGAAATCCCAAAATAAGCATTTCGCATTCTGAAATAATAAATAATAAATCCTATGGAATCTATAGTGATCATTCAACTTTTTCAATATATAATTGCATAATAGCAAATAACAGTGGGTATGGTATTGATATCAACTATGCTTTTAAATCTGGTGATATAATAGATATTGCAAATAATACTATCGTCGGAAATGGATTAACAGGACTGGAAATAATTGGCGCCTGTAAAATCGTGAATAATATTTTCTGGAATAACGCAGGATCTTTTAAAACAAGTTCTTCTTATACTTCAAATGTATCATATAGCCTTGTACAAGAGGATGTTTTAATTGGAAGCTATGTAAAAATCGGCGAAGGAATGATTTATAATCTCAACCCTCAATTTATTAATAGTGAAAACAATGATTATCATCTTAAAGTTACTTCGCCAGGCATAGATGCCGGAGACCCAAGCTACATCTACTCTATGGAACCTTCTGAAAATGGTGGAAGAATAAACATTGGGGCCTACGGAAATACTGTTGAAGCTGCAATAACCGAATCTCTCCCCAGGATAAACTATTTATCTGTTAATTATGGAAGAATGTTTGGAAGAGACACATTAACAATTAAAGGAACCCAATTTTTCTCCAACAGAGGTAGTGGCGGAGTAATATTCGATAATACAGAATCTACAGAATATCTTTATTGGACTGAAGATAGTATCATATGTATAACTCCACCTCATTTACCTGGCATTGTAAATATCAATATTATAAACAGTGGTGACAAAAAAGGATTTGGGGAAAACTGTTTTTCATTTTTACCTCCTGTATTAAACAAACCTGATCCGATATTTTCAAATACCAGTGGGGGAGAACAAATTATCTTTTCGGGAGAATTATTTGGTCATTCCCAAAATGGGATGCAGGTTTTATTCGACCAAATTGAAGCACCCTTATACCATACCTGGAAGGATGATACAATAATATTAAACTGCCCTTCACATTCAGAGGGACTGACTGATGTAATATTCAAAGTAAATGATAGCATTTATTATAATTTCAATGAGTCTTTTTTATACTCCGATAAACCATTGACTGAATTATGCGGAGAAATATCGGATACATTATTTAATTCACAAACCTATTTATTAACTTGCCCCGTCACCATTCCGGAAAATCAAACTTTATTTATTGAACCGGGGGTTTTGATTATTGCGCAATATAATGAGGATACTCTGGCATCAATTACAGCAAATGGGATTATCCACGCGAACGGAAATAAATCTGATCCCATTAAAATAATTTCCTTCCCGCAGCATAAAGGTACCTGGGAGGGGATAATATTAAAAAAACAGGGTTTATTTGATTACTGTGTAATTAAAAACGGTATTAATGGTATTTCAGTGGAGAAAGGTAATCTTGAATTAAAAAATTCGACAATCAGTAATAATTCAAATGCAGGACTGAATTTAGATGGGACAAATACAATTAATGTTGAAAATACCAGTCTGTTTGATAATAAATATGGGATTTATACATTGGCAAAACCGGGATCTGTGTCCGCCACTTTTTCTTCATGTAATATATTCGACAATAATGAATCTGGTATTTATTTATATTCATATGGGTATGTAAGTGGTTTTATAGTTCCAACTTATGGTAGTTCCTCAATTAATTTCACATTAAAGAATTCGGTCGTTTCTAACAGTGGAAGTAACGCAATTAAAATCAGGTCTTATGGTTATGAAAATTCAAGTTATTCTCCCCCCGCTCACAGGTATGGTTATGTAAATTTTATTTCAGAGAATAGCATAATCTGTGACAATGGATATGGAATAATAACTCAGCGTGAAAATACTACACATTGTTATGTTAATACAAAGTTTTACAATACGGTAATGTACAACAACAATTCTGTTATAGAGATGGATGCGTATAGTGTGTTTATTTATAACAGTAATCTATGGGATAATGGAATTTCAGGCATGCCTTCAGGTATTTGTGATAGCCTGATTATTGAAAGTTCAAACCTTAACTCATTGAATAATATTCCATATGGCAGTAACAATATTTCAGAAAATCCAATTTATTTCTCGCCCGCGACAGGTAATTTTCATTTGAGTCAGGGATCTCCATGCATTGATGAAGGTTCCAATAAGTTTGTAAACTTCGAAACTGATTTTGATGGTAAAGTTCGTATCTGGAATGCAACGGATAAAGATAGAGCCATTGTTGATATTGGCGCTTTTGAGTTTGACTCTCCTTGCTATTCAGTCACAATCGAAAAGAATATATGTGAAGGTGAAAGCTACGAAGGGCATACTGAATCCGGGATATACCTGTTTAAGTATACCAATGTTTCCGGGTGTGATAGTGTTATTATTGTAAACCTGCATGTTAATCCTGTCCCCGGAATACCAACCATAATACAAAATTTGGACACCCTTACTTCAAATGTGGTTTCAGGCAATCAGTGGTATTTTAACAACACTGCAATTCCCGGGGCCAATGGTCAAAAGTATATTACTACAAAGAGTGGCAACTATTATGTGGTTATAACTAACAATACCGGTTGTGTTTCATCTCCGTCAAATATTATTACTGTAATCAATACCTCAATGGATAATCTGAAGGAATTCAAGCTTAAGATATATCCTAATCCTGCCTCTGAAATTATTACTATTGAAGGTTTCCAAGGTAACGAGGAGGTAGAGATAGCAATTTACAATCTTAAAGGCAATTTGGTAAAAAAGAAAATTACCTCTTCTAAAACAGTTCAGATTAATATGGAGGATCTTGAACCGGCTACTTATTTCTTAATCTTAAATAATCAAAGCAAACAAGCTATAAAAATTATTAAAAGATAATATGCATTCAATAAAGTCATACCTTAATTAATCCGGAATGATTTGATGATATGTGTTAAATATATTTCAGGGGAAATTAATAAAGTATAAATATAAGAGTATATAAAAATGATATAACAGTAATTAAAGCGAAGTGCAATAAAACCGGTCTATTCTTTGCATCATAAGATTACTGCAACCAAATAACAAACGAAACGCTAACACGGACAATAAAGGTAATTTGTTTGTCACGGTTTTTGCTTTTGCTCCTACACCCAAGACAAATTTATAATGCTTATACCGCGATCGCGCCAGTACCCGTTTAAATCATCTGTGCACCGGGATAAATTCCCTGCCACCTATCAATCCTGTACCGCGACACTCGTAATACTCAACCGGCCTTTATACCTGGACTGCAAAAACACGTGCCATACCCTCCTTGCACCGTGACAATTTCCCGGCTAAAGTACCAGGACTCTGCCCGGTGCTTGCGTCGGGTAACACAACCTCCCTTTATTGCCGGGCCGTTAGCGCTAAGCGATTAACTTCATTTACAGATATTTACAGTATATTTTATATTTAACGTTGTTCTAAAATGACTGGAAAATCAAAATATCCGGATAACTTATTGA
>JALHSP010000176.1 GCA_022865305.1 Bacteroidales bacterium | reverse complement strand
TATATACTTATTAAATTAGTATTTTTCTTTTTCCATATTTCTTTAATCATTATTTGCGGAATTAATAAAATAAGTTTATGATAAACATAAGAATCTATAAAGAGATAACCCAAGGTGTTTTCTCCGCTTCGCTCTGAAAACGATTTATTTATAAGGGGAAATGAAATACAATATAAAATGTTAAACTGCTGGATTCAATAAACTATGCAAAATATTTTTGATAATTATATCCAATCGATTTCTTCTAAATTTTCTCACCCGGAAACCAGTGAAATGGGTTACCGTGCCGATTTTGAAATTTTACTAAAAGGTATTTTTGAATCAATCAAGGTCAAACGCATAGATCATGACGCCAAAGCCAAACAGGGAAACAAACCGGATTTTATTGTGCTAAATAAAGAGGTGCCCCTTTTGTATATAGAAGCAAAAGACATTGGAGTATCTCTAGATAAAGTTGAAAAATCGGAGCAAATGAAACGATATTTTGGTTATACAAATTTAGTTCTTACCGACTATCTAGAATTTCGATTTTACAGAAATGGACTTCGATATGAGGAACCAATTAAAATAGCCAGTTATGATTTAAAAAATCGACTCCTTACTCCACTTTCACAAAATTATGATCATTTAGCAAAGACACTGCTTGATTTTACCCAGTCACAGAAGGAACCAATAAAATCAGGTAAACATCTTGCCAAGATTATGGGAGGAAAAGCGCAAAGAATCAGAGACAACCTAAGACATTTTATGAGCTCTGATTCAGCCCAAAATATAGAACTTTTTCGTATTTATGAGGCGATTAAGAAAATGCTGGTGCATGATCTTACCATAGATACTTTTTCAGATATGTATGCCCAGACCTTGGTTTATGGATTATTTGTGGCTCGCTACTACGATGATTCGCCAGACACCTTTAGTCGTCAAGAATCTCGCGATCTTGTTCCTGCCTCTAACCCTTTTCTTCAACACTTTTTTGATCACCTTGCCGGACCCAATTTTGATAAACGCTTAAGCTATATTGTTGATGAACTTTGTGTTGTTTTCCAGCATTCCGATACCAAAAAACTTATTGAGGAATATATTGACGATGCCGATCCGGTAATCCATTTTTATGAGGATTTTTTAAAGGAATATGATCCGGCATTACGCAAGAAAATGGGTGCCTACTACACGCCCCTCCCGGTGGTAGAATTTATTGTTCGTTCTGTGGATTATATTTTGCAAAAAGAATTCAACCTCCCCAACGGACTTGCCGATACTTCGAAACTACCCAATAGTAAGCATTGTGTTCAAATTTTAGATCCTGCTGTGGGAACAGGCACATTTATCAGTACCACTATAACAGCCATCCATGAGCGACTAAAAGAACAGGGGCAACCAGGACGCTGGCCGTCTTATGTACATAATGATCTTTTACCTCGCTTGTATGGTTTTGAACTAATGATGACACCTTATATAATAGCACACTTAAAAGTGAGCATAGCATTAAGAGAAACAGGATTTAAATACTTTAACGAAACCAAGGCTGGGAAAACACGTCTTCGGGTCTATCTTACTAATTCTCTTGAACAAAGCGGACCTCAGCAAGAGCTTTCATCTTTTGGCTTTGCCGAAAGTATTGCAGCGGAAGCCAGGGAAGCTAATAAAATCAAAAACGAAACACCTATTATGGTGGTTATAGGAAATCCACCATATAGTGGAGAATCGTCAAATAAAGGAGAGTATGCACTTAGATTAATTGATAAATACAAATTTGAGGGAGATGGCAGTAAGTTAAAAGAAAAAAACTCCAAATGGTTAAATGATGATTATGTAAAATTTATCGCTTTTGCAGAAGAGTTGATTATTAAAAAAGGCGAAGGTATTTTGGCTTTTATTAATAATCATAGTTTCCTTGATAATCCGACGTTTAGGGGAATGAGGTATCATCTAATACGAACCTTTAATAAAATTTATTTTGTTAATTTGCATGGTAATAGCAAGAAAAAAGAAAAAACTCCAGATGGCGGAAAGGACGAAAACGTGTTTGATATTCAACAAGGTGTGAGTATTAATATTTTTATGAAAGTAAAAGACAAGAAAAATTCAGTAATTAAGATTGTGGATATATACGGTAAGAGAGGCGAGAAGTTTAGTTTTCTTGATAAGAATAATATCGGTACTATCAAATGGCAAGATATTGAACCAAAAAGCCCAAACTTTCTTTTTATCAAACAAGATATAAGTAATTTGGAGGAATATAACAAGGGATTTAAAGTAAATGAGCTGTTTAAGGTAAATGGGACAGGTATTGTAACCAAAAGAGACAATTTATCGATAGACTTTGATAAAAATGTTTTGTTTGAAAGGGTAAATTATTTTGCAAATAATCCAGAAGACGAAGTTCGTCAAAGACTGAAATTACCTTCAGATGTTCGAGATTGGAAATTCGATTGGGCTTTAAATGATCTTTTGAGTGCTGGCATATCGGAAGAAAAAATTAAAACAATCAGTTATAGACCATTTGATAACAGGTATATTTACTACACTGGAAATTCAAGAGGATTTATTGGTTGGCCAGTTACTAGGATCATGCAACATTTTCTGGCTAAGGATAATGTAGGGCTGGTTACTTCAAGACAATGTGCAGATAATTGGAAATATGTATTTGTTACGAAGTTTTTGAATGAATTTAATCTTACCGGCTCAGCAGGTAGATATGGAGCAGGCAGTACATTTCCCCTTTTTCTTTACTCTCCAGATGGTACAAAAACCCCAAACCTCAAAAAAGAAATTGTTGATGAGATAGAAAAAATTATGGGGAAAGCTTCTCCTGAAGATATTTTTGATTATATCTATGCCGTTCTCTATTCGCTAAGTTACCGTGAAAAATACAAGGAATTTTTGAAAATAGATTTCCCGCGCGTGCCATATCCGAAAGAAGTGAAAACTTTTAAAAAATTGGTCGCGTTTGGAGCAGAATTGCGCTCTTTACATCTCCTCGAATCGCCAAAGGTAAATCAATTTATAACCACTTATCCCATCGCTGGTTCTGATACCGTTGAAAAATTAACTTATAAAAGTGGGAAAGTATTTATCAACGACGAGCAATACTTCGGTAATGTTCCCGAAATAGCATGGAATTTTTATATCGGTGGTTATCAACCAGCACAGAAGTGGCTGAAAGACCGCAAGGGGCGTGCTTTAACCAATACGGATATCGAGCACTATCAGAAAATAATTGTAGCGCTGGCGGAAACTAATAGAATTATGAAAGAAATAGATAGTAATATTTAATGATGAGAAAGCATTTAAAATGTCATGAAGACGTTGTTAATGCTCAATAATTAGGTAACTTTTTCTAACCTTTTACAAGGGATTGGAAAATCCAGATTCCCGATGTCTTCTCAAATGATTAGAACATGTCAGTAGGCAGGCATTTATTGATCTTTCATAATATTTTAGAAATTATAATGTGTCAAAATGAAGACTTATCCTCTATATTTTGCAAGAAATGAATAATTTTTATGAATAAAATAATTACATTCATTTCAGCTCTTATGTTACCAGTTTTAACTCTGATAATTTCAATATATGTAGGCAAAATTAAAATTATTCAATCTCGACAAAAGAATATAATTATTAGTTTATGTGTCCTAATGCTAATTTTTGAAGTAATTACAATAGTTGGAAGAATTAAAAATGAAGAGAAACTAGATGTGATAATTGAAAAAAACAATGAATTAAGCAAACAACAAAAAGAAGTCCAAGAGAGAGAAGAATATATTTCACAGTTATTAGAAAGACAAAATCTTTATATTTGTGAAGGATTAGAAATTCCTTATATTGATAGTTTAGGAAAAGATCCAACATATAAATATCATTTTAATCTAGGTATAAGGCATTATAATAATTATAAATATGCAGAAGGCATAGATGAATTTAATAAATGTTTAAATGTAAAAACAATTTCTTTGGAAAATAAGGTTACAGTAAATACATTCTTGGGAAATTGTTTTTCTAATGTAAATAATGCTGACAAAGCAGAAAAATATTATAAAGAGGCACTCATTATTGCAAAAAACATAAAAGATCAAAAAACTAGCAAAGAAGAGGTGGCAAATGCCACAGTAGAGATAGGAAACGTATATTATATGAATGGTGATTATGTAGAAGCCTTAAACT
>JALHSP010000175.1 GCA_022865305.1 Bacteroidales bacterium | reverse complement strand
GAGGCAGGACTTGCATTATAAGCAGAGGATCTGCGGTTCGAATCATTAATTGCCCAAGAGGTTTTCAGAATGTTTGAAAAGGTTAAGGATACAGAAAAGGATACAGTCTAATCAACCTGTATCCTTCTTTATTTCATATATAACCACGTCTATATTTTTTTCAATTATCATATTTATTAAGAATGCAAAACTGATAATAGTCTGGTCTGAATTAGTCAGGTTATAAGGTATTTATCTTAAACTGAATGGTTTATTATCCTTAAAATCATCATATAATGGCTGAAGCATTTTTACGTCATCATTGACGCTTTCAGCTACAGTTGCCGCAAATATTTTAATATTCTGGTTTGCCGGAAAAGTTATACTTTTTGTTCCGGTTGGCAGGTCAATCTCATATTTGCAGATATAGCAGTACTGATATGCATCATTTTTGGATGGATAGGCAATATGCCTATGTGAAGCGAACCATGCAATATTATCTCTTTTTGTAAAGGGACTGGTAATACTTGTAACAGTTTCCTTATCAATTGCAAAAATACGGTTATAAAACTGTCCGACATATCCTGTGCCTGCCTGGATACTCAATTTAATAGGCTTATCATCTAGATTAAATATTGCCTGAAAATCATCTGATGCTGAAGCAAGTAAGTACAGCTTATTATAGTTTCCGCCAGGAAGATCTATTTTCTGACCTCTGCATGCCATTACATTGTTTTGTCTGTCTTCTGAAGGACCAATTCTGAAATGAATATCTTCACTTATTAATTCTCCAGGTAATAATTCTGCCGGTAAGCTGTATGAAAGTCTCCCCATTCTTGCATCTGCATCAGATCTGTTTTTGTCAGTGCTGAAAGCATCCTGGTTAAAAGGCAGGTCAATAACAGTCTGGAGAGGTTTTGTTAAAGGTGTGGAAGGTGGTTGGAGTTTAATAGCAAAACTACGAATGGTATAATGGGAAATATCAAAGTTAAGTTTTCCATTTGTACAATCTGCGTTGCCAATCTTTTGTTCCTGACCGTTAACTTCATACGCATCAATAATTTTCCCGGGCAGGCTGATTTCTACGCCTTTTATGTCCTGTCCCGATAATTCATTGATACGGATAAGATAATATTCTCCCTGTTCCATCTTTTTAAATGCCATTAATCCCACCTGGGGTAAGTTAATCTTAAGAAAAGATATTTCTTTTCCAAAAGTCCCATTATGGACACTTGTTTCAAAGGCAATCAAAGGCTTGTTAAAGAATGCTGCCTGCCATGGAGAGTTTCCTTTTTTCCAGTCTCCACCATGTGAGTAAATACCATACCTGATGTCGTGAATTCCCCAATCCTGAGAATTCTGGTGATAAAATCCAGTTGAAAAGGAATGTGAATAGGGAGTATATAACAAAGTCAACCTCATTGTATTGTTATCAGGTTTATCAGATCCATATTTACAGTCTTCCAGTATTGTAACTCCATAAGTGTTTGATTTATCGGTAAGATCAAACCATTGATGAGCCGGCACTTCGAATTTTTTCTCATTATTATTGTTTCTCTGGATCGTACCTACATCCATGCTGTAGGAAGCATACTCGTTATCGGCAGTAAATGAGAATGCAGTTTTTAAACTTACTTCTTTAGATTGCCAATCGACTTTATTGGTTACATCAAGATGTTTTCCTGCTTCGCCTGCTGCAAGACTTACGATTTGGGAGATTCCTGAATTTCTGCCTTTGCGGTTAATTTGTAATGCGATCCTCACCGGTCCTTTTTCAACAATAGTAATTGATGCCTCTTTATCCATATAATCGATGGGCGGTTTCTGGCGGTCTTTCCAGTCCATATTCCAGGCTGGCCACTGCTCTGGTTTTTCTTCATGGAATTCGAGACGGGCCGGTCTGGAAAGCAGCTCTTTCCTGAGTTTTTTATCAAAAATGCTTATTATATCTCCATTAGTTGCAAAGATCACTTTATAGTATTCATTTTCAAGAGAAGAATCTGTTACAATAAGAGATGAACCCGATACAAGATTCTCTGTCGATTCACGTACATCGAAAACCGCTAGGCCAACCGAAGGAACTTTTGCGAGGAAAAGAATTTTAATTTTATTGTCTTTTCGATCGATTATTTGAGAGAGAATTTCTTTCCCCTTCTGATCGAATACCTTTATACTTCCTGGGGCTTTAATGTATTCAAGTTCGGCCGAAACGACGTCTTCACGATCTCGGGCGACAGAATTATAAACAACAATAGCCCTACCTTTTGATTGTGTATTTAAGATATGCGACAAAAGACTTAAAGAATTTTTTAATACTTCAGCAAATCCATTACTTGCAATGAATTCATCATTCCATGCGTACTCATATGCTTTGGGTAAGCTTGTCCCAGGCAGGATATCGTGAAACTGGCTTCCCAGAACAAGCTCCCATGAATTATTAAGCTTATTGAACGGATAAGTTGCTCCACCCAGCCAATCAGCTGCTGTTGCTGCCTGTTCTGCCGATTGTGCAAGCAATTCATTTTTTCGGTTAGCCCGTTTCATGTACGATTCAGAAGTCAAAGATCCTGCACTGTGTTCTATTAATAATAAATCTCCGGAATAGACAGGAAGTTTTTTCCGGATCTCCGGTGTGATATCCTTATATATCTGATCTGATGAGGTGAGAATAACTTTAAACTTACTATCCTTGTTATGAAGGCTGTTAATTGCATAAAATACATCATTTTCACGCGGAGCGCCTCCCTGGTCGCCTACTCCATAATATCTGAAATCAAAACTGATTCCATTCTTCGAAATGTCATCAGAGATTCTGTTATCCCAGTCAGTGTCAAGATCGAGTCTGGGAACAACTCTCCCGGTATAATCTGTCGCGTTTAAAGCAGCCACAATACCTTTCCCGTCAGGGCCGTTCCAGATGCCAACATTGAAAGGAATTCCCGCAGCGGATCTCCAGGTCAGTTTCTGAGTAGAAAATCCAAGTAATCCGCAGTGGTTCCAGACAGATGGTAGGCTGGCAATGAAGCCAAAGCAGTCAGGCAACATATAATCCGCGCTTTCTACGCCAAATTCCCTTCGGAAATAATTATTGCCATAAAGAACCTGTCTGATTACAGATTCTGAAGAAGAAATATTAACCTCTCCTTCGTCAACAGATGAACCAGACACATACCAGCGGCCCCGCTTAATATATTCTGCCACATCCTTATATAAATCAGGATAGTACTCTTTCATCATATGATAACGTCGTGAACCGGTGAAATTAAATACATAATCGGGATACTTTTCAAACAGATAGAAGTTTTCCTCCATGATGTTCCGGATATACTCATTGATAGTGGCAGGGTAATCCCAATTCCATTCTGTATCCAGATGAGCATATCCGACAGTGTACAAAACTTTGTCCTTAGTGATATCATACTTATCACGTTTTTCCAATGGCTGTGAATACATTGTTACAGGTATCATAAACCCTGTAATGATTAATAAGCAGATTCTTTTCATATGATTTATTATATAATGATTCTGTGGTTCAATATCGGGAGGTATCTTCAAAGAGTCTCCCGAATCAGTCGAAGAAAGGTATTAATTATTAATTTATAAATAAGTTAAAAATTTTATGATTACATTTTAGCTATAATCATTATAAAATTGTTACGAAGCAAATTGTTTCAAATAATTAACAGCGCCCTGGGGATCGGGAGAATAAAAGTCAGCTCCGATCTTGTCACAATATTCCTGAGTAAGAGGAGCACCTCCAACCAGTATTTTTGAATTGGGATACTTTTCTTTTATTGCTCTAACAATTTTTTCCATATTTTCCATAGTAGTTGTAAGTAAAGCAGACATACCTACAACAGCGCCTGGATTTTTTCCTACAGCTTCAACGAATTTTTCTTCACTCACATCTACGCCAAGATCAAGTACTTCCCAACCTCCACCTTCAATCATCATAGAAACCAGGTTTTTACCTATATCGTGTAAATCTCCTGATACAGTTCCTATTATAAATGTCCCTTTTCTTTTAGTTTCACCCGACTGAAAATATGGTTTGATATGCACCATTGCTCCATGCATCGCTTTTGCTGACATTAACATTTGTGGGACATATATTTCATTTCTGCTGAACTTATTCCCAACAACTGCCATTGCCGGTATCATTGCATTATCCACAATTTCGCCTGGTTTAATACCAAGTTCAAGAGCCTTTTTTGCTAATTCATCTGCACCATCCTGATCTTTCATATTTGGAGGATATGGACAGGCTTTATTTATTTTCCCCAATTCAATGCATTCTGCTAATTTTGTCAGTATATCATTCATTTTAAATTAAATTTTTAAGTAAATAATATTGGAATAATACCAAAAGCTGTAATCACATTGTAATTACAAAATATAATTTTTACATCTTACATTAATGTTAAATTCTAAGAAAAATACTTTAAAGTGGTTCAACAATAACAAAGTAAACAAATTTCATGAAATCATAATAGCACTTTGCAATATGATTTTTTTATTCCTTCCAATATTAATTTAATACAAAAGAATTGCATTTCCAATTCTTAGGTCATAAAGAGTTTTGGTATGACTGAAGATATGAAATTTTGTTAAATACGCGCAATATATCTGAAGAATAGATTCTATTATTAATTTTTTGGCAGGCAAACTAAAGATAACTATGCATAAACATTCATATCTTTATAAATGAGGGTGAAAAGTTTAAGCCGATCCTTTTAATAATAATGAACTCAAGAGAAAGACTCATATTATCAATTTGCCATAAAGAGCCTGATAAGGTGCCGATAGATCTGGGAAGCTCAACTGTCACAGGAATCTCGGGCATTGCTTATAATAATCTGCAGAAATATCTGAAAATTATAGGACCAACCCGGATCATAGATGTCATTCAACAGCTTGCCAATGTGGATATGGAAATAATTGATCTTTTCGGGGTTGATGCTCTTGACATTAACAGTCTTTCTGCAAAAAATAATGACTGGTATGAGGTCAGGCTGGCTGATGGAAGTAAAGCTGAATACCCTATATGGTTTCGGCCGATCAGGGCTGAAGATGGCTCATGGTATACCAAAGATAAGGAGGGAACTCTTCTTTCAAGAATGTCTGCAGGAGCTACCTTCTTCGACCAGATGCATTATCCTTATGAAAACGGATACCCTGAAAATTTCAGTAATTTAAAAGACGCTTTAAAAAAGATATCCTGGATTGTACATTCACATGCATCCAACTTAAATGCAAGCGAATTAAGAGCCAGATTACTAAAGCTAAAAGAATCAACAAATAAAGCTTTAGTGATGTCCGGCGGAGTTAAATTACTTGAATTTGGTTTCTTCATCAGAAGAATGGATAATCTCCTTATGGATTTAATGATCAATGTGGAGAAACTATCTGAAATGCTTGATCTTTTGGTTGATATGCATCTGGCTTCACTTGAGAAAAAATGCCAGACACTGGGTGATATCGTGGATGTGGTCCGGTTTGGCGATGACCTGGGGATGACTTCCGGGCCATTTATGGACCTTGACACCTTCAGAAAGCTGTTAAAACCAAGGTATAAGATACTTTGCGATTATGTAAAGAAAAACAGCAACATGAAAATCTTTTTACACTCCTGCGGTAGCATAAAACAATATATTCCTGATCTGATAGAAGTAGGTTTTGATATATTAAATCCGATTCAAACCAATTGTTATGATATGGAGCCGCTGAAGCTTAAAAAAGAATTTGGGAAGGATATTACCTTCTGGGGGGGTGGTGTTGACACAGCTTCTGTAATTAACAGAGGAACTCCTGAAGAAATAAGGAAAGATGTTCTGAATCGCTGTGAAATTTTTTCCAGAGACGGGGGATTTGTTTTTGCCCCTATCCATAACATCTTATCTGAAGTCCCACCTCAAAATATCATTGCGGTTTACAATGCAGTGAAAGAATTTAATGGTGAAAACAATTAAAGGTTTTAAATAACTAGCAACAAGCAACTAGTAACCAGCAACTTAGGAAAACTAATTTTCTTGAATATTTCAGTATTATCTAAAAGCTTTTTTACTTATTCTCTATTCTTCTAATCTCCTTAGCAGCCTCTATCATGGCTAAGAAATTATCGACCGGAATATATTCCGGTATTGAATTACCTGACCCTAATCCATATCCATTGGCCTTTTGACGAAAAATTAAACCTTGTTTCAGAACATTTTGAAAAACAATATCAGGTTCATTCAATATTAACAGGTTAAGATCGAATCCACCGAAAAGACCAATTTTATCTGAGTATTTCTCAATCCATTCAGTAAAAGGAGCTATCTGATCTTCATTGGAATGTTTCGCATCAATTCCCAGGGTAATTAAATCATCCATTAATAGGAAAATCTTACCACAACTATGCAGAAGAAATTTTTTACCGGAAGTATGAACCAGGTCAATAATACGTTTATATTGAGGCAGAATATGCTGACGTATTACATCAGGATCAAGTAGTGTAGATGTTTTATACCCCAAGTCATCTCCCATTCGGAAAAAGACATAGATATCAGAATAGTTTTTGATGACCCAGCTCCAAAGTTCAATCCAGAGATCTCCTATTTTAACAAATAAATCCCTGAACAAATCGGGATCAAGGCATTGCATAATGCATAATGGTTCGTATCCTACAAGATCCTGACTTGCTTCAAAAATACCATATCCACAGCCACCATAAGCTTTCATTCCTGCAAGTAGAGTTTTACGGATTGCTTCAAAATGAGGGGCATAGGTTTCCTTGAATATCAATGGAATTTCCTTCCATGGGTATTTATTAAAATCATCTCTTGTTTGAATAGGACCAGCCATACCTCCCATTATTGCCCCATGTCCCGGTAAGATATCACAAATTGCTGCTTCAAAGTCAAATCCGTCATATGTCATATCTTTCCAAAATCCTATAATCTTCCGGTAGTACTCTGTTAACTCATTTGAATTAAGGTTTTGAGGATTCATCTCCTCTCCAAGAACCTTTGAAATGAAAGGGGCATCAATATGATGTTCATATACGGGAAGGCGTCGCGGTCTCTGATTCAATAATACCTGGAGAAGATTTGTATAGTCGGGAATAAAATCTGTACTTTTCATAAACAAATTATTTTGGCAGGTTCTGAGAACCAAAATAAGAAGGAATAAAAGAATCAGGCCGGTTTTTATGGGAAACTTCCGGCCTGAACTTATTAAATCAGATTATTAAGATTTACTAATTGCACTTATTTTGAAGTCGTTATACCAAGTGTAACGATTTCATTTGGTTTTATCTTAACTTGTATTGTATTACCCTTAACCACCGGTTTAGCGGCATTTTCAAGGGTTAATTCTAACAGGTTCAATCTGCGGACAGCACTCACATTAAGAGGCAGCCTGAGGTTTATGGTTGTCTCCTTACCTTCAATTTCTAAGAGCCTTATTATTAACTCATTGCCATCTTCGGCCTTTTTTAAACCTGTCATAACAACACCAGGTGCATCGACAGAGAAAAATGACGCCTCCTCAGGACGTGTGGCATGAGATTTCACTAACGCGAGGGATGGAGGCTCCGCTGCATAGACCGGAATGTTAAAATCTTCCCCTTCAGCCCAAACGCCGTTTTTCCAGTCGCCTTTATGAGGATAGAGAGCATAACTGATATTGAATTTTCCGAGGTTTGGATAAATATCAGGAGCTCCTGCTGCTCTCATCAGGGTAATTCTTAGATCACCCTTATGATATGAATGCCCGTATTTAGTACTGTTCAACAGGGCAATACCTGTTACACCATCAGTCAGATCCACCCATTTCTGGGCTGGTACTTCCTGGCCGTCAGGACCCTCATTCTGAGTCCAGTCTTCCAGGAATCGTTTATATGAGGTTGGGATTTTTCTTATGTCCGTCGGTCTCTCTACAACATCAAAAGGTACCTGGCAGTTAAATACCGGATTATCAATGGCTATCGGGAAAAGAGCTCTTAACATCGGGGAATCGGTAGTATCACTTCCTGTTTCAAGCCAATGCACTTCCATGTCATATCCGATACGTGGATAGGACCGGTAAAGGTATGTACGTTCAATAAATCTTGATTTACCCCATGTCTTGACAGTTTCAACACAAGCTCTTACAGGTCCGTTTTCAACAACCTTAACACTTTTAACATCTGTAACATCTTCTTCTTTAACAATTTTATTAATTGTCCACGACTTCATTCCTCCTTTTCTGTCTTCGAGGTATATTCTCAGTTTATTAAGCTGACCACCTTCTTTAACATATTCCTTATTTGACCGTTTGTCAAACAGGCTTATAATCCCTCCGGTTGTCATATCGAATTTGATTTTAAAGAAGTCCGTTTCGAAGGTATTATCAATAAATGGAATAGGTTCATTGAACTCGCCTGGTTTGGTCATATCAACATAGAAAGTCTTATAACCTCCTGCCGGCATATTATCTACAATGAACTGAACTTTTGATGTAAATCCGGGAGGTGTCGATTTTCCCCATACAACCTGGGCAGGGTATGTCTTACCCGACGCATCGCGTACAAGTACCGATGGAACATTTTCTTTTGCTGCATCAGCAGGATTGATGTTTTTTGATCCGTAATAATTACCCCAGCCTGCAAATTTTGCAGTAACCGGCTCCTTGTGTGAATAAACATTTGCTTCTACAACTGCTTTACGACTGATAGGTGGCAGGTTGTATGCAACCACCGGCTGACCCATTCCGGTCTGAAATCTGACTTCATCAGCCATTTTGCGGAAAGCGTTGTTTCGCAATTCTGTTGTCTTGCGAAGTACCTCGCTATATCGTGAGATGGCCTCCTTATTGGCTTCATTGATTGCGGAACCCGGCAGTATATCATGAAACTGGTTGAATGTAACGGTTTGCCAGAGATCATTAAGTTCTGCAGAAGGATATTTATCTCCATTGAGCCATCGCAGTGTATTAAAAAATTCGCTCGCGAAAAGTGCGTTTTCACTATTTCTGTTACCCGCTTTGATATCGGCTACGGTAGTATAGCATCCTTCGAAGATGAATTGCATCTCACCACGATGTGAGGGCCGTCCATCCATCTCTTTCGCAGATTTCCTGAAGAAATCACCTGCTGTCGTGAATTTAACTGATGGGTAACCGGGAGTCTTATCGAGCTGGTGGACCATTTCGATGTTTGCCCGGGTTGGTCCGCCTCCATGATCACCCACACCTGTAATATGAAGTATTCTGCGCTTTTCGGGAGAAAACTTGTTTACCTCCTCATTTAGTTTTTCATTTATAGCCCCATTGTAAGTGTCATTAGCATAAGCCAGCACCGTAGAGTTATCCGTTCCTGTCCACCAGAAAGTACCCTTATAAGGCTTACAGCGGTGAAAATAGAAATAGTCACATCCTGCCAGTTTGAGTATCTGAGGCATCTGGGAGATATGACCAAAATTATCGGGAAGCCAGCCTATATTTGCCATTTTCCCGAAACGGCTCTGAAAATAACGTTGCCCCAGCAGAAATGAACGGGTTATTGCCTCTCCGGTCGACATATTCATATCTCCTTCAGTCCACATACCACCTATAAGCTCAAGACGGCCTGCTTTAACATATTTCCTTACCTGTTCAAGGAGGGGAGGATCAACCATCTCGACAAAGTTGAAAACAGAAGCCTGGCTTTGGAGCATGGTATAATCAGGAAATTCATCCATAAAAGCAACTACCTGGCGGAGGTTATCGTTGCACATCTGCATGGTTTCGGAATATGTCCAGAGCCAGTTCATGTCCATATGTGCGTGACCCACAACATGGATAGTATCTTTAACCTGTACTATTGTCTTTTTCTGTCCATAAACAGATGAAAAAGAACCTATTACCAGAATTATTATAAAAACAGAAATAATACTTCTTTTCATTTCCTTATTTTTAGATCATTAAAGTCTTAAAACTAATTTATGGGTGTCAGGCCAAGTGTAACTATCTCATTGGCACGTATATTTACCTGAACACTCCTTCCGCTTACTGTCGGATTAGCAGCATTTGCCAGTGGAAGTTCCACAAGATTCAGACGACGTGCCGCCGATACATTTACAGGCAGTCTGAGGTTCACTGTAGCTCCTTTTCCCTCAACTTCTGCTAGTCGCACAATCAGCTCTTTTCCATCCTCTGACTGTTTAATCCCTGACAGAACAACTCCCGGAGCATCAACGGAAAAGAATGAGTCTTCTTCAGAACGTGTCGCATGGGATTTTCCAAGTGCAAGCGATGGAGGTTCTGCTGCATATGCCGGGATATTGAAATTATCCCCTTCTGCCCAAACACCGTCTTTCCAGTCACCTTTATGCGGGAAAAGTGAATAGCTGATATTGAACTTACCGAGATTCGGATAGATATCAGGATCGCCTGCCGATCTCATCAGTGTCAACCTGAGATCACCGCGGCTGTAGGAATGGCCGTATTTGGTTTTATTTAAAAGTGCGATGCCGACCTTTCCGTCAGAAACATCAACCCATTTCTGAGCCGGGACTTCCTGTCCGTCTTCAACTTCAGCCATAATCCCGTAAGCATCTGCATGTTTCAGATAAGATGGGGCTTCTTTCCCGTTTATTTTTCCATCTACGGGCCTTTCGACGACAGCAAAGGGTACCTGCGAGTGGAATTTTGAATTGTTCATTGCTATCGGAAAGACTGCCTTTAGCATCGGAGAATCCGTTGAATCGCTTCCTGTCTCCAGCCAGTGAACTTCCATATCATAATCGATTCGGGGATATGAACGGTAAAGGTATGTACGCTCAATAAACCTCGATTTGCCCCAGGTTTTAACTGTCTCTATGCAAGCCCTTACAGGACCGGTTTCAACAACCTTTACACTGACAACATTGGTTACATCTTCCTGTCTGACAAACTTATTGATCGTCCATGATTTCATACCTCCTTTTTTATCTTCGAGATATATCCTCAGTCTGTTCAGCTGACCGCCTTCCCTGACAAATTCTTTACCAGTACGTTTATCGAAAAGGCTGGTGATCCCGCCTGTCTTCATATCGAACTTCACAGTGAAGAAATCCGTTTCGAACGTATTATTGCTGAATGGTATTGAATTGCTGTATTCCCCCTGTCTGGTCATATCGACATAAAATGTCTTATATCCGCCGGCCGGCATGTTATCAACCACAAATTGCACTTTTGAGGTAAATCCGGGAGGTGTGGGTTTTGACCAGACAATCTGTGCCGGATAGCTTTTACCGGAAGCATCGCGGACCAAAACGGTAGCAAGGTTGCCATTTGAGCTTAGCTGTTTGCTTTTATATGAGGCTGAAAGAAAATTCTCATTTTCGGCTTCCCCTTTTACAGGAGGTTTCGATTTATCGACCGGAGCAAAATTTTTTCCGTAGTAGTTGGAACCCCATGTAGCAACTTTTACCGAAACCGGTTCTTCATGTGAATATACACTGGCTTCAACTAATGATTTCCGGCCATAAGGCTGCAGGTTATAGGCAACCACGGGCTGTCCTAAACCTTCCTGGAATCTGACCTCGTCCGCCATTTTTCGGAAAGCATTATTGCGTAATTCGGTTGATTTGCGAAGCACTTCGCTGTAACGGGCGACAGCTTCTCTGTTAGCTTCATAAATTGCTGATCCGGGCAGAATATCATGGAACTGGTTAAAAGTAACGGTTTGCCAGAGATCATTAAATTCGTTAGCAGGATACTTATCACCGTTAAGCCAGCGGAGAGTATTGAAAAATTCGCTCGCAAAAAGGGCATTTTCACTGTTCCTGTTACCTTCTTTTATCCCGGCAACATTTGTATAACAGCCCTCAAAGATAAATTGCATCTCACCCCGGTGTGTCGGACGGCCATCCATTTCTTTCGACGCTTTTCTGAAAAAATCTCCTGCTGTTGTGAATTTTACGGAAGGGTAACCCGGTGTTTTATCAAGCTGGTGCACCAGTTCAATATTTGCACGGGTAGGTCCGCCACCATGATCACCTACACCTGTAATATGGAGTATCCTGCGTTTATCGGGAGAAAATTTATTTACCTCATCTTTAAGCTCAGGGGTAATATCCCCATTATATGTATCATTTGCATAACAGAGCACTTTTGAAGAATCGGGAGCAATCCACCAGAAGGTACCCACATATGGCTTTGTACGGTGAAAATAGAAATAATCACAACCTGCCAGCTTAAGTATCTGAGGCATCTGGGAGATATGGCCGAAATTGTCGGGCAGCCAGCCTATATTTGCCATCTTTCCGAAACGGCTCTGAAAATAACGCTGTCCCAGCAGGAATGATCGTGTTATTGCTTCTCCCGATGAAAGATTCATATCTCCCTCTGTCCACATACCTCCTGCCAGTTCAAGCCGTCCTTCCTTTATATATTTTTTTACCTGCTCCAAAAGAGGAGGATCAACCATTTCTACAAAGTTGTACACAGAGGCCTGACTTTGCAGCATGGTATAGTCAGGGTATTCATTCATAAATGCCACCACCTGGCGGAGGTTATCATTACACATTTGCATTGTTTCGGAATAGGTCCATAGCCAATTCATATCCATGTGTGCATGACCAACTACATGGATTGTATCCACAGCCTGGACCTTCTTGCTACTGGTTCTTTTCTTCTGCCCGTAAACAGTTGAATACGCGCCAATTACAAATAATATTAAAACCAGTAGTGTTAATTTCTTTTTCATGGTTTGCATATTTTAGTTTTTTATTCAGGAATATTGTTAAAATGATCAGCTATTAAATTAGTCTTAATTCATATTAAAATATTTTTCAGTCAAATTCACGGACAGCTTCGAACATTGCCATGATATTTTCCGGAGGGACATCGGGTAAAATATTATGAACTGAGTTAAAAACGAACCCCCCGTCTTTTGAAAAAATCTCAATATTGTGTCTTACGTGGTCTTTTACCTGCTGAGGAGTAGCCCTGTTAAGAACGCTTTGTGTATTTACTCCTCCGCCCCAGAATGTAACCTCTTTACCGAATTCTTTTTTCAGCCGTTCCGGTTCCATACGGAAGGCATTGATCTGTACCGGATTAAGAATTTCAAACCCTGCTTCAATCAATCCGGGTATAAGCTCGTAGATACCGCCGCAGCAGTGAAGCATTGTATGAGCTGAAGTATTTGCCTTTACATAATCGCACATAACTTTATGTCGTGGCATGAAGAATTCATTATAAATTTCTATAGGCATAAAAGGACCCGTATTGGTACCAAGGTCATCGCCGAACTTCACTACCTCAACGATATCCCCGACTGCACTACAAATCTTCGATAAAAAAGCCAAATGCATTTCAAGGAGCTTATCGAGAAGTCTGTTAACATTTTCAGGATCCATATAAAGGTCCATAAGAAAATTATCGATCCTCCTGAGAAAAGTACCCCATTCGAATAAATTACAACCCACACCGATCAGCAAAGCCTTGTCTGTTTTGGATCTCTCCCCGATAATGGTCTCCCTGAGCAGTTTCCAGAAGTCTTTCTCATTCATCCTGTCATACGGAGGAAAGCCGAAACCTCCCCAGCTGACTCTTGACATATCATGACTCATATTATCATAGTTATCCGGGTATCCATCCACATATGGAAATATAACCTGATCAAAAAAAGTTGCACCGGCGGGCATTTTTCCAATAAATTCCCCAGCAGGATTTGGAGCGAGCCAACTTCCGTCAGGTTGTTTTTCCGGATTGAACCATTTCGGATAGAGCCCCGGTACTCCTTTGATCAGCTCAAGCTCATGCCAGTAACTTTCGTAATTGTTAAAGTATCTTCCTATATCTAGTACATCAATCTTAAATAGCTCGAGAAGTTCCATTTCAGGTTGTGTAACTTCCTGTATAACATCATAAACATGATTTTTAAGGTCGAGCCCCAGGTATTTAATCAGATTATGATAGGCAACAACTGATATTCCTGAGCTTGGAGTAGCACCCAGGTCAACCGGAATACGGTCGGGTTGTTTGTGATTTATGGCAGCCAGTAACCTCTCTCTTGAACTCATGTATCTTCTTATATTAGGTTTTATGAAAGTAACTGATTTTTTACAATAATAGGATTTTTTTCAGAGAGATAATTTGTTTAAGAATAGTATTCTTAGATTAAATCACTAATGAAAATATCTGTCACATCGGCTGACCATGGGAGCATTTCGGAACTCACCTCCAGTACACCTTCGTTTATCTTTGCCCAGGGTTTTGATGATATAAGATTAAGGGCACCATCCAGGCCGGCTTCTTTCAGGTCGAATTTACCGGTAATAGTCCTGGGATTATCAGAGAGGTTGAATATATTTATTATAAATGCATTTTCTTCAGGCAGGACGTGAAGGTGTATCTCCTCGTCGATACCATAGAATTCTCCGCGTTTAAAGAATTTGTCAAAATTTTTGTAGTACTTCATTGCCGCCTTCTGAGCTTCGGTTGTTTTAATATCTTTATGTGTGCCGCCAATTCCCGGATGTCTGGTTGTGGAAGCGAACCACCAGAGCATAACACAATGCTCATTATCCTTTCTCAGATCTATATGAAGATAGACAGGAACATTGCATGCAAGGTTATAGTAGTACATTGCCAGGTCGCGTCCCTCCTTAATATCTTCCATCGGGTTCCACATAAGTTCAAAGCCCCAGTTGTCATCATAGCTCAGGGGTAATCCATATTTATAGTAGACGGCCGTCATTCTCCTGGTATTTCCTCCATCCAGCATGTCATGCAGTTCAATAAGAACATCCGTATACTTAGCATGAATCAGCCTGACCAGTTCAATGCAGTTGAGCATGAGGTCTTCCTGGAGGTAGGGTACAGGGTGACCATGTGTGGTATCAGAACAGGGTCCATTCCAGCCTGTACCATCATACATCAGAAAAGAAACACCATCTTCGCGATTTGCCAGTAAACGTTTTTCCGCTTCAGCCAGAGATCATTTTGCCAGTTATAAGTGCTCAATGCTACAAACACGGGATGTCCCTTTTCAATTAGTGTTGCTTCCCATCTTTTATCTCCCCAGGCAGACTGGCTTATTGCTGCCTCAAGTGCTTATTCTGTAGTTTTAAAGTTTTTATTTTCGTGATAAGCACCATGCCTGTTTTCAGAGACAAAAATTCTTGCAATTGATTTAGTGTCATTATTTAGTATAGTATGATCAATTATAGGAATCTTATTTATCTTTCTTACCAGTTCATCAATTTTCAGCTGGTGGTGATCCGGAAGAAAAGGTAATGATTTAATCTCTGAAATGGTTTTCAGACATTTATCATATAAACCGGCCTGATACTGGGCTTCGGTAAGCCTGAGATAAACAAGTGATAAATATTCCCCGGGTATTTCAACGCCAGATAGTACCTTTTTGTAACAATCAATAGCCTCTTTTAACTTATTAATCTTCCATAAACTGCCAGCTTCAGTAATCTTTCTTTCAAGTAACCCGGTTTGTGCCATGACATTTTGAATGACAATACTGCAAATCAGGAATGTGGACAGGACCAGTATTTTCATCATACTTATTGTGATAAATTAAAAATTAATTAAGTACAATCGACTGATTAATTTCTCCGGCATTAGCAGGCCATAAAATAGTTTTACCGTTTTTGTCAGTACACGAGACAAAATATTCAAAATCATCTTTTATTTCTGATGATGGAATAACCACTTCATATACACCTCTTGAAACATGCATGGCTGACTTAACCATGAATGACTTTTCTCCGAAATGTTTCCATTTAACCACCAATTTATCAGGTTGAAAGCCAAAGCATATGATTTTCAGTTTCAGGTCTTCTCCAGCCATGAGATTTGTTCTGACCGTCGGAACTATTAGTCGCGATTTGCCGGTATATTCCTTCCCGGGAAAGTATTGAATGCCCAGTTTTTGTCCCAGTAATACCTCCAGTTCTTCACCGGGTTTTTCAATTATGAGGTCCGAAATATGTTGCTGCCAGTTACAGAGATTACCCAGACTACCTTTGGATGTGATGGTCGATATAAGGTAGTTATGTGATTCTTCCATTTCACTGATGATCTGCTTTCGTAAAGGGAGCAACTGACTTACCACAGCATTCTTTTGTTCAGCTTTATCTTTTATTGTTTTTATTGATGTCAGTCTCCTGTTATAATCACCCAGGGAGCAAGATAATTTTCCAGCAGCTTTAAGATATTTAAAATAGTTTAACCAGTAGTCAAACCTGTCAAGATTTCCTTTCCCATTAACCATTGGTCTCAAAGATTCCAGTTTGTCAACAAAACTATACTGCGGCTGTTTCTTTTCCCATGGAATAATATCGGATTTTATTGCCCCGGGTCCATTTATCCAGTCTGCAGGTCTGGGCATTTTCACATACCTATTCATAAATGGTTCAAATAATGCCGAAGTATCGCCTTCGGGGTACACGCCATCCAGACTTATAAATATTTCTGCTGCTCTTTCAGCGATTTCACTGCCAAAGTTTGCTAATGCCCAGTCACTGTAAAAGTCTTTAACAGGTAAGTCTCTAAGGCTTTTGTCAATTTGTTTGGTTGATACATCCGACCCATCCCATGCTGAATATGCCAGGGCACTTACATTGGGACCAATTTCTCTGGTATGCCAGTGTATACCCATAAGACCGTTACAACCTGCAGCATGAGCATCATGAGCATCTTTCCTCATTCTCCCTACCCATAACTGTGGCATTGTCAGACCCGGATCATCCTCCATCCATGGGATTGCCCATTTTGATCTTCCTGAAATATTGTTAAAGCCAGAGTCAATTTTTTCAATTCCCAGGTTCCGGTTAATGCAACTCACCGAAATATCTTCAGGCAGTATTCTATCAAACATGGCTCTATCCTGCTTTGGTCCAAGGACCCATCCACATGTCGCCAGAAGAAACGGATTATCATTGTTTTTCAGGGCTTTATATGCAGCAAGTATATCATCTTTCGTATTCTCAATATCCTCCGGTTTATTACCTCCCCATGTCCAGTTTTCAGGGGTCCATAACCAATAGAAATCAATAGGATAATTCTTAACGATCCACTGAAACATCCCTTCGTACAGGGAAGTTTTTGTTAATAGTGAACCTGTGGACAATCCTGCTTTAGTTAATCTTGCTTTTAATTCTTCTGGTATTATCATGGGAGTTTCAGTCCCGACACATGTCTTAATTTCAAAAGTGCGGGCATAAGTAAAAACCTCATTAAAGAACTTAGCGGTCCTGTTAAAGAGCTCATTTTTTTCCCGTAGGTTTTCAGGCCACGGAGTCATTCCATCCATATAATCATTCCCATAATCACTTTTTTCAAATAATTCCCCGGTTCTAAAATAGTATTCATCTGTCTTCTTTGCCCTGTAACCCCATGTACCATTTACTGATGTAAAATGACGTGCAGGATAACTGAAATCTACAGTACCATCGTCATTAATATCTTCCTTCAATCCTATCCATACAAGAGGTTCCGGGCCAACACCACCTTCCGGATAGGTATGAAAACCTATAAAATTCATCTTAAGCTTTATCAATTGAGCTAATAATCCTTTGTAATCGTCAAGAGACCACCAATCAGGTCCCTCCGGAAAATCATGAAAAGGCTGAACACCTCTTAATTCAAATAGAGGATTATGTCTTTCATCCAGATCAGGCAATGAAAATCTTACTATTTTATCAGGTATGACATCACCATGAAGATAGAAACGCACTCCCAGTTTTTCTGCAAGTGCATAAGCTCCGTAAAGTATCCCCATCTCATCCTTTCCTGTCACAATTAACACTTTTTGTCCGTTTTTCTGCACTGTCTTCAGGGAATACCCATTGTTCTTAAGGTTATCCCTTAAATTTGCGATTGGAGGATAAATATCTAATAAAAGTCGCGATTCCTGATTGGCAACAACAATAAGGTTTTTCACTTTCCCCGGTATCTTATCCCCATTGATAATTTCAGGCAATACTCTGGTTCTGTGATAAATATATCGGCGGATCTCTCTGGCGGACAGCATTTCAACTGAAGAAGGCTTCTCAGGAATAAGTATTACGACAGGCTGCCTGAACTGGCACGAAGAAAAAGTTACAAGAATAAAAACTAACAGAAGAAAATTTGAAGCTTTCATTATAATCTAAGGATATTTAATTTGATGAAATTCAACTATATGAATTGGCAATTAAAAATAGATACTAATCAAAGAGTATTAATCCCATGTTTAATTTCAATTAAAAGTTATAAGCAAATCATTAATGAATATACATAACCTGGTTATCATTAACAATCCTTAGAAGCAGCTTTCATATTCTCCAGAAGTTAAAATCTAAATAAAAATGACTATATTATGAACTGAAGGTAAGCTTGAGGTAAATATAAGATAATGATCTAAAGATACCTATGCAATTAAAAAATTTCAGTTTTTGAGCTTTGTTAAATTATAAATATAATATATTTTTAACTTTTTGATCTGACATTAACCTTTTGTTCATATTTAAGTCTGCCAGAAAATTACAGAAATTTACTTTTTGACTGGTCACTTCATAAAAGCAATTAAATTTAAATCTCTTCCGTAACCCGGGAGATAAATAATCCAGTAATAAAATATATGAAAGAGAAAATTGACGGTGAAAAGATCCTCAGGATGTATGAGAAGATGCTTCTCATCAGGAAATATGAAGAAAAGATATATTTTCTTTTTCTTGAAGGTATTATGCCGGGAACAATTCATCAATCCCAGGGCCAGGAAGCCACAGCTGTGGGAATGTTATTCGATTTAAGAATAGAAGACTATATGACATCGACCCACAGGCCTGCTGGTCATTGCCTGGCCAAAGGGGTGACAGTAGATTCAATGATGGCTGAAATGTTCGCGAAAAAGAACGGCTGTTGCAAAGGGAAGGGTGGTGCAATGCATACAGGAGATATCTCTGTGGGTGCAATCCCTGCAATTGCAATAGTTGGCGGAGGTATGCCTGTAGCTGTAGGAATCGGTATTTCATGTAAAATGAGAAAAACTGATAATGTTGTCGTTTGTTTTTTTGGTGACGGGGCATCGAACGAAGGAGCCTTTCATGAGTCATTGAATGCCGCTGCAATCTGGAATCTTCCTGTAATTTTTGCATGTGAAAATAATCTGTACGGGGCTTCTACACATATTAATCAGGTAACAAAAATCAAGAATCTCGCAGTAAGAGCAGATGCATATGGGATGCCATGGGAGATCGTTGATGGTAATGATGTCATTAAAGTAAATGAAGCTGCATTAAGAGCTATTGAAAGAGCCAGGAAAGGATCCGGACCTACATTTTTGGAACTTAAGACCTACAGAAGGTGCGGCCATTCCAGAAATGATGCGTGTGGCTACAGGGATAAGAAAGAGGAAAAGGAATGGTTTGAAAAGGACCCGTTATTAATCTGCAGGAATTACATACTGGATAAAAAGTTAAGTACAGCTCAGAATCTTGAGTTGCTTGAAAAGAATGTCCTTGATGAAATTAATAGAGCGGTTGAATATGCAAAATCCAGCCCATACCCCGAACCGCTTGATGCTTTGACTAATGTTTATTTTGGAGGAGAAAAATAATTATGGCTACAATGTCGATCGCAGAAGCTTTGAGAGAAGCAATAAGAGAGGAAATGAGGCGGGACGAAAGAGTATTTTGTTTAGGGGAAGATATTGATATTGAAGGAGGATTCGGAGGGGCTTTTACAGTAACATTGGGGTTATCAAAAGAATTCGGGCACGAGAGAATACTTGATACTCCAATATCGGAGATAATGATTGCCGGAGCTGCAGTGGGAGCAGCCATGACAGGAATGATCCCTATTGCTGATGTACAATATGGTGATTTTCTGTTTTGTATGATGGATCAAATGGCAAATAATGCAGCTAAAATGACATATATGTCGGGGGGAACTGTTAAGGTACCAATGGTGATGAGAGCCCCTGTTGGTGCCACTACAAGAGGTGCGCAGCATGCCCAGAGCCTGGAAGGATTTTTCACGCATATACCGGGGCTGAAAGTGATTTGTCCATCTACTGCATATGATGCAAAAGGATTGCTGAAAACTGCTATTCGTGATGAGAATCCGGTAGTAGTATTTGAACACAAGCTATTGTACGGAAGCAGAGGGACCCGGGCTGAAAAGTCAGCCTTGAGCCCTGTTGGTGAGGTACCTGAAGAAGAATACCTCATTCCGTTTGGTGTTGCCGCTATAAGAAGGGAAGGCAGGGATATTACCATTGTAGCAACTCTGCTTATGATTTACAGGGCAATGGAGGCTGCCGCAATCCTTGAGAAAGAGGGAATAAGTGTTGAAATAATTGATCCTCGCACTTTAGTTCCCTTTGATTATGAGACAGTTATTAATTCAATTAAAAAGACTTCCCGGCTTATGATAGTTGAGGAGGATACAAGACGAAACGGATGGGGTGCGGAAATAGCTGCACAGATTGCTGAGGATGCAATTTATTACCTTGATGCACCAATAATACGGGTAGCCACATATGATGTACCAATCCCCTTCGCTCCCGTTCTGGAAAATTTTGTTGTCCCCTCAGCACATAGAATTGTGGAAGAAGCCAGAAAATTAATGAACTCATAATAACTAAAATATATTATCATGCCATTGGTTTCAATGAAAAGGCTTATGAATCATGCCCTTGCTAATAAATATGCAGTGGGGTATTTTGAAGCCTGGAATATGGACTCTATTCTGGCAGTTGTTGATGCTGCTGAAATGACTAACTCACCGGTCATAATCGGCTTCGGAGGTCAGTTCATAGGAAGTATGAAAAGAACTATTAAAGAGAATATTTACCATTACGGATCTCTTGGCAAATCAATTGCAGAAAATGCAAAAGTGCCGGTTGCATTACTGTTAAATGAGGCTCATGATATCGCAATGCTAATCAATGGACTGAAAGCAGGTTTCAATGCAATAATGTATGAGGATCATGGTATTTCATTGAATGAATTGATAGATATAAATAAATACCTTGTAAGAACTGCTCACTATTGTGGCGCTGATGTTGAAGCTGAAATAGGAGAATTACCAAATGCTGATATCTCAACTGGTTCAATCAGCCAGGGAAGAAAGACAGATCCGGATGAAGCAGCTTATTTTGTGGAAGAGACATGTATTGATGCATTAGCTGTTTCTGTTGGTAATGTTCATCTTCTCGAAAATAAAAAATCAGATCTTGATTTTGAATTAATAAAAATCCTCAGGAAAAAGATTAAAGTCCCTCTTGTTCTGCATGGAGGAACAGGGATCTTACCTGAAAACCTTAAGGAGGCAATTAAACTTGGAATGTGCAAGATTAATGTGGGTACAATATTGAAACGTGGTTATCTGAAATCAATTCAGTCATACCTTAATGACCATGAAGTTGATATGATGGACCCACACGATATAATTGGAAGAGGCGGTGAATTAGATATGCTGTCAGGAGCAAGAGAGTCTGTTGCTGATGAAGTTGTTAAGTTTATTAAGATTTTCGGTTGTGAAAATATGGCTCATTTAATCTGAGGAGATCAAAATGGTACAAAAAATAATAATGCCATCAGGTGGGCAAACAACGGATGAGATGCTTATCCAGAGGTGGAATAAAAACCCGGGCGATCCTGTAAAAAGAGGTGATATCCTTTTTGAAATTGAAACTGACAAGGCATCTATGCCTGTTGAAAGCTTCGCTGAAGGAACCCTTCTTGCAATAATTTACAAGGAAGGTACACTGGTAAAGGCAGGTGAAACAGTAGCATATATTGGGGACCCCGGAGAAAAGATCCCGGAAGAACCTGTAAATTTAAATTTTAAACAGGAAGCTAAGGAATTTGAACCGACCTTACTTCAGGACAATGTGGCAGATATTGAAATAAAAATTTCCGGGAATTCTCAGCAGAAAAAAGATCTGAAAATAATTTATGCCTCACCTCTTGCAAAAAATAAGGCAAAAATTGAAAATATCAGTTTGGAAGATATCGCAAATTACTGCTCGAAAAATCTCATCAAAAAAGCTGATATCGATAACTATATCAGAGAAAAACAATCATCAGATGGTAAAGTGGATTCTTATCTGTTAGATACAACTTCAATGAGGAGGACAGTTGCAAAGAGGATGAAAGAAAGCGTCTTGACATCTCCTCATTATACTGTCTCTGTCGATATCGATATGACCGAGGTCATCAGAATGAGAAAAAAACTCAATGACTACTTAACTGACAATGAATATAGGATTACGTACAACGATATCTTAATGAAGATTGCAGCAAAAGCTATCGAGGCATTCCCATTAATTAATTCAAGTTATCAGGAAGAAAAAATCAAAGTATTTAAAGATATTAATTTCGGGTTAGCTGTTGGGCTGGAAAACGGACTTATTGTTCCGGTGGTAAAACAGGTTAACAAAAAATCAATTTCAGAAATTGCTGCAACCAATACCAGAAACATTGCAGCAGCAAAGAATAACAAACTTGAGGAATCAGATATCACAGGAGGAACAATAACTTTGTCAAATCTGGGGATGTTTGGCATTAATAATTTTACAGCTGTTATTAACCAGCCCGAAAGCTGCATTTTAGCTATAGGAGGTATAATTGAAAAACCGGTTGTAAAAGATCATCAGATAGTTATAAAAGAAATGATGAATATAACAGGTTCATTTGATCACCGTGTAATTGACGGCACTTTAGGAGCAGCTTTTCTTAACAGAATAAAAGAATTCCTTGAGAATCCCCGGCTTTTATTCTTTGATCCCGAGAAGTATTTATTTGAAAAATAAATCCAAAATGTTAATTTATTTACCAGAGCCATTTTAATTATAAAAAGAGGAGGTCTTTTATGCTTGATAAAAAACAATTTAAGACAGCACGCCTTAAAGCATTAACTTATTTCGACAAGGCTAGTATCGTTCTGACTGAAGAGGAAAAAAATTCGATTGAAATTGCGGATTTCGGATTAAGCGACCTCTATAAAATCGGACTCGAAGTGCTTGTTTATGTAAACACAAAAAAAGTTTGTGCAAAGGAACTCGTAATGTTTCCGGGACAAACATGTCCGGAACATATTCATCTGACAAAGAACGGGAGATCAGGAAAAGAAGAGACATTCAGGTGCAGATGGGGCAAGGTTTACCTGTATGTACCCGGAGAAAAGAACTGTAAACCAAAACTTGACGGTCTGGAGAATTATAAGGAACATCTCAAAGTGCCGCATGAAATAGTTCTGAATCCTGGAGAACAATATACTCTTATGCCGGACACATGGCACTGGTTCAGAGCAGGTGATGAAGGGGCTGTTGTTTCCGAGTTTTCAACAACAAGTACAGATAATCAGGATATCTTTTCAGATCCAAGGATTAACAGGTTTACAAAAATCCAGGAATAACTTTCAAAAACCAGTAGAATCATATGTCTGATATCGTTTGCGTCGGAATATTAGTTGCCGATGTTTTGGGAAAACCGGTTGACAGTTTGCCTGAAAAGGGCAAGCTGGGCCTTGTTGAAAAAATGTCGCTCCAGATTGGCGGTTGTGCCGCAAATTTTGTGATAGATCTTGCCAAATTAGGGCTGAAAACCACTATTATCGGAAAGATAGGAGATGACAACTTTGGTAAATTCTTACTCGATACCCTTAATTCAGAGAAAGTGGATATAACAGGGCTGAAACTTGATAAAAATGTTTCGACCTCTGCTTCAATGGTTATGATATCCGGAGATGGCGAGAGATCAATACTTCACTCTTTCGGAGCTAATGCAAAATTTAGTTTTGATGATATTAACCTTGATATAGTAAGAAAATCAAAAATCTTACTAATTGCAGGTACATTCCTCATGCCGGATTTTGACGGTGAAGGTACAGAGAAACTCCTGAAATATGCAAAAGAGAATGAGGTTATATGTGGCATGGATACTGCATGGGATTCAAAAGGTCAATGGATAAAAAAAATTGAATCATCTCTGCAATACCTCGACTGGTTTATGCCCAGTTATGATGAAGCATGTGAAATGAGTGGTACAAAGATCCCTGAAGAAATAGCTCAGTTTTTTCAATCAAAAGGTGTTAAAAATGTAATTATAAAATTGGGTAAAGAGGGTTGTTTCGTTAAACCGGTTAATGGAAAAGGGTACCAGGTCCCTGCATTTAACAAAGTAAAAGTAATAGATACTTCAGGTGCCGGAGACTCATTCTGTGCCGGATTTATTGCTGGCTTATACATAGGTTGGGATATACCTGAATGTGCAAAGTTTGCCAATGCAGTGGGTGCTCATTGCATAATGCAAATAGGAACAACTGCAGGAATTAAATCTGTCGAAGAGACTATAAGATTCATAAAAGATTATGAATCATTTAATTACATGTAATTTCTATTTTTATAAGCTCTCGTAATAAGATTATTCCTTTTTTATGTTTTAAAACGGAATTTAAATGTTTTAATCTCAAAGGGTTTAAGGTCAAATTGTATTGTATCCATCGCAACTTTCAATTTGCTTCCTGTGTCCTCTATCATATTGGCTTCGTTAACAGAAATGATTTTTACTTTGCTCCTGATTGTCACTCCCGGTGTTGCCCTGCCTGATGCCTCATAAAGTCTGAGTATCGTGGAACCATTTTTCCCCGGTTTCAATGCTGTTATAACAACATTCGGTTTCGACAATTCCAGCAAACCCCATGCCTTCGGTAACTTCCCTGAATGAACGCCTGCTTTTCGACAAAGCAAAGGATTGTTATACTCCAGCCCATGCCTGTAAACTTCTGCCTGGCGCCAGTTACCCTCGTGAGGAACCAGAGCATAATTAAACTCCAGATCAGTGCCCATCATAAGACCTGTGTCAGACGACATATCACGCTCATAACCACCTCCATAACCATATGAAGCAATGCGTGCCGACCGCATCAAGGACAACATCATTGTTGAATCGCTCGTCAGATTGCCCGGAAGTCCACGGTTAAGAACGGTCAGACCTTTTTCTTCATCACTGTAATCAGCCCAGTTCTGTGCCGGAAATTCAATACCGTTTGGTCGTTCTATTGAACCAAAGGGAATCTCATGGACTATCTGTCCGTTCCTGATCGTTGTCGGGAACATTACCTGGTAGCGGACAAATTTTTCATTATTCTCGATTTGTGTCCGTATCTCTATTCGACGTAAACCTGTATATGTCCTTATAAGGACAGATATGGCTCCATCGGCGCAGAACCTGTGCAGTGCCAGCCTGTATTCCGAATAAACCGGCCCACGATGAACTGTACCACGCTCCCCGCGATATTCTGTGCTGAACTGATCAACATTCTCCAATGGTACCGGCTGCTTGCGTGTCATGTTTATATTACTGCCACCTTTGAGGTTCTCATAAAGTTCCCAGAGATCTCCCCCGTCATATTGATGAACTACCACATTCCCGGCCTTATCCAGTACCTCCCAGCTATTCGATTTTAAACCGAGACTGGTCATAGCTCCTGTTGCCAGGTCTAATTTTATCTTGTAGTACTCGTTCTCAAGTATCCCGTCACTGCTTTCCTGAGCCGTATTGAGGCCCGATACTGATGTCAATGGGATAACCCTGTATACAGCTTCACCCATTGCAGGCACTTCCCTGGCAATGAAGATGATCTTTGCATTCTTTATCCCCCCGTCACGGAACCGCTCTGATTCCGCTATCTCTACAGGGATTACCCTATTCGCCTGATCAACTACCTGTATATCAACAATCCCTCCTTTCTTAAAGCCAACTTCTGTCTCAACTACATCGTCGCGCTTCCAGCCAAGTGAATTGAATACAACAAGCGGGATTCCTTCCCCGCTGGTATCTACCTGTGATGCCAGATAGCCAAGCCGGTCCTCAACCAGTTCCTTGCCTATGCGTGTTGAGAAATCGTAGGTAAGCATGGTGTCTTCATAGACATGATCCGTCATAACACCTGCCATCAAATCGTGGGCCTGGTTGAACATTGTTGGTTCCCATGCGCTCCATACCTTTTCTTCTGTTGAGGGTCTCCCAAGCATGCTACCAAGAACACCCAGCTTTTCTGATGTAGTGAGCAGTCTCTCAATGTTTCTAAGCTTCTGCTTGAGCTCAATACGGCTGCTATAGGCCCCCTGAAAAATAGGATTCAGCTCACCCTTGAGAATCCTGCGATCTGTTCGCTTATTCACAACCTCTTCAAAATCTGTAGGTACAGCAAGGCGCAGGTTGAAAGGTTTATCGCTTACCTGTTCAAATTCCCTGACCATGACTGGCACACTCTCGTTGGGATCCTCAACATCAAGGCTGTCAATGCCAACCCTGTCAGTTCCATAAGACCACGGAGCAAGTGAATCAAATCGCCTTTTAAGCGAAGTAACAAATTCATCGATCTTATCCGGTGTACGACCAAGAAGTCCATAACCTTTGGGAAGATAAAAAGCAGGAATCTGTGTTCCATCAATGCCTTCCCATAACCACTCTGAAGGTACTTCATTGTCTGGTACACCACGCTGGAACCAATATGAATTATAGCCGGCAAGCTTTAGTATCTGAGGCATCTGTGCGTTGTGCCCGAAAGTATCAAGAGCCCACCCAACGGTAACATCTACTCCCAGATTTTCCCTGTAAAATGTTTTCCCATAAAGCATCTGCCGGATCATTGACTCTCCGCAGGGGATGTTGGCATCATGCATAGTATCTGTAGCACCTACGATCTGAAGTCTCCCTTCCTTAACAAACTGACGAAAAGCGATTGCCTCTTCCGGATATCTCTCCAGGAAAGGTTTAACATAGCAAACCTGGTCGAGAGTAAAACGATAATTGGGATAGTCGCTTAAAAGCTTAAGCGCTGTCAGAATATGTGGTAGCCCCATTTCAAGGTATTGCTCCCGTGTCTTGAAGACGGCTCCCTCCCAATGTGTTGCCGGAATAAACCAAAAAGTATCTTTCGGAGCCAGAGTTGAGATCAAGGACGACTCCGGGTTTGTCTTATTATGAAGCTTATCCTCATCAGATGCAAATAAGGCTGCATAATTCTTTGCTCCAAATGTTCCTGCAGCACCAATTACTGCTGCATTTGAAATAAACTTTCTTCTGCTTAAAGAATTTTTCTTTATCATAACTTTGTTATTATAATTGGATTATTAATTAGAGGTGACTGTGACGCATAATTCTGGTCAGTTTTGCTTCCCGTAAAAGAAGCTGTTTACTTGAAATGATAAATGATATCCCGTGAAGGAATATTTTTCTCCTTAATAATAATTAAGGAATTACTGATCTCTATTTTATCAACGCCCTTATAATCCTCTGGAATTTTAGCCAGGAAAGCCGCATAAGATTTGGTAATGACCTTACTGGCATCAATAAAATCATAAATATTACGTTCAAAGATCTTCCCCTTTTTAGCCACAACAGTGAATGGTTCATGCAATCCTGTGGTACCAAATTCCATCCCAAAAGCCACTGGAACATCGTTTTCCATAGATCGCCAAAAATTAATCCAGGGATAATCTTCTATTTCCCATATATATCCCAGCATAAGGTTTTTGCCAGCATTGCATGCTGTCACCCAGCCATACTTATCATCCTGGTTGTAAACAAAGGAAGATACCCTTGGCCAATCATTCAGAAATTGCCGCAAACTTACTTTTTCTCCATTATGAACTGCTACAGGCCATCTTAAAACAATTTCTTCCTGGTTTAAACTGCCATCCTCTTTATCCTCAAAACCTTTTTCAGCATTATTGTCAAAAAGTGTTGATCTATCAAGAAATGGAGGAGCTATTGTTACGTGCTGAACAATGTTGAACATCCGGCCATATTTGTTCAGATTTTTAATTTCTTCCGTCACGAAGAAAACCGGTTCATCTTCAGGCATTTCAATCTTTCTTGTCAGTTGTAATCCTCCCATCGGGAGGCTGCACATCATTGAACAGGTTATCATACCATTGATTGTCCGGGGTTCAGCAAGACTTGTCCAGGTGACAGTATTAACTTCCCCGTGGTGTTTGAAACCGTTCGCTTTTTCACCTTCTGAAGGAGGACCCCATCGGTCAAAACACACAAAATGTCCCATAAAATCAGGCATTGTAGAATCCTTAATACGCCAATCTAATGGATTTAAAGGCAACTCTTTCAGGTGAAAATCAGGTAATGATCCACCATTCAGATTTACCTCAAGAACTGCTTTGCTATTTTCAATTTTCATAAAAGATTTTATTAAAGTATCATTTTGAGGTGATTTGCTCGTTTCAGCTTGAGATGTCATCCTGGTGTTTCTTGGCTGACATGAAGACATCACGAGAATAAATAAGATTAATATTCCGGCCAGGTTCTTTTTCATAATTTAATTTACCATTTATTTTAATAACAGGATATTTTAAATTTCCGATGTTTATTATTCCAATGTCGTACTCAATACAGTTCCTTAAGCTTTTCTATAACAGGAAGATCAAGAACCGGATCGAAACCTAATACTTCTATCAATGTTAATTCAAAGTTTTTTTCAATCGAAGTTAAAAATATAATATCCGGTGGATAGCTGTTTCCTGTTTCATCCTTAGCATTAAAACATAATCCAAACGACATTGCTTTCAGTATCCTTTCATATGGCATCTTATACTGCATAGCAAGGTGTATTGCCCCCATAAAGCGATCGTCGGCACTGAGTTTCCTGGTCAGGTCCTGACCTACGCGGAATATAGTATCCTGGAGCGCTTTATTCCTGAAACGAAAGATCAGATCATCTATATGATCTTCGAGATCTGAAACCGTAAAATCGTCGGGATAAGCGATCCTAAGTATATCGGCTGACTGAAGCATTACATCTCTTGTAAATCCTGATACTTTACTGTGGTCAAGTACCTCATACATATACACTGCTTCAGGATATAAAGAATACCCGTAATAAGCTGCAGTGGCATGTCCAAGATTATGAATAAAAGCTTTACGGTCGACCCATGCTTTTATATTACTTTTTGGAGCTAACCCTTTAATTTGCGGGACAGGTGATTTAAATCCTTTCTCATCGAGGATCAGAGTGTTATAGGGTTCAGCAAATACAACCAGGGGATCTTTTTCCAATTCAGCCAATGGCATAATCGGGACCATTTTACCTATACTTGTTTCGATAAGCCCAACATAGGTCTCAAGAGGGAAATCCGAAGGAAGATTCTTATTAAGCTGTCCTTTGACAAAATCAGCTGCCGACCTCATGTTTTCTGCAAGGATGATATCAAGAGGTTTATCAGGATCTTTACTATATCTCTGTAAAATAGCTTCAGCAATAACAGGGATTACTTTTTCCAGCGCGTTTTTACCGACAGACACTGCTGTGATTCCAGCTGTAGACACTGCATCAACTACCTTGTCCTTATCGAGTACGGAGATTGCCTCAACATCCCGGACAATAATATCCTCCTCCTTTTCACCTTTAATTACAACACGGTACTTCCCCCTTCGGTTAAGCAGAGTAATAAGTTCCGGATCAATATCAATAAAGAGAACCTTATAACCACCACACCCGAATAACTGGCCAATAAAAGAGCGGCCAATCTTCCCTGCTCCGAAAATTACAATTTTATGAATATCAACCTGATATCTGGTCTTTGTAGGATTCATAATAAGGTTTGATTCTGGCTAGTTTTTCGCCCGGATTTTTTTCAAACCAGGTTCCACCCATATAAAAACAGGTAAATCCTCCGGAAGCTATTCCCCAGCAGCATGCTTCACGAAGATCCGGATGTCTGACACCCTTTTGTAATTGTTCAACAACCGATACTATTACTCCACCGACAAAATTATCACCGCAACCGGTAGTATCGCCTCCCTGGTAGTTTTTAATCTCCTCAATGACTCTTTGCGAAACCGGCATCTCAATGACATCTGAAGATTTGAAAAACTGACCATCAGAACATGCAATAATATTTTTGGATCCGTTAGTAATTATAAGTGATGAAACCTTTTTTCCAATGAAGAATTGGATTGCAAGGTTAAGATCATGCGCACCACTCAGACGAAAAGCTTCCTCCTGATCAGTGATAAGTAGATCTATGTATCTGTAACTTTCATCACTTTCTCCCAGAGGCCATCGTTTTAAAGGATCTGCCTTTTCATTCCTGAAATCAAAAACAGTATTTACAACAGTAATGCAACCTCCCGATTTAGCTTTTTGGAGGAGTGTTGTCATGTGGTCGTGAATTTGAGGTACAAGAGCCGTGCCTCCAAACACAACAATATCTGAATTAAAAAAAATTTCATCCAGCTCATCTGGCCTGTAATCCAATGCAGCTCCTATTGAGTTAAGAAACATCCGCTCTCCATGACCACTATCGTATGATGGATCTGAAAGCACTACAGTGGAAGGAGTACGATTATCAATAAGTTTATAATCCTTCAGTATTACAGGCGTTTTCTTAAGAGCTGAAAGAAGGTATTCACCTATCTCATCGTTACCGCCACGTCCGTAAAAACGCACGTCACAATGCTCTTTATTAATTAGTTGTGCGAGGTTAATAAGTGACACTATTGATGGTCCGCCAATATTTATCTTATCATGTGTCCTTCCCCCCGTGATCTGGTTCAACACTTCAATGATTGGACTTCCGCAAAATTTCTCAAATTCTTCCTGAAAAACAAGCCTCCCAGGGGTTAATCCCCCGTCACCACGTTTCTTAGAAAGATAAGGACGAATGGTGTCACTGCCGAAATCGATACCATTATACAACAGGTCCACAAGACAGCATCCGACTCCTGAAACGATAATTTTCCCAGCCATATAAAATCAATGAATTAGAGTTTATCACAGGAATTTCTCATAATCACTTACAAGAAGGTGAACTGGTTTAACATCTTCAACAATTTCAGGGAATCTTCCGACCTTTTCATAAAAACAATTGTCCGATGTATCATCATTCACCATACTTACTTCGCCTACCAGTACTTTCCCTTTACCGGGCTCACCATAAAACCGGTGGTACATGCCCTGCTCAAGACAAATACTTTCTCCAGGGGTTAGAACCACTTTTCCACCTGCATTAACCGATCGTTGAATACCGTCAGTCTTAAAATGAACCGGTGTGTTCTCGAACTTGCTGTCGGAGGTGGAATTATGCAGTTCTATGACCAGATTTCCTCCTCCACGGTTGATGATGTCTTCCATTTTAGCCCAGTGATAATGCATCGGCGTTTCCTGTCCTTCTTCCACAATCATTATTTTTTCCGCATAGGGCTTTTTATCCACATTGAATTTCCCGTTGCGTATAGTGAATAAAAATAAACCTCTGGAATAAAAATCTCCTGAACCAAAGTCGGTAATATCCCAACCCAGCATGTTGTTAATTATTTCTTCAGCCTGGTGTTTATTTTTCTTCCAGTCATCTATGCTCCAATATGCCCATGGAGGCAAAATGAATTGTTTTTCTGCCATAAATGCTTTGGCATTTTTTATGATTTGGTTTATTTCGCTGCGTTTCATAATGGTAATTTATTAGTTTTCGTAATGGATCATTATTGAAATTCTGAAATATTTTTTGAGCAGAAGATTAAGTCCTGAATCATTCCTTCTCCATTTTATAAGCGCTGAATAAAAGATAAACCAGGGGAACTATTAATACAGCCATTCCACCTGTTTGTCTAAAAGAATCAGAAACAATACCCATGATAAGTGGAATGATTGCACCACCTATAAGTCCCATAATCAATATGCCGGATATTTCGTTAGCGCGGTCGGGTCTTCTCTTTAAGGCTGCCGAGAAAATAATGGCGAATACGTTAGCCACTGCAAGTCCCATTAAAAACACCATGGAAAGAATCACCCACAGGTTCCCGGTCAATAACATAACAACCATAATAGGTATGGCAGCTATCATGCTCACCATAAAAAACTTCCGGCCTGATAACTTTACAAGCAGAATTGCACCTGCAAAAGTCCCCAAAGTTCTGGCGGCAAAATATAGGCTTGTTCCTAATCCTGCCTTCTCCAGAGGTATATTGCAACGTTCCATCAGGAATTTTGGTATTGTAGTGTTTAATCCCACATCAACTCCAACTACAAAAACAATACCCAGGAAAAGCAACAGGATGACTCTGTCTTTAAGTAATCCTAAAGATCCTCCAAATGAAGATGAAGAATTAATAATAGGTTCTTCATGAATTTGAGTTGTAAACAGCCATAATCCGGAAATCACAGTTATTGCGGCAAAAATCGGAAAGATGAGTTTCCAATTGCCAAAGCTTCCTGCTGCCACGCCTGCAATAATGGGACCAAGAAAGGATGCAATTGCCTTAATAAACTGCCCCAGGGTGAGGCTGCTGGTTAACCTGTCACCTCTCACGACATTAGAGAGTAAAGGATTAAGGGATACCTGTATTATGGTGTTCCCGATCCCCAACAGACTGAAAGTTATCAGTACCATAATAAAATTATAAGATATTAAAGGTACCAGCATTGCTAATAGTGTTATACACATACTTATGATAACTGTATTCTTACGTCCAAGCCTGTTCATCAGTAATCCGGTCGGAACCGACAATACAGCAAACCATAAAAACAACATCATAGGAAGCAGATTGGCAAGGGTATCGCTAAGTTTGAAATCCTGCTTTACATAATTAGTTGATATACCAACAACATCAACAAAACCCATAATGAAAAATCCAAATAGTACGGGCATTACCTTTTTGATGGAAGAGTTTTTATTCATCTTGTCTGATTATTTATAATGTATGTTATTGATTACGGTTATTTACTGCTACAAATTTTGATAATAATCCAAATATAAAAATTAATAAATTCCTTTAAATAAAAAGTGTATTATTTAAGCGACATGTCTTTTGAACCTATCTCATTTTCATTCCATCTCAAGTAAGAAGGATGCAGGTTTATATGATTCCATTTCCACCTCGAATGAATTGTTTATGATAATGATGGCATCGCCTGTTTTTTCGCTTCTTAAGTTAATTGGAACTGCTTTTACAAAGGATGTTCCTTCAGGTAATGTAACTTTACATTTTCCTGTATCACCAGCCTGTTCCCAGAGTCTGAGTATGATTCCCTCTCTAAAGACATCAGGACCAAAAGAAGTGACGAAGACACCTTTCCTGGATAATCTGATACCTTCTTTAGAAACCGGTAGATTTCCTGGCTTTTCGGAGATCATTGCAGCTTTCATTGGAGAACGAAATTCTTCGGATGGAGAGATCAGCGATTGTTCATTTTTATAATCCTGGAAACTCCAGATGTACATTTTTGCTGACCAGGATCCTTCAATCCATTCTGTAAAGTTGGTACTCCATTGGTTATTATAAAGATTAACAAAGACGTTTGGTTTATGAGGAATAAAATAACCGGAGTATTTCCATAAGCCTGGCCTGTCGAGGCTTATACCAGGAGCGTCGGGGGTACAGATAGCGAAGCCGTTTCTTTGATTATCGAGTAAAGCTATACCACTGTTAATGAGATAAAAATCGAAATCTGAGCCTTTAATAATATCTCTCGACGGGTCAATAACGGCACCCAGACGACCTACTTTAAACTGAGGATTATCAACCTTAAAAGGAAAACTTATCCATCCGGCTTCAGGCCATGGATCAGCTTGTTTACCATCAATGAACCAGTTAATTTCAATGAAAGGCATATCTTTAAAAAGAGTGTATGAAATAGAATAATCATGAGGATTACCCATTTCACGGGTAAAATGGAGGAATGCTTTAGCGGTGATCTCATCTGATGAATATATTACTTTTGCTTTGCCTCCATTAACTCTGCCGTAGGGTGTTTCGTCAAGGTTAGGACGCCCGAACTCAGATATTCCCCATGAGAGCCGTAGCTTAAGATAAGAGTCAATATAACTGTTGGTCTCTTTTTTACTGAATCGTTCATACATATATTGACCAAATCCATACCCGGAATTCTGGTCGACCATTTCTCTTCCGGTTTTTTTGTCAATAACAGAAATTATCGCACCTTTATCAGGGTCGATCTTTATCCTGAAAAACTCATTCTCAACAATATTAGCTTTCTCATCCGCCACCAGTGATTTAGCATTTACAGGTTTGGGAGCGGGTACAGGCACGTATGAAGTATACCCCGATGAAGGAACATCTTTTGCTATGAATCTCAAAATGTTTCCTTTACTATATACTGGGATAATCTCACCTGTTCTGAGATCTTTGAGGGCTTCAATCTTATTTTGTTGCTGTATGGTGATTATTCCTGAGCGTATCCATGGAAGGGGATTATAAACAACTATTCTCTGACCATTCACATTTACCAATGAAGAGAGTCTTTTCATCTCTCTGTCATAAGCTGGTACAAGAACCTTCTCAGCCTGGTATACACGGTCTCCTTTTTCCTTCCATGACGCTTCAAGGTCCCTGTAGGTCCCTGCTGCACGTTTTGCATGGAATTCATTTCCAAAGTACCAGTCACCGGAATGACCATGGCTCATTGCCATCCCGAAGGTATGTTCATCCCACAACAGGACGCCTTCGGTAGCTATTGATGTGAACTGCGTGATGTCAACTTTTCTATCCGACCACAAATTTGAGAGAGTATTCAGCAATTCCAGAGAATAAATATCTTTCTGGAGTGTTCTTACACTTTTCATTTCACGGGGCATCGACATATATCCATGGATCCATGTATCGGGCATATCACCTCTTACAACAGGCAGATCAGGATTTTCTTTCATTATGGCATCATAAAAATCGGAAATTCTTCCTATTCTGAGTTTTGCATTGGGAGCCAGTTCCTGAGCCTTCAGCAGCACATTTTCAACATCTTCAGGAACCGGAGGACCCTGGTTATCACCTGTATGAATTATGGCAAGCCAGGTTTTGAATTTCCAGCTTTCATCAGGAACCAGACTTGTGCCATAATTCTTACCCCAGTAAATGGTCATCAATTTAGAATCATCCGGTCCCTGCCACCAGAATAATAATGGTACATCAGGAGAACTTGATACAGCATTGCAACCAATATGAAGGATCTTAATCCCTGCATTGGACAGAAGTGTTGGCAAAAACCATGAATGACTTGGTACATCAGTCAGTTTTGCATCCCGGGGAAGAGGCAGATTGAACCTCTTTGAAAGATCTGCTGAAAAAGAAAGCGATCGTACCAGGACTTCCGGATCTGCAGCTTCAGTCTCAAAGGTGAATGGCAGACCATGATAGACAAACCATCCATCACGAATGGCAGCTTCCACTTTTGTTTTAATCTCCGGAGTGCACCTTTGAAGTATCTTTGTCATCGGCCATGAAGGCATTGTCCAAACAAACTGCTTTTCCTGCGGAAGGCTGCGGCTCTTTTCAAGTGTAGTAAGAGCCTGTTCCATCATAGTGGTTGAATACTTATTGATTACCGATTCGGCCATATCGGTATACCCGTTATCAAAATGAGTCTTAAACACTAAGATGATCTCCTTTACATTAAGATTTGGCTTCTCAGTCTCCTGAGCAGTAGCCGCCCCGGCCAAAAAGAAGATAAACAGGAATAAACTACTTAATTTGCCCATATTCATTATTTTAATTTATAATTCATTAATTTGATTAATCTCACCTAAATAAGTATAAGTAAGTTATAACTTATTTAATTTCAGTCAGTTGAAATAGAACCGACGGATCAGCTGCCCACTCCTTATTTGGACGATCACTCATAATGAATTCGAGTCTTCCTCCCTGCATTATTTCAGAATGTTTTATCCAGGCTCTGTCAATCGGCTTTCCATTCAGTTTTGCCGACTGTATATATTTATTCCGTCCGGATACATTATCAGCTTTGACTGTAAAGGTCTTTCCATCGGCAAGTTTTATCTGAACCTTCTTAAAGAATGGGCTTCCGATTGCATACAATCCGTTGCCTGGTGTTACAGGGTAAAAACCCATGGCGGAAAAGACATACCAAGAACATAAGGCGCCTCCATCTTCATCACCTGACAAACCGAGAGGGTCATCATCGAACCACATTTCCATCACCTCACTGATCCTTCGTTGTGTTTTCCATGGTTTACCGGCATAGTTATACAGGTAAGGGACGTGGAATGATGGTTCATTACCGGCAGGGAACATACCGTTCAGACCGGACGCATCAGGAAATTGTCCCATGAATTGCCACTTGGCAATACGTGTAGGTTCATTAAAAAGATCATCGAGCCGCCTGGTAAATGACTCCGGGCCCCCCATCATTTCGATAAGTCCGGGAATATCGTGCATCACATTGAAATTCCATATATAAGCATTATTCTCAGCGAAGTACATTCTGCTTCCTATGCCCCCTGATAATTGCGGATTAAAAGGTTCAACCCAGTTACCGTCAGCCATTTTAGGTGACATGAAGCCTGTCCCGGGGTTATAGACATTACGGAAGTTTTGTGCCCTTTTACTGAAATATTCGTAATCTTCGTTTTTACCAAGTGCTTTTGCCAGTTGAGCTAGACACCAGTCATCATAACTATGTTCAAGTGTTACAGCAACAGCCTGCCGTTTTTCAAATCCGTCAACCATTGGCTCAGTTTCTTCAGCTCCCTCCGGAAGAGCAGGATACCAGCCATTTTGAATGTAGAAACTATCGAGAGTACACATAGGTCCGGTTCTCCATGGCAGCATAGTTCCGCTCATCGCGTTTTTCTTCAGGCCTTCATATCCTTTTTCAACATCGAAATTAGTGCCACCTTTCTGGTAAGTATCCCAGATCAATGCTGCAGAATGGAATCCTATCATAGCCGGAAAATCTCCGTAAAACTGAGGGAATGTGGGCATCCATCCGCATTGCTCGTACATATTAATATAAGATTGTACCATATCAACCTGCATCTCAGGCTCAATCAGATAAAGCAAAGGATGATGGCTGCGAAAAGTATCCCATAACCAGTCATCAACATAAAAAGGACGGCCATTGTCTTCATGCACTTTCTTGTCGTAACCGCTGAAATAACGTCCATATTCCGAGATGTTGACCATTCGCTCCAGACCTCTGTATAATGAGGTATAGAATATTCTCAATTGTCTTTCAGTTCCGCCTTCGACATAGATCTTCCCCAGAGCTTCTTTCCATATTCCGTAACTTTCTTCGGATACCTGTTCAAATGTCTTACCGCTCATTTCACGGATCAAATTATCCTTGGCCTGATTTTCATCGATATAGGATATTCCTATCCTGACTTCAACAGGTGTCGATGGGTCGTTAAATGTCAGATAAGCACCAGTTCTTCTTCCGCTGACCTCTTTATTACCTGAAGCTGTTTCGCCCCCTGTAATTGTTCCATTTGTATCGAATGGTCTTGAAAGCTCGGCATAAAAATATTGCCTGGTCTCTTCTGACTCTTCCCAGCCCTGAACTGAATTCTTATCATTCATTGTAAATAAAGCCTGACCATTTGACCGGAACACTATATTGGCCGTCTCTTTGTTCTGAAAATCAAAACGATATATGACAGCTCTTTCCGTTGTTGTCCATTCCGCAATTATATTATGATCTTCAAGCAGAACACTGTGTTTCCAGGGATGCACTTCTTCCAGATCATGATCGTAAGTTGAGGCATTAACTGCATGATCGGCTGAAAATGTTCCTGTTGTTGGCATAAGCTCAATGACATGTCCGTTCCTGTATGCAGGCATATTGACTGCAAAGCCATAAATCTTATCCGAAAGGTACCGATCAGTAAGACCAGGTTTCGTCACAGGGAATACTCTTATCATGCTGTGCGGCCGGTGAACTGTCGGATTCTTGGTTGTAAGCAGAGGTGCAACACCTCCAATATTCGGATCAACATAGCTTGTTACATCAGCATTATCGCAGGCTGTGATAATGATCAATACAAAAAGTAGCAATTTGTTCAAATTACGCATCTTAATAACTAAACTTAAGCAGGGGAATAACCTTTATCAAAATTCTCCCTGGTTGTTCTTATAAAGTAATAAAACAAGAGGGCAGTTTTAATGGAACCCTTCATCTGAATCAAATTATAAAGACCAAGACCAGGTCAGGCTAAAATTCCACCTCAAAAAACCTTACTTCATATGGTTTCAATTGTATAGATGAGACAGGTTGCCCAACCTGTTTTCCGACCGTATTTACCTCTACCATCCTTTTTATAAACTGTCCAGGTACTGCTGATGATAACTTTATCTCAGCAGGTAATCCTTCAAGTTCCCGGAAGTGCAGAAGAATTGTTCCTTTACCTTTGAATGCAGGCCGGCTGTTTACAAGGATTGCATTACCGGGGCCGGAAATTCTGAGGGTTTCCATAGAAGGATTTTTCAACTCGTCACCTCCGGCCGGGAAAGTCCTTGTCGGGAATGGATTCCTCTGGCTCCAGGCATATTTCGTTGCATACGTGTTGCTTGTATCAGCTGTTGAAGTGATTTGATATCCCCAGCTGAATCCTCCCTCCTGAAAAGCACGGAAATTTGTAGTCCAGTAGTTATTCATAACCCACGAATAGAGCCATGTTTTACCCTGTTTCGGATATCTTTCAAACTTACCCATGTTGAAGTCGCTGAATTGCCAGAGTGGAATCTCGTTGCTTACAACAATTATCTGGCCATTTTTCCCCCGTACTGATACAAAGTTCTGGGCAGCATTCCAGTCAGATGAGGAGCCTGGCAATTGTTGTCCCTGTGTCAGCGTTCCCCCTATTGTCTCAAATACTATCCGTGATTCAGGTAAAGAGAATGGGAATGCTATATACAGAGCTTCCGGATCCGTAAGTATTTCCTTATGGGCCATAAACCTGAACTCTATCTTTTTCACGTTTTTAAAAAGCCTTATTTCTGTTTCAATACCTTTTGGAGCACCCTCAGTGCCTTTTTCAAAGCCATCCAGATCGGATATGATACGGACACTCTCCCATACCGTACTATTAACACCCGGAGTGACTTTTATGTTTGAAACAGTTGTTTGTGTCGGAATCATTTGTCTTCTGTTCAGTAACGTTTCTCTCACAGGTTGTCCGATATTATAATTGTTTTGTCCATCGGCAAGCTCCTGATTTAATTCTTTATCGTAAAGACTGCTTATGGATCCTGTGGTTTTATCGATAACAATCTTATAATATTTATTTTCGAGTGTCCCGACATTGGTACCGGTTTCATCCGGTGCAGCCTGACTTGTAACTTCGATTTTAAGAGCTTTATATCCCATTGCAGGTATGTCGCTGACTTCAAGAATCCAGTATGCACCTTCGCGACGTTTGGTCAGTACCTGTGCAGGTACCTCCTTCCCCTCAGCAAGATCAACAATTTTAACTCTGTTCTCAACCGGGATTACCTCATTATCAATAAACAATTCTATTTCACCTGAGCGAGGCCACCCGAGAGAATTAACGATATAAATTACAGGGAAACCGGCTTTCTTAAGGTATGGCTGAAAGCGTGCAAGCGCTTCTTCATTCAGGAGAGTTACTTTCTTGAGAGCCTCCCATGCATAAGCTCCTTTTTGAAGCCATTGTCTTGTTGAGTTTTCCGAAAAAGGAGAACTTATACTAGTTGAAGCCCCACAAGTGTGTTCATCGAAAAATATTGCGTTCTCGCTTATATGATCCATATTTGCTTCAAGGTCAGGATTCAGCTCTCCTCCCATCATTGAGACCATGGCAAACAATCCTTCGTCAACCTGCTTCATATTCTGCGTTCTCCTTATCTCTGCTGTCTCACGTGATGTTGATCCGTAACCATCTGTCCACCAGTCAAGCCATGCCCTTCTATGAACAGGCAGCTTGTCTGCATAATACTTTTCAACATATTCCATGAACTCACTGGCAACTGCAAGTCTCAGCTTCGGATACTCATATTTTTCGTTCCATCGTTTTACCAGTTCACATGCTGCTGTCGAAGGAGGAGCATTATCGGTACGATAACCTGAATATTGTATACCTATCCTGTCGAACGGATAACCTCTGTTACCGAGATCAGCGATGTGCCATAACATATTTTCCGGTCTGATAGCTTTGCTCTCAATGCCAAAATTATTACCTGTCATATAGTGATCTGCACGGAAAGCCAGCATCCGGGCTCCTGAGGGAGCTTCCCACCAGAATGCAGTCGGCTTGTCAAACGGGAGAATTGACCTTGTCATGTTTATCCCCATTATCAGATATTTAACTCCCGTGTTTTTAAAATAATCCGGCATACACCATGCAATTCCGTTAACATCATTCTGCATGGCTAACTTTACAGGGATGTCAAGTTTACTGAAATCCTTCAGCGGCTGAAGAAAATCGTACATTACATTTTCATCCGAGATTTCAGCCATGTTTGAGTACATTCCAGTTACCTCGATACGTCCCTCAGCTACCCTCTTTTTAAACCTTTCGATCTGAACAGCTGGTCTCGACCGAAGATATTCCCTTGTTACCCATGACGATTCGCATGTCCACCGGAACTTTGCATCATCCGGAAGATTATCTGTCTGATCACAATAATCAAGAGCATAATCAATATACCTCATATGTTCTGCAAGTATCTCCGATTGCGGACGTGTATAGCCTATATCTGTGTGAGAGTGCTGAACGAAATAGATCTCCCATTTCTTCGGAGGAATAAGAGTTATTGATTGATTTTCCGCTGCTTTATCGTCAATTTTCGAAGAGATCGTGATCTTTTTTGGCCGGGTAACTGCAGGAAAAGTCAGAAGGAACCTGTTATTTCCCCTGACCAGGTCGGCTTTCAGAAGTTCCTTGCCGCCCTGGGAAATTATAATTTTGCCCGCATTTTCGGACCGGTAGCTGGCAACTACCTGTTGGAATGATTTTCCATCCTCTTTAAAGAGAACAGGAGCGTTTAAGAACTCAACCTTTAACGTTGTAGCAGTCTGACCCGTTAATTGCAAAGAGCTGAAAATGTATAGCACTGCAACCAGAATAGTTGTTAATCCTTTCTTTACCATTTTCTTTGTTTGTTATGAGTTAAAACCAATTAAAAATCCAATTCAATAAATTTTACTTCATATGGTTTTAGCTTAACTGATATCACCGGTTGTCCAACCTGCATACCCGTGGAATTGACTTCTACAATTTTACTTATAATCTTACCAGGTATGGCAGATGACAGGTTAACCTCACCAGGCTGACCTTCAAGTTCACGAAAACGAAGTAAGAGTGTCCCGTTATTTTTAAATGCAGGCCTGATATTCATCAACATAGCATTTGGAGAACCCGTTATATTCAGGGTACTCAATGATGGCGTTTTCAAATCGTTTGCACCTGCAGGGAACGTTCTCGTCGGGAAGGGATTCCTTTCGCCCCATGCATATTTTGTTGCAAAGGTATTTGTTGTATCGGCTGTTGAAGTGATCTGATAGCTCCAGCTGAATCCACCCTCCTGAAAAGCACGGAAATTTGTGAACCAGTAGTTATTCATCACCCAAGAATAGAGCCATGTCTTACCCTTTTTCGGATAGCGCTCAAAAGTACCCATGTTGAAATCGCTGAAATGCCATAACGGCACCTCGTTGCTTACAACAATGATCTGTCCTTTTTTACCACGCACCGAAACAAAGTTCTGCGCTGCATTCCAGGTTGATGACGACCCAGGCAACTGCTGTCCCTGTGTAAGAATACCTCCTATCGTCTCAAACACTATCCGCGAATCGGGCAGGGAAAAAGGAAAGGTTACATATAAAGCTTCCGGATCGGTAAGTATCAGTTTATGTGCCATATATTTGAACTCTATCTTTTTGACGTTCTTATAGAGTCTGACCTCTATTTCAATACCCTTTGGTGATCCTTCAGTACCTTTCTCAAAACCATCAAGGTCAGATGATATCTTTACACTTTCCCAGATAGTACCATTGACTCCTTTATCCACTTTAACATTCGATACTGTTGTACGGCTAAACGGAGCCACGTCCCGTTTTACAGATGTCTCTCTTACCGGCTGACCTATGTTATATGGATTCTCAGAATCAACAAGTTCCTGGTTAAGCTCCTTGTCGAACAGACTGCTTATTGATCCTGTAGCTTTATCGATCACAAGCTTATAAAACCTGTTTTCCAGAACCTCTGTGCCGGAAGCTGTTTCCGAAGGTGCCGGTTCCCTTGTTACTTCTACCTTTAGTGCTTTATATCCCAAAGCCGGTATATCGTTAACCTCGAGTACCCAGTAGGCACCTTCACGGCGTCTGTTCAGCACCTGTGCCGGAACCTCCTTCCCGGACGAAAGATCTATGATCCTGAACTTATTTTCAATTGGAATCACCTCATTGTCAATAAAAATCTCAATATCTCCCGAACGGGTCCATCCCATAGAATTGATAACGTATATTACCGGGAAAGCGGCTTTCTTCAGGAATGGTTGAAATCTGGCAAGTGCTTCTTCATTAAGTAATGTTACTTTCTTGAGAGCTTCCCACGCATAGGCTCCTTTCTGCAGCCACTGCTTTGTAGAATTTTCAGAATAGGGGTGGCTGATACTCTCATCGGCACCACAGGTATGTTCATCGAAAAAAATGGCATTCTCGCTTATATGGTCCAATTTCCCTTCCAATGCCTGACTGAGCTCTCCTCCCATCATCGAGACCATAGTGAAGAGCCCCTCATCAACCTGTTTCATGTTCTGGGTTTTTCTCACCTCAGCTGTCTCGCGCGATGTTGAGCCATAGCCATCTGTCCACCAGTCGAGCCATGCATTATGGAAAACCGGCAGTTTTTCCCCATAATTCTTCTCAACATATTCAAAATATTCGCTTGCTACAGCAAGCCGTAATTTAGGATATTCATATTTTGCATTCCATTTTTTAACCAGTTCACATGCTGCTGTTGATGGTGGTGCATTGTCAGTAAAATATCCTGAATACTGGATGCCAATCCTGTCGAACGGGAATTCTTTACTGTCAAGGTCAGCCAGATGCCATAACATATTCTCAGGTTTAAAATTTTTACTCTCAATACCAAAAAAATTACCGGTCATGTAATGGTCGGCTCGAAAAGCAAGCAACCTTGCACCTGACGGGGCTTCCCACCAGAAAGCAGTAGGTTTGTTGAATGGAAGGATCGATCTTGTTTCGTTTATACCCATGTTAAGGTATTTAACTCCGGTGTTTTTAAAATAATCCGGCATACACCATGCAATTCCGTTTACATCGTTCTGCATAGCGGTTTTTACCGGTATGCCAAGCTTATTAAATTCTTTCAGCGGCTGAAGAAAATCGTACATCAGGTTTTCATCCGATATCTCTGCCATGTTGCAATACATGCCTGTCACCTCGATTCGCCCCTCGGCCACTCTCTTTTTAAACCTTTCAATCTGTACAGCCGGTCTCGACCGAAGATATTCCCTTGTTACCCACGACGATTCACATGTCCAGCGGAATTTTGCATCGTCAGGCAGATTATCGGTCTGATCACAATAATCCAGTGCGTAATCAATATACCTCATATGTTCGGCAAGTATTTCCGACTGTGGGCGTGTATACCCGATATCTGTGTGTGAGTGCTGTACAAAATAGATCTGCCATTTTTTTGGCGGAACAAGTGTAACAGGGTATTTCTCTACCGCTTTGTCATCGATTTTTGCAGAGATAGTTATTTTTCTGGATCTGTTTACTGCCGGAAAAGTCAGCAGGTATCTGTTGTCACCTCTTATCAGATCTGCTTTAAGAAGTTCTTTACCATTGTATATAAAAACAATTTTTCCGGGAGCCTCAGCCTTATAGTTTGCTATTACCTGCTGATAAGACTTATCTCCTTCCCTGAAAAGTACAGAGGCATTTTTAAGATCAACTTTTGATGACACAACATCTTGGCCGTGAATCTGTTTGATGCCTGTAAGTACCACCAATGTGACCAGGAGCATTGGCAAACGGATTTTTCCCATAGTATTTTATTTAAATGGTTTTGTACTAAACAAATAAAATGAATATCAGTAAGATACTGATATTTAAAAAAGGCACCGCTAATCTCTTAGCGGTGCCTTTTAAAATCGGATTATGAAATTACGGTAAGGTGAGCATACATGTTGCCAATCCTGTACTCAAGAGTGATTGAGACACCTGGACCGACAATCGTTACTTTTATCATACCGTAATAAACGTCTGTAGGATTAGGTCCATTAATTACCTTAAAGATATAAACACCTGCTCCGTCAATTGGATTAGCTGTTGCTGAAGGAGCTCCTGCTGCATAAGCAGCAATTGCATCCGTTGTGCTATTCTTATCATACATTGCAAGTGTGGATGGAACAAAAGAAATTTCTTTTCCACCTACAGCCCAGGCTGAACCACCATGAATGATAAGTGATCCGCCATCGATTGCAAGTATTGCATTAGCATTGGTTGCAGCAACAGCACTATTAGTCAGAATATTTCTTCCTGCAGAGCTGCCACCAAGAGTCATGGTAACTCCTGTTTTCTTGAGGTAGAAATAAGGATCACGGACAACAACTGTATAGGCTATATCATCCGTATTGGTTCCTGATGTAGCTTTGAACGAATAGATCATGGTATCCTTGCCAGCAGCAAAATCAGTACCTGCTATAGGAACAAGGAAAGGATCTGCGGTGGCAAAAGGAGATCCTGGAACAGCAACCGGGGTGGCATTTTTACCATTCTTCATTGTTACAACCAGGGTGCCGGTATAAGCAGCTGATTTCGGTTTAACAGTTACATTGAAGTAAGCTATTTCCGCTGTACGGGCAACATCAACCTCTTTACCTGATACTTTAGGTTTAGAAATAGTCGTTGCTGCAACCATGTCAACTCTCTTCTTTGCATAATCTGTTGCTCCGTTAAATACAACGGTAACATAATCTGCCGCAACATTCAGTTTTGCTTCAGTCCTGGTATAAGTAATAGTAGCTTTATTATCAGATCCGACAGTTGCTGGTTTCTGGGTTCCTGCCAGTGGCAATAACTGCTTTGTAGCACTACCACCTGGAGGAACCTGTAACTGAAGACATTCTACATTCATCACATCGCCGGATTTTGCATTGGGCAAAGTAGCGGTTACTGAAAATTGAGCATCAAGTGTACTTACACCAAGTGTAGTGGTACTTGATATGGTTGTAAAGATGACATTCCCATTTGCATCTTTCGGAACATCAAATAATTCATCTTCGCAACTAACGATCAAGACCAGCAATAATAATAATGATATGATTTTTTTCATTTTCGTATTTTTATCAGATTATTTGAATAAATCATTAATTCTGGCCCTTTTGTTTAGGAGACCAACCATAATTCTGCAAGCACAGCTTGTTGTTATCGATCTCAGTTGATGAAACCGGATCTAACAGATGTTTTGCACTGAACTGGTAGTTAAACATTGTAGGTTGATGACCTTCTAAATTCACAAGAGCTGTAAATTGATCGACGCCATCAACAAGCGCTTTGCGTGTACGCCGCATATCATAGAGCATTTTGTTTTCAAATATCAGCTCGTAAGCACGTTCAGCCATTATTTCCTTAAGAGTGATGTCTGCTGCTACATAGGTTGGTAATCCGGCCTTGTTTCTTATTTCATTTATACCTGCAATAATATCAGCATCCGGAACATTTTGGCCTAATTGATCCAGCGTCCAGTTAATTTCGGTCTGCATCAGCAATACATCGGCCCACCTGTAAACAGGAAAATTCAGACCCGAAATGCCGGAAACCTTGGCAGCGTTAAAATCATAAAACTTATAAAGGAATGCGCATGGGAATTTGGGAGCAGGCCCTTCGTTGACATCATATTTTGATGCAATGTTATCATTGTAATAGAAATAGCCAGATTTATCCACAAGACGCAGGTCAGCAGGATTATATGAAGCATGATATGCCACGGCTGGGATAGTTGTTCCTGTTTCAGTGGTATAAACAGTGGTATGTCCTGACAAAGGAACTGTAGTATTTGTTATCCCATTGTTCGTCGTACCTGCCAGATATTGAATCGAGAATATTGCGCCATTTTTATTATTCTGCGCTGGAGTGCGAAGGTCGCTATAAGCCCAGGTTCCATATGTTGATGTTAATCCAGCCAGGAAATCAATTTGTGTCTTGGCTTTCTGCAGGAATGATATAGCGCCTGGTGTATTGACCGGATAATTGGTCATTGTCCACAATCCTTCTACACAATATGCTTTGGTGGTATCTGTTACCTCCTGGTATGGATAACCTGCCATAGTAAGATAAACATCAGCCATGAGAATCCTTGCAACATGTTTTGTAACACGTCCTGTAGATCTTTCATCAACAAGTGCACTTTCGTTAACAGCAAATTCAAGATCCGGGACAATAACTTTGTCATAGATCGTCTTCAACGAAACACGCGGTCTTGAAGCCTGTTCAATATCTGTAAGAACCGATGTATTTAAAATAACATCTCCGAATTTGCGAACGAGGACGAAATAGTATAATGCACGAAGAGTACGAACTTCTCCAAGTAATTTCGATTTTTCGGTTTCAGACAATCCGGTTACTTCGGGAATCTTTTGTATTGCCAGGTTACAATCCCTTACACCACGATACATGTAGTTCCATGGGAAAATGAAATACTCACTGTCACCACTTTCAACATTTGTTTCGAATTTATAAAGATCTGCTGCCTGGTATTGCGAATAGGCCTTACCTGTGGCATATTCCAGAGAATTCATAACGGTACCTCCCCACCACTGTGCACCTGCAGTCCAGGTTGGCAGAGCCCTGTAGGCACCCGTAGCAAGAGCGTAACCACCCGGATTACTTGTAATAGGAGCCTCATCGGTAAGCGATCCTGTGGGTACTTCCTCCAGAAATTTATCACACGAACCAAGAGTAATACCAAGTCCGAGTACTAATAATAATATATATTTCATTTCTTTAATATTTTAAAATTTAGAAAGCAATATTAACACCCAATGTATAGGTTGAAGGACGAGGATACATATAGAAGTCCATACCCGGAGTCAAATTGTCACCCATATTGTCATTGTCACTACCTTCAGGATCATACCCCGAATATTTGGTAAGCACAAAGAAGTTCTTAGCGGTAAAATATACTCTCAGTCTGCTTAATTTTCCAAGAATTTTGTTTGGAAGAGTATAGCCAAGAGTTGCGCCCTCACCTCTTACGAATGAAGCATCTTCAATCCACCATGTATCAGGATATGTCTGGTAATAAGCGCCACCCATCCCGGGACGAACCTCGCCGATCATGGTATTCTGGTGATAGGGAGTCCATGCATCCAGAACTCGGTTTTTGCTGTTATCCATCACCTGACGGTCTTCTCCGGAGTGGTTTGTCCTGTTCTCCTTCTTGGCACCGTAAGAAACCCTTATATCGAGCATGAAATCAATGTTCCTGAAGTCAATGGTGTTGGTTATATCCATATCCCATTTTGGGAATGCACTGCCTAGAACTTCGCTGTCAGCAAGGTAACTGATCAGACCATCATTGTTTTTATCAAGGTACTTGACATCACCAGGTACAAATCCATAGCGGGCAGCAAGGGAAGCTTCCTGTGTGCTGTATGTTCCAAGACGGGTAAGCCCTAAGTATGAACCAATGGCTTCACCTACTCTTAAAACAGTGTTTGCTCCTCCAACCCAGCTGTTCATATTAATATCTGCTCCGGTCGGACCAAGCTGAACGATTGTGTTCTTGTTATGACTCCAGGATATGTCTGTGTACCAGTTGAAATCTGCACTTTTGATATTATGAGTACCAAGTTGCACTTCAAGTCCTTTGTTCTCAACCTGACCGTAATTCTTCCTGACACTTCCAGTTGTTGTAGATTGAGGCAATGGTACATTAAGAAGCATATCTTTAGTTAACTTGTTATAGTAGTCAAGAGCCAGCACTACACGATCACCGTACAGCCCAAGATCGACACCAACATCCCATTGAGTCGTTTTTTCCCACTTCAGATCAGGGTTACCAACTGAACTTGCATACAAAGCCGGTGTGAGAACGTTATTTAAAACGACATTAGTTGTACTCAGGAATGTCTGGGTTACATAACTACCAATCTCCTGGTTACCGGTCTGACCAATACTAAAACGAAGTTTGAGGTTTGATAATGCATCAATGCTCTGCATAAAATCTTCTTCCGATATCCTCCATGCTACAGAACCTGACGGGAAGAAACCGTACTTTGAGTTTGCACCGAATTTTGATGAACCGTCAATACGACCAGTAACTGTCAGCAAATACTTGCCTTTGTAACTATAGTTGGCACGGGCAAAATAAGAGTTAAGTGAGTTCATACCATCACTGCTTGTAGGATTAGGCCTGGGAGCGGTACCGACTGACAGATTATGCCATTTGTAAAAGTCGTCAAAGTAGTTATTATTTTGTGTGTACAGGTACTCCCATCTGATCCTTGACCATGACAGACCTAGCAGACCTGTAATAGAATGATCACCGATTGTTTTAATATAATTAAAGTAGTTTTCGTTCTGCCAGTAGAGAGTTTTTTGAACATTGATGTTGGCATTACCAAATGATGCACGTGAAACTACCCTGCCTCCATAGTTATTATATTTGTAAGAGTTGTCGTCAACAGCAAAGTTTGACTTAAAGGTCAGATTGCGGCTAATCTGGAAATTTAATGTAATATCTCCTGTGAACTGGGAACGGTCTGTAAATGTTTCAACAGTTTTACTTATCTGCCAAGCATTCTGGCAGTCAGCCTCCCCTACAGGGAAATCTATGCTTTGACCATACACTCCGGCATACTGTTTATAAATGTCCGGATCATCAGGATACTGAGGTGGAACAAGCGGAAATGTTTCACTAACTGCACGCGATATACCACCACTGAAATAAGACACGTCATTCGTACGGTTCTTATTTTTGTTTACCGTGATTTGTGAGCTTACATTCAACCAATTGGTTATTTTGAAATCACCGTTTAACTTCCCTGAATAACGGTTGAAGTATGAGTTTAAAAGCAAACCGTCTTCAAGAGCATAGTTAAAGAATGTACCAAATTTGGCATTTTCATTTCCACCACGGATGCTAATCTGATGGTTAGTTGAAGTCGAGGGAACGAAAATTAATGATTCATAGTTAGTATCGAACCTTGGTTTATAATAACTGCCATCCTCACCCAGCAGAGGGATCGAATAACCACCCTGAGTAGTCTTTTCGAAAAGCCATGGCAAATCTGAGAAGGACGTTCCACTAAAACCTGCTGGCCACAAATCAGGAAAAGGATTCAGTATATTGTTTGCCGTTGTGGCATACTTGTTAATGTTCAGCCATGCCTGTCTCGTGACATACAGGAATTGTTCGGTGTTATTATAAACAAAGTTCTTTTGTCTTACACCTCTTGTTACATAGCCGTTATATTCTACCGATGTTTTACCTGCAAAACCACGTTTTGTAGTAATAATAATAACACCGTTTGCTCCCCTGGCACCGTAAATAGCGGTTGCCGATGCATCTTTCAAAACGTCGAGGGACTGTATTTCGTTAGGGTTTAAGATTGTCAGAGCATTTGCAACACCAACTATACCGTCAACAACAAAGAGAGGGGCATTGTTACTATAGATTGAGTTTGTACCACGTACGCGTATCATCGGGTTACCACCGGGAGCACCGTTGGCTTCAATTACTTTAACACCAGCTATTTTGCCTCCTATTGCCTGTGCAACGTTGAAAGCCGGTTTATCCAGAAGTTTTTCAGCATCAACTTTGGTTATAGAGCCCGTCAAATCCCTTTTCAACTGTGTGCCATAACCAACTACCACCACTTCCCTCAGTTGGGCAACGTCAGATGTCAATGCAATGTTCAGTGTGGTTCGACCACCCAGTGCAACATTTTGTGTGACATAACCGATAAATGAGAATAGAAGTGTAACTGTTGCATTTGGTACCGCCAGGGTAAAATTACCCGAAATGTCAGTTATTACTCCCAGAGTAGTACCGGAAACAACGACGTTCACACCTGGCATTGGTTGTCCGGTTGAGGCATCAGTGACAGTTCCAGTAACTGTAACCTGTTGTGAATCATCTGAGGGCTTATATTTACCCTCTCCGAACCCTGCCGCCGATAAATCAAATGTCAATAGCAGGATCAGAATCATCGTCAGATTCAGCCATAATAGGACCTTGTATTTTCTCCATAAGGAAAATACAGAAACTAATTTTTTTTCCATAATTTTTTAAAATTGTTGGTTAGATTGTTAGTTAATCAAAATCAGTCTGTTCCGAAATTAACAGACTATAAGTGCTATTAAGTCAAAAATTTAAAGCTGATAAAAGAAGTTTCAGCTTCTACTTTTCAAATCAGCTGGTTTTTTCCATAGGCAGAAGAAGTTTATAAGGTTAAACTTAGGATTGGGTTATTCTTGTAAAAAATTATCTTCTTAAAAACCAAAACTATCGATTGGTGTTAAAGTACACTCCAGAAGACAAAAAAATTCATTACAATATAATAAAAATATTCCAGATACGAATATGGTTCTTATACTTTCTTATTAATTTTCCTTATATTTTTTAACTTTAAAATATTAATCTTGTAATTATAGTGCAAAAGCCGGACGTCTTGACCACATTTGGCCGGTTAGATTATAATTAACATACATAACTTAACAACAAGCACTTAACTCCGGCCAAGGATGGTCAAGGCTACTGGTTTTTCCACAAATAATGAAATTAAATTATTTATAATATTATATTGGCTTGAGAACCGGAGATAGGCATGTTTATAATGGTCTATAACATTAACAATTATAATTCTAATAATGCCACATTTTTTCTTAACTTTGTTAAGTAATGTTCTTTGGATGACTTTATAAACCTGGTGAACCAAACGGTGTACAATTAAAATCAGGAGTTTGTAATTAATTCATTATCAAAATACTGAAGAAAAGGTTCGAATCCCTCTTTCTCCGCAGAGCTTAAATGATCCCGCCGTTGGCGGGATTTTTTGTTTTAGCGAGGATGCGTTGAATGCTTGCATTCATAAGCAGCCGAAGATAAAATAAAAAAGACCCGAAGGGTCATTTAAGCTCTGCAGGGATCTACCGAATGGGATCACCTCAGGTAATCCCATGTACTCACCCCCCCGCCCCTCTCTGCTTACGCAAAGAGGGGAGCTTCATCCATTACACTATTGGATTCTTTAATCTGACCGAACCTGGTTTGCCTGTGTGAGGTCAGATTAAAAGAATAATCTCTCTGAGTTTTTTTATTTTTCGGGAGTATTATTTGTATCTAAACTTTTTCTCGCCTCAGATCTGACTCAGGAGAGGCTGGTTCTTCACCAGTATTAAACTTATCCATATGATTCAGAGCTGTCTTCTGCATATCCACAAGTTTATCATGGAATATATTAATTTGCCCTAAGGTTTTGCTGTATAGCAAGAAGAAGACGCCGGCAATGAATTCCGTTAAAACTCCTGCAATACCTGCCAGATAGGCTGCATTCAGATTTTCATTTCCCAGCCATGTAAGAATGATACTCAGGATTATTGCAATGCCAACGATTATAAAGCCTGTTATGGCAATAATCCTGCTCAGATTGAAGCTCTGCTGAGCCTGAAGACGAGCTTGCAAAACATATCCCTCGAGAGCAGCTATATTTATCAGCAATACATATTTATAGATGTTTATACCTTCAGATGACTCGAGCTTCTGCTGATAGGTTCTTTTAGAGTCATCTGCCTTTTGATATGACTCTGTAAAGTTCTTAGTTGCAAAACCAGTGGAACTGTTAATCATATTACAAATTATTTACTATTAATATATATAACAAATTTATGAGATTACTCAATGCAAGCAAAATATATATGTAATTCATCATGCCTCAAAACTCAACAATGACTCCCTTTTTTACCTGTCTTTTCTGATAGGTAACAGTATTAATAATATCTGATCGGGAATTCAGAAGGTTAATTGAAGCACCTGTATTTGCTAGTTTGACAGATCCAGAGAGGCTGAAAGTGCGGGCTTCGCCGCATGAAAGTATCCCTGACAGATACTCTTTCTGCCCTTTGACTTCTATCGACCAGCCATTGATATCAATATTATCTGTAGTGGTGTTTTGAATAGATATTTTTTCATTACCTCTATCAAGGCCTTTGGGATTCACAAGTGCTGAAATAACTTTTACTTTATTAACCGGGATGCTGGATTTTAATGCCAATGCTCTTCTCACTGCTTTCTCTGCATCAACCTTTCCATAACCGTAATACCTGCTATGACCCTGCGAATCATATTGCCCGCTGGATTTGTCAATTTTCTCAGAAGTTTCCCTGATAATTTCCTTTACCTGCTGCCAGGTAAGTTCAGGATTAGCTGATAGCATTAATGCCACTGTACCGGCAACACCCGGGCACGAACTGGAAGTCCCACCAAAGTCGTCAGTGTAATCTCCATTTGTATTATAACCTGCTGTACCCATCCGGTCTGTCGTATATATTCCCGGCGTAAGAGGATCAGGGTGGTTAAATGGAGTATAACCAAAATCACTGCTTGGGAAGGAGCACCACACACTGCTGCCATAATCGCTGTAAATACTCCTTTTATTTGTATCATTGCATGCTGCTACTGCAATGACTTTATGATAGCTGGCATACCCGTCGAATTTAATATCCTCTCTACCGTTCCCTGCCGCAAAAGTAATAATGCAACCTTTTCCATTACGCCCGCTGGAAACGGCGTAATCTATTGCAAGGCGTGTACTATCTGGAAGGTCTACCTGGGTTGTATGCACCGGATCATCAGGATCGCTCCAGTTGCCATCCTCTGGTCCCCAGCTGCATGAGATGATATCAGCACCATGGTCTGCGGCCCATTTAAAAGCGTTTGATTCAGCTACGGAACCAAGGTTTGAACTAAGCCTGACAGGCATAAAAACAGCCCCTGGCGCTACACCGGATGCTTTAATTCCTGCTGCGGCAGCAACACCAGCACATGCAGTTCCATGGTTATTATAAATATTCTTAGGCCTTGGATCATTGCTGTTTGCTGTCACATCTCTTGAATGTACAACCTTTCCGGGCTGATTAAACTCAGGGTGATCTATATCAAAACCATCATCTATCAAAGCTATTATAATGTTTTCACCGAGCGATAATTTGTGAGCCTGATCAGCTTTTACGCTTGCATTTACCTCAACACCGTTAATTGTCGTAGTTTTTAAATGCCACTGACCGGGATGAATATTCTTAAGACTTCTTTTCCTTATCAGTTCAGGGTGACAAAGTTCAACTTCCTCCTTATTAAGCAGTGATTCTGCAATTTCAAAGATTTGAAGGCCGGCATTTTCAGGGGCGCTTACAAAATATGTGTTCTTTGCATAATCAGGTTTTTGTTTAATTGTCAGGTTATTTTCACCAAGGATTTTTTCACATGTATCTGTATTAATATGATCATGAAACTTGATAAAGATATTTTCCGTATATAAAACAAGTGTTTTACCATCCACGTCAACCAGGACCCTGCCTGCAAACCTTATTTCCGGTTCTTTTTTCAAAGCAGATCGTGCTTTGTCCCTTACAGCCAATCTGTCTTTTATGGAATCTTTTGCTTTAAGCACAGAAATATCCGCTTCAGGAAACTCCATTTCAAGACTGAAATCCTTCAGCGCTTTTTTCCCTTTGTCAGAAAAGACGGAGTCTTTCAGATTCCTGGAATTCCTGGTACGAACGACGACCATGTCGTTGCTTTCATGAAGGATATACTTTTTACCGTTTTTGCCTCCGAATGTGTAGGTATACATAGTTGTTAGAGTTTATTTAAATATTGATATAATATCACTAGTGTCCGACTAAAATAATAAAATAAGGGGTACTCCCCAAAGGTTTCCCCCAGATGTTGTAATTTGGTTTTTGGAGAAAATAAATACAACATGAGTAAAGATACAGAAATAAAATTTGTCGGACAGCCGGTTTT
>JALHSP010000174.1 GCA_022865305.1 Bacteroidales bacterium | reverse complement strand
TGGTTTATGCTAACTAAGAAAAAGCTTGCAAAGAATGATAAAATAAAGCAATGGATCTGGATTACAATTACTTATGCTATGGCTATGGAATTGTATCGCCACATAACATCAGGCGTATCATAATTTATATATGCGCCATTAAAAAACGTTTTTTAATACGTTGATAATTCTCCCCTTCTCCCTCTCTCCCCATCACCTCTTCTCCCCCTCCTTCATCTTTGACTGGCAACAGCCTTTTTTGCTTCCTGGAGATGAAGATATATTTTATGCTGATAGTAGACTCTTATATCCCAGCATTTTTCTAAGATCTTAAGAGCTTCTTCATATTTACCCTGTTTGTATAATCCCCAACCCTTGCAATCCAGTAGACACCACTGCAGATCCGGCCTTAATTCTAAAGCTTTATCTATAAGTTTCAATCCTCCTTCAATATCCCGGTCCTTATCAATCAGAAACCATGCAAGATCATAAATCCTGTAAGCATTGTCAGGCTCTGAAATGTATTTCTGTCTGAGATACTCTTCAGCTTTTCCCGGATTACCAACCTCAGTGTAAAACTGTGCAGGGCCTATTGTTACAAATTCCTCAGACGATGCATCCTCCTTACTGATCGAAATGTATTCCTCAAGATATTCTTTTGCCGCTGTTGTATCTCCTTCGGTCAGTGAAAGGATAGCTTTCAAATATATAATAAGAGGATTGTCTGGAAAATCCTTATCGGCTTTTCTGTAAAGCTTTTTTTCTTTTTTGTACTGACCAGTTTTATGATACGATTCACCTAGTAAAGTATAGTTATAAACCCACCATGGTTTTGAATCCAATTTATTATATATCTCCAGCGATTTTTCAAGCGCCGGGATTGCTTTATCATATTGAAACATTTCAATGTAAGAAAGACCTATATCATAATAAGTACCCGGAAACATTTCATCAATCTCGAGAAGCTGTCTTAAGTAATTTATCACTTCAAATGGCGTTTCAAAAAAGAATGCGTAATTCTCATTTAAAAGGATTTTCAGGCGTAATGGCACCTGATCTCTTTTCGCATATGCCTTGAGCAACCATTCTCTTGACTCCTCATACAAACCTTGATTCATGCATGCTACAGAAAGTTTCAAAGTTGCAAGGGTGAAGTTTGAATCGATAGCTATAGCCTGAGTAAACATATTCCTTGCTGTAGGAAAATCTCTTCTTCGCCGGGCATTTTCTCCGTAAAGGTAACACCTGTATGCTTCTGAAGAATTGGTTTGTGGGTGATACTGTACATTCTGTAAATCGCGAGGTAATTCCCTTTCCAGTTTTGATAGGATAAGAGAATTCTTTACCATTACTGCAAGTGAATCAATGATATGAAGGATATCATAAGAGGTGCCATCTATTTGGAAAGAGCCAAAAACATCTTCTTTTTTTGAGTCAATCAATTGTGCATTAATACGTATTGTTGTACCTGCCTGTTTTATGCTGCCACTGATAAAGACATTTGCATCAAGTTTTCGGGAAATTATGCTGGCTACAGATAGTGTGATCGAAGTATAATTGGTGAAGCCTTTACTTCGAAGTACATTATTAATAGTTTCCAATTGTCTTACTTTAATCTCTTCAGAGTTCGTGAGAGATGTAATTAATTCATTTTGAATTCCATCCTGCCAGACATTCCAGATGGTATCATTTGTCATATTCTGAAATGGTATTACTGCAACAGAGATTCTTTCACCTGATGATTGCAGTTTTTCCAGGGTATTCCTTTTGAATAGTTTTGGATAAGCAAATATTGCAGCGATTACTAATACAGCTATTACAATACTATCCATTAGTAGCCTTCTCTTAGATGATTTGACAAGTTTCTCAAGTGCTTTCTCTCTCTCCTCTTTTTTTACTTCCTTTACTGTTTCTTTCTGCAGAATCTTTTCTTTACCAAGTTCGACTGGTTCTGTCTTTAATCCTGAAATAACTTCTTTAATGGCAAGAGCCACTTTATTTATCTGATTACGGTAATTGGTGTTGTTTAAGTTTTTCTCTTCATGATCTTTTGGTAGAAGTGATCTGTTAACCCCAGGTTCTTTATAAACAAATTCCACACCCCTCATCACTCCACCCAACATTGATTCGCAAAGTTTAATATCTTCCTGATCCAGATCATGAATACGGACAGGTAGTACCCTGCTTGCCACATTCCCATTGGGCAGTTTCACTTTCAATCCAAACTGATCCTTTGATGCCTGTTCTACAAATGCTTTAAACTCATGTTCCCAGGCAAATGATTTTGGATCACAGTAAGTACGAGAGATGATTGGGATAAAGATCAGACATTTAAGTTTCTCTTTCAGGGAGGCATCTACATCATGCGTCTCTAAAAGCCCATCATGTGGATTAATGTCAAAATAGACACTTATTTCTTCTTTAAATGTTGATTCAAGCTCCCCTTTTAAATTATCAACAAACTCAGTTACCCAGCCATCATGTTTATTGTCTTTCTGACGGTAGCTGATGAATATGTCATATTCATATCCTGGGATGAGACTTGGCATGTTATTTATTCATTGTGATAAAGTTATGAAAGACAATGACACAAGTCAAATAAAAATCCACCAGAGAATTAACTCAAATGGATGAATTAGAGAGCAAGCCGAACAACTATTTACACTCAAATAGTTAAATAGCTAAATTGTTAAAAAGCCCGAATAGCACGCACACGATTTGTGATACCCTTAGTAAGGTCGCTGCCCTGGCCGCCATTAAAGAAGAACTGGTACCATGCATAGCCACCATCGATCTCCGTGGAACTCCAATAGTTGCCAATAGTAAAACCGCCAACCACACTTTTTTGCTTGTATAATAAATTTAACTCAAATTTAGAGGGTAAATACCAGTCTCCATAAGTAACACCTCCGACTGTAACTGAATATTCGTTGCAAATTCTTGCGGCATAAGTTGGTAACTGTCCAAAACCTTCAGAGGCAATAATGAGGGTTGTGTTTGCTCTACCAGCACCGACTCCATCAGCTAAAGCCATTGTATAATGAGATACATTAGTTCCAAACCAATAAATTCCTGTGCTTTGGTCGGCAGTGGCTGCTATTAAACCGTGCTGTCCGTTATCGTATATATAAAAAACAATGCCACCTCCGTAGCTTTCGCCAATGTAGTGGGCAGGGATACTGGTATTAATTGCCGAGGTAACAAACGCGGTTGTAGCAACTTGTGTAGTGTTTGTACCTGCTGCAGCTGTTGGTGCTAATGGTGTTCCGGTAAAAGCCGGTGAGGCTAATGGTGCTTTTAAATTCAATGCTGTCTGGGTAGCGGTAGAAACAGGTTTGAGTAAATCTGTTGTATTATCTACATTACCTAACCCTAAACCTGTTTTTGCACCGGAAACGGTTGTGGCACCTGTTCCGCCATTGACAACGGCTACTATGCCTGTTACATTTTCTCCTGTTTTAGCATGCAAAGCATATGGAACACTTAACAACTGGCTTGTGCCTGCAATAGTATAATTAGTACCTCCTGTAGGATCAGTCTCTGTTTTCAAAAAATAGGGTCCGGATGACCAGTCAATAGTTGAAAATGTTTCTGTTAAAGGAATACCGCCACCAATTTCCAAAGAGATCAGTCCGTTAGCATTAGTTTGAGGATTCGGATTGTAAATTTCCTGATAAATTAGAGTTCCCGTTGGTGATCCTTGCAGAATGCTGATCTTCATTCCTACTCCCTGATTGGCGACTAATGTTCCACCTGAATTTCGTACTACACATTGGTAACTCATTTTTTGAGGTGCCTGAGCAAAAAGGCATACAGTTACCACAACTGCTGCAATAGTTGTAAAAATCTTTTTCATAGTATCTTAGTTTTTAATGATTTTAAATGTTTTTATTTCCTTGTTAACACTCAGAACTTTCAGAAAATAGGTTGATGGTGATAGGCTATTCATTAATATTTCAGTTTCCTCACTATCAATTTTTTTGTCCTGAAGGAGCATTCCGGTTAGGTCATAAAGCCGATATCTGAGATTCTCATGATCGAATGGGTTTATAATAAGTTTTAATAATCCGGAGGTTGGATTAGGGAAAACTAAGCATTCAAGAATGATTTCCTCGGTGTTTCTTATCGCTGTTACAATCGAGATTTCATAAGGCTGTTGTACACCCTGGTATACTGTTCCATTTGTTCCTGTGTTTATGGTATAAACGACTTGTCCTACGGAATAGCTCACCGAGCCTCCTGTTCCAGAAGCATCACCGCCAGATGCAGGATTAGTTGCCTGTCCATGCAATGTTGATATACCAAAACTACTCAGGAGCAAAAAACATAAAAAGTTTTTAGTGTGTTTCATAATCATGAGATGAGAAAGAACTTGATTATATCAAAGTTACACCACGTTTAAGCCAAAGTCAATTTTATTTTTGGAAAGTTTAAATGCGTCACAATAAGAAAGCCCCCGGAGCTGATCCGAGGGCTGGTAAAAAATTATTATCAATGGTTAATTAATCTCTGAGGCAACGAATGGATAACCCTCGTTGCTTTGCGATATTGCTCCTTGTTACTACTGCATCGTTTGAACCTATTCTTCGGTACCAAGCATAAGGACTAGCATACTCAGTAGATGTCCACCAGAAACAGCCGCTCCCCTCACTAATAAAAATTCCGTTTTCCGTACGGCTGCCGCCAGGACGTGCTGTAAAGCCGGACTCGTTTGTCGCTTCAGTATTATAGCTATCCCAATATGCCGTACCGACTTCCTTGAGTTTGAAACCGGCATTCCCGCCAAGATAATCGGTCAATGTGGTCCATTCTGCATCAGTTGGTACATGCCAGCCTGCTGGGCATATATTCCTGCCATGCGATTCATAATAATCCATTACATTCCATTTGTACAATGCTCCATAGCATTTTTTATAAGCTGCAGCATCATTATTGTACCAGCAATAAGCAGGATCATTTTGGTATTTCCAGTCACCGTCTTCAGTTACTAATTCTAAAGCTGTTCCATCATTGTATTTGGTAGTTTTCAGATTCTCAGCCATCCATACCTGATTGCCTATTTTTATGGTTTTATAGTAATTCCCTTCTATATCCTTAATAAATCCATTGAAGCCGCTATTCAGCATTTCTTCGTATATAATATTTTTCAAATTATCTGCGTAAGCTTTCGTTACAGCATCAGTTCCGTTAACAGGCGTTGGAACTGTTGTTCGTCCGGTAAAAGTTTTATTCCCTGCGATTGTTTGATCTCCTGTTAGTTTAACAGCATCCGTAGCTGATCCGGAGGCTGTTGAGTACAAAGAATATGGCACACTCAGCAACTGATTTGTCCCTGTAATAGTATAACTCGTACCACCTGTCGGATCGGTTTCTGTTTTAATAAAATACTGACCGTTTGCCCAGTTAATAGCATCAAAACCTGTTCCACCTCCTATTTCAATAGTAACCAAACCATTGGCATTAGTGGTTGGAGTCTGTGTTTCAGTATAAACAACTGTTCCACTTACAGAGCCTTGCAGTATGCTGATACGCATTCCAACAGCATGGCTTGTAACAAGGGCATTACTGGCATCACGAATTACTGCCTGATAACTCATTTTCTGTGGCGACTGAGCAAACGCACTAAAGGTTATTGAAATAACCACTAAATACATTAATAACTTTTTCATTGGATTTTATCTTTTAACGATTTTGAATATTTTGATCTCATTATTATCTTTTAAAACCTTCAGAAAATAGATCGCAGAAGAGAGATTCTCCATTGAGATTACAGTCTCTTCACTTTCAACTTTCTTATCCTGAAGAAGTATCCCGTTCAGATTATAAAGCCGATACTTGAGATTCTCATTATCGTATGGTTTGATGATAAGAGTTATTAATCCTCTGGTTGGATTGGGGTATACCCGATATTCAAGTGTAATTCCCTCCGTATTTTCTATTGCAGTTACAATAGAAATCTCATAAGGTTGTTGTACTCCCTGAGCAACTGTACCATTTGTTCCTGATATAGTCTGGTAAGTAATCTGTCCTACAGTGTAACTTACCGAGCCTCCGCTTCCTGTGGCATTACCTCCTGTCGCAGGAATGGTTTGCTGAGCGTGTATTGCTGCATAGCAAAAACAACTCAGGAGTAAAAGACAAAACATGCTTTTTTTCTTTTTCATAGTATAACAGTATTATAAAATTTATTAGAAAATATGTTTTGAAACAATATAGAATTACTCGGTATTATGTAAGTGGAATTAATACAATACCGCTTCAGTAAGAAATTGGGTATCAGGTCAATTTTTGATTCCAAATACAAAGTTACGCCATGAAAAAACCAAAGTCAAATAAATCTTTTCAGGTGTCAGCCAAACGATTCCCTACTATTTATATTTAATTAATAATCTTTTTAATTAATTGACATGCTAAAATAAATTTGACTTCGTCTTTTTGCTGGTGTAACTTTAATGAACAAATCACTAACTTTCAATTAATAACTAAAGCCTGCAGTTATGAAAAGGATTATTCTTATAAGTCTGATTATTCCTTTAATAATCGGGAGCTGTACTCAGCAAAGAAGTTCACCTATTGAAGGTACTTGGCAACTGGTGTTTTCTCAAGCAATAGCCGGAGACACCATATCAGAAACATTGCCTGGTGATTATACCGGTAGTCAGGTGAAAACTTGGACAAAAAACTATGTAATGTGGGTCGGCCACTATACACGCCTGATAGATACAGTAACTATTGACAATTATGGAGGAGGGACTTACAAACTGGAAGGAGACAAACATGGCCCGCTGATAACGATTGGAAAATCAATAAAAGTTCTTATAATGTTGAAAAATATGTCCGGCTGAAATAATTAAATTATTCTTCCGAAATTTGATATGAGGCATTTAACGGAGATGATCTCAAATGGGCAAGTATTACAAAAAGATGGATGCGAGATAAAAAATAACCAATAAATAAAGAGATATGAAATGCTTATATAATGATATTGAATGTGACTGGTCTGAACCAACTGGTGATATTGAATGTACTAAATGTGTTCATTATAATAAAGCAATAAAATCTACTTCTATACTTGATAGGTTATTAGGATTATTAAATAAATTATTTACTAAAAAGTGAAAGAAGCAAGTTTAAAATCCTATAGATATAGTAGATATTCCTGTAAAGAAATTTGATACTGCGGCATTTCCTTCCTACTACTCATCATGCAGACTGAGTTCAGGTATTTGACCTTCACAATTCTAAAAGGGAATGCCGTTTTCTATTGAATAGAACAGCCAAGCTATTACCGACAACCATTCCCCACTCATTCTTGAAGAAGCCTTTGAAATCACGAAGATTCATTCGGTTGCCTGCAAAATTGACGACAATACCTACTGATGACAAAAAGGCCTATCAGGTCACCACACTATACTGTCTCAAAGGTATATTGTCAAAATATTCATCATCATTTGGCATTTCAGGTATGGTTTTTGTGGAATTATAATAACCACTTCTTTATAATTATCATGTGAAAAAACTTGTTTTGTTTGCAATTCTGTGCACGTCACTTCTTACAGATTGTGAGAAAATTAACATTGATGCTTCTGATTGTATTGAAGATAAGGTAAGGGAATTTACCAAAACTGCACCTTGTGAAAATGGGGCATCGGTTGCCCTCTGGATTTTTAAAGGCGGAAATGTCTATGTTTTTTCTGATGGTAATTGCGGTGCAGATATGGGTGCAGCAGTTTATACAGAAGATTGTGAATATATTGGTTTCCTCGGAGGGTTTACTGGAAACATGATTATAGGAGGAATAAACTTTTATGAGGAGGCACAATTCATAAGAAAAATATGGGAGAATTAATCCTGCTTTAATCCACAATTAAATATATTAACTACAGAACGAAAAGCAATGGGGATTGTTACCCTTAATATTTCAGTTAACAATTTTTCTGACATTTACTTCTGAAAGTAAAGTGGGAAGACATATTTATTCCACAAGAGGAGATGTCGCTACTTTGTTCTGCTAAATGGACAAAGTGTGACTATATAAAATAATTATAGAATATAGCATAATATTTTAAGAAAAGTGCGCAAAATATTTGACGAGATGCTCAATCCCATTGACATAAATACTTGTAATTGTTTGCCTTAAACTATAAGATTACCGACCTTTGATTAGGCACTAATGATGAAATCAGAAACATCTAAAGTGGCAATGAAGCCCCCAGTCATAAACACTCTGGGGGCTTTGTTATAAATGTTAAGAATCATTACATCAAATCCATAATGACCATTCTTGATTATCTGATTTATTCTTCCGAAATTTGATACTGCGGCATTTCCTTCCATTTACTACTGCAAATAGTAGTTGCAGCGAGACATATTTATTCCACAGGAGATGCTGCATCTTTATTTAATAAATCAGTAATCAAAATAGTAAATTGTGGGTAGTACTTGGTATCTAAACTTATCATTCCCCAAGCATCTTTAAATGCAGTTTTTGAGAATGTATATTCAATTCCTTCTCTCCAATAATTCCATATTCTCTTATCCAGGTAGCCAGCATTCCATAAATCATATTCTTCACTACATAAATCAAAATAGGCTCTAATATACCTTAAAGTTTTGCTTCTCACTTCATCTGATAGTTTAGTATAACTAAAATCTGATTTGCTAATTTCTTCTGGAAGATTGAGGATTATTTCTTGGTATCTTTTTGTGTATTCAGCAAAGAAGTTCAATCTCAATTGTTCATTGAATAATTTTAATTGCTTTCTGTTGAAATTTATCGAAATTAAAAGGCCGATTATTGTGAGGAGTAATAAGCCAAATTGAATCCAATCTGTAGTTTCCATAGGTATCTAGTTTATTTGATTACCGCTAACTTGTTTAGAATAAAAGTTTTCATATCATACCAAAATGAGAGTATAAAAGCACCTTCAGTACTTTTTATCTCTTATAGTCAAATTTACACCTTGTTTAAGCCAAAGTCAATTTTATTTTATAAAGGGAAAATAAGAACCGACACCTTTAGGCCAAAAGAAATTCAATTTGTCTGCAAGTCGAAAAGAGCTTGGGTTATATAGTATTATAGAATCCCCGGCTCCTCAAGCCATTTAACTTCCTTTATTCTACCTAACAAATTTTTCGGGTAAGCCTATTACAGAAACGCCTCTCCCCGGAATTTTTCTGCCGGACCTATCCTCAGTTGATTTGGGAAGAAATCCAAATTCTCCTTCATGGCGTTGTATAGGACTTCTTCCACCAGGACCCTTCTTACCTGTTCCAGGGTATTTGCCTGGTCTAACTCCCGGCACACTTCCTCTAACCGGTCTTTGTCCACCAGGCCCAACATCACCTGCACCGCCTTGTCCGTATATAGGTGGAGTGACAATATTTCGTCCTCCATGTCCTGTCTATCGTACATATTCAGGCCTAGATTGTCCGGTGTCTCCTCGTTGAATACTGTCAACATAAGTTGGGGGATAATCGGGAGTTCCGGGTTCACCCCTACATGGAATTGGAGTAGTTTCTTCTTTGCTATTTCCAAGAGTATTCTCATCTTTTTTCAATAATCAAGATCATTGTATATTATGATTCCGGTCAGCTGGTCGTAGCATTTTTTTAGTCCTTTGGTTATAGTCCTAAATCTTTTTTTGTCCCATAAAGTGCCTGTTTATTTGAAGTTGAAAAAACTCCATATGGAAACTCTTTATCAATAACGTCCAAAATCTCTTGATCTGACTTGCCTTGGTTAATCAATTCGATAATCTTGCCTCTGCGGGAATGTTTTTTACTGATACCATTGTTTGTCAGGGCAATACTTACTGCAGAATCGTTAAGTCTAGATATTTGGTAGGTATCATTACCAAGTGGAGTTAAAATTAGTTTTTCTCTGTTTTCAATCCCATAAGATTTTAATAGATCTGTTAGATTGTATCCGTCTCTGTCAAGTCTAGCAGATAACCAAATGCAAGTCTTGGTATTGTGAAATCCGATTGGGAAAATCTTATCATTAATCTTTACTTTAATCTTAATCCCATCAGAATTGGATGTTATTCCGTATGGAAAACTGTCCTCAGAACTTCTGTTGAACCAAATCTCAAATCTATCTTTAGCATCTTTCTTTGCTTTTACATTAGTTACCGTTCCGATTATCCTTTTATAAAAAGTATCGTTGGTTTGGTTTTTTGAAAATATGCCTTTCTCTGTAATGATGTTATCTTTAAGGTAATTAGGATTTTTTTGAGTTATAGTTCTATAACGTATATGGGCATTAAGTACACCTTTTGAGTACTTCATGCGAAAATGCATTTTTTTTGATTCGGTTTCAGCTTTTGCAATGAGTTCATCCCAGGTTCCACCAGCATGTAAAATATCATCTAGTTTCCCTGCCATAGTTGTTTTATTGCTTTTGGGGATGGTTTTAGAAATCTTAAATTGTGGTGGTGGTGGTGGTGGTGAAGTGATTAACTTAAATAATTGCGGATCTTTCTTCTCAAGGAACTCCAATATCTGTCTATGAGTTATCTCTTTATACTCAATTCCATGGTGATCCATTGCTTTTTTAAGATTTAATGGAATCCTGTTAGCAATAATCATAACTCTGGCACTAGGATCCTTTTCAGAAAGTATATAACCTTCATATTCCATCACTTGACTTAAGGCATTCCTGTCAAGATTATCTTTCTTTAATTCGATAATTAGTTTTTCGTTAAATCTGTCCTCAAATAGGATGTCGATTCTTTTTCCGAAATGTTTTTCCTGTCTACCAATGAACTTCAATTTGCCCTCTATAAGTTCGGGGTATTTTACTAGAATATCCTCAAAAAGTCTTTCACTAAACATCTGGTAATTTATTAGTTGGATAAATTTATTAAAATTTTGTCCATTGTAGATTTAATATTTTGTGGTTAGGTGGCTCGGTATATCAAAGGTAGGAAATTCTGAACAGTTACTATTCCCGTATTGGTCAAAGATGTTTACCTTTAATAGATATATAAACGAGTCATAGGTTAAAAAACTTAAAACTATGGGGAGAAAAGCAGAACACGAAAAAGAAGTATTAAGAGAATTTCTTGAATGCCTCTACGGGGCAGAATTGAAACCTTTGTCAATCGTATCAAAAAAGCCACCTGAACCTGATCTATTAGTCAAGTTTCCGAAGAAGGAAGAGTATTACGAAATAGCAAGGATACTTGATAAATATCTTATGAAGCTAAGGTTTAAAGCAATGAGAATTGCTCCTAAACTTGTTAAGGTAAACACGTCTAAAGTTGGCCTTGCTGAAAGAGATGTGTTAAAATCAAAATTGAAAAAGCAATATAAGACAGATTCGAAAGATATGAATTTGTTATTGTACTATGATAAAGGAATATATTTTCATGGATTTCCCCCTTTTAATCCAACGATCCTTTATAATGACCAAATATCGCCACTTCTAGAAGGCGGATCACAATTTAAAAACATCTATATTTATGATAGAATAGATAACCAAGTACTTTGGAAATACTAATTTACAGTATTACTGAATAGTTCATTACCTCTGATTAACTGAACGCAAAAATAATCTTGATTTTTATAGTTATTCTTCCGATATTTGATTTCAGCGGCATTTCCTTTCATAGCTACTAACAGTAGCACACAGCGAGACATATTTATTCCACATGAGATGCTGCTTCTTTGATCGCACTTAACTTCCTCAATGACTAAATACAAAAATATGAAAGTTGGGATAGCTTTAATAGAACTATTAAAGGTCCATTAGATAACCAAAGTACATTTGAAAACACAAGAGGAATGGGGGATGGTTACTTAAAAGTCGAATTCACTAACTAATAACAGTACTTAAACCCGATTGTCAATGACACCAAATCGTTGATTTTACATTCAACTGGCTTTTGATCAATAATATCCCAAACCTCTGTTTCTGAATCTTTAACTCCAACTTTGCCAAATTTGAATGCCTTTATAGTAAATTTGTCAGGGATTGTCTCATTATGAAAATTAAGCCGTATCTCATCCATTTTTTTTATTTCATCTGGGTATATAGCGTAACAGTTGGTCGGATCACAACTGGATTCATAAATTGAGAAATCATCGGGATTGACGATAAGCCTTTTTAGCTTTTTCATCTTTTTATTTGTAAAGTTAACTGATTCTTCTGATATTTGATTTAGCGGCATTCCCTTCACCTATCTTTCGACAGGTAGCAGCAGCGAGACATTTTTATTCCACAGGAGATGCCACTTTCTTGTTCTGCTAAATGGATAAAGTGTGACTATATAAAATAATTATAGAATATAGCATAATATTTTATAAAAAGTCCACAAAATATTTGATGAGATGCTTAAATCCATTGACATAAATACTCGTAATTACTTGCCTTAAACTATAAGATTACCGACCTTTGATTAGGAACTGATGATGAAATCAGAAACATCTAAAGTTGCAATGAAGCCCCCAGTCATAAACACTCTGGGGGCTTTGTTATTAATGTTAAGAATTATTCCACCAAATCCATAATGACCATTCTTGATTATCTGATTTATATTTCCGAAATTTGATCAGCGGCATTTCCTTCCTACCTACTCACATGCAGACTGAGTTATGGTCATTGACCTTCACAATTCTAAAGGGGAATGGCGTTTTTTAAGACATTACGGTCAGATGACCTTGATGCGGTACTTCAAATTCCTTAGCACAAGGAAATGCAGCGATTTCAAAATGAGTGCCACCTCTTTTCTTATTTAATTCTCAGGATTTCAGTAAATTTGATATGCCAGATTGTAAATAAGTGATTCACAATTAGAAAATGGATGAAATAATTAGCAAATTAAAGACCCCAGAAGAATGTTTATGGTTCGCAGAAATCTGTACTGACCTTGCTCGAGTAGCCAGGCGTAGAGCAATCGAACTTCGTGCTATCAATATTGGCAACAAGAGTGAAGTTGAAACCGCCCTATGGGAAGTAATTTTTGCATACGAAGAAGTCTTATCAAAAAAGAACGGGAAACGAACTCTTGCTTCAAGAACCAGGCAAATGATAAAACGACATGGTATTATCGGGGCAGCAGAAAGAGCAGTTAATAGGAAGATTGAGGCAATGGGTTATAAAGTATTGGTTGAAATGGGTTTACAAGATTTGACCTTTGAAGCTATCATTGTTCGTTTTCCAAAGGCATTTAGTCAACAAATTGTAAAACTTGCCAAATTGAGATTAGATGAATTGGGGAAAACTAAATTATGAAAGCAATTCAACTCCTAATTAAAAGTCTGATTGGTACAATTTTCTTCTTATTAATACTATTCATTAGTGCAGGACGGATTGATTATTGGCAGGGTTGGCTTTATGGCTCAATTAACATTATTTCAACAGTAATAAATACCCTTGCGCTATATAAGGACAAAGAACTTGCTGAGGAACGGTCAAAATATAGAACAGGAACAAAATCATGGGACAAATTGATATTAGGTTTATTGGTACTGATTAATATCATTATCAATATCGTGGCAGGATTGGATTCAGGTCGCTATTATTGGTCACCACAATTACATTGGGGCATTTACTTGCTTGGTATAGTGCTTATCCTTGGTGGAGAAGTTATCTTTCTTACTGCCCAAATACAAAATAAGTTCTTTTCAAGTGCGATGCGCATTCAAACAGATAGAGGGCATACTGTTTGTGAAACTGGTTTATATAAGGTTATTCGTCATCCGGGATATCTTGGTATGATTATATCAGTAGCAGGAATTCCATTAATCTTGGGTTCTCTTTGGTGTATAATTCCATCAAGTCTTTCTATTATACTTATTTTAATAAGAACATATTTTGAAGATAGGACCCTGATAAATGAATTGAACGGGTACCGTGAATATACTTATAAAACTCGCTATAAATTAATTCCATGTATTTGGTAATTTTTTAAACATGCCTTTTAAAGTAGAAAAGGGAGGATTAATCGCATTGTGTTACTTCAAATCCTTTAAGTACGAGGAAATGCAGCGAGTATTCAAAATGTACCGCCTCTTTCCTTTTTAACAGTTCCTTTGATTTTTCGTACCTTTAATCTTTCAATGTCATTAATCCCTTCTTGAACCATGCCTGAGAACAACAAACTTGAAACAACCCTCTGGAAAACTGCCGATAAGCTGCGAAATAACATGGATGCAGCCGAGTACAAACACGTTGTCCTGGGGCTGATCTTCCTGAAATATATCTCTGATTCATTTGAAGAACTCTACCAGAAACTGAAAGCTGATAGTGCAACCACTTTTGCTGACCCCGAATCAAAAGACGAATACACAGCTGAAAGAGTGTTCTATGTACCTCCCCAGGCAAGATGGTCTTGGCTTCAAAACAGGGCGAAACTTCCAACTATCGGCAAGGATGTTGATGATGCTATGGATGCCATTGAAAAGGATAACCCTACACTCAAGGGGGTGCTTCCTAAAGACTACGCCAGACCGGCTCTTGATAAACAGAGACTTGGAGAATTGATAGACTTGATAGGGTCAATTACTCTAAGTGGTGATGGAGGTAGCAAGGGGAAGGATGTTCTCGGATTCGTATTTGAATACTTCCTTGGGCAGTTTGCTGATGCTGAGGGCAAGAAAGGTGGGCAATTCTATACTCCACAAAGTATTGTCAGACTACTTGTTGAAATGCTCTCACCAGAGGCAGAAAAGAGGGTCTATGATGGGTGCTGTGGTAGTGGTGGTATGTTTGTACAAAGTGAGAGATTCATTGAACTGCACGAACACAGAAAGGGCAAAATCAGCATATTCGGACAGGAGAGTAATCCAACTACTTACAAACTTGCCAGGATGAATCTCGCAATAAGAGGCATAGAGGCAAAAATTGAACTCGGTGACACTTTGCTTAAAGATGAATTACCCGATGTTAAAGTTGACTATATTCTGGCTAATCCACCATTTAATGTAAGTGACTATCGGATTCAGAAGGATGACCATCGTTGGAAATATGGAGTACCTCCTGCCGGAAACGCTAACTTTGCCTGGCTGCAGCATTTCATAAGCAAACTTGCACCTGGAGGAACAGCAGGGATAGTATTAGCTAATGGAAGTATGAGCAGCGATACATCATCTGAGGGAGAGATAAGGAAGAACATGATAGAAAATGATCTCATTGACTGTATGGTTGCCCTGCCTTCACAGTTGTTCTATAACACTCAAATACCTGCCTGTCTTTGGTTCCTTGCAAGAAACAAGACCAATGGCAAGTTCCGGAACCGTTCCGGTCACTTTCTTTTTATAGATGCCCGGGAAAAAGGAATCATGATCAGCAGAAGGCAGAAAGAACTAACTGATGATAATATTACTTCCATTGGAGAAATATATCATAACTGGAGAAGCAAAGATTACGAAAGCAAGTACATTGATGTTCCCGGATTGTGCAAATCAGTTTCCCTGGATGAGGTGCGTAAAAACAACTATGTCCTCACTCCAGGAAGATATATAGACTTTAAAGAGGAGGAAGATGATGGGGAGGTGTTCGATGAGAAGATGAAAAAACTGACTTCTGAACTATCAGAGCAGATCCTAAAGAGTGTGGAGCTTGATTCTGTGATTAAGGAAAATTTGAAAAAACTTGGCTATGAGATCTGAATTAGACAAGAGTTACTTTAAGGTTTTAAATGATCTGAAAATAAAGATTAATGAGGCACGACAAAAGGCAGCTCTTTCCGTAAATAAAGAGCTTCTCTCAATGTATTAGGAGGTAGGTAAAACAATAATTGATATCCAGGCTAAAGAAGGATGGGGTACCAAAATCATCGACAGACTTGCTAAAGACCTTCAATCAGAGTTCCCGGATATGAAAGGGTTTTCAATCAGGAACCTAAAATACATGAAATCTTTTGCCGGAACCTATCCTGGTTTTATAATTGTGCAGCAGCCTGCTGCACAAATCAAATCCAGTAATGAAACCGACCTAAAAACTATAAAAGTGCAGCAGATTGCTGCACAAATCCCATGGTCTTATCATCAGGTTCTTTTAGACAGAATAAAGACGGAAGAAGAACGTCTTTTCTATATGATTAAGACAATTCAAAACGCATGGAAAAGGAGTATTCTTACTTTACAGATTGAAAGTGATCTATATTCAAGGCAAGGTAGTGCGATAACTAACTTTAGAGAAACATTGCCACTACCTCAAGCTGATTTGGCAAATGAAACAATAAAAAATCCTTATTTATTCGACTTTTTGAATTTAAGTGAGGAAGCCCAGGAAAGGGAAGTTGAGAAAGCTCTCATACAACACATTAAAAAGTTTATCCTCGAACTTGGCAGAGGTTTTGCCTATGTAGGGAATCAGTTCAATCTGAACGTTGCAGGTGATGACTTTTTCCTTGATCTATTATTCTATAATTATCATCTGAAGTGTTTTGTAATCTTTGAACTAAAAGTAGGTGACTTTGAACCTGAATATGCAGGTAAACTTAACTTCTATATAAACACGGTTAATGAACAGATTAAGAAAGATGACCATAATCCCACAATAGGAGTATTGCTTTGCAGAACGCCAAATAAGACAGTAGTAAAGTATGCTCTGACCGGAATAAATACCCCGATGGGAGTTGCAGAATATAAACTGTCTAAATCGTTGCCGGTTAATCTGAAGGGTGAAATTCCGACTATAAAAGAACTGGAGGCAGAGTTAGATAAAGGTTTTGAGGAGTTTTCAATTCCAAAGTCCCCTCTCGAAGAAAAACTTGCCCGATTCAGAGAAAAGATTGAAAGTCTGAAACAAGAACCCATTCAGGAACCAAAGACAAAAGAGAATGTTGACCGGGTTTTAATAAATGATATCATCCCATTCCTGAAAATCCTGACAAATGAATTGAGGAAGGTATGTGATCTTTTCATTGAATGTAAGTTTGGTTATATTATAGATTCAAAATGGGTTAATAATTCAGAAGAAGCAATAGATTATTTATCTACTAACGATAAGGTAGTAACCGAAATACGATTTGAAGTACGCTTTTCAGGATTCAAGAAAGCAGGGAAACAAGCATTTGACTCTTGGCTTACAATCGTTATTCTCTTTGATAGGTTCTGGTACGATTTTCAGTTAGAGATGGAGAGGGGTAAAAGTATCCTGCGTAAACTATATCATAAATCTTTAGAAATAGATGATATAGATTTTCTTTTAGAAACTTTCATTAGTATGATAACCACACAGATTGAAACCCGATTGGATAGCTTAACCAAATAACATATTATAGAGCTATGATACTTGAAGGATGGACGACATTTAAACTTGGTGATTTTGTAGAGATAAACCCGAAAATTACCTTGAAAAAGAGTGAGAAATACTCATTTGTTGAAATGAAAGACTTAGCCTGATTAATTCATAAACTTAAAATTAAGCATAAAAATTGACTTTTGCGCTTGTGTTTACTCTGATGGGATTCGTGATTTAATTTTATGGATGAGATTTTTCGATTTTTATCTGGAGACTACCCTGATTTTTTCGTGACAGCATTTACTTTTGGTGCAAAATCTTCCACTGGGATATACCTTTCCCATTCATGTTATTGATTATCAGACTTTATGCTTTTGGGATATTGTGATTTATTATTTCTAAGTTCGAAGCATGATCAGCATCTCAAAACCCCTGATCTGCTCCTTTTTTGTCGTACAAAACTGTGGTAACTCTATTTTTATCCTGGTTTTCATTTCTTTAACCCATGCAGCGGTTTTAATAATTTTAAGCTGTATGGTCTTCATGGTTGCATTGGCATACTCACTTCCTTTTAATACCTGTTTTTGCAATGTGTGTATAAGTATGTATGCCATTGAGTGCAGAAACAAACGAAACTGGTTTGCTGTAAACTTTGTGCAAGACGACCGGTCAGACTTAAGATACAACTTATGATCTTTTATGCGTAACTCCATTGAGCCACGGGCACAGTAACCTTTCTCGTATAAATCACGTGTGCGG
>JALHSP010000173.1 GCA_022865305.1 Bacteroidales bacterium | reverse complement strand
GATAGACCTGTCTATCCACACCCATTTTACGTATTCACTCAATTTCCGATAAAGGACATGCGGAAACCGTATGCCCACTCATTGTGCCGTGATTTTGGAGCTTATAACAATAGGCAGACAAAAAGACCAACCACTCATTGTATTTTTTCATAAAAAGTATGATTATAAAACGGGGGTCTGTCAAATAATAAAATTAATAAAAAAAATAAAAAATCACTTGACAAAATAAAAAAATATATTATAATAATAATACTTAATGGTTATCGTTATGTGTAAAAAACATCATAAATTAATTATGATTAATAAGTTACAATATTATTAATATAAAATTAATAAGATATTTCTTAATGGTTATCGTTTTTATATTATTATTATCTATAAGTGTTTGTATTATTTGTTCATAATACTATTAGATAACCTTTAACTTTTATAATTACATTCTTAATGTGAAAAAATGGAATTTTTAATACGATACTGAATATTAGTATCAAGAAGAACGGAAGGTATGAATGATGGTCAGACAGCATATGAAGCGTATTGTTGGGTGTTGAATTTGTTACCGCATTCTTATCAGGTATACGGGGCAATAGGATATGTATTGGGTAAGCAGGGTAAATTTAATGAAGCTATTACCTCGCTTAAGAAAGCAATACAAATTATGAACTTCCCCTGAATTTGTAGACACACCGAAAAGTCATTATATTACAGTTATTCAAATGGAGGTGTGTCATGAACGGATCGACTAGGAGACGGAGATTTGACAGAGAGTTCAAACAGAGAGCTGTCAGGTTAATACTTGACGGCGGACAGCCGGCAGAGACAGTGGCACGGGAACTTGGAATCAACACGGGCATGCTTCATCGCTGGAAGCGTGAATACCTGAGAGATCATGGTAACAGTTTCCCCGGCAAAGGTTACTTGAGAGATGAGGATGAGGAAATCCGGCGTCTGAAAAAGGAAGTGGCTGATCTACAGGAAGAAAGGGAAATTTTAAAAAAAGCGGTGGCCTTCTTTGCAATGCACCCCGAATGAAGTTCGAATTCATCGACCTTCACCGCTCCGAATTCAGGGTGAAAAAGATGTGCCTCGTATTAGAAGTATCCCGGAGCGCTTATTATGCATGGAAGATGCGAGGAAAAAGCAACCGGCAAAAGGAGAACGAGGACCTGCTATATCGTATCGTTAAGATTTATGAAATCAGCCATGGGATCTATGGAAGTCCCAGGATTGCCCAGGAACTCTTCTCACAGGGATTCTGTGTGAGCGAGAACCGTGTTGCCAGGTTGATGCATAAGCATAGTATTCGATCCAAGACCAAGCGAAAATTCAAGGTCACGACCAGTTCTCGCCATCAGCTGTCGGTTTTTCCTAATATACTGGAACAGAACTTTGAAGCAGAGGCTCCTAACCAGATCTGGGCATCCGATATCAGCTATGTCTGGAGCATGGAAGGCTGGCTTTATCTGGCTGTCATACTTGACATTTACTCCAGAATCATCGTCGGTTGGTCCATTTCGGCTTATTTGGACCGCCAGTTGACCATAAATGCCTTAAAACGCGCTTTGTTCCGCCGTCAGGTGGGTCCCGGGTTGATCTTCCATTCGGATCGGGGTTCTCAGTATGCCTCAGAAGATTTCAAAGAACTTGCTCAAATGAACGATTTTATTCAGAGTATGAGCAGAAAAGGAAATCCGTATGATAATGCTATTGTGGAAACATTCTTCCATTCATTGAAGACGGAATGGGTTCATTTTGAAAAATATCAGACAAGAGATCAGGCATCCCAGAGTATTTTTGAATACATCGAAATCTTTTATAACCGAACCAGGAAACATTCAGCTTTGGGATACCTTTCTCCGACAGAATACGAACAAAAATATTCAAAAGTGGCTTAACCCCGTGTCTACTTTTTCGGGGGAAGATCATATTACAGAACTTATATTGGCTTAGCAGGAACCTATTTGCAGATGCACAAGTTTGATGACGCAAAGATCTTCTTGGAAAGAAGTCTCCCTCATGCACCAAAAGAAAGCATCGAGCGGAAAGGTAAGGAGTGCCCCGAGGAGGATGAACTAGATATAATACTAAAAGAAATTGAAGAAGAGGAAAAGCTGAAAGATGAAGAACAAGATGAAGAAATTTTGGATTATAAAAGCTATTCATATCGGCTAATTGGTCATATATATGGATGTAAGAATGAATATCATAATGCTGTTTCAGCATTGTTATTAGCAGTGGAGTTATCACCAAAATACTATGTCGCTTTTTATGACTTAGCTCAGTATTGTGCCCAAACACTAAATAAAGAAACCTGTCTCTCTGCACTTAAAAACG
>JALHSP010000172.1 GCA_022865305.1 Bacteroidales bacterium | reverse complement strand
TCACTAGTGTCCGACTAAAATAATAAAATAAGGGGTACTCCCCAAAGGTTTCCCCCAGATGTTGTAATTTGGTTTTTGGAGAAAATAAATACAACATGAGTAAAGATACAGAAATAAAATTTGTCGGACAGCCGGTTTTCAAACAGATTATGAATTTGGTAAATAAAGTAGACATACAGGGGCTGATCAGGAAGCATAACAGTGATTATTATTACAAGGCATTCAAAACCAGGACACACCTGTTTACAATGCTGTTCGGGATATTAAGCCGATGTGATTCCATGACTGAGATATGCGAAGGATTGCGGGCTTTAGGCGGAAAACTAAATCATTTGGGCTTGGATAAAGCTCCGGCGAAGAGTACAGCATGTGATGGTTTACGCAACAGAAACAATAAATTTTTTGAAGAATTGTATTTTAGTTTGGTAAAGCATTATCAGAGTTTTTTGTCGGACAGCCGAACTTTTGGATTGACCTTTAAAGAGGTTCTTTTAATCGATTCTACGACAGTCAGGTTGTTCAGTGATATATTGAAAGGGGTTGGTCGCAATCCAAAAGGAGATGGGAAGAAGAAAGGCGGATTAAAAGTTCATATGTTGATTGATGCAGTTCAATCGGTTGGCCGGTTTATTAAAGTCACGGCAGCAAAAGTACATGATCAGAAATTCTTAAAGAGTCTGGAATTGATCTCTCATAGTATGGTAGTCTTTGACAAAGCATATAACTATTATCATCAATTTGCACTCTGGACACAGAATCAGGTCTATTTTGTTACCTGTATGAAAAAAAATGCCGTATACGTGGTTAAAGAAGTCAAAAGAACTCATTATCGTAAGGAAGGACAGGCAAAAGTTCTCAGAGACGAAATTATCGAGTTGGAATATCATCCTGAAGATGAAAGTGGGAAAAGAAATCTCAAGATTAAAAAGAACCTGCAATTAAGAAAGGTCAGCTACCAGGATGAGAGAAACCGGTACTTTGAGTTTTTAACAAATAATTTTGATATTGAAGCCGAGGAAGTCGCATTCCTTTATAAGAAAAGATGGGGTATAGAGATCCTGTTTAAAAAGATGAAGCAGAACTTCCAACTGCATTATTTTTATGGGGAGAACGTAAATGCAATCTACACACAAGTATGGTGTACATTAATAGCTCAGTTATTATTAACAGTGACACAAAAAATAGCACAGGCTAAGAAAGCCTTCTCGGTTGTTGCTTCTCTTGTCAGGATACATTTAATAAGTCTTTTGGATGTCAATGAACTGCTAAGGAGCACAAAAAGGAGTTATAACAGAAGAAATCTGGGACCTCCCTTATTACAATTAAGTTTAAATCTATAGGGGGTGAATAAAATTGATAAAAAATTGGATCCTGATAATCAGGATGTTAATAAATTAAAATTTGAATCTAAATTATTAGTCGGACAATAGTGTAATTATAACTTACATGATCAGTATGCCTCAAAAAAGCTTCCTTTCCCCGTTTCGGATCTAAGTTGAAACCATGCATAGAAAAAATGCTGCATGGTAAACTCTAATCCTTCAGCGGCATCAATTTTAATCTCGCTTTTATTAGCATCCCTTATAATAGTGTCCAGTAGCCTCCTGCCACGGGTTTACTGTCATTAGCCATTGGTTCTACCAACAGTATTCACTTAGGTATTATAGAACAATGAACAATCCTTCATGTGCTATCTCAATACTTTCAATGGCCACTTCATTTCCATCTGCCTTCAGGTCGCTTGCCTGTACCTTCAAAGGGAAAGCGTTCACTGCCCGCCAGGCCATAACCGGTGTATGACTTTCATCCAATAACTTGATTATTATATCCCTTCGTTCAGGTAAATTGAGGTTTATTGTTTCCATCCATTTATAGAAATCAGTATCACCTTCAAATGTGCCATGCTTTAATGTGATATTACTATTCTTTAGAAAGCCAGGCATTTTAATTTTGGAATAAGTATTACTTGAGCCTTTTCGGTATTCTATAGCTTCAACCTGTATATCGAGTCCGGTTGCTTCAGTGAATCCGATTTTGTTTCCACCCCATTCTACGATGAAGTGAAATTTCGGGAGGGGATGATTTGCCATTACTTGATTAAAATAAAGTTAAAAAGTAACAATACTAAACAAGGCTATTATGATTGTGCCATTTTATGAGAGAAGCGGATAATGATAAATTCAACTGGTCGTATAGCTGCCATACCTATTTCAATTATCATCCTTCCTTCAAGAATATCACCAGGGTTCATAGTCTTACCTAATCCAATGGCAACATAAAAAGCATGTTCAGGTTTGGCCCCCTGTAATGCTCCCTGTCTCCAGATAATCTGCAGAAAATTTTCAATCATAGCCTGCACTTTTGCCCATGTGTTGGCATCGTTTGGTTCGAAAACGAATTGCTCAATAGCTTTTTTCACCGATTTTTTTACCATGATAAATAATCTACGGACCGGAATATAACGCCATTCATTATCGTTACCTGCCAGGGTACGGGCTCCATATACAAGAGTGCCTTTACCAACGAAAGAGCGGATAGCATTAATTGATTTTCCTGAATTAACGTCAACATTGAGAGCATCAAGCTCTGCTTTTGTAAATGTCAAACAAGGTTTAATAACATTTGTAAGGCTGATGTTTGCAGGAGCTTTCCATACGCCACGGGTACGGTCGATTAAAGCATATATGCCTGCGATTGCGCCGCTTGGAGGCATCGCTGTACTATAGGCACTTACTCCTTTTAATATGGTTTCATACAATGGCAACGCCAGCGTCAAGGCAATATCTGCATTTTTTGAAATGGCTGATGCAGCGCCTACAATAAGTGAAAGGTACGTGCTGTTCAAAGAATCAAATATGGTATTTAATTTATTGAAGGCAAGTTCCCAATTTTCTTCATTGGTTGCTGCAGTAAGAATTCCTAACGATGTAACTCCCGTAACGAAACCAGCACCCCATACTGAATCGGTAAAATCTGACGCTTTTGCCTGTGTAGTATAGCTTGCTCCAAATTTTGATTTCAAATTCTTATCGAGACCAATTATATCTTTTGCAATAGTTGAAAAGATCGAAATGTTTGCCTTTACAGAACTTACTAAAGAGGCATTTGTCAGTTCACTTTCAAGATAATCATCTATTTTCCAGATAATCGACAGAACATAAGTAAGAACAGACTGCAGGTTAACTAATGACTTTTCAGCATTATAAGAAGCCACAACAGTATTATATTTATCACGCAGATTAATCGATGGGCTTGCAAGTGTGATGGTATCAGCAGTAATCTTTGTTTTGTAGGCATAAGCTTTTTCCAGCTCATCTATCTGGCTTTGAATGGTTGTGTCTCCGGTCAGTCCCTTTAGTGTTACGGAAGTCCCGTTTTTCTTTCAGGAACAGAATCTGTATTGCTTAAAATCAATTAACAAACACCAACTAATCAAATTTAAGACATTAAACAACCCAAGTCAAGAAAATCTCAGGAAAATTTAACCTCTTCATACCCCTTTTCCCCCGAATTCTGCAATCCGGAAACCGGGGCATGCCATCCGTAAATTCTGATCTATTGTTATTTAATTAATAATATAATTTAGTTGTGTACTTGAATGAAAAAGAAGATTTAAATAAATATACGGACAGTAAATAAGTGAATTTAATTTATTAATTAATTTTTTTAGCCATGAAAAAAATGTTTTTAGCAGTAGTACTTATAATCGCTTTCAGTACTGCATCATTTGCAAAAAAAGTTATTGCTGAAGGAAAAACTTTTTCAGCACTTGGAGACTATAAGATTGAGACCATGGACGAACCTGTTATATTGAACGGGAAAGAGCTTAAAGCGTTCACGATCTCTTATGAGAACACCGGTATGAAGGTTACTATTGCAGTTGAAAAAACCAACAAATGCAAAAAGTATTATGTCCTATCCGACAATCTGTCAATTCAGTACGTCTGTAACAAAAGCTATTTTGGCGTCGAAAGACTTAGCAAAGATCTTGAAAAAGAGGGTTATACGACATCCAATACTGAACTAAACAATGAGCAGTACTACCACCAGAGAGTTCTTTCATGCGGAGGAAACGCCGATCTGGATAATTCGAAGCTCATTGCCGCATATTTTCCATTCCTCTTAAAGGATCCGGAAGGTATTCTTGCAACAAAATAAAGATTTCTTTTTCTTCAGTACGGTCAGTGCTGGTTTAGGTTTAATTTAACGCTTTAGGGGCTTTTCAAAAAGCCCCTTTTTATTTAGCCTTTAAATCTTGACATATGGACCAGGAAAAGATCCTTTCTGTTTCTTGAAACGGGAATTTCCGATCCGTCCTGCATTTCAATATATCCTCCTTCCCGACGTATATATTTCTTTACAAATTTCAGGTTTATAAGATGTGAATTATGCGGGCGAAAAAAGTAGCGGTCATTTAGCAGGTCCTGGAATTCCTTGAGATTTTTTGATACAAGCATCTTACGGTTCCCGGTGATATAAAACCAGGAATAACTCCGGTCAGCTTCAATACGGATAATGTCTTTGGGATTCAGGTACTCCATTCCGTCAGAGGTAGGGATAGCCAGCCGGGAAGGAAGTCCGGTTTTCAGATTCTCCAGAAGGATTTTAATGTTTTCATTCCCGCGAAATAAATTACTGGATCGCTTTTGTATCACCCTGTTTACGGATTCAATGAACTCATTTATATTTATAGGTTTAAGGATATAATCCACTGCACTGAACCTAATTGCTTTAATAGCATAATGGTTAAATGCTGTTATGAACACAACATCAAAGTCCTTATCAGGAAAATTTTCGAGGAGATCAAATCCTGTACCATGAGGCATTTCAACGTCGAGAAATACCAGGTCAGGTTTTAACTCTTTAATCCTTTGAACGCCGGCTTTTACATCATATGCCTTGCCTACCACTTCCAGACCAGGACAATACTCCCCGATAATTGAAAAAATGAAATCAACGGCATCTGGTTCATCATCAATAATGACTGTTTTAAGCTTCTTGGTCATGTTAATAAAGGAATATTTATTTCTACCCGCGTTCCGGTCGGATCGCCATTTATGTTTTTCAAATCGGTATAAGTTGTCTTTAAACTGGTTCCGTAGAGGGCATTTACCAGATCCAGTCTTGATGTGGTGATTTGAGTTCCCAATGAATTATGATTGTTTTCTTTTTTCACTCTTCTTTCGTGGGCTGCCTCACGGCCAATGCCGTTGTCCTCGATAGTGCATAAAAGATGATTCTGGTTAAGTTTAATATCAATTCTGACAGTTCCCTTGCCTTCCCGTGGCATAAGTCCGTGACAGATGGAATTTTCAACATAAGGCTGAATCAGCATGGTCGGAACTTTATAAATAAGGGGATCTATCTCTTCATCAACCTTGATCTCATAATCGAACTTATCTTTAAATCTTATACACTCAAGCTCCAGATAGAGATTCAACGCATTCAGTTCATCCCGCAGGGTCACGGAGGTATGTTGTGAGTTCTCAAGGACTTTCCGCATCAGATTCGAAAACTTGGTCAAATAATTGTTAGTAGCCAGCTTATCGTGCTGATACATATAATATTGTATGGAGTTAAGAGTATTAAAAATAAAATGAGGATTCATCTGTTGCCGCAGGTTTGCCTGTGTAATTTCAGAAATCTTTTGGTTCATCTCGCTTATCCGACGTTTAGCTTTAAGCTGAGTTCCTCTCCAGAGAAGTAATCCTATTGCAATGGCGAGAATAAAAAATCCGATAAACCCATAATTCAGGAGACGCTGGTTCTTCAGCCTGAGTGACAACAGTTCAACTTCCTTTTGCTGGGTATCTACTTTATATTTTGTACTTGCATCCGAGAACCACTTATTCCTGTTCTTGATTAATGTTGAATCGCTGTACTTCTTAAAAAGTACATAATTTTTAAATGCATTTGAAGTATCCCGTGCTTTAAGATACATTTTGCTCATGTCCGAGTATATCCAGTAAAGGTCATACCAGTCGTCTACCTTTTTTGCGTATTCAATTCCCATGGTATAATTCTTGATCGATTTTTCCTGGTCTCCCATATCACGATATATGGTACCTAAGTTACCGTAAGCATTGGATACTATTTCAAAATCCCTGCCGGGGATTCCATATTTCAGCGATTTATTATAGTAGGAAAGAGCAGAATCATACTTCTTTGAGAGGTAGAAATTATATCCCATATTCGCTAGTACCCTTGTTATGCAAAATGTATCCTTTATTGCCAGGGAAAGTACCAGGGATCTCTTCAGTAACGAATCGGCGAGTTCATAATTCCGGCTCTTTTCTATATTCAGTGATCCGAGATTAAAGTATCCAAGGGCTAAGGAACCTGTATCGTTTTCGGTCATGGATGCTTCTATCATGCTCTTCAGGGATTGTTCATATCCTTCCAGGTTGTTTATGGTATTATGAACATGTGCCTGCCCTTCATATCCTTTCTGTATAAAGCCTTTAAGTCCTTTATCCTTTGAAAGGGCAATGCCGCTGGCATAATTATCCAGGCTCTCTTTATAAAATCCTGCCTTTTCGTAGTATCCTCCGAGGAAGAACATAGTCTTTGCAAGAACCTCATACTCCCCGGATTCTTCAGCCTGCTCCATTGCAAGTGCTGCCTCAGCCGATGCATTCTGATAATCACTTGCTGTCAGGTTGTATTCCGCCATCAGAAGATGCAGAAGAGCAGGGATCTCAATTTTTTCCTTCTTACAGATAAACAGTGCGGTATCAATACATGCCTTAGCTTCCTTTATCATGAGAGGTTTTGAAAGGTATTTTATTCCTGTCCTTGTCAGACTATTAATTTTTGCTGTATCTTCTGGTAAATCGCGAGGAATTTTAATCCTGATGTTTGAAGCATCAGATAAAAATGCAGTTGTTGCCTGAGAGATACCAGGCATCATGACTAAAAATAAAATGATCAGTCTAAAAGCTTTCATGTTCAAACAGTTTGCAATTAAGCGCAATACAAAGATAAATAATTCAAAATCAATAAAATAATTCTTATATTAAATAACCACGATCAGGTCTGGCAATAATGTCTGAATTTAAGCCTTTAAAGAAATTATAACAGAATCCAGTCAACAAATTGCAGGTTTGACTTGACAAATGGACGGTTTCGTTGAACGCTTGGTATTTAGACAAAAAATTATGATAACAATGAAGCCGAATCATTATCAAGATAAAGCCATGCAGCCTCATGAACACGTAAAACCGTAGCAGGGACAGCCGGTGTAACAAGCTCTTCCACAGTCTTCTTTACAGCCTCTGCCTTACGTAGATCAGGAACAGTGCAGATAATTGCTTTTGATTTCATGATCTGCTTTACCGACATACTGATTGCTTTTCGGGGAACATCATTCAGGGTTGGGAACCAGCCTTCACCAAGCTGTTGATGCCTGCAGGCATCATCAAGATTTACAATAATATAAGGATCATCCGTTTCGAAGTCTGCTGGCGGATCGTTGAAAGCAATGTGGCCATTTTCACCAATACCTATGAAAGCTACATCTATCTGATGCTCACTGATGATCTTGCCAATGCGCTTGCACTCAATGACCGGATCGCCGTCACCGTTTACGTAGATGAAAGATCTGAGCGGGACCTCATCCGCAAACCGTTCCTTCAGGTCTTTCCTGAAAGATGCAGGATGTGTCGCAGGAAGGCCGATATACTCATCAAGGTGAAATGCAGTAACCTTTGGCCACTCCATGTCCTCTTTCACAAGTGCTGCAAGCATTTCGAATTGTGAAGATCCGGTCGCCACAATAATGTCAGCTTTTCCACTTTCCAGTATTGCCTTACGGATAAGATCAGCGCCTTTCCGGGCAGCTTTCTGCCCAAGTTCACTGCGGTTGTTTGAAATAATTATTTCCATTGTGTTCAGTTAGATTATGATTAATACTTTTTTAAACTTTGCGCCATTGTGCCTCTTCACATTTTGCTGGCGCGGATTTGTAATCGGCGCCAGCGACTATTTAGTTTTATTTCCTGATATATTCCAGATTATCATCCAGGGGTGTCATTTTTGGCATCAGCAGGTGGACAAATCCCAAAATAATAAGATAGGAAGAACCTGCAATAACAAAAGCCCAGAAATATCCTGAATTATTTGCAGTATCCAGTACCGAACCCAAAGCAATGTCAGCAACTATTGAGCCTGCCACTCCGATCATTTTTCCTATTCCTATGACAGAGGCTGTTGCTTTTTTCGGGAAAACATCAGAAACCAGGGTATAGCCATTAATCGACCATGCCTGATGTCCTGCAGCGCCTAAAGCTATTAATAATACAGCAAGCCATTTACTTGCAACAACAGGCACGATGGTTAATGGTAAAATAATAATTGCACAAACCAGCAACGTCACTTTTCTGGCCTTATTTATAGACCATCCTTTTTTTATTAATGCTCCTGAGGTATATCCCCCGATGAGGCTTCCGGCATCAGCCATAATAAAGATCACAAGGAATGGAAGTCCGATGTTTTTAATATCCACACCAAACTGGTCACCAAGGAATTTTGCACCCCAGAAAAGATAAAACCACCAGACTGCATCGGTTAATGTGGTCAGTGCGAAAGCCCAGGTTTCCCTCCTGGGTATGAGTTTCAGCCATGGGATTTTTTCTTTTGTTTCTTCTTCAGAATCAATGTTAATATAAGCCAGCTCTTTTTTCGATAAACGGAGATGTAATTCTGGTCTCTGATAAGTCTTCAGCCATAGATAAACCCAGAGAGCGCTGAGCACTCCCGTAATAAGAAAAGGTATCTGCCAATTTTTACCCTCAATTGAAACTATAGCTCCGACAATGAACGGGGCTAATATTGCCCCTACACTTGTTGATGCATCAAAAATTCCGGTGGCGAAAGCGCGATCCCTTTTTGGGAACCACTCGGCTACAGTTTTAATTGCAGCCGGAAAATTTCCCGATTCACCCATACCCAATCCAAAACGTGCCACAATAAATCCGACAAGACTGAATGACTGCCTGATAACAGCATGCAGCATACCAAACAAACTCCATATAACTATTGAAAGCGTATATCCTATTTTAGTACCGAACCTGTCAATGATCCCACCCATGAACAATAATCCTATTCCATAAGCAATTTTGAAGGAAACCATTATGGCAGCGTAGTCTTTATTTGACCAGTCGAAAAGGTTTTGCAGGGTTGGAGCCAGAACCCCCAGGATACTCCGGTCGAAATAATTTATTGTTGTGGCCATGAAGACCAATGCAAGAATCCTGTACCGGTAATGCCCTGTCTTTTCATGTGTGTTAATATCTTTCATTGGCAAGCGGAGTTGTTTAAGATTTTTTGTGTATTGTATTATCTTTCATATTAATGTTTTTTTACACCCCCCTGGCCCCCCTCCAGGGGGAGTATAACCACTCAAGATCCCCATTTGAAGCTAAATTACTGATCAATACTCATTAACAATTACCGCCTACTGGGTACTGGTTTAATTTTAACCGTAAAATCATATCTCTGTGGCATCACCTGGTATTCAGGGAAAACCGATAAAGCAGTACAACCGACTCCGCTTGTAGCATAATCAAAGTTAAAGGTAATGCCATCAAACGGCTGTAGCTGATAAGTATAAAGTGCTTTCGTCAGGTTATCAACAGAATAGGGATGTGCACTGAAGTTGAAAAGCTTATTGCCGCTGAATTCAAGACCGATCCCATTTTTACCAGTCATTTTCACCCATCGGTTATCGGTCCTCAGTCCGTAATCCTGGGGAATAAGGTAGGGTTCATACATATCAGTAACCGTTGACTTATACGTACCAATCTTGTAACCTGATTTCCGGTCGGGATAATTTTCCTGCGGCCCCCTCCCGTTCCATTCAACATTTTCAAGCGATCGGTCCAATATCCAATCCAACCCTACCCTGGGAAGCCACGAAGGCATATCACCATTTGGGATTACTGAATGATTTATAGTTAATTCCCCGGTACCGGAAATATTATAATTAAACTGATTTATAAATGCTCCTCTTCCTGTTCCCAGGATGGCAATATTTCTGGCATCGACCACAACATATTGGTTATCAATAATTTTATAATTAAATGATTCAAGCTTATACTGTAGTTTTTCAAGTCCTGCAGAGTACCATTCCGAGGCAGCAAACCTGCCATATCCTTCTGTCCTGTGCTTTGTGTTGGATGAACGATATGCCCACTCGTCAGTCTCATTAGCCAGGGGTGCACGCCATACATTTAACTCCGGACCTCTATTTATCATATCTTCACCTGACACTTTCATGGAGGTCATCATGCCGGTATTCGTATCAAAAACATATGTAAAATCCTTGCCAATTATAAGCAGCTTTTCCTTCTCTTCTCTTACAGTTAATGACGGAATAGTCTGTATAATGCTCCGGGAAGGCTTAATCCACGGCATGTTGAGCTGTTCCCAGGCAATCTCAAATCCTTCATCTGCCCAGGCAGTTTTCCCTTTCTGGCGAAAACTCAGTAATAAGCGATACTCAACATTCTCTTTTAGTTCTGGTTTAGTGATTGGTATTGTTACTACTCTTTTATCCTGAGGTGCAAGATCCAGAGACAATTCCCCTTTTTCAATGACCTCATTATCTGCCTGTAACATCCAAATAGTCTGCAATTCAATCAGGTTGGTAAAGAGATACCTGTTAATTACCTCAATCTCTCCTCTTTCAGCAGATACTAACTTTACATTTACAGGTTGTCCCGATTTCTTTATCTGCCACATTTCAGGCTGGGGACGACGATCGGGCCAGATGGAGCCGTAAGTCCTGGCTCCGATGCCGTAACTGAAGAATTCACCCCCTTCCTGAATTTCTTCAAAGTCGAGCCACAAGGCAGCCTTTTTCTTTAATTCCGATGAAGGAGGCTTCAAAGCTCCGGCAGCAATATTCTCTGAAAATATACCCACATTGTCAATTATAGCGTCACAGATATAAACTGATGTTTCCTGTCCGTGTATTTCGACATTGCGCCCTATGTCAACCGGGAATGGAGTATTCCTGATATTCCCTGTGACAGGTTTCCGGATGCTTTCTTTATCATCAATTGTCAGGTAAATTACTGTCCCGTCATAATTGGCAGTGACATGATGCCAGTTGTTCTCCCATCCTTCGGGAAGAGAGATCTGAACTTTATGTTTTGTACGTGTTGTCAGATAAAACTCGAGTGAATCCTTTCTAACCTGACGGATTCCAAACTGGTAATTTCCCTTTGTTATCAGGGTACCGGCTGAACTGCTGAGAGAGCGGGGAAATACCCAAAGTGACAGGGTCAGTTGATCCCGGTCTATTTCCAGGGCATCATCTCTGTATACTTCAACCCACTGGTCATGTCCATTCAGGTCAATGCCATTACCAGTGACTCCCGGAACAAGCTTTGCCCGTCCCATAACATTTACCTGGACGTTATTTTCAGAACCATCTCTGAGGGTTTTTATCTTTTCGGTTATACCAGTACTCACAAAATCCCATATTGCGCCTCCCATGCTCCGGGGGTGGCTGTAAAAAGCATTCCAGTAATCGTCGAAACCACCGCCGCCATTACCAGTTACCGCCACATATTCATCAAGAAACGATGGTCGCGGATCGACACTGTCAGGAACAAGGAATACATTCGTTATGAGATTATATAGCTGAGGATAACGTGGACCAATAATATCCTCGCAATGATGAGCAAAGGCGTTGCCCCCGTACATCCAGAAACGGGTTTTGTCATATTTTTTTCCTTCATCAATGACAGCACAGATATTGTCGCCTTCACCGCTTTCATTGCCGGCGCTCCAGAAAAGAATGCTCGGGTGATTCCTGTCGCGAAGCACCATTTTGCTGGCTCGTTCCCGATACATCTCTTCCCAGTCTTTATTGCGCGAGACATATTCTGTTGCATGTGCCTCATCCCCGGTTTCATCAACGACATATATACCATATTCATCGGCCAGTTCGAGATACCTGATTACTGGCGGATAGTGTGAAGTCCTTACACAGTTGATATTGAACTGTTTAAAAAGACTCAAATCTTTCCTGATAGTCGCTTCATCCATTGTATGTCCAAGCTCGGGATGCTGCATATGGCTGTTAATGCCATTCAGCTTTACAGGGACGCCGTTAAGGTAAAAGACCTGGTTCCTGATCTCTGTTTCTTTGAAACCGATTCTTCCGGTTATAACTTCAATTGTTTTACCGGTTGGACCAAGAAGTTCAAATATCAGAGTGTACAGGTTTGGCTTTTCTGCCGACCATTTTGCCGGATTTTTAATATTTTCCGATATTTTAATGGTCTGCCTGCCCTTTGAAGAAACTGAAATATTATTGGAAATAAGTGTATTGATTACACTTTCCCCAGAATTATAAAGTGTAATTCTTACACTATAATCTACTGCAGCCTGTGTTGTGTAATTTTTTAAATCAACTGATAAATTAAGTTTTGCATCGGTATAGGTTTCGTCCAGATCAGTAGTCGCGACCCAGTCAGAGATGTGTATTCCGGGAGTAGCAAAAAGCCATACATCGTCAAAAATACCGGCAAGCCTCCAGTAATCCTGGTCTTCAAGATAGTAACCATCGGAATATTTCGTCACTAATACGGCAATTGTGTTTTTACCGGATTTGATATACCTGGTAATATTATATTCTGCTGGTTCCTGCGCACCCTCGTTATAACCAACCTCTTTCCCGTTGATCCATACAAAGGAAGCTGAAGCTGTCTTCTCCATACGCAGGAAAATTTCTTTGCCTTTCCATGAGGTTGGCATTGTGAATGTTCTTCTGTATGAGCCTGTGGGATTATACTCTTTAGGAACATAAGGAGGATTTGGAGGAAAGGGTGTTCTGACATTCCGGAAGAGTGGATCACCAAATCCCTGCATTTCCCAGTTTGACGGTACATGTATTGTATCCCATTTTTTATCGTTGAAGTTTTCAAGGAAGAAATCTCCGGGGACCTTCTCGGGAGTGTCGGAATAATGGAATTTCCACGTACCGTTGAGGGAGAGGAAGGATGAAGCCTTGTTTTTATTGTTGATCAATGCCTCATTGACAGACATATAGGGTATGAACGGGGTATGTCCCTCCTCCTGGTTAAGTTCATAGACGGAGGTGTTTTCGAGATATGAATAGATATCTGAGAGAAATGATTTTTGCTGGGCTGTCCCCGCAAATGCAATTGTTAATAAAATAACAGAAGCCAGAATTTTTTTCATACCGGGATTGTTTAAAATGTATTGGAAATATACAAAAATTGTCATTGTGAATCTATATTAATATAATAAGAACTTACTCAGAGAAGCAACCCCCCATTCCCCCCTAAAAGGGGGCTAACAAACTACCCTGAATTAACTCCCCTTTTGGGGGGCAGGGGGGCAAATCCTCAGTGTAAGTTTTTTATTGTCGTATTGCATTAATTTTATAATTTCGTCATTCAAATCTGACAGCAGTAATAAATTAATCTTAAATTTTTCAATATGAACAAATTCCGTATTTACAGCTTTCTGATTACCGTTGTGGTGATCATGCTTTCCGTTTCCTCATGTAAAAAAACTCCTGAAAAAGATTCCCTAAGCATACCTTATGAAAAGTATGTTATGCCTAACGGGCTTCAGGTAATACTACATTCCGATCATTCTGATCCAATGATTTCATATGCTATAATGTATCATGTGGGTTCAAGCAGGGAGATCCCCGGCAAGACAGGTTTTGCTCATCTATTTGAGCATCTTCTTTTTGGAGGCTCCGAAAATGTCGCGCCAGGCAAATTTGACATGATAATTGAAAATGCCGGAGGTTTTAATAACGGCTTTACCAGCCGCGACGTGACAACCTATTTTGAGGTTTTTCCGAAGAATGCCCTGGAAAAGATCCTTTGGCTTGAATCGGACAGGATGGGATTCTTTATCAATTCAATTACTTCCAGGTTAATGGCAATACAACAGAATGTTGTCCAGAATGAAAAGAGACAAAGTGTGGATAATTCACCATATGGTTTTACTCAGGATGTAATCTATAAAAATCTCTACCCAAAAGGCCATCCTTACAGCTGGGATGTAATTGGAGAGATGGAAGATCTTAAGAATGCAAATCTTGATGATGTAAAAACCTATTATGAGAATTTCTATGGACCCAATAATGCCACCCTTGTAATTTCAGGTGATTTCGAGACTGACTCCGTGAAGATGCTGATTGACAAATACTTCAGCGAAATCAAATCTCAAAGAACTGTATCCCCCCGCAGCGCAATGCCGGTTACACTCGCACAAACCAAAAAACTGTTTCATGAGGATAATTTTGCCAATGTTCCTCAAATAACAATGGTATGGCCTGTTCCTGAACAATATAATAAGGATATGTATGCTCTTGATTTCCTTGCAAAATTACTGGCTGACGGAAAGAAGGCTCCGTTTTATAAAGTCCTTGTGAAAGAGAAGCAACTGACTTCACGAGTTAATGCTTACAATGGTTCGGAAGAGCTGGCAGGTGAGTTTACGGTTAATATAACTGCCAATGAAGGCAAATCGTTAAAAGAAATTGAAGAGGCTGTTTATGAAGCATTTGCCCGTTTTGAGAAAGATGGAATTACCGAAAAGGATGTGGAAAGGATAAAGGCTTCCACGGAGAAAAACTTCTATGAAGGGTTAAGCGGCATTCTGAATAAATCCCTGAACCTTGCATTTTATAATACTTATCTTGATGACCCGGGATTTATAGTAAAGGATATAGAAAATATTAAGGCGGTAACTCTTGACGATATTCTGATGGTTTACAATAAATATATTAAAGACAAAAATCACATTGTGACGAGTTTTGTTCCGAAAGGCCAACCGGCAATGATGGCAGAAAATTCTGTCGCTGCAGGAATCAAGGAAGAAAATATTAGTGAAGCTTCACAGGTTGAGATAGCAGAAACAGGAAATGAACAGATCGTCAAGACAGCCTCCTTAATGGACCGTACTGTTGAACCTACAGCAGGAAAAGAGCCTGAATTAAATGTCCCAAAAATCTGGAAAGCAGAGTTATCGAATGGTATCCAGGTCGTTGGCATTCAAAATACAGAGTTACCCCTGGTCGATATGAGCATTATCATCAACGGCGGTGTTATTCAGGATAATATCATTTTACCCGGCGTTGCCAGCATGGTAGCAAGTGTACTTCCACAGGGTACAAAAAACAAAACACCGGAGGAGCTTGAAGAAGAAATAGAATTGCTGGGATCAAAAATAAATATGTTTGCAGGCCGGGAAGAAATATCTATGGACGCAAGCACATTGTCCAGAAATTTTCAAAAGACGTTATTACTCATGAAAGAGATCCTTCTTGAGCCCCGCTGGGACACAACTGAGTTTACAATTGCACTTACCCGAACAAAAAACAGTATTATACAGGCAGAAGCTCAGCCAAGAAGTGTTGCCACTCAGGCATTCTTCAGATTACTATATGGTCCGGAGCATATTTTCGGTTACAATACAAGGGGCGTGAAGGAATCGGTTGAAAAGATTACACTTGATGATCTGAAAACATTTTATGAAAAAAACTTTTCTCCGTCAGTTACAAAAATTCTAGTGGCTGGAAATGTTTCAGAAGAACAGGTACTTGCCGCACTCAATCCTTTTGTGAACGAATGGAATGCAAAAGAGGTAACTTTTAACAATTATCCTTTACCAGCTAATCCTGATAAATCAACCATATATTTCGTTGACATCCCGGGTTCGCGACAATCAGTGATTTATGCTGGTTATCTGGCACTTTCAAGAGATAATCCGGATTTTATTAAGACAGATTTCATTAACTACAGGCTGGGGGGAGCTTTCACAAGCATTCTGAACCAGATACTTCGTGAAGAGAAAGGATACACATATGGTGCTTCAAGCTATTTCCAGGAAATGAAAATCCCGGCTCCTTTTACCGCTGCAACCAGTGTCAGATCAGATGCAACATTCGAATCGGTTAAAATTATCAAAGAGGAAATGGAAAAGTACCGTAACGGCATTTCCGAAGATGATATTCAATTTATTAAAAATTATATGATCCGGTCAAATGCTTTGCGTTTCGAAACAAATGGTGCACTTGTAGGAATGCTCTCAACAATGACTAAATATGGTTTCCCCGACGATTATATTAAAAAGGAAGAAAATGTAATCAAAAATATGACAGTAGAAGAGCATAAAACAATTACTGAGAAATACATAATTCCCGACAGGATGTATTATGTCGTTGTCGGAGATGCAGCAACACAAATGAAACCTCTTGAGAAAATAGGATTCGGAAAACCGGTACTTATTAAGAAATAGGTGTGCCCAGTGTGTTCCTGATCCCATCGGGACGGGGAATGAACTTATAATATTTAATCCATCGTTTGAAATGATGTTTGCCGGTGCCAGCTGATTTAATGCAAATATTTGTTCTCCCGTTTTCCAGTCAAGACAGAAAAACCTGCGGTTTCCGTCACTCCCCAGCTTATGTTTCTGCCGCCATACTCTTTAAAAGTATCTATTGTCCAGATTACCTGTCCATTGGATGTGTTCATGCAAAACAGGTTCCCGAAGGAAGTTATAAAATATAATTTGTCATTGATTACAAGTGGAGTGGAGCGTACTCCGCCATGGCTTTCAGTCCACTCCCTGCCATATTCTTTTTTCCACCGAAGATTACCTTTAAGATCAAAGGCATAAATAAATCCATTGCCGTTTATCAGACCTGTTGTATAGATTCCGTTCCTTGTCACAGCAGCTGAAGTATATCCTTCACCAAGCTCATCAAAATGCCAGAGCATTTCAGGTCCGCCATCCGGCCATTTTTTAAGGAGCCCTGTTTCGTTATAAATTCCGTTGCGGTTCGGACCGCGCCATTGAGCGACATCCTGCGCACTTACATTAATACAAAGAAATACTAATATGAATGTCTTAAATAATCTGATCATAAATTTAGATTTAAGAATTTTAAAATTTTGCAAATATAATTTTAAAAGTGGATTACAAAAATTTTGCCAAAAAAATAAGAATAGTTTAAAGTTTAGAGTTTTGATACTTTTCTCCTGCTATCCAATTCTCCTCGTCAACTTTTAAATATTTGTAGTATTTTTACAACTCAGAATGAAAAAGAGGTTCCTGCTTTCTCTGCTTTTAATTGCCAGCTTCCTCATACTTGTGAATGGTCAGTCAGTAAATCACTGGGAGACTGCTGTTTACAACAACGATAAATGGAAATACTTTATCGGATCATCCGAACCGGCTTCCGACTGGAGGCTTTTATCATTTGATGATGCAACATGGGCAGAGGGAACAGGAGGTTTCGGATATGGCGATAATGATGATAATACAATTATTCCGGTTTGTACATCAGTTTATTTAAGGAGGAAATTCAACGTTACTGATACCGGTGCAATATCCACTGCTCTTCTGAACATGGATTATGACGATGCATTTGTTGCATATTTAAATAATGTGGAAATTGCCCGGGTGGGTATTTCAGGTGTATATCCGGCTTACAATCAGACTGGTAACGATCATGAAGCGGCAATGTACCGCGGAAGACAACCGGAATTATTTCTGATTGATAAAAAGAAATTGAATATCTGTTTATTACAAGGGGAGAATATATTAGCAGTCCAGGTACATAACAGTACTTCCACTTCTTCGGATTTGACCTCAAATGTGTTTCTGTCGTTTGGCATCACTAACACATCAAATGATTACAGACCAGTCCCTTCCTGGTTCATTCCTCCTGTAGAATTCACTTCATCTAACCTGCCGATTATTATTATTAATACCCAGCCGGGCGAAATAATAATGGATGAGCCAAAGATCACCGCTGATATGAAGGTCATTCATAATGGAGGTGCATCATTAAACTATGTCACCGATCCCGGGAACGTCTATACAGGGAAAATAGGAATTGAGATCAGGGGCAGGTATTCAGCCTCTCTTCCGCAGAAACCTTATGGTATTGAAACACGCGATCTGTACGGCAATAACCTTGATACATCATTACTTGGACTGCCTTCAGAAAATGACTGGATATTGCTGGCCAATTATAATGACAAGACCTTCCTGCGGAATTTTCTTGCTTTTGAGATATTCAGTGAGATGGGCCAATTAATTGATTTTAAGATAAACACTGAAAGGGAAAATATCATTTTTTGGATCATCCAAGAATAATGTATCATATTTAAGGACGTAATAAAGTTTTACATCATTAATATAAACAAATGTATGATAGTATTTATGGTTATCAACATACTCAATGGTGTCAGTAATCCAATAATGCTCCCTAATTTTAACCTCTTCACCCTGGTATGTTAACAGTAGGCAGCACGTTTGAAATTCTATGAAAACGTCGGTTTTGTAATCAAAAAGAAAATATTGTGTTGTGCTTACGCCATGTCCGATCCATTCCCATTTTCCTATTAACTCATTACAAGGGATTTCTTCTT
>JALHSP010000171.1 GCA_022865305.1 Bacteroidales bacterium | reverse complement strand
TATTAACAAAATGGGCTGAGATATTAACCGGATCTTGGCCTTTTATTACTGAGTGATGGTTTTTGTTGCGAAAAATCCCCCTGCGCATCAAAAAATCTAGCGTTTATTAACAAAATGGGGGACATTATGGACAGACACTAAGTAGATGATTCTCTGGAAAAAGAAAAATCTTAATACATATGAGACATTTTGTAAGATTAATAATTCTTATTTTAATAAATATCCGGATATGTTCTGCAACCCAACAAATACCCGATTTACTCTTGATTGGGAAGGATACATTTTATTTATATTCGTTTCCACTCAATGACTTAAATCTTAATAAAGCACCATTTAATTATGGAGGATATAGTTTCCCTCATACAGGCTGTTGGAGAGGATATCAGGCAATTTGGGAGATTAAAGAAAACAAATTGTTCCTAGTGTCATGTCAATAATAGTATGACGTATTAATATATTTTTGTATCTTTGTCAAAAATCGCTATGATAAAGTACAAAGTAACCCTAACAGAAGAAGAAAGAGAATCATTGATGGCTAATACAAGGAAGGGCAGCCATACAGCCAAAAAGGTCATTCATTCTATTATTTTACTTAATGTTGATCAGGGCCCTTTTGTAGAAAGCATCCAAACCAATGAAGAGGTTTGTAAAGTATTAAAGATTGGCATGCGTACCATTGACCGGGTAAAGCAACGCTTTGTAATGGAGGGTATTGATGCCGCCTTGGGCATTGCCCCCACAAGCAGGGTATACCGTAAAAAGATTGATGGGGAAACCGAGGCTCGGTTAATTTCAATAGCCTGCAGTGAACCACCTAAAGGATTTGGCAAATGGTCATTAAGACTATTGGCAGATCGCATGGTAGAATTGGATTACGTTGAAGAGATCTCACATGAGACAGTTAGAAAGGTTTTAAAAAAAACGAACTTAAGCCATGGAGAGTAAAGGGCTGGGTGATTCCTCCCCAGCAAAACAGTCATTTTGTGGCAGCCATGGAACAGGTGCTTGATGTTTACAAACGACCATATAATAAGGCAAGACCAGTAGTATGTATGGATGAAACACCAAAGCAGTTGATAAAAGAGGTTCATAAATCATTGCCGATGACACCTGGTTGTGAAAAAAGGGTAGACTATGAATATTCCCGTTCCGGGGTTTGCAATGTTTTTATGGTAAATGAGCCCCTGGCAGGAAAGCGCTTCACCAAAGTTACCATCCAGAGGACCAAGAAAGACTGGGCATTATTAGTTCGTTATATTTGCGACAAGCTATATCCTAATGCAGAGATTATCACGCTGGTAATGGATAATCTGACTTCACACAGTGCTGCTGCATTATATGAGACCTTCGAACCTGTTGAGGCAAAAAGGATATGGGATCGTCTGGAATTCGTTTATACACCCAAGCATGGTAGTTGGCTGAATATGGCTGAAATAGAATTGAATGTATTAAACAAACAATGTCTTAACAGAAGGATTGACAATTTAAAAACAATCAAAACAGAAGTTAAAGCCTGGCAAAACCACAGAAACAATAAGGACGCCAAAATAAATTGGCAGTTCACAACGAAAGACGCCAGGGTAAAGTTGCAACGACTTTATCCGTCAATTCATGATTGACATGACACTAGTTCAAATTATTAAAGTTGATTCAACAAAAGAAAAACTTGATATCGTAAAGTATTTGAAGGAAAATAACTTTTCCCCTACGATTATTAATGGACTTGTCTTAGCTGACTGGTATTCAGCAAGGTTTAGAAAATTTATTTGGTGGGATTATAAATATCAAAACTATCTATATACACCAAGTGAAGGGAAGGTGCTAAATCCAAAATTGGAAATAAAAAAAGGATTAGTCATAAAAAATAAATTGACGCACTTCACCTAATAACATTCTACATGACAAATAAATAATACGCAACATAACACGGACAATAAAGGTAAGTTGTTTGTCACGGTTTTTGCTATTGCTCCTACTACCAAGACAAATTCGTAAAGGGTGTTATACCCGGACTCGCGCATCTGCCTTCAATTAAACTCCTTCACCATGACAAATTTCTGGCTCCGAGACAAATTGTACCGCGACACTGCGCCAGTGCCCTTAACAAGTATCCTGCACCATGATAGACTACCGGCCATCTATTAAACTTGTACCGCGACACGCGTAAT
>JALHSP010000170.1 GCA_022865305.1 Bacteroidales bacterium | reverse complement strand
TAACAGTTAAGGCTTCGTGTGGTCTTTTTAGAGACCCAACATGAAGCCTGAGTTGCACTACATCCTATCACGGTGCTCATTAGAGAAAACTTACATACTATGGGGATTCAATATTTTATGTCTCTTTCCGGGGAGACGTCAACTTATCATTTCCTGACCACCGACGGCTCGACAATAGGTAAAATCCACATTATTCAAGGCTGTGGGGAACAGCCTGATCAGGATTTTTTGACTTTTGTGCAATGGTCTATCATGTCCTTCTCAGAACGGTTTCAATGATTATCTACGATTTTACAAAGAATTCAATTGATGCAGCCAGAGGCAGTGGTGGTGGTCGTGGCCCAAAAAACATCTCAATGGTTGACATATGGCCTTTGCCACACTGCGGACATATATCAGGATCATAATTAAGATGCTCACGGCAAACTTCCTTCCAGTGCTTCTTTTCTCTGATCCCTGGGGTATTGATACCAAAGGCCTGTTGAAGTTCACGAAGCTCCTGGCGACGTGCTGTGGAAAGCAATCCATAATGCCGGATACGAACAAATCTTTTAGGAAGTATGTGCATGCAAAAACGCCTCAGGAACTCTGCCCCTTCAAGTGGCATGACTTTTTCTTTATTGTCGCGGTAGTCGCGCCAGCTAAAACGCACGCCCTTTTCATCTACGTTTAACAGCCGATGGTTACCTATAGCTACTTTATGAGTGTATCTGCCCAAATATTCGATTACCTGCTCAGGCCCGGCAAATGGCTCTTTGGAGTAAACAACCCAATCGGTTTTGTACAGGTCATTAATAAACTTCTTCGTTTGTGGCAGCTTCTTCTTCAGGGCACCTATAAACTTCCCCCGGAAGACATTGGAAAGGTTCTCTACCCTGAACAAAAATACCTTGCCATTTTCGGAGGTACTTACCTGTTTCCACTGCCCCCTGAAATTGATTCCTCCGCCGGGAACAACACAATGAATATGCGGGTGAAGGCTCAGATTTTGTCCCCAGGTATGCAATATCGCTACCATGCCCGTCTCTGCATGCAAATTAGTGTAAGAGAACTGAGCTATAGTTTCCCATGTGCATGCAAACAGCAGGTTGTAAAGATCTGCCGGCTGGTGAATAAACAGACTATTGAGTGTATCAGGTACAGTAAAAACCACATGAAAGTATGGGACCGGAAGCAGATCCTGCTTGCGATTTTCCACCCATGCTTCACGCTGAGTGTTCTGGCACTTGGGACAATGACGGTTACGGCACGAGTTGTAACTAATGCGGATATGACCGCACTCATCGCATTTGTCAACATGTCCGCCCAATGACGATGTACGACAATGCTTTAGTGCACTCAATGTTCGCTTCACATAGCTATTTGGTGAATGCTTCTCTTCAAAATCATCTCCAAACCGGTCAATTACCTGCGCCAGTTCATGCCTGGGTTTCAACCCTGCTTATACAACCTGTCTATAGGGCTAAACAGGTTGATCCGGTTAGATTTTGCTACATGAAGATACACCATGGTGGTTTCAACGCGTTCATGACCCAGCAACTCCTTGATCGATACGATGTCCATACCAAACTCCAGCAGATGTGTAGCATAACTATGCCTGAGTGTATGTACGCTGATACCTTTGAGAAAACCACACTTTTTTACCGCTTCCCGAACCACCCATTGAATACCGGGTGTACTAAGCGGGGTGCCCCGTCTGCTGCCGTTGAACAAATAATCTACCGGATGGTAGGCATTACAATACCTTTGTAACCCTTTAAGAACAAGTGGCGACAAAGGTACATACCGATCCTTATTGTACTTACTTTGACGAATGTGGATCATCATGCGATCCGAGTCGATATCAGATAAGTGTAAACGACTGGCCTCTTGTACACGAAGGCCTGCTGAGTATATCAACGCAAGCAGAACCCGGTGCTTAAGTTGTGCAGGTGCTCTGAACAAAGCTTTGCACTCTTTATAATTAAGAACAACAGGTAATTTCTTTTTGCTCTTTATACTGGGCAGTTCAACAATTCTATCTTTCATCCCTTGCAGACGATAGAAATGACGCAGCCCATACACCGTAAACTTGAAGTTACTCAGGCAAGGTGATTTACTTTGACGTGCCAGATCAGCCAGATATTTGTTCAGATCCTTTTCGCTTATGTCTTGCGGCAACCTGTCAAAATGAAGACATACCTCTGCTACTTTTCTGGAATAATTCCTTAAAGCACTGGAAGAATGACCCGATATCAGGATCTTATCCTCAAATTCCTGGTAAAGTTCTTTGAAACCCTTTACCTGTCCAATGGCCTCTTCAACCATTGTTAACGACTTTTTTCTTAGCTTTGTTTGTGTTTCCATGATTTTAATTGTTTGTGGTAAACTAAATTAACGTGGAAAACACAAAAAACTATCCCATCCCTTTATTTTAGGGGTGGGATTTAGTGCAAC
>JALHSP010000169.1 GCA_022865305.1 Bacteroidales bacterium | reverse complement strand
TGGCATATTTATTCTTTCATTTTAAGTTCCATGCCAAGTTGCTGCATCCATCCAAGAACGTCTGCTTCCTCTCTAACTTCGACGAGCTTTCCTCCCTGGATGCGGGCTATCCAGACTCCGCCGCTCTCCCATTTGTTCCCTGTCGGTGGCAGACCTTGATATTCACCCTCATGCGTACCCGTATTTGTAAACCTGACCATGACCGTGTTGCCACTGGCAATCATTCCTTCAATTTTCCATTGGATATCTGGAAATGCAGACCAAACTAGTTTGACAAAACCGGCTTCCTCTTCCCTAGTGAGTTTCTCGGTATTGTTCGCAGGAAAGTACCAGCTATAATTAGCCGCGCAAAGTTCTTTGTAGACAGTCTCGTCTTGCTGATTCAATCTGTCGAACACTTGTTTAACAAGAATTTCATTCTGTTCCTCAAGTACTACCTGAGCCCGGTATTTTTCCAACTCTTCCTTTGTCTGATTGTTTTGACAACCTATTAATACAAAGAAAAGTACACTAGCAATCAAAGTTAATTTTTTCATGATAGTAAGTTTAAAATTAATATGACACATAACGGTTAGCAGCATGAATAGTTGCCGAAGATCGGCTACTATTCTGCAAGGTATTTTGGTTTTTAAATTTTTCTTTTATGCTTAAATCACTTTTGTTTTGGGGCAATTATTTATGCTGCATGTTGAACTAAATCCCGCTACGCGGGCTGGCTTAAATCAAATTTACATATTTTCAGTAAATTGAGGATTCATTATTAACATCTAAATCATACCATCATGAAAAAAAAGATCTGAACCCACGATCGTTGAAAAAGCCATTCAGGTAGTTGATGGCTTCGACAAGGTTTACAAATCCCTTCAGCAACAGGTTATTCTGCGGGGACAGAGCCAAAGCACCCTTAACAATTACATTCGCCGGATTGCATTGATCAGCCTCCATTTTGGCCAGCTTCCCGAACATATCTCCGATGATGAACTTACAGAGTACCTCACTTCCCTAGCCCTTGATAAAAAATCACCCTCTCGCAGCAGTTTTAAGCATATGGTATATGGGCTGCGCTATTATTTCCGGTTGACCGGGGATAACAAACGGGCAGTTAGCCTTCCATCGCTCAGGAAAGAGGCAAAACTCCCGGTGATCCTTAACCGCAGCGAGCTCAGGGAACTCTTTGCCGCGCCCTCTCTGTTAAAGCACCGTATCGTGCTTTGCCTTATCTATTCAGCCGGACTGCGCGGACAGGAAGTGATTAACCTGAATATCTCCGATATCGATTTTGAACGTAAAACCATTCATATCCGCCAGAGCAAATACAAGAAGGACCGGATCGTTCCCCTCTCAGACTATATGGCCCTGGGACTGAAAAAATACCTTTCCGCCGAACATCCTCACATGTATCTGTTCAATGGCAAAGAACCCGATGGGCGCTACAGCGTAAAAGGCCTGAGTTGGGTCATGCGTGAGGCATTAAAGAAAACATCCATCCAAAAGGAGGTTTGCCTGCACTCCCTCAGGCACAGTTATGCCACTCATCTGCTGGAAGAGGGGGTTAATATTGTAACAGTCAAGGAACTGCTCGGGCATTCACAAATTACTACAACCCTTATCTATTTGCATGTAGCAAGGCTTTCGATAGTTACAGCCCATAGTCCCCTGGATACTCTTTATAAGGATGCCTTATGAACCGCCCCAGGCACGAAGTGGCAGAGATCATCGAACGCTTTGGCAAGCAGTTTATCGAATTGCATCACCCTAACACGTATCAGCTTCGTGTTTTGGGTGCTTTATCCCTGTGCCGGACTTCAGCCCTGGGCGGCCATAAGTACCAGTGCGATCATTGCGGAAGGGAGCATATCGGTTATAACTCCTGCCGAAACCGCCACTGTCCCAAATGCCAGGGTGCCAGACAAGCATTTTGGGTGGAAGACCGTATGGAAAATGCTTATCCTGTAAAGCACTACCATATCATCTTTACCGTCCCCGAAGAGCTCAATGCGATCTGCCTGACCGACAGCAAATGGTTCTATAATCACCTCTTTGCCACTGTATGGGATGTCCTTCGATCATTCGGGTACAGCCATTATGGCGTGGAAAACGGGGCTGTTTGTGTCTTGCATACCTGGGGACAGAATCTCAGCCTGCATCCTCACATCCATTGCATTGTTCCGGCATTGGGGTACACTCTGAGAGGCCGAATGAAACACATTGGTAAAGGCGGAAAATATCTTTACCCCGTGATCCAGTTAAGTGAAAAGTTCCGGGGAAAGTTTATGACCGGCCTTAAAAAACGCCTTGTCAAACAGGAAATCTTGTCCCGGTACAATGCACAACTGGAAACAGCCTGGAGCAAAGACTGGGTGGTTTTTTGTGAACCTTCACTGGGCAAACCACAGCATGTGGTGGGTTACCTGGGACAATACACCCACCGGGTGGCCATCAGCAATCATCGCATCCTGGAGGTCAACGACCGTGAAGTGCGTTTTTTATTTACCGACTACTGTGATAACGCTAACGTAAAACCTGCCAGGCTTAACGGAGAGGAGTTCCTCAGGCGGTTCTGCCTGCATATCCTGCCGGCTGGATTTGTCAAAATAAGGCATTACGGCATTTACTCCACCCGTTTCCGTAGCACCATCCTGAAAGATCCGGATAAGATCATTATTAAACCCGTGGAAACTACCACAGAACGCATTAAACGTCTTTTGGGCTTTGATGTACATCAATGTCCCCATTGCAGGAAAGGCCGGCTGATTACAGTGGCGGTCCTTCCCCGGATCCGTTCGCCAACATTTACTATAGGTACTGGTTCAAAAATAAAGTCATGTTAAGGTCCTGAATGCCTCTCAACCTGCCTTAGCGGGCTGGAATTGCATTGCCTGAAATGAAAAAACCGGATCTAAAACCGGATTTTTTAGCAAAATATGAGAAAAAATCAGTAAAAAAATAATATCCTATCCTGTCTTTCCTAAAAAAGCAACAATCGCTTCAAAGAACTTTCATTAAAGCACCTGAGTAAAATCCTTGCAAAAACCATAGAGAAAGATGACCGCGGGATTTAGTTCAACCGGGACTTCACCCTGGGCCGTTCCGGCCACATGAAGTCCTATTTATTAGCAAGCGTTATTTATTTAGTTTTTTCCCATTATATGTATAAGAAAACATAGCCATTGCAGTCATATAATAATAAAACTCGATGCTATCATTTTGGAATTTTCCACTTAGGTGATAACCCCAAAAGGTCAATTTCTTGAAATTAAAATCTACATCCTGAATATTGGAAATTTGTAGTTTTTTAAAGTTACTATGTTTTATTACTTCAATAGTATCTTTATAAGTAGAGTATACTGTAGGATTTTGATATGAATCTTTATAATTAACTGTACAATCATAAAATCCTATATACTCATTTCTATAATCATATATCAATGAATCAATGGTATCCTTTTTAACTTGAAAGTCAAATAAAACTTTGCCGTTTAAAGAATCGGATATTTCAACTTTTAGACTGAGGTTTTCTTTTAAATAAATCGTAATCGGACCCTTACCATTTAATGTGTCTGGATTTATCCAATTAAAAGCATATATTCCCTGTCCGCCAGTAACAGAAATTTCAAAAGTAAATGAAATACTGTCATTTGGATAACAAATTAATCTATCTACCTGCAATGTAGAATTAAAATTGTTTGTACTCT
>JALHSP010000168.1 GCA_022865305.1 Bacteroidales bacterium | reverse complement strand
TAGAGTCCTGGTACAGCAACAATGAGCAAAGCACGGCGCGGTTTTTGCCGTCCAGGTACAAAGCATTTTGAGCTATACGAGTGTCGCGGTACAAGTTTTTTAAATGGTTGAGAATAAGTCAAGCTATTGTTATTTTGTTAACAGCACTGGAGCGGTCAGGATTTATCCCCTACTCTACTCCTGTCTTGGTTGTAGGGAACAAATAGCAAAAACCGTGACGAACTTATTTACTTTATTGTCCGTGTTAGCAAAAGTGATGTTGTTTTTTTATCATCCGGCAGGATCTATCAAGAAAGTAGAATCCCCTCTTTTTTTTCTTGTCTTTGGGCAGTATCCTGGGTTAGAAGAGAGTTGATTACAATTTATCTGACCCGCAGGACCTGTCTATTGAATAAATACTTTAAAGATGGCTGTTAGCAAAAGTGAATGAACTGAAAACTCTACAAAAAAATTGGCCGGCGATAAAAGCTGTCATAGGTTCAGAAAACCATTTATCAAACACATCTGTCATTTGAGCCGGTGGCGCGAGAGCATTTTCCATCTGGATAAAACTGAGTCTACGAATCAATAACGGAACTATCAAGTTACGGCGTGAGGCCAATTAAAAACCACATTATTCATTTTTGCTAACGGCCCGGCAATAAAGGGAGGTTGTGTTACCCGACGCAAGCACCGGGCAGAGTCCCCGAACTTAAGCTAGAAAACTGTCACGGTGCAAGGAGGGTATGGCACGTGTTTTTGCCGTCCGGGTACAAATTTTATTGAGCATTACGCGTGTCGCGGTACAAGTTTGATAAGTGGCCGAGAAGTTGTCTCGGTTGCAGAAAGCTTGTAAATGGGCACTGGCGCAGTGTCGCGGTATAAGTTGTCTCGGAGCCAGAAAATAGTCAAGGTGCAGAATCTTATTTGCGTGCAGATGAGCATGTCCGGGTTTAGCAACGTATTGAAAGCCGTATTAAAAGCAGTATTAAAAGCAAAAACCGTGACAAACAACTTACCTTTATTGTCCGTGTTAGGTGTTCGTAGTTATTATTTTATTCTTTTGTAGAAAGGGATCCAATCGATCTCACAATAAGGACAACAATCTCTACATCTTATTGATAATGTATCTTCTTTAATTGTGTATCTGAAAAGATAATCAGGGTGGCTTGTGTCTAATAATCTGAAAGTATTAGATATGTCGTCTGATGATAATTCATATCTGGAGGTGTTTATTTGTCTTTTTGAGTTGTCGTATAAGTAATAATATCCATCATTATTAAATTCAATATAATGGGTCGTATCATATGATTCTGCAGTAACAGCACCCCCATGTTCACCAGCGGTACTTTTGATCCATCGCCACTGTCCAATAATGGAATCGCTGTAATGGTCCTTTTCGCAACTTAATAAAATGATTAAGAAGAGAAGTAACCCAAGGGTAATCCATTTTTTCATACAGAATAATTTTTCCGAGGATTTTTAAATAGATGCACAACAATTGTACCATTTAATCAAACTTGAATTAGAATGTAATCAGGGTAAAATATTCAAGCGGTTACCTAATTATCAAGTCGTGTTGACTATGACACCTAACGGCCCGGCAATATGGGGAGGTTGTGTTACCCGACGACAGCACCGGGTAGGGTCCTGATACTTTAGCCAGAAAGCTGTCACGGTGCAAGGAGGGTATGGCACGTGTTTTTGCCGTCATGGTACAAATTTTATTGCGGGCTGGCGCGATCGCGGTACAAATTTAATCGGAGCCAGTAAACTATCACGGTACAGGATTTTTGTTGGTGGCACTGGCGCAGTGTCGCGGTACAAGCTGTCTCGGAGCCAGAAATCTGTCACGGTGCAGGATTTAAATTGCGGGCAGATGCGCGTGTCCGGGTGCATATACCATTACAAAGCTGTCTTGGGAGCAGGAGCAAAAGCAAAAACCGTGACAAACAACTTACCCATATTGTCCGTGTTAGCACAAGTATTATTATTGTTTTTAGTATGTTCTGTCAGATTTAATCTATTAATAATCACTATTTTAGTTGTTAGATGGAATTATTTCGTCATCCAATTTTATGAAATCTAATACCGTTGAACATTGTAGATTTAAATACATTATCCAGGTGGTTAAAAAATTTAAGAATTCTGGGGAGGCAACGGTTTCAAATTTGTTGTAATCGTTGAAGTAAATACCAAAACTTGTTGATTCGAATGTTGAGTGCGCTAATGCATTCCGAAGATGGCGGACATAATCACAATTCAATAATCTCTTGCATTGAAGAGAAATGGGCTTATTATTAGTTGCAGTCTGATTTATTAGTTTGTTTAAAGGTCCCTCTTTCATATATACAAGTGAAATGTATAATCTAAAAATAAGTGACCCCTGAACTTTTAACATTTTTTCTGTAATATCAGGAAGTTGACCAGGAATTGGGATCTTAAAACCAATCTTATCTTCCAACTTTGGATCAAGTATTGCTGCCAGATAATGCCAAAAAATTCCGTTGGTTAGATGTTCTTTTTCTGCTGGAGTACATTTAGTAATAGACTCTTCAATTTCTTTCATAAAATTTGTGTTGCCTAGAAGATTAGCGACATCCTCAGTCAATCCTTTGCATATCTTAAATTGTTTGATTGTTTCTGAATTACTACAGATTCTATCAATGAGGTTAATTTCATCTTTTTTCAAGGCAAACGGAAATAACTCTGCTACATTTAAGAACTCAGGAGGTCCTTCATTTTCCATTCCGAATGTTTTATAAAACTTACGGAGTGAATTGCCAATAGAATCTGGTATCATTATAATTTTTTATGTTAGCACAAGTATTTGTCTATTGTCGAGCGAGGGGCGAGTCCCGGTAAAAAACAGCATTGTTAATATATTAACAGAGATTGGCAGATGACGGCGGGCTGGCCTATTGTCTGTCGCGCGATGGCAGGTCCCGGTAAAAGTGCAGTAACTATCTTGTCAAGACGAAACAATTTAAAAACGGCGCGAGGGCTAAGTCCATGAGCCTGAAATATTTGTGCTAACGGCCAGCGGGTATGAGCAGAAAGCGTTGGTGGCGCCGTCCGCCATTACGTGTCCCGGTACTTTAGGTCGGATTTGTCCCGGCGGGCAAGCCAGCATGGCGCAATTTTTGCAAGTCCCGGCGAAAGATATATTTGTCTCGGTTAAAGGATTTGTCCAGAGCCGCAGTTACGGATTTGGTAAACGGACGATAAGTTCTCTTTCACTATAAAACTGTCAAGGTGTGATGCAAAAATTGTGACAAGTCTTTTTGCTTATACCCGCTTGTTAACAATAGTACTTTTTTAAAGTCCGGGTACGAATTTTCGTTTTGGTCCAGTTTAAAAGTCCCGATAGATGGACGAAAATTATCTCGTCCAGATAAAACTGGCAGAGTTATTAGTCCCGGTAAACGGCCGAAAACCCAAACGTCAAGCAGATATATAATAAATGTCGTTAACAATAGTACGGCCTTGCAAATGGCTGTCATGCTTTTCGTTATTGGAAATTCAAAGAACATTTGCAAGGCATCAGGGGCGGAATAAAAAATTGGCTCGGTTGTGTTTCGCGGTACAAACATTATAGAAAAGATAAATTGTCTCGGTAGTGTTAATAAATTAACAGAACGTAGCGGGCAGCCAATTTTTTATATGTGCGTTGGCAGGCTTATGAGGCTGACGAAGGAATTTGTCATGGTATACGGAACTGTCACCCGAAACGTAATTGGAAAAGGACCAGTTGAGCGTCGCGGTACAAATCTGATAAACGGTGAAAAAGTGTCTTGTCACGGTGAATAAAATTACTTGCAGTGCGGGAAGCCGAATGTCACGGTGTACCGCCGTATTATTGTTAACGGTTGGCGGTAAGTGCCGTGCGGCTTAGTGGCAGTTAATGTTCAATTATCAGTTGTTTTCTTAAAGTTAGTAATTTGTCTTTCTACTCAAATGCAAGCATGGCATTTACCGACCTGTTAGGGCGGCGTTGGAGTGC
>JALHSP010000167.1 GCA_022865305.1 Bacteroidales bacterium | reverse complement strand
GAAATCTTCAGAACAGCTGGCATCACAATTAATTGAATACGTTGATACTTACAATAAAACAAGAGCAAAACCATTCGAATGGACATACACAGGAAATCCTTTGAAAATATAGTATACTTATTATATAATTGCAACACTAGACAGTTAACCGGTAACCTTGTAAGCGGACCGCGCACCTGTTCCCAATTAAAATTCTGCAACGTGACAGCTAACCAATACCTCAGTAAGTTTGTACCGCGAAGCTCGTATCCGCCAGATAATCTGTACCCGGACGGCAAAAACCACGCCATGCTTCGCTCATTACGGCTGCAAGGGGACCCTACCCTGAACAGGCTTTTCTACTCAGCAGCCTTCACTCGCTCAGCAACGTTTACGCACTTTATTGCCGGGCCGTTAGGTTTAAGATTTCATGCGCAATACCATGATAGCCAACGCGTAAGGAGGTATATTAGAGACCTCTTAACAACTCATATCTTTGAATCTCGGTTTAATGTACTCGGAATAATTTCTATATTTACTTCAAGTAATCTGACTACGAAAAACTCAACAACTTTGTCAGAAATAAACTCCACTATGGCTTTTGTACGATCATTTGTCAAAAATCATGGTCCACTTAGACACTAAAAATATGACCAAGAATTTATTTATTATTACTGGATTAGTTCTTCTGATTGTTATCAGTTGTGATTCTTCTGTTAATAGCAACAAATCAAAAACTAGCCATGACTCAGATACGACTGGATACTATGCTGCTAGAGATTTGAATGGTATAGGGGAATTAAAATTATTAAAAACAACAAAATCAATTATAGTCCCTCTTGAGAAAACAATGAATGTAAAATCATTGAAAGTTAAAGAATATGAAGAGCCTTATAGCACTCAATATATAGTCCAATTAATTGCTGATACAACCGAGAAATTTCTTAATGATACGTCAAGGCTTAGCTTAACAGATTGTTCTTATTGTAACCAAGCTTCAATTTACAAAATTCACGGGTTAAGCATTTCCAATACCTTAATTGATGAGATTTATCTTACCTTCTATAAAGATACTCTAATTCAAATTTTTTGTGATTTCCGTATTTATAATGCTGATATTATAAAAGATGCATTTGAGTTCAAATATGGTAAATATCAGGAATCTAGTACCTCAAATACACTTCTAAAAGAGTTGACTCGAAAATGGCAAAATAACAAGATTATTGCTGAATTAAGTACTACTGATCACTTTAATAAAAATATGGGATACGTAGAACGGGCGACTTTAAAAATTAAACTGAAAGGGAGTCTATTTGCCGCTTATTTAGATTGTGATAATACAGGTAAAACTATGATTATTGAAAAAGCAAAGAAGTTAAAAAATAAAAAAATGAAACAATTCTAATTTATTTGTTACCAACACGCACAAAGGTCAAAGTCTCTCATCAATTTTTAAATAATTCTTTTAAAAAATCTACTTACCAAAAAACGACAAAGTTTCATTCTTCTGGACAGTTTTGAAACTAATCCTAAACCTAACACGGACAATATGGGTAAGTTGTTTGTCACACTTTTTGCTTTTGCTCCTGCCCTCAAGACAAATTTGTAATTGTTGTTGTACCCGGACACGCTCATCTGCCCGCAATTAAAATTCTGCATCGTGATAAATTTCTGGCTCCGAGATAGTTTGTACCGCGACACTGCGCCAGTGCCCGCCACCAACTTTATAACCGGGGATAAATTCGCGGCTCCGATTAAACTTGTACCGCGACACGCGTAATGCTCATAAAAATTGTACCATGACGGCAAAAAGTGCGCCATACCCTCCTTGCACCGTGACAGCTTTCTGGCTAAAGTATCAGGATCCTGCCCGGTGCTTGCGTCGGGTAACACAACCTCCCCATATTGCCGGGCCGTTGTACGTAACGCGGTGCCCGCGTAAAACATAAGTCTCACTGCATTAAAATGTTACACCATGGAAATTATTCTTGCATGTCCAAAATGTCCAACAACTTACATCCTTTACACGGATAGTATAGAATTAGACAAATCCGGAGAACTAATCTTCAACCCTGAACCAGTCTGCCCTAAATGCGGGTACACTGGTGAACCAATTATCAGTGATGCAAGTATGGAGGAAATTGATGATCTGGTTTTCTCCGGCAAAATTAAGTCCAGAAAATAACTTTTTCTTGAATACCATCTCTGATTTAAAACGTATCTTAGTATTTGCTTTCGGACCACTTCCTTGTGTGGTGGAAGAGGTCCTTACAAACACTCTCGCTGCATGTGTGAATGTGCTATTCATACACCTCAGAAGCATGACTGGTTTGGCGAAAAAAAATATCGCCTTGCCACTTTCTTTGACCTATGGTGGGATGAATACTGTAAACACCCAAAACACTTTATTCAACCTGAACAATACAAAGCTGTTCGGGATATACGTTCATGCCGGACAGCAGCTCTTGGCGTAGACATTTATTCTTGTCCTCAGTGTGGAGAGACAACCGAAGTATACCACAACTGTAAAAACCGCTTCTGTCCTACATGCAGCTGGAACGATACCGTCAGATGGGCCGAAAAAGTTAAAGGGAACATGCTTAACATACCTCACAGACATGTTGTTTTCACCATCCCTCACCACCTCAACTTCCTGATAATAAGGAATAAATTTATCCTGCTCAACACACTCATGCAGACTTCAGCCGAAGCGCTCAAAGACTGGATCAATTACAAGTTTGATTTGCAGCCAGGGATCATCTCCGTTCTCCATACAGCGGGCGAACAGAAAGATAATCACTTTCACACCCATATGATCCTATCCTGGGGAGGAGTAGATAAAAACAGGACTGTTAAACAGATCAAAGGAATATATGTCAACTATGACTATTTAAAATCCAAATTCAGAGGCATATTCGAAAAGAGACTGATCGACCTATACGACTCTGGTAAACTCGACCACAACTTCACGGACATAATAGAGTTTAAACGATTTTTAAAACGTGTTAATGAAAAAAACTGGATAATACACTTTGAGAACCCAATGGATACTCCTTCCGATGTTATCAGATATATAGGCAGATATTCAAAAAGAGCATGTCTGAGTGAACGTAAGATAACCCGGATGGAGAATGAACTAATCGCTTTCAAATACAAGGACAATAAACACAAAGACATTAACGGAAAGCCAATCGAAAGAGAACTGGTCCTTAACTATCGTGACTTCTTCCCGCTTCTATTACAGCACGTCCCCCTGCCCAGATTCAGACTGGTGAGGTATTATGGAATTTACTCTAATCGCGGTCATATATCAAGAGAATATTTTAATGAAATTGAAGATACTTCTATCAATTGGAAATCGTTGCAACAGTCTGAAACAGGGCAGGATCCCCTCCTTTGTCAAAAATGTAATGTCATTAAAACATACTCTCACTCGATTGCTCAATCAAACAACGGAACTTATATATATTACAGACTGGGACTTACCCCTGACCCGCATTCGACATTCTTTCAGAAAGTCGCATAGTGCTTCTCATGGGATAACTATGCCCTGTCGTGAAAAATTGACAACAAATGACATTTTCCAGCTTCGATAACATGACTTTTACAGGGGAAAATCCCTTATCCCATCAAAAAATAAATGGGACTTCTACTCCCATGACAATCCCTGCTGACAACTTAAAAATTGAAATTCCTATTAATAGAAAAAAAGCGCTACGTCCAACAGCGTGTATAAGTAATTCGCTTGTCACGGTATTTGCAGTACCTCATCTTGACAGATTACTTATTACTCATACATACTAATCACCAGATAACTTCATCTCTGGTAGGCCACCGCAAACACCAGCCGCACGCGACGGGGCAAATACCGCGCCACAAAAGAAGAGAAGAACTTTTGCCGCAAACTACTTATACACGCTAACCGTTAG
>JALHSP010000166.1 GCA_022865305.1 Bacteroidales bacterium | reverse complement strand
TTGTTGAATTGCGTCAGAGTATTGTGATTTTATCAAGCAAAATAAACGCATTGAACCGCTCGCAAAAAGAAAGAATAAAATGAGTAGTAAATCAACCCCTCAACAATTCAACGCTTCAACAGTCAACGAAATCGCCATTAAGGTCGAACATGTCTCAAAAAAATACTGTAAGTCACTGAAACGATCGATGCTTTATGGAGTAGAAGATATCGGGAGAAACATGGCAGGTCTGAGCTCCCATTCTGATAGATTGCGGAAAAATGAGTTTTGGGCACTTAATGACATTTCATTTGATGTGAAACGAGGAGAGACACTAGGAATAATAGGTCCTAATGGTGCGGGGAAAACCACCCTTTTAAAAATGCTTAACGGGATTTTTTGGCCGGACAAAGGGAAAATTACTGTCAGGGGAAGGGTAGGCGCACTTATCGAGGTGGGAGCGGGTTTTCACCCATTGCTCACTGGTAGGGAAAATGTCTACATAAATGCAGCAATATTAGGGATGACAAAGGCGGAAGTGGATGAGAAATTTGATTATATTGTGGAATTCGCAGATATTGGTGATTTCCTTGATACACCAGTAAAATTCTATTCAAGCGGAATGTTTGTTAGGTTAGGATTCGCCGTGGCAGTTCATTGCAAGCCGGATATTTTACTGGTGGATGAGGTGTTGGCGGTGGGGGATAAAGATTTTCAAATAAAATGTTACCAAAAAATACATGCGATCAAGAAGAGGAGGACCACTATCCTTCTTGTAGCCCATAATGAATACACAATTCGTGAGCAGACTGAGCGTTGCTTATATATCAATAACGGAACGTTGAAATTTGTGGGTCCAAGTGAAGAGGCTATTAGTCTTTATATAAAAGAAATGCTTGAAAGTAAAACAAGAAAGTTCATAGCGCAAGGAAATGGCAAAGCTCAATTACCAAAGAAAGCAGAAATAGTGTCCCTCAAGTTTGTCGACCGAGATTCGCATCAAATATCCTTTATTGAATCTGGTCAAGAACTTAATATAGTGCTTGAGTGCATAATCCGAGAAGAATTAAGACTTCCTGTTTTTGGCATTAATTTCTACGATAATAGCGGCTTTATGTATTGCGCAAATAGCGATTATGAAAATGTAACCTTTAAAAAAATTCCGCTAGGACAAATCAAGATAAAAATTACTATTCCTCATTTTCATCTTCCAACCAACAATTATTTTTGTTCCACCATCATTGCAGAAGAAAGTGTCGAGAATTTAATAGACTGGCAAAATATGACTTCTATGTTTGTAGTAGGCAGAGCAAGAAATGCTCGTGGCTCAATAAAACTACCCACAAAATGGGAAATGGAAAGAGTATAAGCAATGATGAGAGAAATATGGTAGATTATAATAAAAACCACATCAGAAAAAAAATCGAGAGTGGAAATCCATGGTATACCGATTCGCAGTTTGAGTGGGCAAGGGAAGAAAGTATAAGACGTATTTACGATCAGAGATTTCTATTTTTTTATAAAATAGTCAAAAGAGAGATTGCGGAAAGGGAAGAGATAACTTTACTTGACTATGGCTGTGGAGATGGTTATTGGTCGTTATTTTTTTCAAGTTTTTTATTATGTGAAGTAACTGGAGTAGATTTCAATCCACTAAGATTAGATAGATGCAGAAAAATTATGCCAAATATAAAATTTATAGAAACGGACTTAACCAAACCAAATGCAAAACTTGGGAAATACGATGCAGTATTTTGTAGTCAAGTTATTGAACATATAGAAGACGATATTTTCTTTCTCAAAAATATTAGAAACTACCTTAAAGAATATGGTGTGTTAATTCTTGGGACACCAAATGAAGGCAGCTTACTTCATAGATTTAGAAATTATATTACGAAAGGGGAGACTGACCATGTTCATTTCTATAAAGAGAAAGAGATAAGAAATAAGATAGAAAATGCTGGTTTCGTTATAAAAGATATTTATCGTGAAATTTTTTTTCCAGGGATTGATAAGATATATTATGGACTAACCTCGACAGATTTTGGCTTTAAGATACTTGAGTTATTTGCGATTTTATTTCCCTCACAATGTTCAGATTATTATTTTGATTGTAAAATGAGGTGACGCAACGAAAAGATTAGCAATTATACCAAGCGACTCCATAGAAGAATACAAAAAAAGGGGGATTGAATCATGGTTAGTGGATTACTATAATCCATTACATTTTTTTGATGAAATGTATCTATTATCACCCTTAGAGGAAAAAGAAAGATACGAATTTGGTATGAATATAATACCCACTAATCAGAAACAACTAAAAAGTCGCGTAAGAGACTTAAATATAGATGTGGTAAGGGCTTATGGTGGATACTGGGCGTGCGATATGGCTTGCAATAACAAAGTAAAAAATGTTCCAGTTGTAGTTTCAGTACATGATACGAATCTTACTCTTTTGTATAATTCGATAAAACGGGCTGACGTTATTTTTTGTGTATCAGAAGCGGTTAAGAAACTTGTTTTAACAAAAAATAAGAAGCCGGATAAAGTATGGATACTTCCGAACAGGGTGAATTTTGCTATAATGCGCCCATATCTTAGAAATAAATTTAAAGATTTGGATAATAAATATTCATTCAAATTTAAGATACTACATGTTGGCAGAAAATCTAAACAAAAAAATCTTGATACATTAATAAAAACTTTAAAAATATTAGGCAATGAATATTGTATAATAGCAATAGGTGTTGGCGAAACGAATGAATATGTTAAATTAGCTGTGAAGGAAGGCGTAAGAGAACAATGTTACTTTATAGACATGATTCCAAATTCAGAACTTCCCATATATTATTCTTGGGCCGATTGCATTTGCATTCCCAGTAGATGGGAGGGTTTTGGAATTGTCTTCATAGAAGCTTTAGCCTGTGAGTCAATAGTTGTAACTTCAGATATTGCGCCGATGAATGAATATATTGAGCATATGAAAAATGGACTTCTTGTTAGAGATTATGAAAATCCGCAATCTGTTGCGGAAGTGATCAAAGCAGTGTGTAATACCGAGCAGCTACGTGAATACCTTAAGAAAAATACAAGAAAGAGTGTTGAAAAATTTGCAAAGAGTAAAATTGATAAACTTGAAGTTAATTACTATAAAAAGATATTAATAATGAATCAAAATAATGAATTTAATTTGC
>JALHSP010000165.1 GCA_022865305.1 Bacteroidales bacterium | reverse complement strand
TTCGAATTTCAAAAGTAACTCGTTGAAGATTTTCATGGATTCATTATCTTTGATTCCAAGATACCTGGAACTTTCTTGATATATTCTGGCAAACCCCAGTATTTATTAACAATTTGAGTTTAAAGACAGACACTAATTAGTGACACCTGCAGGATCGGTTTCAGTTTTAAGAAAGTAAGGACCTGCAGACCAGTTAATCAGGTCGAATCCGGTTCCTCCGCCAATTTCAATGCTCACCAGGCCGTTGGCATTAGTGGTGGGAGTCAGGATTTCCGTATAAACTGCCGTTCCGCTTGTTGAACCCTGTAAAAGGCTGATCTTAATACCGACCACCTGATTTGTTACCAGTGCACCGGAAGCATTACGCACAACACACTGATAGCTCATTTTCTGTGGTGATTGAGCAAAGACGTTAATAGTTATTGCTGTGATTATTAGGAGGGTAAAAAGCTTTTTCATAGCATTCTATCTTTTGATTATTTTAAATACTTTGACTTCAATATTGTCTTTTATAACCTTCAGAAAATAGATTGCAGAAGAGAGATTATCCATTGATATTTCTGTCTCCTTATCTTCAATCTTTTTATCCTGAAGAAGTATGCCGTTCATATCATAGAGCCGGAATCTCATGTTATCATTTTCGAATGATCTGATGACCAGCCTGATAGATCCTTCTGTAGGATTCGGATATACAACGCATTCAAGTGTGATATCCTCTGTTCCCTCAATAGCAGTTGCAACAGAGATCTCATAAGGCTGCTGAACTCCCTGGACAATCGAAAAATTTGTTCCTGTAATCACATTAAAAACAAGCTGGCCAACAGTATAAGTAACCTTGCCTCCGCTTCCGGTTGCAGTTCCACCGGCTGCAGATATGGTTTCCTGTCCCTTAAGGGATGTTATCAATAAACAACCCAGGAGCCAAATAAAAAATATTTTCCTTTTTAGGTCCATAATAGGTAGAAATTAAGTTTTACCACAGGTTTTAATTGATGCTGTATAACAGTATCTAATCAAAATTAAACACTTTCTAATTGATATGTAAGGAATTATGTAAGTTTATGTCAAACATAAATGTCAGTTTGTCAAAAAATTAGGGATTATATCAAACAAGATGGTGGTTACAAAGTATTGCTGGATTTAGTAAGCCTTTCAGCAGTGTATTTCTTCAGAATTGATGTAACAAAAAGAGGTGCTTTTTATTTAGTATAAACCCTCTTTCTTTTAAATATATGGCTCTTTCAGAGCCGCTTGCTGGAATTCTTTATTTATCAGGATACCGAGAAAATAGAAAGTTCAACAAAGTTTAATATCTTTATTAATTTAAGAGTAATCAGTAATCAGTAACCTGTAACCGGAAACCTGCAACCAGAAACACCCCCCTGCCCCCCCTCAAGGGGGGAGTTTGCCATGCAACCAGCAACCAGCAACCTGAGCAATTATAAATAAACCATGACATGAAAACAAACCATCCTTCAAAAACTGTTGAATTCTGCCGTTTATGCAGTCTTCTTTTTGTAAGTCTGCTGTTTTCGATCTCCATTATCGCCCAACCCTCCGGCGGCCCGTATGGTCCGGTGCGGCAGACATGGCAATTACCAAAAACGGATGGCAAAATATATTATGTTGCGCCTGATGGGAAAAAAGAAGCAACAGGAGAAACACTAACAGTTCCCACAACTATTGAAGCGGCTATTGAAAGAGTGAATACCGGTGATGTCATTATCATGCGTGGCGGCAATTACCGGACAGGTAATCTTGTGCTCAACCAGGGAATTACTATTCAGCCATATATGGATGAACAACCAGTGCTCAAGGGAACTTATATTGCCAGTAAATGGAGTAATCTGGGCAACGGCCTGTGGACAACAAAATGGGACCGCCTGTTCCCCTCCAGTCCTGCCAGCTGGTGGCAACGGGACAGAAACGGAAAACAAACTCCTGTACACAGGTTCAATGATGATATGGTGTTCGTTGATGGTAAGTTCTTACAGTCAGCCGCCTATGAGGGAGAGGTTAATGAAAACTCTTTTTACATCGACTATGAATCAGGACTGGTATATATTGGAACAGATCCTGCCAACCGGCTGGTGGAAATTACAGCTTTTAACATAGGGCTGCACCGGATAACAGGAGAATGTCATGGTAAGGTCACTGATCGCAAGGGCCCGGTAATTAAGGGAATCACCTTCACCCAGTACGCTTATCGTGCAATTGAAGTTGACGGTAAGGAGCCGGAAGGCATTTCGCCTGAATCTGAGCATGGCAAGGATGTGATCGGAACAACGCTGGAGCATTGCACCATCTCCTTTTGCTCGCGCGTTGCAGCATACCTCAGGGGTGATAAATTAACTCTCAGGAACTGCAAGGTAAGCGACACGAGCACAGAAGGCATTTATATCATTGGCTCATCAGACGTGCTGCTGGAAAAGAATATATTCATGCGCAACAACATCGAACAAATAACCGGATACTATCCTGCTGCGGTCAAAATCTTTAACCAGTGTTACCGCGTAACCTGCCATGATAACCTTGTCACCGAACTGCCTTATTCTAACGGTATCTGGTATGATGTCGGCAATGTAAACGGCCTTTTCCTGAATAACCGGGTGGAAGGCGTAGGCAATATTTCCAGGGGCATTTCCTATTTGCAGACATGGCCAGGCGAGAGCGGATTCTTTTTTGAGATCTCCAAAGGCGCCATTTGTGCCGGTAATGTATTTGTCAATTGCGAACTCGGGATACACATACTGAACAGTTGTGATGTTAAGATGTATCAGAACACCCTTGTAAACAGCACTGCCTGTGTCAGCCGTAGTGAAAGAAGTGCCGTTGGTGACCGTTTCGGATGGCATCCGGCTACCGGTCCTGATGTTGACAAACGCGAAGGCCATATTTTTGTCAATAACCTTATGACCGGAGATGCCGGGTTTAACAGGCCATTGTTGTTTGTCTGGCAGCGGAGCATACTTTGTGAAAAGCTCACCAAACCCCAATTTAAACAGATTGACTATAATGTGTATGTGCAAAGTGCAGGTAAAAAGAGTTATACCGTTAATTTCCAAATAAATTTATGTCAATACTCTACAAATATTATTTAAGTTTGCATCAAAAGATTGCTTTTAGGTGATGCCGTATTCGCATCGATAGATGCTTGGCACCCTTCCAAAGCAATCTTTCT
>JALHSP010000164.1 GCA_022865305.1 Bacteroidales bacterium | reverse complement strand
TAAAACTATTTATTCCATTAAAGTTAAAACACCAACCAATAGTGAAGTAGTCTCAAAAACAATTTTGCTGACAGAAGAACAAAAAATATTGGCTAATCTCTTTGATTTGTAATTTTGGGTGTCCCTGTGTCGAAGTCAGGACAAAATGAGTAAAAATCAAGTCTATGAATTTTACTCATTTTAGAAATTTGTCCTTACTCCCGAAAATCCCTTTTTCGACTTTAGGGAAGCGGTCGCCATTTCTTTTATGTTCAGGGTAAATGTTGAAAATGAGCGTTTTCCGTAGAGTAATTGAGTTGTCTCATAGAATTAATGTGCCAAAGTAAATGATCATTTGAGTTGACCTAATAATTGTACGTTAGCAAGGATTGGATAAATCTTAATATAGAATAAGTTCATATTTACTATTTTATTAAACCCGCAAGCAAATTATCCTATAATTTCTTAAAAATAGAAAACCCATAATTATTTGTTAATAAAGCGATTATTCAAATTGTGACCATTCCTAATTAATCAATCGTTAGTTGATTTGACTGAATTCTGGTCAGAAAAAACTACAAATACTTTGCCTGATTCCTTTCTAAGTTCCACTCTGGATAAAATTATCATTTTCCCTTTCAGAGGATTTTTCGACCATATTGGATTTCAAGTCAGGATTTTTAATATCAGCAAACTTCTCAAACCAGAGTATCCATAAAAGAAAGACTATTACATAGGTTAAAAAGTTATATAAACTATGGGCTTCGATTGACAGCAGGTATTCCCCATGTTTCTGGAGGTGAATAAAAAGGAATACAAACCTCAGGATATTAATGAAATTCAAGAATAGAATTCCGGTTATAATATATTTCCAGCGAGCTTTGTTATTATCCCCGGTTAAGATGATCATGATTACAAACAGGAGCATCAATTGAAATCCCAGACAAGCTTTAGACATCATTACAGTACCATTTGGCCCAACCAGGGAAAGATTATCAACAATAACCTCATAACCAAACAATTCAAGGATCTTCTTAGAAGATGTAAATAAGAAACCTATCCAGATTTTGAATTCAAATATTTCAATAAGGAAACTAGAAATTACAATAAAACCAAAAACAGTCAGAATAATAATCAAGTCATTATCAAGGAGATGGATGTTTAATTTGAACTTTGCCAACTTTGATAGAATGATATTCTTGTGATTTCTGAACCACATAATAAACAAAGTAGAAATTATCAATAGATCAATAGTATGAGCTGTTGCAATAAGTGTATGATTTTGAATATTTAAAGCAGCCAGGTGTGCTCCAGTAATAATATTAAGTGAGTTGGAAAAAAAATGTGCGATAGCAAACAACCCTGTAAACAGGACTTTTCTCAAAAGGAGTGCTTTAGTCAACCATACCAGGACTAAGAGAATAGCCACTAATTTCTCATAACGAACCTCCGGATTGAATCCTTGGACAATTATGCCATTAGAATAAAGCAACTGATTTTCAAAATAAGCATGAGATCCTAAAAGACTCAGTATCGGATTAGCAAACTTCTCTATTGAAAACAAATACGAGTTTTTTAGAAGCGATTTCAGTGTAAAAATAAGATCAAATTTCAGAATAAAAAACTGCAAGAAAATGAATATAGAAAGCGTGGATAACAGGAAAATAAATATTAATGTATATTTCTTATTATTAAAAATATAATGCAATAACTTCATAATTAAATAATGACATGATTTTTTGTCAATAAAAAACCTCCGTGGCAGGAGGTTTAGATCAACTCATTTATCAGAATTCTTTTTCTTTTTTCTTGCAACTACATATGCGACACCAGCAGCGCCCAATACAGTAAGCAGACCTCCGTCAAGAGGTGCCCCCACTGATCCGCCATGATGAGGTCGTCCTTGACGACGTTGACCAGGGCGTGGTTGTGCTGCCATTGCATCAATAGAAAAAATAGTCATCACGGATAAAAGAGCACAAATAGCGAACACTTTTTTCATAAAGAGTTTTATTAATTTTATCTTGTGCTAAAGTAATTATTTTTGTGAATTTCCATTTCCCTTTCATCAAATAAAACAATCTATTGGTCAATTGTCTAATGTGTTTATTTATTTGACGAATCGATTATAAGTTACAATCCAAATCTGAATGACCTTGACGAAACTAATGATCCAAAATAATTATTAACACACTGATCGTTAATATCATATTGAGGTCCTCCCATTTTTAGGACAGTTCTAAAGTAGAGTTTTTTGGGTCTTTTTATTAACCTGATTCTACTTGATTTGGTGTTAATCCTTGCAAAGAACTGTGTGGTCTGTACTCATTGTAATCTCTACGCCAGAACTCTATTTTAGCCTTTGCGTCCTCCAAAGATAGTAACCAATTTGTATCTAAACACTCATCCCGGAAACTTCCATTAAAAGATTCAATGAAAGGATTGTCTGTAGGTCTTCCAGGTCTTGAATAATCGAGCGTCACATGATTTTCATAAGCCCATATGTCGAATTCTTTTGATATGAACTCAGAACCATTATCCACCTGGATCCTTTCTGGTAATCGTCCGTTTTGATGCTTTATCTGATTCATAACTTTTACCTCATCAATCCCTTTAAGTGATTGACCTACTTCAATTGCATGACATATTCTGCTGTAATTATCTACAATTGTTAATGCCCTGAATCTTTTACCATCAAAGAGCTGATCAGACATAAAATCCATGCTCCAGCACTTGTTAACCGTGCTATGATCAGGCCGTTCAATCTGTGTGCACCAGCACGACTTCTCCTGTTAGATTTTGTGCGAAGGTTCTTTCCGTCCAAACAATATAAACGATATATCCTTTTATGATTATCTTCCCACACCTTTCTTCAGAGCAGTGTAAAGATGCGACAAAATCCATATCGAACTCTTACCATAGCTATTTCTTACATTCTGAAACAAATTATGGAATCATCCTTGCGGACAGACTTATAGTACCATACGGAACGGTAAAACATAATGACCATATATGCTTTGCTTACGGAAACCCCGTACTCACCGAGCAGGCTCTGAGCCAACCTCCTCAACGGGATTGGCTTCAGAGCTTTTTTTTTCAAAACATCATGTAACATCTGCTTGTTAAGCCTAAGATCCGCTATGATCTGCTTTAACCTGTAATTTTCTTCTTCTAATTGTCTTAACTGACGAAGTTTGGAAACGCCAAGGCCATCATATTTTTTCTTCCAATTAAAAAAAAGTGGCTTCACTGATACCCATTTTACGGCAGACTTCTTCAACCTTTGCTACGGTCTCTGCCTATTTCAATGCAAAAATGATTTGCGACTCTGTAAATTTTGATCGTGTCATGGCAAATTGTTGATTTAAACTTATCAATTATTTTGCCGGGCAACTCTATTTTATATCTGTCCGGATTTTTGGGAGGAGGTCATACTATAATGTAAACAGGATTCACACAACAATAAAAACATCTATAAAAACAAAAAAGAGATTTTTAATAATAAATTAGTGGCTTAAAAACTGTCCAAATTTCTATTGCAGATCCACAATAAAAGTTTGGTTTCTTCGTTAATAAACTAAACTCGAAATTCATTTTACCTGTCGAAAGTAATTTTAAAATTATTTGGAATGAAAAATCTCATCAGTTCCACAGGATTAGTTTTCCTCATACTTCCAGTAATTTTACATTCATGTAAAAAAGAAAAAGAAGAAGTGACTCTTCCAGGAACACAGATAATAGCAGATCATACAGTAGTTGAGAGGTTTGATGATATTCCACAATATTATATGGATAAAGTCAAAGAAATGTGGCTTGTGTATGCTGGTGAATCTCATTCAGCTGCTATAAGAACTGGTTTAACATTGTTTGAATCATTATATCCAGCTTATGATGTTAGCGTTACTGAATCTGGCACTCCCGAAGCATACACAACTTCTCATTTAAGGGCAAGTAGGGCTACATGGGGTAGTTACAATTATCCGACAGGTTGGCGATATAGTTATGGTGAAAGAGATTGGTATGCCAATTCAACAGGGATAGATAGGACAAAAACAGGAATTTCTTATTGCAACACAAATAATTTAACTATCTCAGCATTTGGTTATGGATGGTGCTGGGATATGACAGAAACAACTGGTTCTCCTACTGCAAATGCTGATCCTGTTTATGGATGTCATTGGTATGGAAGATCACTAGGCAGTCCAGAGGGAGATAAGGCATGGGGTCTTGATGCAGCAGATTATGCAGAAACAGCAAACTCAGTATGTCTTGATACATATTTAAGTGCAACACAGGAATATATTGATTATTGTACAACAAATAGCATTCCTACAAAAGTATTTTTTACAACTGGACCTGTTGACACTTATACTGGAGAATGTGGATATCAGGGTTATCTTAAAAACGAAAGAATAAGAGATTATGTAGAAGCTCATTCTTCTACAATATTGTTTGATTATGCTGACATTTTATGTTATGATGATGATGGTACTCCAACAACGACAACATGGAGTGGTCACACTTATCCTGTAATAACAACTACTAATTTAACTCCTACTACAACTGGACATATTTCTGATGCAGGAGCATTGAGACTGGCAAAGGCTATGTGGTGGATGTTAGTAAGAATTGCAGGATGGGATGGTAATTAACTTTTGAAATAGCCGTTATTATACATCCCTTCTGTTGGCTATATCTTATTTACGTGATTTTCTGTGATACTATTAATCCGAATCAAATCTGGGGATGAAGACCGATTGCATTTTTAATAACTTTTTAAGAACCCACGGAAATCAGCTCCGGGAGCTTTTTGTTTTAAAAATCCTATTCTTTGAAAATTAGTAACTTTGATTACAAGAGATGAAAAGACAAAAAGTGCTTTTAATCACATATTTTAGTTTTAGTATATATATGCATATTTTTGTTATGCATATTAATAAGTTTGAGCTTAATTTATGAAAGAGTTCTATGAAAATTCGACTTTCCCCAAAATGAAAAGAATATCCTTTTTGAAAAAATCGTTTTTAGCATTAAGTGCAATTGCTTTTCCAATGTCATGTAAAAAAGATGATCTTCCAATACCGGTATACCAAAGTTCAGCAATAGAAAATGATACTCCTTCTGTACTTGAAATGACTTATGATTTAACTCTGGCCAATATTGTTCCTCCCTCATCTGCGTTTACAGTTACGGTAAATTCTGTGGCAAGAGGTGTTAGCAATGTTGTCATTTCAGGGACAATGGTGTTATTAACGCTTTCAAAACCTGTAGTATATGGAGATATAGTGACTGTTGCATATACCAAGCCTTCCACTAATCCTTTGCAGACTGCAGAAGGAGGACGGGTTTCAAGTATGAGTATTCAAAATGTGACAAACAATGTAAATTCACCAGCCTCAGTCTTGACAAAAGTATTTTTAGTTAAAAATGGCACTGTCCAGCAAAATGTTTCAAAGTTGTTAGAACTTATTGGCGGTATATCAAAATATATAAACCCCACAGACATAGTCGTCCTAAAATGCAACGGGCAATGGCCGAATCAGGGATACACCAATACTGAATGTATAAAATACATTATTAATGCAATACTTGAGATTCCTGGATTCTCGGGAGAAGTGCTGATTTGCGACAATATCCAAAATTTTGGGCATAGCACAAGAAACGGCTTCCTTGCTTCCCTGGAGGATAGGAGGAATAATTGGGCTGACCATAACTGGAGCACACTAGCAGCAGAATACCAGGGTAACAATAGTCCTGTAGCAATATTTAGATGGCAGAGTGCTTCTGCAGAATCTCAAATTACAAGCCCGTCTGAGGGTACGGGTTGGGTTTGTGAATTTTTTTCATTTCATGGAATAACTGCATATCTTTCATACCCAATATTTGAATCACCACTCACATCAGGAAGATTAATAGATATGAAAAATGGTGTGTGGGAGGCTGGAGCATATACTGGTAGAAGAATTAAGACCATATTCATGCCTACATTAAACAATCATGGCGTTGGTACAGAGGATTATGCTGGTATTACTAGTGCGGTCAAGTGTTTTTTCGGTGCAACAGAAATACACCTTGGTGGTAATGTAACGATAACACATGAAGGTCAAACATGTTATGATATCCATAGCGCAACATACTCAAGGAAAAAAGCATCCTATGCTGGAGAACTGGCAGCTCGATATATCCAAACAATTTATAGCCCAGTATTATATATTACGTGTGCAATCTGGTCCGGGCATATATCCAGGACTGGGGCTGCAATGGAAACTAAAACAATCCTTGCTTGTGATAATCCTGCTACCCTTGACTATGTATCGTGTAAACAAGTCATTTCGCCCTATGCTTCATGGCTTAATCCTGACAATGACAATAATACCCGCAATCAAATTCTGGGTTGTATCAATGCTGGGATTGGAACAATTGATTATGATAAATACGAAATTATATCATATGATTTCGGTTAAGAAATATCTTTATCTTAATACCGTAATCCTTAAAACTATTAGGAAAATCCAATTTGTAAGATTATTAATAGGAGCTATGTTCGTTGTGTAAAGGATTAGCAAATCAATAAAAAATAACTTATTTCCAGCCCTAGGAAATCAGCTCCGAGGGCTTCTTGTTTTAAAAATCCCATCCTAAGAAAATTAGTAACTTTGATTACAAGAAATAAAAAGATAAAAGGTACATAATAACTCCTATTTTGGTCAATTATGTTCTCCTTTAGAAGACATATAAACAAGTTGAACTAAACCGACATCTGTCGGTAGATTAAGATAAAAATCTATAGCTTGTATGATTATTCACTTAATAATCATACTACAATGAAAAAAAATCATTAGAAGAACTTGTTTTGCGGGAGATGCAGACCCGTAATTACAGCCCGAGGAGCATAGACACGTATATCCATCTGCTCCGTGAACTCGAAGAGTATTATAAATGTTCGATTGATGAAGTTACCGCTGATCAGGTAAAGGACTTCCTTCAGTACTCAATTACGGAACGGAACTTATCAGTTTCCTACATTAACCAGGTAATCAGTGCTGTCAAAATACTTCAAAAAGATGTTCTTGGGAAGGACTGGGAATCAATCCGGATAAAACGACCCAGAAGTATTAAAAAGTTGCCTGTTGTCCTGTCAAAGGAAGAGGTGAAATCAATGATAGAGACAACAAGGAATTTAAAACACAGGACTATATTAGCCGTGATTTATTCTGCCGGTTTACGTATCTCTGAACTGATAAGTCTGAGACCATCTGATATTGATTCTGACCGCAAGCAGATAAGGGTACTGGGTAAAGGAAATAAATACAGATACACCCTGTTGTCTGGCAACACGCTTAACATGTTACGGATGTATTGGCGTGCATACAGACCGGTTCTATATCTTTTTGAAGGACAGAAGCAGGGGCAGCCGATAAGTAGAACAACTATCCAGAAGGTATTTAAAACCTCATGTAAAAAGGCCGGAATAAAAAAACAGGCAACAGTACATAGCGTGAGGCACTCTTTTGCAACACATCTGCTTGAGAACGGAGTAAACCTGAAGATCATTCAAAACCTTCTGGGTCATTCTTCCCTGCGAACCACTTCAATATATCTGCATGTTACCCGATTTGATCCGGCATCAGTCAGGAGTCCTTTCGATGAAATAGCCTGTTAACGCTATGGAAAACGAAAGACAAAAAATCGAAATCGCTGATATTTTCAGACAGTTCGAAGCTGACTATTATCAACAACACGACCTGATCCGTGAAAAGAAAAAAGCGTTTAATGCTATTATAAATTGCCGGTCACAGAATATGGGTGGTCATACTTTGAAGTGTGACACTTGCGGATATGTTCAGCATGCTTACAACTCGTGCAGGAACAGGAATTGCCCCAAATGCCAGTACTTAAAACAGGTTGTATGGGTAGACAAACTTAAAGCCAGATTATTACCGGTAAAGTATTTTCATATTGTTTTTACTGTCCCATCGGCATTGCACAAATTATTTTATGCCAATCAGGCAATTTGCTATGATTTACTTATGAGATCAGCCTCACAGGCAATACTTAAAGCAGGAGAAAATCCCGCTTTTCTTGGGGCTAAAACCGGTTGTGTTGCTATTTTGCACACATGGGGGCAGGCGCTCACATATCATCCCCATGTTCACCTGTTGGTTCCTGCCGTCGGATTTGACAGCGATCTTATTGAGTGGGTCTCTTCCGAAAAGAAATTCTTTGCTCCCGTAAAGGCTCTTTCATCCCTTTTCAGGGGAATATTTGCAGAAAATATTTATAAACATGCAAATGAACTTATACCATCTGACAATAGTGAAAGAAGTGAAAGATTAAATATCCCTTTTCTTAGAACCCTTATTTATAAGACCAGCTGGAATGTATTTGCCAAATCTGCTTTAAACAATGCTGAGAATGTGATAGAATACCTTGGTCGTTATACGCACAGGGTAGCCATATCAAATTCCAGGATAGTTGGTATAGTAAATGATCAGGTACATTTTATATGGAAAGACTACAGGCAAAACGGAAGAACAAAAATCATGAAGATCAAGGCAGTGGAATTTATCAACCGGTTCATGATGCATGTACTGCCCTGTGGTTTTTATAAAATCCGCTACTACGGGATCTTTGCCAATAAACTCTGTAATAATCTGCTTGATACATATCTTGCGTTGAATAACAAAGAGATGGATCTCTCATCACTTGAAGGGAAAAGCTGGCAGGAAATAGTACACGATACATTTGGTTATGATCCTTTTCATTGTAAGAAATGTAAAACGGGGGTAATGATCTGGCAAATCAATATTGATGCTGAACCAAGGGCTGCCTGACAGATACTGCCAAAGATGTTCTTTGATATATTATCATCTGTAAAAAAAGAGATATAATCTTTGATGGGAAAGGTATATCCGATTGCTACATCTTACTGAATTAATATGTATTTGAGAGAGTTAAAACATAAGCTTTTTACTAATGATACTCCCCGCTTGATAGATAGTTTTAAAAACCCACCCGATAGAATGCCCATAGCTAAGCTCGGCTTAGTCCAACTCAGTTTTATACACAATCTTATTTAGTTGCTATCCGGACAGGTGGAAATTTTTTTATTTCTACCTTTAAGGGTAAACTGTAATAAGACTGTGTATAAAACACTATTAAGTTAATTGAAATCCACAAATCTTTTATGATGATTGAAACCAAAAAATTAGAGATCATTTACTACGATCAACCACTGCAGATTGAATATTTTCTTCGCCGTGGACAAAAAGAAACAGTACTGTATCTTCATGGCCTTGGTTGTTCGAAATCTGACTTTCTCGGCGCAACAGAAATTGAATCACTCCAAGCCCATACCCTTGTAGCTTTTGATTTTCCAGGACATGGAAACTCAAGTTACTCAAAAAAGCTTGACATGGATGATCTTGTAGAAATCACCAACCTCTTCGCAGAGAAACTTAATCTACATGACATTGTTTTAATTGGACACAGCATGGGTGGGCTTGTTGCTCTACTCTTTTCAGAGAAGTATGCCAGGAAAGTCAAGGCATTCATCAATGTCGAAGGCAACTTAAAAGACGAGGACTGTTTCTTTTCTCGACAGGTAACTGCGGTGGATTTTGATACATTCTTGCACGTAACATTTCGGAATTTTAAGTTTAAACTACAGATAAGCAAAAACCCTGGATTCAAAAAATGCGCAGAAACACTTGGAAAGTATCAACCACAGAAGGCTATGTATGATTATAGCCCATCATTGGTTAGGTATTCTGATAGCGGAACGCTTATTGAAAAATTTACATCGCTTAGAATTCCGAAATATTTTATCCACGGCTCAGAAAATCGAGGATTATCGTACATTCCAGAACTTATACAAAAGGGCTTAACGGTTTCTGAAATATCAAATAGCAACCACTTTCCACAGTACGATAATCCAAAAGAATTCCACACAATGATTTCCAATTTTTTGGAAAAGTGTAAAAGATTTGTTGACATCAATTAACACGCAGTATCCGGCTATGCTCCAGCTGGTTGATACGCCCATATTTGGCAGCGGTCGTCCTTCGGGCATATTATATTGCTGGCAAACATCACATATAGCCAATGGCGGAGGATGCTTGTATTTCAAGGATTATAGACCGCTCCTAGGTTTTTGTAACTAGACAGGAAATTGAAAAAAATCCATTTTGGTATTTGCTCCCAAATCAGGTTCAGATTGTTGCAATATTCAGTTTGAAGAAATAACTGAAGATAAAATTCCTATTGAAGAATCAAAAGTTGACTACGTTGAGATTAGCGAGGAAAGCAATAAAGAACCTACTAAAAACAAGATACAAAATCTTTCATGTGGTTGTAGATGCTGTTAGTATAAAACGAAGAACTGATTGAATTAAAACCACAAGTGCATAACACCTCATATTACCAGTGGCGGGTGAAATAGGTGTTCAAATCCGTGTAACCCACTCTGGTGTTTATCTCGTTGGATAAAAACACAGTCTACACTCCGCTACTATCACATCATTTTAATTCTTACTTGAATTTGTGATTTTGAATATCAATTCATGATGTGCATTGGATAGCCTGTCCTTTTCGGTATCATTTACCTGTTGATTCTTAGGTGATAATTTTTCTTTAAGTTCCTTGACGTTCCTTAACATGAGTTCGTCTATAATTGTTCCGTATGAATCCAGCGTAACCTTGATGGAGTTATGTCCGAGGATTTTTGAAAGAACCCCGATATTCATGCCATTACTAAGTGCAACGGTGGTGGCAAAAGTTTTTCGTGCCAAATGTGTCACAAGAGGCTTGTTTTTCGGAATGCCAGCAATATCTCCAATCTCCTTTAAATAAGCGTTGTATTTGACATTGGAAGGTACAGGAAGACATTTCCCTTTTTTTACACATGATGGGTGGTCTTTATATTTGTTAAGTATCTCAAGTGCTCTTGGAAGGAGTTGAACTTGGTACTCTTTCTTGGTCTTTTTCCGATGGATATTCAGCCATAACTCTCCATCCATCCCTCTGGTGACGTTTTCGGGGGTAAGTGACTCTGCTTCGGCATAAGCAAGTCCTGTATATATGCAGAACACGAATATGTCTCATGATGTTTAACCTTACGACTTTGAAGTCGCACTGGTCAATACGGTCGATTTCATCCTGTGTTAAATATCGAATTTTCTTTTTTTGCAGTTTTATCTTGTAATTTTCAAATGGATATTTATCCAGATAGCCTTTATGCATGGCTTGGTGAATGACACGGGTAAAACGTTGATCATGTTTATAACATGTCACGTTTGAATTGTCAAACTTATCTTTTAAGTAGGCTTCAAAATCTTGCATGAACTGGTAGTTCAGTTCATATAGATACAAATCACTTCGGTGGTACTTATATTTAATGTATTGCTTGAGCCTTAATTGCGTGTTTTTGTATTTGATGATTGTAGAAGGAGCGAAGTCCTTCCCCTTTAGTTTCTTCATCTCCGAAAGCTGTTCATCGTAAACACGCATCAACGTTATCTGGTTGGTTTCATTTTAACGCCGGGCTAAACTGATACCACCTACCGGCAAAAAATGGTACCACCATTATTTGAATTAGATTTTTTACCATTGCATTTTATACAATAAGCCGGAATGTCAGTTTTTTTTGATCCCATCTTTGATCAAAAAATT
>JALHSP010000163.1 GCA_022865305.1 Bacteroidales bacterium | reverse complement strand
CGGTATATGTTATTGCCTGCGGCCAGCGAAAAAATTGTGGTAAGAGAGTGGTCTTGTAATTGCTGGCCGGCCCTCGCAGCGGTGTCATGGTTTTTGCCCTTTAATAGAAATTTGTAATAAAAGATAGCTCCAGTCGGTTTATCGGCCCTGCAAAAACCCCGCCACCGCCCGAAGCTGTCGGCAACAACACATACCGCCAAACGTTAGGTGTCATAAATAATTCAGTTATAAATAGTTAGAATAACGTAGATTTTTAAACCGCTTGCCCTGACTAGTTTGCGGTTAAACCATGATAACTTGATATGATTATCAGAAGGCACATAAAACTTGACAATTCCGTTGACGAATTAATAACCGCAAACAGGCCGACGCTTCGCAAGCTATATTTTTTATTAGTGACAAATTCCAATTATCAAGATAACATGACCTGACAGGATCTTTACACGGCTTGCCCGAAACTCGCTTGCATATTGTAATTCACGGTTTTGTTTTTAAAATTTACAAAACCGGTTTATGAGCACAATCTGCAAGCTTTCCCGGCGCTTCTGCAAGCCTCCAATCTGCCTAACATGACAATGACAGAAACTTAAAATTTACAACACCTAACACGGTCGGTTGGGGTAAAAAGCTTGTCACGGTATTTGCAGTACGTCATCTGGACAGATTCCTAATCAAACATTAATTCCAAATGTCAGACAATTTCAGCTACGGTATGCCGACGCAAAAATCAGCCGCACGCGACGGGGCAAATACCGCGCCATATCCTCCTTTCCCGGCCTCAGTAACATTCTGCCCCGATTATGGGACACTGCCCTCCGGCCGGAATTCGTCGGGTAACGCTTTCTCCCTCAACCGCCGTGCCGTTATAGCTAATGCGATTAACATCAACGAGATAGACAACTTATTGACAACTACTCTATATACCGCGACCGCTCCTTTGGCACATTTGCTTTTGCACCACGCAAAACCCAATCCTGATGCAAAAGCAAAAGAGCCATATGCCCTCGCTCAGAAATTTATATTTGTGGACAAATGTCCGTTGTACTATTATCGACAATTTGAGACTTTTACCAGATGGAATTGCAAAGAGTATTTGGAAAAGTTATCAAAGAACTGAGATTACAAAAAAAAATATCTCAGGAAAAATTAGCATTTGACTCTGATATTGATAGAACCTATATCAGCGATATTGAAAAAGGAGATAGAAATGTCTCATTATTAATTATTTATCGAATTGCAAAAGCTCTCCAAATCTCTTTAAGCGATTTATTTAAAAAAATCGAAGATCATGGAGAAATTAAGTGATTACATTCAAACGACCTTTAAAATTGACGAATCCAAGTTTCTTGAAGTACTAAAGTCCTATCCAAATGCTAGACAAAATATTCATGGAATATTAGGAGAAATGCTTTTTAAAGATCGTGCTGAATCTCTTGGCTATGAGGTCTTAAGAATAAAAGAAAAACCTGAGGGTGGGTATAATGCTAAAAGTGAAGAAGCCAGAGGAGACTTTTATATTCGAAAACATAATACTAAGGGTAATAAATGGTTTGTAGTTGAATGTAAGGGAGTAAAATCAAATGCTGAAAAAAGGAATAGTCTAACCAAGAAAAAGTCATGCCTGAATCTTTTATTGAAACATTCATTTGATCGAAATAAGCACGTAAATAGTATTTTTCATTCAGGGAAAAAATCTTACAACAAATCAAAAGAGAGATGGGAAGAAGTAAATGAGGGTGTATTTCCAAATTTTACATGGAACAAGCAAAATCCAGGATCAGGTATTCCAGATTTAAATGGAATTTGGGCCTCAAAAAATGATATTAAAGAATGGATAGATAGTTTTCCTCTTTCTTCTTTTACAGAAGATGCATATTGGGATCTAACTGGACCAGTTAGGTTATTACAAACTCACATGCCATCAACCAGAACGGATCCAAAGACAAAAATTAAAAGTACAGGACCTTTAGTTAGTGAATTTAGTATCTTATGCGTCGATTTGTTTCTTAAGACAGGTAAACATGAGTTTGTTTTTGCAAATAGCAAAAAGCTTAATCCTCAAGCGCAGTCTCCGAATCACTTACAACAAAATTATACCATAGACATTCTAGTCCAAAAAGATAATTTTAAAAGACACAATCTTCTTAAACCTTGGTATTCAGATTTAGATCTCTGTATCCAAGAAACAAAACCAAAAGCTAGAAAACTAGACAAGACCCAACTTGATCTCAGATAATTTTGGAAGTTACACAAATGTGTGTTATATTTGACACAAACGTGTAAAATATGAACTTAACTCTCGATTTAGGCTTATCAAAGGTTGATGATCTTCTAAAAAGGTTTGAGGAGATCCATAATTACATTTATGCAAATGATGGCCTTTCAACGCAACAAACCTTAGAAGAATTTGTTAAAATATTGTTTGTTAAAATCTCCGATGAAAATAGCAAACAAAAGCTTTTCAGGATTACTTCTGAAGAATTTAATGATCTGAAACATACAAATTCATCACTAGATTTCATTCAGAGGTTAAATAATCTTTTTGAGATCACTAAGAAGGATTTTAAAGATGTTTTTGATCAAGATGATAAAATCCGACTTTCAGCAGTCTCACTAGGATTTACAGTAAATAAACTCCAATCAATTCTTTTATCTGACTCATCGTCTGATGCAAAGGGGTTAGCCTTTCAGAAATTTTTGGAGCACCAAGAAAAAGGAGGAAGAGGCCAATTCTTTACTCCCGAACCAGTCATTAAATTCTGTGTTGAAATGATTCAGCCCAAGCCAGATGAATACATTCTTGATCCAGCCTGTGGCAGTGGAGGATTTCTGATTTCATCATTAAATTATTTGTCAAAAACATATCCAAACCTTCATCGAGACAGCTTCGTATCTAACAACCTTTTTGGAATTGATATCAATAAGAGTATTGCTAGAATTGCCAAGATGAAATTATTGTTAGAAGCAAATGAGCAAGCTAACATTCTCTGCGCAAATTCTCTAGATGATTTAGATGAAATCAAGCTCTTAGTAGCTAATGAATCAAAGAAAAATATAATGGAGGGATTTGACGTCATCTTAACGAATCCACCTTTTGGAACGGCTGGAAAAATTACTAACTCCAAAACACTTTCTCAATATGATCTCGGACATAAGTGGATAAATAGTGACTCGCAGTTCTCTAAGACAACGACCCTAAGTAATGGTACCCCAGCTGAAATATTATTTATTGAAAGATGCTTACAATTGCTAAAAGAGGGTGGTCGACTGGGAATTGTTTTACCTAATGGTCATTTAGAGAATTCATCCTTAGAATTCTTGAGGTTTTATATAAAACAAAAAGCAAAAATCCTAGCAATAATAAATCTACCTCAAGAGACTTTCATTCCATATGGGACTGGTGTCAAAACATCAATCATCTTCTTAGAGAAAGATTCTGAAAATAAATTTACAGAATATCCTGTATTTTTTGGAAAAATTTCAAAACCCGGATATCAAGGCAATAAGAATGGTACAACTATATATAAAAAGGATAAATATGGTGTTCTATTAAAAGACGATATGGGCAATCCAATTATTGATGAAGATTTCACGCAAGTAATTCAGGATTTTAAAATATTTCAACGAAAAAAGAATATCTCTTCTGAAAATTCTTTTTCAATTGATTATAAAGAAATAAATGGGCGATTTGACTATGACTTCTATTCTCCTGAGAATCGAAAAATGATTAATATCCTTGAGGGAAAGAATGCAAAAAAACTGAGTGAACTTGTTGAAATAATTAAAGTTAAAAGTAAGAAGTTAAATGTGCCTGATCAGATTGTTGAATATGTAGAACTTTCCGATATTAATACGCATTCCTTTGAAATAATAAATTCAACATCTTGTCAGGTCCATGAATTACCAAGCAGAGCATCATATGAGATAAAAACTGGTGATATAATAACCGCTGTGGCAGGTAATTCCATTGGAACAAAGAAACATGCAACTGCACTAGTCACAGAAGAGTTTAATGGATGTATTTGCACAAATGGATTTAGGGTTATGAGAAACTTTAAAATTGATCCATACTTCTTACTGTATTTCTTTAAAAGCGACTCATTCCTAAAACAAGTTTATATGTACAGAACAGGAGCAGCAATTCCGAATGTTTCGGACAATGATTTATCTAATATACTTGTAAATATTCCTGACTTAGAAACAATTAAATCTGTAAGCGAGAAAATGAAAAGTGCATTTAATCTTCGACAGGAATCTAAGAAACAGATAGAAAGTATAAATCTCGAATTTGCATAGTATACTTTTGCAAGCACTTTTAAAAGCCTCACTGGCTGATGCGCAACCAAAGCATTTAAAAGAGCTTGCAAAAGATAACCTTATGACCTTAAAATTCTATATAGAGACAATTTTTCAATTTGATGATTAACAAAGCACTAGCTATAACACGGACAATAAAGGACATTTGTTTGTCACGGTTTTTGAGCATCCTGCTTTCTTATAACGTGACCCTCATATCGCTAAACCCTGACTTCGCACCAGTGCGCGCCCTCAAACTTCTCTAACTTTACAAATTTCTGGCTCCGTTGTCAGTTTGTACCGCGACACTGCACTGGTGGCCATTTATAAAGATCCTGTATGGTGACTCAATACTTCTCATTTAGTTCATTTGTACCGCGACACACGTATAGGCCCGAAACTTTGTACCATGACTCCAAAAACCGCGCCATGCTTCGTTCATTCCGGCTGGTACCAGGACTGTACCCCGATTCGGATTTACTGCTCCAGCCTCCATTCTCTCAGCAACACAAACGCCCTTTATTGCCGGGCCGTTATGTGCAACCCGTAACACTGCCCTGTTGATAACAAACATAGTTGTTAACAATACTTCCGAACCAGTATGAAAAGCAT
>JALHSP010000162.1 GCA_022865305.1 Bacteroidales bacterium | reverse complement strand
TTTTCCACTTCCGTTTTGTTTCTTGACATTTAATAATCCTCCTGTTGATTTTTTGATAATTATGAAATCAACAGAAGTACAAATATTCAGTGGAAAATGAATGATGATTTCTGAACTGTTCTTGCTTCCTGAAAGGGTGTCCGGATTATACAAGAATCAGTGTCCGTTTTGATCAGGAATCGCTGTCCGTTTTCAGCAGGAATCAGTGTCCGCTTTGCGCAAGAACCACTGTCCGCAATGGTCAGGAATCAGTGTCCGTTTTGATCAGGAATCGCTGTCCGTTTTCAGCAGGAATCAGTGTCCGCTTTGCGCAAGAACCACTGTCCGCAATGGTCAGGAATCAGTGTCCGCTTTGCGCAAGAATATGCAGAATCTAATTGTCAATAAGATAATTATTAAATGGAGTTAGCACAAGTAAATTTTTCTATCAATTTTATGAATTGGTCTAGAACGAAATCTGTCATGGAATTGGATACTAATAAATCAAGATAAGAAGTCATAGGTGTTGTGGAACGTAGGCTTTTCATTCTAGGTGTAACGGGAGTCTGTCTAAGAACCTTTTTCACTTGAAGTTTTTTCGGTCAATTTAATGCGGTTTAAGCGATAGTTGTATTTTCCATGAACAAATTATTGTCTGGAAAACAGAGGCCTCAAACTGGCTTATTTTTCGCCTGAAAAAGGCTGAAAAAGTTAAAAACAACGAAACAAGTATCCTCAGATACTCACTGAGTAGATCTTTCCCTAATATGCTGAGAATACGCCTTAAATTGTATGCAATAAACATAAAACCGACATCAGCACTGGCCCGGTTTATTCCCTCCTTTGTAAGAATGTAGCTGAAGCCCCATTGTCGTTTGATTGTTCCGAATGGATGCTCTGCAATAGCCTGGCGCCGTTTGTAAAGATGCTCCTTTTCCAATATATTCGTTCGGTTTTTCTCGTAATTTTCAGCGTAGATACTTAGTTCGATGACTCTTCCGGTTTTTGACCTTGTACATTTCATTCGGACCAGACATGATTTGCAAGCTGCAGTTTTGTACTGTTTAAATGAGATCAGAATATTTCTTCTGCCATGAGTTTTATACCACTTTCCATTTGTTATCAGGACTTCACCCTGCGGACAGGTGTATGTATCTGCAAGAGGATCATATTTAAAGTTTTCATAATTATAATCATGATCAGGAGCCTGGCTCGTTGCCGGAACATCAGGTATTGCAACTATAGTTTCTATCCCCAGTTCCTGTGCAATCTTTAACTCGGAACCTGTGTGGTATCCCTTATCATATAAAGCTGTGAACTCGTTTGTTCCGAGTATGTTTTTAGCCCTTTGAACCATATTACCCATTGCTTTACTGTCGTTCTGGTTGGTTACTTTGTAATCGATTGGAATGTTGTTTTTTTCCTCAACAGTAGTTTGTACATTATACGCAACTTCGGTGATGTTATTGCGGATAATGATCTGTCGGCTCTCGGGATCTGAAGTAGAGATCTGGGTTTCACCACTTTCTTTAAGTTTCTTCTCAATATCCTTATACTGGTCTTTTCTTTCCTGTTGCTTATTAATTTCATCCCTGATTCCTTGTTTGTCATCACCGTCGTGTTCTGCCAGTGTACGGGTATATTCTTCGAGTTTTTTATCGATATAGGCAATGTGCTGGTCTATTTTTGCCTGGTTGTAGTTGTTCTTCTTGCTGTTTTGTGCCCGCAGTTTAGTACTGTCACCGGCTATTAGCTTCCCGCCTATCAGGTTAAAATGCCTGGCAATTTGAACTGTTGTTCTGAAGACTTTTTTTATGGCTTTGGGATTATCCCTTCGGAAATTGGCTATTGTGTTATGATCAGGCCTGAGGCACTTTAATAGCCACATTACTTCAATGTTTCGTTTGCATTCCTTCTCCAGGTCGCGTGATGACCGCACCTTATTCAGATACCCGTAAATGAAAAGCTTGAGTAAATCAGCAGGATGATATGCCGGCCGGCCGTTTTCGAAAAAGTCCATTCTGAATCCGTAATCTTTAATAGAAAGGCTCTCAACGAAAAGGTCGATTATCCGGACTTCATTATCGGGATCTATGGATTGGTCCAGTGAAATCGGGAAAAGATGAATCTGATTTCTGTTATGTCCTTGTATGAATTTCATATAGTTAAGATACAAAACTCAGGGTTCTTTGAGAAAATAACAAGCTCTTAGTTATCAACAAATAAGCGAGGTTATTAGACAGCCTGACGGCCCGGCAATAAAGTAAGTAAACGTTGCGGAGTCGAGTGAAGGCCGGGAGGTAGTGCCCCGCTTCGAGGTAGAAAACCTGTGAGGCCGAAACGAGCGGAGCATGGCGCGGTTTTTGCCGTCCGGGTACAAGCTTTGTGGGTTATAGGAGCGTCGCGATACAATTTAAATGACGAGCAGGTTACAAGTCTAGGTATACAAAGTTATATTGAAAGCACTGGAGCGGTCTGGGTTTATCCCCATGCAGAGACCTGTCTTGAGAGCAGGAATAAATTGCAAAAAATGTGACAAACCTATTAATTTTATTGTCCATGTTATGTGCTGCCCTGTTTTAAATTTGTCCTTAGGTACTTAGTCTTTTTTTGAGTTGAATTCAACAAGTTTTATCCAGTCTATTTCTCCAGTATCTTTGCAGAAATCATTCGAGAATTCCTTTGTAAACTTATTGATAATAAGAGAATAAGATTTATTAAAGTCATCATTTCTTTCTTTTGCCTTATGTCCAAGCGGTTCAATGATGTCAGTGTAAAGACTGTGTGCACCTGAGATGAACTCCCAAAATTTTTGTCCACAATATTTTAAGTAATCCCCTTTTTCAGGAGAGTTGTCAATTCCATAGCAGCACCCATTTACAGCAACCACATTTAGTTTTGAATTACTGGTGCGTAATGCTTTTGTAGCTATTTTAAAATCATTGATCATTTTGGCTATTTGGGAGTAAGCCTTCGGCCTGATGCATATTGTTTTACCGGGGTTGGGCGAGATAATTTTAGGTCCAAAACTGGCGATATGGAAAAGCAGGATAGGATTAAACGACAGGAGGAGATGCTATCTCTTATTGAACAATGGCAGGAAAGTGGTAAAACCCAACAATCATTTTGCCGGGAACATGATTTGACCTTTACGACATTTTATTATTGGCTCAAACGCTATCGCAGTCAAATTGATGAAAGCAGCTTTCTACCTGTTGAGATAAGTTCAGGATCGCATATTGAGATCCGTTACCCCGGAGGAGTAATCTTACAATTACCTGCTGCCACAAGGCTTTCAACAGTTAAGCAACTATTAACCCTGTGAGTTGACCTGAGAGATGTTTTCACTCAGCTCCACTTTCCGGTACTATTTTTACAACTCCGCCACCGACATGCGTAAGGGCTTCGATGGTTTGTGCGGACTGGTACATGCTGAGCTTGGTCGCCGGCCGGTAAGCGGAGAGGTATTTATCTTTGTTAATCATCAGCGGGATAAGATAAAAATGCTTCACTGGGAACAGGGAGGATTCGTGTTGTACTACAAGCGACTTGAGCGTAGAACTTTTGAGCTGCCAAGGGTCAGTTCCCAGGGCAAAACATGTCAGATCAGCTGGTCATCGCTGATGCTTATGGTAGAGGGTATTTCTATTGAAAAATACAAGCAAAGGCGTCGATATTTTATTAACAATTTACTTCCGGCATCTTAATAAAAACCCCTGAAAATATTAGGGTTACAGGCTTCTTTTTGCCATTTTTGCATCATGCAGAAAGGGCAGAAAACATATCAGGCAAATGGTCTTATTTCGGAAGAAGCTTACCTTCTTTTAAAGAAAGAAAACATTGAGTTAAAAGAGAAGATTGCAGCTCTTTCACAAGAGCTTTTGTTCTTCAAAGAGCTAGCTGAAAATGTTTCTACCGTTAGAGCAGAACTTTTATATTACAAACAGGAACTTGCCCAGCTTAAACGGATGATCTTTGGCAGCAAGAGTGAGAGGCACATTGGCACTGATCCGGGGCAGTTAAGCCTGGGACTAGATGCAGAGACAGTTGTGCAACCTGAGAAAGAAACAGAGCAGATCACTTATACGCGAGATAAATCGGATATTAAAAAAGGATCAGCTGTACGCATGGTCTTACCGTCACATCTTCATCGCGAGGAGCATATCATCGAACCGGAAGAAGATATTACCGGTGCAAGGAAGATAGGAGAAGTCGTAACAGAAATTCTTGAGTATACACCGGGTAAGTTTTACGTTGAGAAGTATGTTCGTCTAAAATATGTATTTCCAAAAGAGGAAAAAATCGTTATCGGAGAGCTTCCCTCGTTCCCAATACCAAGGGGTAATGCAGGATCTGGTCTGTTGGCACATCTTCTCATCAGCAAGTTTGTTGACCATCTGCCTTTTTACCGGCAGGTTCAGCAGTTCAAGAGACAGGATATTGACATAGCAGAATCTACAATCAGCGGATGGTTCACAGCCTCATGCCGGTTATTGGAACCTTTGTATGAAAAGTTGGTAAGCAAAGTACGCGGGAGCAATTATCTGATGGCCGATGAGACTCCGATACCGGTACAGACAAAAGATAAACCCGGTTCTACACATAAGGGTTATCACTGGGTCTATTATTCACCTCTGGAAAAACTTGTCTGTTTTGATTACCGTAAAGGCAGGGGACGAGCAGGCCCGGATGAGTTCCTTGAGTCATTCCGGGGGATGCTTCAGACAGATGGTTACAATGCATACGATATATATGAGAAGAAAGATGGCATAACCTTATTTGGGTGCATGGCCCATGCACGAAGGAAGTTCGAGAATGCGAAGGATAACGATCCTCAAAGAGCAGAATATGTGCTTGAACGAATGCGGAAGCTGTACATGACAGAGTGTGAGGCAAAGGAAAAAGGTCTGACGTTTGAGCAGAGAAAAGAGCTACGTGCAGAACAATCGCTTCCAGTGCTGCAGGAACTGGAGAAGTGGATGAAAGAACAATTACCTGATGTATTGCCAAAGAGTTCCATTGGTCAGGCTTTAACATACACTCTTGGATTATGGAACAGGTTGACCAGATATATTGAAAACGGGCAGGTTGAGATAGATAATAACCTTATAGAGAATAGCATCAGGCCGGTTGCAATCGGACGGAAGAATTATCTCTTTGCCGGGCCCCATGAAGCAGCACAGCAGGCAGCGATGATCTACTCATTCCTGGGGACCTGTAAGATCAATAATATCGAACCACTTGCTTGGCTAAAAGACGTTCTACAAAGAATCCAGGATCATTCAATCCAAAAACTCGACGAACTTCTACCAACAAAAAAATGACCAAGACAAAAATAATTTATCAATCAAAAGAAGAAATACTCGGTAAACATCTGCAATCCCGAGAATGGATTTATTACACAGGAGAACTCACAATTTACGATCGGAAAAACTGTCCAATTGTTCTAAAACTGAAAAGTGAAATTATTGACTCCTTTATTGGAGAGTTAATGGAGGAAAAGAAGGAAATCAAAGGCAAATCCTTATCAGAGGTTTTCGGTAAAGTAGCAAAATGGTTAAATAATCGAGGTGTAATCTTCCAGAATTAGTAAAAAAACATCTAAAAGAAAAAGGTGTAGCTAGCCGAAGGCTTACTGATAGATGGCACAATATAGGCTTGCGTACAGAGGCAAACTTGCAGATGATAATTCACGGTTTTGTAAATTTCAAAAACAAAACCGTGAATTATCATCTGCAAGTGAGCGAGGGGGCAAGCCGGACATGTAAAGATAAAATTGGCAGACGACTGAATCCCGGTAGACTGACGAAAATATTGTATCATGATAGATTCTCTAATGTAGACAGTCTTAGGTTTTGCGAGCTATGCCACCTGACGGCAGTCTGTCTAATTACCTATTCCAGATTGTTGAGATAGACCTCATTTATGCCAGATTAAGTGATTTATGGCAGTGGTGACCCCAGGGTTGTCTTAAATTGCCTTTAAAAAGGTCAAAAATGGTCAAAAACAACGACAAGAGTATCCTGAGATACTCTTTCAGCCGATCGTGGGTCAAAATATTCACAATACGTCTTAAATTGTATGCTATAAACATAAATCCTACATCTGAGCCTGCTCTGCTTATTCCCTTTTTAGTAAGAATATAATTGAATCCCCATTGTCGTTTTATAGTTCCATATGGATGTTCAACAATAGCCTGACGACGTTTATAGAGGTGTTCTTTCTCC
>JALHSP010000161.1 GCA_022865305.1 Bacteroidales bacterium | reverse complement strand
GTTTGTACCATGATGCCAAAAACCGCGCCATGCTTAGCTCATTCCGGCTGGTACCTGGACTCTACCCCGATTCGGATTTACTGTTCCAGCCTGCATTCACTCAGCAACACAAACGCCCTTTATTGCCGGGCCGTCAGACTGTCTAAAAACCTACCCTGTTTGTTCATAACTATGAGGCTGGTGATTCCCGGTAAAACTGTGGGTTTTGTATCTTAACTCTATGAAATTCATACAAGGACAAAGTAGAGATCAGATCAATCTTTTCCCGGTTTCACTGGATCGTTCCATTGACCCGGATAATGAAGTGAGGATAATCGACCTTTTTGTGGAAAGTCTTTCTATTAAAGATTACGGATTCAGAACAGACTTTACAGAAAACGGTCGTCCGGCCTATCATCCCACTGATTTGCTTAAACTCTTCATTTACGGGTATTTGAATAAGCTGCGTTCATCGAGGGATCTGGAAAAAGAATGTGGACGGAACATCGAAGTAATGTGGCTTTTAAAGTGTCTTAAACCTGATCATAACACAATTTCCAATTTCAGGAGAGACAATCCAAAAGCCATTAAGAAGGTCTTCAGGACAACAGTTCAAATTGCCAGGCATTTTGATCTTATCGGAGGAAAGCTGATTGCCGGTGATAGTACTAAACTTCGAGCCCACAACAGCAAGAAAAATAACTACAACCAGGCAAAGATAGACAGGCATGTATCCTATATCGATAACAAGCTTGAAGAATATACCAAGGCACTAGCTGAAAACGATGGAGATAACCGGCATCAGATAGAGGATGAGATTAACAAGCAGCAGGAGCGAAAAGACAATTATAAAAATATTGAGAAGCAGCTGAAAGAATCCGGAGAAAACCAAATCTCTATTTCTGATCCTGACAGCCGGCAGTTAATGCTTCGCAACAATATCACGGAAGTTGCATATAATGTGCAAACCACGGTAGATGCCAAACATAATATTCCCATCGACTACAAGGTTACCAACCAGAACGACAGCAAAGCAATGGGAAATATGGTTCAAAGAGCAAAGAGCATACTGGGGACAAATGAATTCACTGTTCTCTATGATAAAGGCTTCCATACCGGTTCAGAGTTAAAAACAGCACAGGAGCTGGGAGTTGAAACCATTGTTGCAATACCGGGGGTACCATCTACCAGCCAGGCTCCTAACCATGATTATAATTATGAGCATTTCATCTATGACAAGGAGGCTGACATCCATACATGTCCCCAGGGACAGATTCTCACAACAAACGGATCGTGGTATAAGGAAAAAACCAGCAGTGGCAATATTATCCTGTTCAGGCAATATAAAACCCGGGCATGTAAATCATGCCAGGCACGCTCACAGTGCACAAGATCTAGAAACGGCAGAGTGATCAATAGAAATGAATATGCAGAATACTACGAAAGGAATCATATAAACATTCTGGAGAAGGAGCATTTATACAAACGCCGGCAGGCCATTGTAGAGCATCCCTATGGTACTTTAAAACGACAATGGGGCTTCAGTTATATTCTTACCAAAACAGGAATAGGCAGGGCAAGTTCCGATACCGGATTTATGTTCATAGCATACAATCTCAGGCGAATTGGTAATATTTTGACCAGGGATAGGCTGAAAGAGTATCTTAGGATACTTGTTTCGTATTTTTCAAGCAAAATAGATCTCTCAGTACTGAAAAACAGCCATTCAGGGATACCTTTTTATCAAAGATCACTATGGAGCAGAAAGTTTCATGAATTACTTATACAAGCTTCAATCAACGAAAAATCCCTGAGTTGCAAGGTTATTAGACAAACTCCCGTTAGCGGCAAGCAACTCAAAAACGAAAAAACAAGAATACAATAATAAAACAATGAAAACTTTAATCTTCAGACTTTTATTTATCAGCAT
>JALHSP010000160.1 GCA_022865305.1 Bacteroidales bacterium | reverse complement strand
CTATTCCTTTTCTTTCTAACAAACATGTCCTAAAGGTAAAAAATCACCTCGGGACACCCAAAATCTATACTTTTATCAAGCTATAATGCTGATATACTATGCTTTATGTTTGATGGCCTGGAAATGTGTCGAAGTCAGGAAAAATACAGGTCAGTCCTGAACGAAAAAACAGGTTTAATACTGGTCTCAAAGAAAAATGGCACAGATAGCGTTAACACCAGCTCAGCAGTTTTATCTGAAAAGCAGGAACCTGTTTAAGCAAGGTTATTCTGCTTCCATTCGTGACTATTATCATTAAAAATTTCTTTCTTCCACACTGGTAGTTTTTCCTTTATAAGCTCAACCGTTTTACTGCAGGCCTGGATTGCATGATGGCGATGGCCTGCGGAAACAAGAACAAAAAGAGAAATTTCTCCGGCTTTGACAATACCAACAGAATGCAGAATATCGATTGATTTTACGTCGTCAAATTCGGAAAGGATCATATTTATGATCTGATCGGCTTCAGGTCTGACCATCTTCTCATAAGCAGAATATTCGATTGCCTTAACTCTCTTACCTGCAATATTATCAGCCCTTACCTGTCCGATGAAACATGAATGTCCTCCTGCATCAGTTCTATTGCTGATTGCATTAAGATAAGCAGTTATTAAGTCGTGGGTAACTGGTCCTGGTATTAAAATATTATTTGACATTTCTGAAATGGTCTTTTAAGATATTTTCAACCTCCGCTGAAAGGAGGCATGAAAGCTATTTCGTCCCCATCATTCAAAACAGCATCATCATTGATAATCTCATTATTCACAGATATTCTGAAGTTATAATGCACAATTTCAGGGAAATCGTCCTGGATCCTGAACTTCAAATGGCTTATGGAATTCACATCATTATAGTGTTTGCAACTGGTTTGAGTAACTTCTGTAAGCACTCCGAAAAACAGTACTTTAACTACCATGTTAGTTACCTTTTTAAATATACCCTCCCGCCCCCTAAAGCTTACCCCCCTGCCCCCCTATAGGGGGGTTAAAATCCACAACTTATTAGCCCCCTAAAGGGGGGTTGGGGGGTTAAACGACCCTTCAGAGTGGGCAGAGGGGTCATTTCGTCTCCAGCCAGTTTTTCCCTGTACCCCAGTCAACTTTAAGCGGCACATCAAGCCTGGCTGCATTTGACATTTCAAACAAAACCATGTCTTTTATTTTTTCAAGCTCAGAATCAACCACCTCAAAAATAAGTTCATCATGAACCTGCAGGATCATTTTTGACCTGAACTTCTCTGATTTCAGCCGGTCATGGATCCTGACCATAGCAATTTTAATTATATCAGCAGCTGAGCCCTGTATTGGTGCATTTATGGCATTTCTCTCAGCGTTTCCCCTTACAACCTGGTTGCGGGAATGAATATCACGAAGATATCTTCTCCTGCCAAACATTGTTGTAACAAATCCCTTGTCCCTGGCTTTCCTGATACTTTCATCCATGTACGCTTTAACACCAGGATAAGAGCTGAAATAACCGTCAATCAATTCTTTTGCCTCTTTTCTGCCTATTGTAAGCCGTTCAGAAAGTCCAAATGATGAAATCCCATAGATGATTCCAAAATTTGCAGTCTTTGCCCTGCTCCTCATTTCCTTAGTAACATTTTGTATCTCAACTCCGAAAATCTTAGAGGCAGTAGCAGCATGAATATCATTTCCTGAAAGAAAATCAGCAATCATGCTTTTATCCTTGCTTAGGTGTGCCATCAGTCTCAGTTCAATCTGAGAATAATCCGCCGAAAAGAAAATATGCCCTTTTGCCGGTATAAAAGCTTTTCTGATTTCTCTTCCCCGTTCATCTTTAACCGGGATATTTTGTAAATTAGGATTATTTGAACTTAACCTTCCTGTTGCTGCAACAGCCTGGTTGAAAGAGGTGTGGATTCTTCCTGTTGTTTTACTGATGAGCTGTGGAAGAGCTTCGACATATGTTGACAACAATTTCTTCAGTCCTCTGTATTCCAATACTTTATCAACAATAGGATGCTTACTGGTCAGTCGCTGCAATATTTCTTCATTTGTGACGAACTGCTTTGTTTTTGTAATTCTCGCTTTATCATCAAGTTTAAGCCTGACAAAAAGTATATCCCCGAGCTGTTTTGGCGAAGAAATATTGAATTCCGTACCTGCAAGCTCATAAATCTCCTTTTCAAGAGTAATAATATCATCCCGCAGATCCGCTGTAATTTCTTTCAGATCCTCCTGGTTTAGTATAACTCCATTTCTTTCCATATCAGCTAAAACCCTAATGAGCGGCATTTCAATTCTCAAAGCCAGATCTGATAAGCCTTCCTTCTTAATCCTCGGTTCAAAGAGGTTCTTCAGTTGAAGAGTTACATCTGCATCTTCCACTGCATATTCTTTCAGCTTTTCTGCCGGAACCGCTCTCATATTTTTTTGAGCCTGTCCTTTTTCGCCGATGAGTGATTCTATATGCACCGGGCTGTATGAAAGATATACTTCTGAAAGAAGGTTCATATTATGTCTCATATCGGGCTCCAGGAGATAATGTGCAATCATTGTGTCGAACAAAGGTCCCCTGACTTCAATTCCGTAATTTGCAAGAACCTGAATGTCAAATTTAAGGTTCTGCCCGATTTTCAGAATATCCGGATTTTCAAGCAAAGGTCTGATAATCTCCAGAAGCTTTTTAGTCTCATCCCGGGATTCGGGGAAGCTTACAAGATATCCAGATCCCTTTTCCCAGGAGAGAGCAAGAGCAACAATCTCCGATTCTAGAGCATTTATTCCCGTTGTTTCCGTATCAAAACAGATTTCTTTCTGAGCTACGGCACGCCGGATTAATTCTTTAAGTTCTGCTTCATTCGCAATAAGGATATAGTTATGGTCAACATTTTCAATAGTTGATTTCGCAGATAATAGTGTGTTCTCCTCAGATCCGGAAAAGAGTGAACCCTGGATTGATTCAGCAGGTTTTGCCTGCTTGTCAATCTCTGCCAAAATTCTTGCAGCAACAGTTCTGAATTCAAGCTCATCAAAAAGTGTTTTCAGCTTTTTTGCATCGGGGACTTCTGTTATCAGCTCTTCTTCCTTAAGTTCAACAGGTACAGTGAGCACTATTGTGGCAAGCTTTTTTGACATTTCAATCTGCTCCCTGTTGTTTTCAATAATCTCCTTCAGTTTCCCCTTCAATTTGTCTGTATTTTTAAATACCTCTTCAATTGAGCCGTATTCCGAGATTAGTTTCATCGCAGTCTTGGGTCCGACGCCCGGAGCCCCGGGAATATTATCAGATGCATCACCCATAAGAGCCATAATATCAATTACCTGTTCCGGCCGCTGCACTGAAAATTCCCGTTTAATATCCTCTACACCCCATTGTACTGATTCGTTTCCGCTTCTTGATGGTTTAAACATAAAAATCCTGTCAGAGACAAGCTGTGCAAAATCCTTATCAGGAGTCATCATATATGTTATAAATCCCTTTTCAGAAGCTTTCCTGGCCAAAGTACCGATTACATCGTCGGCTTCAAAACCCGGACAATCAATGACAGGTATTTTATAGGCTTCAATCAGCTTTTTAATATAGGGAACCGCTTTCTTAATATCTTCAGGCGTTTCATCCCGGTTGGCTTTATACTCTTTAAACATTTCATGCCTGAATGTTGGCGTAGGAGTATCAAATACCACAGCAATGTGAGAAGGTTTTTGCTTCTGAAGTACTTCTTCAAGAGTCAGAAGGAAACCAAATATGGCTGAAGTGTTTAACCCTTTGGAAGTAATCCTGGGATTTTTAATGAATGCATAATAGGACCGGAAAATCAACGCATATGCATCAAGCAGAAAGAGTTTTTTTGTCTGATTATCTGGCATATATCAATTATTCATTATCTGAAGCAACCCATTCAGCATACGATTTCGCGGTTTCATAAAGCTTCAGGCTATGCAAATGCACTCCTTTGGGCATTTCATCTTTAAGTCTGTGTGCAAAATCCGCAACCAGGTTTTCACATGTCGGCTGGTAATCCACAACAACAGTGTTTCCAAAGGTTTTAGTCATCATCTCCATTTTTTCCCTGTCAAAATCCCTGCTTACAACAACTGAATGGTCAAACAGGCTGACTATTTTTTTCAGAACAATATTCTTCAGCTCGGTAAAATCTATAACCATACCGTTTTTAGGATTTTTGCTGTCATTAACAGGAGTACCCGATAATGTCACAAATAGCCTGTAGGAGTGTCCATGAACATTACGGCAGGGACCATCATAATTTCTCAATACATGAGCCATTTCAAAGGAAAATTCTCTTGTTACCCTGATCAATGATCCCATACTGACTGTTTTGAAAGATTATTTTCAAAATTAGTTATTCTCCCGGATTTTTGGCAATTGTCGGGTAATGCTTTATAATCAATTAAATGATTTTAAGCATTGTTCAATACCTGGATGTCAATATTTAACTAAATTTGCACTCTATACATTCAGATCCAGAATAATGGAAACACAAATAAAACTTACTTTCCCTGCATTGTTCAATGCAACTTTGCAGAGATTTGGCTCTTCCGGGGCGTATGCATTTGTTGGAGAAGAGCCCATGACCTACGAAGCTGCCGATAGAAAAATACAGGCAGTGATTGCTTTTCTTGAAAAAAACAATATCTGTCCCGGAGATAAAGTTGCTATACTGAGTACAAATATGCCCAACTGGGGTATCGCTTACTTTTCTGTTACATTTATGGGTGCTGTTGCCGTACCTGTGTTGCCCGATTTTTCAACAACAGAAGTTGGAAATGTCCTGAGTCATTCAGAAGCGAAAGCAATTTTTATTTCAACATCGCTGCTGTCAAAAATTGAGGGTTATAGATCAGATGATCTTAAAACAGGTATTCTCCTTGAGGATTTTTCATTAATATTTTCAGAAGGCGGTCAAAATGGATTTGATTCCGGGGCTGTACCTGCAAAGAAATATGAAGTCGGAGAAGAAGACATTGCTTCTATCATATACACTTCAGGAACAACCGGCCGTTCCAAGGGAGTGATGCTGACACACAAAAACATTTCCTTTGATGCATTAAAAGGAAAAAAGATCCAGTATATCGATAATAATGACCGTTTCTTATCTGTTCTTCCCCTTTCGCACACATATGAAAACACTCTTGGATTGATTTTGCCGATGCTTTGCGGATCATGCGTTTACTATCTCAGGAAGCCGGCGACACCTGCGGTTTTACTGCCAGCACTCGAAGTGGTAAAACCAACTATAATGCTCACGGTTCCCCTGATTATGGAGAAGATATATTTCAATAAAATCCTTCCTGCATTCAGGGATAAACTGGTAATGAAGCTTCTGTATAAAATACCATTTATCAGAAAAAAACTGAATGCTGTTGCCGGGAAAAAGTTATATAAAACATTTGGCGGTAACATTAAGTTTTATGGAATTGGTGGTGCGAAGCTTAATAAGGCAGTCGAGAAATTTCTTATTGAAGCAAAGTTCCCATATGCTATAGGCTATGGTCTTACTGAAACATCCCCTCTTCTTGCCGGAGCAAATCCTCAAAAAACAGTGTTTGATTCAACCGGTCCGGCCGTTGATGGTGTTGAACTTAAAATAAATAATCCCGATAAAAAGACTGGCGAAGGTGAAATATGGGCAAAAGGACCCAATGTAATGAAAGGTTATTATAAGGAGCCCGAAATTACATCAGAGGTTCTGACCCATGACGGCTGGTTTAAAACCGGGGACCTGGGAGTATTTGATTCTGACCATAACCTGTTTATCAAAGGAAGGCTTAAAAATATGATCGTTGGGGCAAGCGGAGAAAACATTTACCCTGAGGAGATTGAATCTGTGATTAATAATTTCCGTTTTGTAGTTGAATCGCTGGTAATTCAGCAGAAGGGCAAACTTGTTGCCTATGTACATTTAAACATGGAGGAGCTTGAAAAGAAATACCAGCACATGAAGCATGACATGGCAGAAAAATATGAAGAGAGGAAGGCGGAATTGCTCAGGGAATTACAGGAATACGTTAATTCACAGGTTAATAAATTCAGCCAGATCAACAGGGTAGTGATTCAGCCGGATCCTTTTCAGAAAACGGCAACGCTGAAGATCAAGAGGTTTTTGTATACATAATCAGTTTAAATGTACTCACCCCCCTGCCCCCCTCTCTGCTTCGCAAAGAGGGGATTAACATGCTGTATATAAACAATTTTCCCCTCTTTACGAAGTAGAGAGGGGGAAAAAGAAAGAGGGTGAGTACCTGTGATTACTTTAGAGCTTCCTGGTACCTTTTGTTCACCTCTTCCCAGTTCACAACATTCCAGAATGCATCTACGTAATCAGCTCTTTTATTCTGGTACTTAAGGTAATATGCATGTTCCCAAACGTCAATCGTTAACAACGGGGTACCCTTTACCGGAGAAATATCCATCAGCGGATTGTCCTGATTGGGTGTACTGCCAACTGCCAGGTTTTTGTCTGCAGTCAGATAAAGCCATGCCCAGCCGCTTCCGAAACGTGTTTTGGCTGCGTTGCTGAACGTTTCCCTCAATTTATCAAAGGAACCGAAAGCTTTTACAATAGCTGCCGACAGCTCAGCTGATGGTCCTGCGGATCCTTTACCAAGGTTTTTCCAGAAAAAAACATGGTTGTAAAAACCTCCGCCGTTGTTTCTTATGGCATCACCTGCTTTTGAAATACCGGCAAAGATCTTTTCAACAGAGACATTCTCCCATGCTGTCCCTTTAATAGCATTAACAAAGTTGTTAAAATAAGTCCTGTGATGCTTGTCGTAATGGATTTCCATTGTCCTTGCATCAATGTAAGGCTCCAGTGCATCATATGCAAATGGTAATGCCGGGAATTCGAGTGTCTGAAAATTTTCCATAATATGATTCTTTGAATTATTATTTTCTACTGCCAGGGATTCTTTTGTCAATAAAGTTGCAGCGACCCCCAGTCCAAGATTTTTTATAAAATTTCTGCGTTCCATTTTATTTATTTTATAGAGTAACAAAACAAGTAATAAAATGTTCAATAAAGATAAAACAATTAAATATTTCTTCTGATTTTATTACCCGCTATGCAACTTTTAAAGTAATTTTATCGTTGTATCGACAAATATAAACAGTTACGATATGAAAAAGATTTTTGCTTTATTACTGTTGACAATTTTTCTCAGCAGCTTTCTAACAAGCTGTAAAAAAGATAAAGGCAATCCCCCGACTTTACCCCCGGAAGAATCCATGACAATTGATTTCAGCAATTTTGAATCCGGTAAAAAATCAGCCGATCTGATATCTGTTCCCAAAGGAGTAGAAAACAGCAATTGGGAATTTGCAGCCCTGATTGCTGGATATTTCAGAACCCTTATTGTCGGAACTCTTGCTGTTCCCGTATATTCCTTTAAACTTGCTGTTGATAAGGTTCCTGCATATCTTGATGATAAAACATGGCAATGGAGTTACAGCACCAGCCTGCTGAGTGTAACCTATAAAGCCAGACTTACGGGTCAGATCAGAACAACAGATGTTCTGTGGAAGATGTACATTACCAGAGAAGGGACCGGTGGTTTTCCTGAATTTCTCTGGTTTGAAGGAACGTCCAAACTCGATGGTACCGGAGGACAATGGATCCTGAACCATAGTTCACAATATAAGGAACCTGTGCTTCAGATCGACTGGACAAGAAGCGGAACAGCAATAGGAACCATTAGATACACCTACGTAAGGACACTGAATGATAACAGGGTAGCTGATCCTTTTAAAACCAGCTATATTGAATACGGCAAAACAACTGGAACATATAATTCATCTTATAAAATCAACTATTACAATGGCCTTGAATTTTCCGAAATGTTCGTGGAATGGAATTCAACAACCCGCAACGGAATGGTTAAATGCTTAAAATATTTCGGAGACAATAACTGGTATTGCTGGAATGGCCAACTGGTAAATATTACCTGCCCATTATAAACTAAATATTACAGATTTAAAGTTGAGCAGAGCCGGGTCTGAGACCTGGCTCTGCTGTTTAATATTCTCTGGCAATTTTCTGTAGCTCATCAGATTCGATGATATTCTTCCCTCTCTTTTTTTGCAATATCAAAATCATAGCTCTTGCAACATCCCTGGCATGTATTGCCCTGTATTTTGAAAGCTTTCCTATAAGCACAGGCTGAAAAGTCTTCATTACAACCTTCCCAACCACTTCCCCTCTCCTCCTCTCTTTCCTTTCACCAAGCAGCATTGAAGGCCTGACAATTGCCGTATTATCAAAATTCAGTTTCAGAATACCCTTTTCCATTTCAGCTTTTATTCTAAGGTAATAGTTTCTTGAGGTTTCTGCGGCTCCGATTGAAGAAACAACTGCTACATTTTTTAAACCATTATTTCGTGCCAGCCCGGCTATCTGAACCGGAAGATCTCTGTCAATCTTCTCCATATTTGCTACAGATCCTGCTTTTTTTATTGTCGTTCCCAGGCAAATAAAAAGATCATCTCCTGTTATCTTAGGTGAGTAACCGGCTGGATTTGAGACGTCAGTAATAATCTCTTCAACTTTCGGTTCTGAAATACCAGTAGGCTCCCTGACGAAAATTTTAATTGCAGAATAGTCTGCGGAATTTATCAGTTCTTCAAGTAAAATATTCCCAACCATTCCTGTTGCTCCAAATACAATTGCAGTTCTGGGTCCCATTTTAACTATCTTTTATTTCCGGAAAGGTACAAAAAATGCAACAGAGACTTCTGAGAACTGTGTAACACTTCATAATTTCGGTAACAGAATCTTGACTTTCTTAAATTGAAAACCCCCTTTCATTTTCCCCCAAGGGGGAAATGTCTCCGCGGCAGGCTGGCTCCTTCGCTAAAACTCCGCTCCAGCGGAGTTTCTTAACGCTTGGCCCTCCCCTGTGGGGGAAGGCAGGGAAGGGGGTAAAATCCAAAAGAAATACAGAGCAGTCTCTACCTCTGGATTTTAAAATATTTTAATCCGGATTTGTATTATTGAATATTTTGTTTTTACTTTGTATTTCAAAGTACTTTTTAAATACTCACATGGATAGCAATACGAATTATTCCGAAGATCTTAAAGTTATTAAAAAAGTAATGGAGGAATCGTCCCGATTTCTGTCATTAAGCGGATTATCAGGTCTGTTTGCCGGTTTGATTGCCTTCGCCGGGGCAGCTGTGGCATATTTTGTTATCCTGAAAAATAAAATTCTACTCACTGAGAAATATTTTACAGGTTTAACAATTAAAGAGTTAAGAATTCTAAAGACAGAACTGATCGCTGATCTGGCTCTTGTGCTGATACTTGCAATTGGCGTATCGCTTTATTTTTCATACAGGAAGTCATTGCGTAAGGGGCTAAAAATGTGGACTCCGGTATCAAAAAGACTGCTCATCAATATGCTTATCCCGCTGGTGACAGGCGGTATTTTTATCATCATACTCTATATTCAAAATCAGTGGCAGTTAATTATACCGGCTATGCTGCTTTTTTATGGACTGGCCCTTGTCAATGCTGGTAAATTTACATACAGTGAGGTTTTTTATCTTGGGCTGATAGAAATTCTGACTGGTCTTTTATGCGCAATTTTTCCTGTATACGGATTATTATTCTGGTGTTTCGGATTCGGGATTCTTCATATTGCATATGGTCTTACTATGTACAGAAAATACGAAGGATGAGAGTGGAAATTTCGGGCTTAACCAAACTATTCGAGAACAGGGTCCGGTTAGGAATTATGTCGGTCCTGATAGTTAATGATTCCTATGATTTCAACAGCCTTAAAGCAACACTCGGAGTCACTGATGGCAACCTGGCAAGCCATTTAAAAGCCCTGGAAGAAAACAGCCTAATCAGGGTAAACAAACAGTTTATCGGAAGAAAGCCAAACACCAGTTATTCAATCACAGAAACAGGAGCTCAACTATTCAGAACTCACTTAAAAGCACTTGAAGATATAATTAAATCACAATAATTTTTTTATCATTTTACTTTGCATTTCAAAGTACTTTCTAATTAATTGATACGACTATGAAAATCGAAATCAGCGACAACAAAAAATGGCAGCTATCATTAACAATTAAAATGGCACTGCTTGCAGTTATGGGACTTATGCTGCTTATCCCCCTTGAAATGATAAAATCGGTTATAAGGGAGAGACAACAAAATTCTGAAAAGGTAAAGAAAGAGATTGCTTTTCAGTGGGCAGGAAACCAGAATATTTCCGGTCCCGTGCTGAATATTCCTGTAATGATTTATCCCTCAAAAAATAAAGCGGAACCTTACAGATCAATTTTCCATTTAATGCCCGAACTTCTTGACATAAACGGTGATATTCAGACTGAAAAGAGACACAGGAGCATCTACCAGGCAGTGGTCTATACTGCCGATCTTAAACTTTCAGGGGAATTCATTATTCCTGAGCTGAATACCGGAGAAAAAAGCGATATACTCTGGAATGAATCATATTATACACTTGGCATCAGCGATAACAGGGGATTAAAAGGAGGCATTTCTCTCCGGACTGATTCTATCACTATTGAGGCAATTCCCGGACTGAAAGATTCCGAAGTCTTCAATTCAGGGATCACTTTCCCGGTTGCTTTGCCGGAACTGGAAAAAAGGATTTCATTCAACATGAGCCTTAAAATCTCCGGCTCGGAAGATTTAAACTTTTCACCTTTAGGCAAAACAACAAAAGTAAATCTCCGCTCTCCATGGATCTCGCCTGGTTTTAACGGGCAATTTCTTCCTGTTTCAAGAACAATAAGCAAGGCTGGTTTCAATGCAGAATGGCTGGTAACAAACCTGAACCGGAATTTCCCCCAGTCATGGACTGGCAATGCTTATAATCCTATAAATGATTCTTTTGGTGTTGACTTTGTATTACTTGTTGATCATTATCAAAAGTCCCTGAGAAGTGCGAAATACGGAATTCTGTTCATAGCCCTCACCTTTCTGGTACTGCTGTTTGCTGAATTAACTTTACAGGAAAGATTACATGTCTTCCATTATCTCCTGGTCTCCCTGGCACTTGTACTTTTCTTTTCACTACTGAATGCGTTAAGCGAGCAAATTGGATTTAATATGGCATATCTTGTATCAGCATCTTCAACAATAATAATGATTTCAATTTTCGTCCGGACTCTTATCAGGAATTATCGCCCTGCACTATTGATTTCGGTATTACTTGTTTTTCTTTATTCTTTCATATTTATTTTATTGACTCTCAACGATTATGCCTATCTTGCCGGTAATATCGGTCTGTTCATTTTACTGGCAATTACCATGAGGCTTTCGGTAAAACTGCGCCTTTTTACAAAAGATCAGGGAACTGATCAGCCGGAGTAGATTATTATCCGGTATTTTAATTAAAATATTTTTGTTATTTTGCCTCCCTTAATTTTAAAAGGGCAGGAATGTCATCAGGTAAAAAGGTTATTTTGCTGATAATGCTTATCCTCATTGCCGATCAGATTCTCAAAATCTGGGTAAAAACTCATATGCAGATCGGTGATGAAATACATCTTTTAGGCAACCGGGGAATGCTTCATTTTATCGAAAATAACGGGATGGCTTTCGGAATGGAGATGGGCGGAAAAACAGGAAAAGTCATCTTAAGCTTATTCAGGATCGTAGCTATTTGCGGCATTGGCTGGTTTCTTTTCTCAATAATAAGGAAAAATGCAAATCTCGGATTAATCCTTGCAGTCGGTGCTATTCTGGCCGGTGCAATCGGCAATATTATTGACAGTGCATTCTACGGAATTATTTTCAGTGAGAGTTATAATCAGACTGCCGTATTATTTCCTCCCGGAGGCGGATATTCCTCATTTCTGCTTGGAAAAGTTGTCGATATGCTTTATTTCCCGGTTATAACCACCCACTGGCCCGACTGGTCACCAATAAAACCCGGGGAGACATTTATTTTTTTCAGACCTGTTTTCAACATTGCTGATTCATCTATAACCTGCGGAGTGATATCAGTAATAATATTCCAGAAAAGTATGTTTAAGAATCTGAACTGATTCTGTAATCCGGACATGACTATTATTATTCCCGGCAGCATTCACCGACACTGTTAAGAATAGTCTTCAGGTTCTGATGCTTCAAAAAATACCATGTATTTTTCCCGTCCCGTTTTGAAGCAAGTACACCACGGTCTTTAAGTATCACAAGATGATGCGATGCTGTTGATTGCTCAATTCCGAGTTGCTTATGTATTTCGGTGACAGTGCGTTTTTTCCCGTCTTCCAGATATCCTACAATTGAAATCCTTATCGGATGAGCCATTGCTTTAAGCATATTAGCAACTTTCTCAAGGCTTTCCGGATCAAGATCCTTAAATTCCATTTTAATAAATTTTACCTACAAATATATATAAATATGTTAATATGATATAAGTAAATTAATCAAGAAGTTATTCTTAATGAAGCAAATAACAAATTGGTATTAAACTGATCGGGTTGATTTGAATTTGTTATATTTGAATGAAATAATTTTTCATGTTTGATCTCTCCGATATCAAAAAGCCTGTAAAAAAGGAAATGGCTGAGTTTGAAGCTTACTTTGGCAGGACTATGAAAAGTGAGATCCCTTTGCTAAAGATAATCTTAAACTATATTTTCAGACGTAAAGGCAAACAGATGAGGCCTTTGCTAGTATTCCTTTCTGCCAGGCTTAATGGAATAATCGGGGAGCCGACTTTTGTTGCAGCCACTTTTATTGAGCTGCTCCACACTGCTTCCCTTGTTCATGATGATGTTGTCGATGATGCAAGCGAGAGGCGCGGTGCACTTTCAATTAATGCACTCTGGAATTCAAAAATTGCTGTCCTGGTCGGGGATTATATGCTTTCCCAGGGACTCCTGATAAGTATAGAAAAAAATCGTTTTGACATGCTGGAGATCATCTCTGAGGCTGTAAAATCGATGAGCAAGGGTGAGTTGCTCCAGTTACAGAAAGCAAGAAAGCTTAATATAAAGGAAGAGGATTATCTTAAAATTATCAAAAGCAAAACAGCAGCATTACTTTCCGCCTGTACTGCCTGTGGTGCAAAATCTGTAACTGATGATCCTGAGGTTATTCAGTTAATGAAGGATTTCGGCGAAAACATTGGTATTGCTTTCCAGATACGTGATGATCTTCTTGACTACCAGGGAAACGGACTTACGGGAAAAGCGCATGGAAATGATATAAAAGAAAGAAAGATAACCCTGCCATTAATACATGCCCTTGAACAATCTCAAAACTCAATAAAAAAGCACATCCTGGGAATCGTCAGTAAGAAGAAAAAAACCAGGCAGGAGATTACAGAGGTTATTAATTTTGTTTACGAAAACAGAGGCATTGACTATACCGAACTAAAGATGAACCAGTACCGGGATAAAGCCCTGGCTATTCTTGATTCTTACCCCGATTCCGAGGTAAAGGATTCCTTAAAGGCATTTGTCCATTATACAACCGCCAGGGATAAATAATCCTTTTCCCCTGTTACGCAGCTTCAAGATTTATTTTTGCAACCTTCTCCATATCTTTTTCATAATGCCGTGATCCGAGGTAGAATAATACAGCCCCGATAATTAGCACAAGGGGTAGGATTATAAATGCTGTCTGAATATTTGAAAGATCATATATTTTACCCAGAACTATCGGTGCGGTTGATGATCCAAGGAGGTTCATAACAACCACTGCAATAGCATACGAAGTTGCTCTCAGACCAGGATGGATGACATCCTGTGTAACTGCGGACGCTCCTGATATAAAAATCATTATTGTAATTCCCATCATCAGAAAAAGCACATATTGCACAGATCCCTTAAACAGAAACAGTGCAGCAAAAAGCAAAACTGCCGAAATCAAAGTTGAGATTGAGGGTAATAATAGTCTTGCGTTGATCTGTGTTTTCCGCCACCTGTCAGTCAATATTCCTCCAAGCGGAGCTCCGACCAGAGCAAGAACCATTACAGCGCTTGTCATCTTACCGGCCTTATCCTGCGGCAGATTTCTTACATTCTGAAAATATGTGGCCAGCCATGTCATGAATGATGTGGTGACAAAAACAACTGCGGCAATACCAAAATAGGTAAAAATGATAGACGGTTTTGAAATAAATTCTTTAATCAGGTCTTTTCTTTCCATTTTAATTTTATTGTTGGCCTTATCTATAAAGGAAAGATCAACGGTTTTATAATCTCTAACAAAAAGAAAAAGCACCGCAACAATCAGTCCGGGAAGTGCAACAATTCCGAAAGCATGCTTCCATCCCAATCTGGTTGCTATTATACCTCCCAGAAGTACCCCGATTGCTGTTCCCAGAGGAATAGAAGCATTCCAGATGCCCATCATTTTAGATCGTTTTTCAAGAGGATAAAGACCTGAAATCATGGCACTTCCTCCCGGAGCATATCCTGCCTCTCCTGCTCCTATAAGTAGCCGGGCCATGAATAGCTGAATCCAATTACCGGTAATAGCACAGAGAGCTGTTGCCAGACTCCAGATAACTGCCATTATGCCAATAGTTTTTGTTCTGCTCCAGCGGTCAACAAGAAGCGAAACAGGGAAAGTCAGAATCACAATAGCCCAGTAAACAGCAGATATAAGCATTCCGCTCTGGGTATGGGTGATCCCCCAGTCTCTCTCAATTGAACTAAACATTGAAGTAATAATGGATCTGTCGATATAATCGAACATATAAAGCAGGAACAGCAGGACGAATACATAATTGGAATAGCCTTTTGTGAACAGAAATCCCTGGCGATTTTCAGGACTTTTCATAATGATAATTTTAAGTTAACCCTATGACCAAGTAAATAAAAATAAATATCAGTTAGTTTTTTTGTTGTATTTTTAAGTCTTTATACTTATTGGTAAAGTAAGGAACAATACGCGATTCATTATATCAATTAAACATAATTTAAAAGAAATGGTAAGACTTAAGCAAATTGAAGAATTCCTTGGATCGGAACCCTTAGCAATTATTGGCGTTTCGCGCAATCCTAAGAAATTTGGCTTTGCGGCTTTTAAAGAGCTGAAAGAAAAAGGCATGAACGTTATACCCGTAAATCCAAATGCGACAGAGATACTGGGTACAAAAGTGTATCCCGACATAAAAGCATTACCGGCTGATGTAAAAGGACTTATCATAATGACCAAGAAAGATAAGACTGCAGGTATTATCAGAGATGCTAAGGAAAAAGGGTTTAAACAGATATGGATACAGCAGATGGCCGGAACACCAGAGGCAATAAAAGAGCTTGAAGGTTCAGATATTAATTATATCACCGGGCAATGTATTTTAATGCATTATAAGCCGCACAGCATTCATAAATTTCATGGAAGAATCAAGAAGTTTTTCGGAACATTCCCCAAATAATTATTCTTTTTCCTTCGTATTTAGCGGCTAAAAATATTTTATAATCCACCTCTTAATCTGATAATTAAATCTATGAACAAATCGAGCCTGGTTTTCATTTTATTGTTCACGTTCCTGGTATTTAGCCTCAGTTGTAATAAGCAAGATCCATCACGGAATTTAATGTGGTTCGATAAACCTGCAACATACTTTGAGGAAGCTTTTCCTCTGGGGAATGGCTTTATCGGAATGATGGTCAAAGGAGGTGCGCCGTCAGAAGATCTGATTCTCAATGAGTCATCACTATGGTGCGGCGGACCGGTTGATCCGAATATGAATCCTGGTGCATGGAGAAATCTTGAAGATGTCAGAAAAGCGCTTTTCTCGGAAAATTACAGGCTTGCAGAACAGCTGGTCCGAAAAATGCAGGGCAAGTTTTCAGAATCGTACGCTCCTCTTGGAAATCTCAGGATTATTTTTAATCATCCCGATTCCCTTAAGAATTACAATAGGACACTTGACCTCAGCACGGGTATTGCCACAGTTGAATACACTTCCGGAAAAAATCAGTTTCACCGTGAATTTTTTGTTTCATATCCCGACCGGGTCGCAGTTATTTCACTCAAGGGAGAATCTCAGTCATCGCTGAATTTTACTCTTTTTTCAACCAGCCAGATGAAATTCAAAACTTTCAGTGAGAATTCTGATTTTATAATGGATGGTCTTACCCCTGTACATGCCGAGCCAAATTACAACATGAATGTTCCGGATCCGATAACCTATGATACAACCGGTAAGGGAATGAGATTCAGGATGATCGCCAGGCTATTAGAAACAGATGGCAGTACATTTTCCGACAGCACAGGATTGCATGTGGAAAATGCCTCGGAAGCTATAATAATTGTGTCAATTGCTACCAGCTTCAATGGATCTGACAAAGATCCCGGACTGGAAGGAAAAGATGAAAAAAAGATCGCAGCAGATTACCTGGAAAAAGCCGCTTTGCTTTCTTATGATGATTTAAAATCAAGACATATAAATGATTTCAGCTCTCTATTTAACAGGGTCACATTTTCCATAAATAATGCATCAGCTCCTGATCTTCCGATCTATCAAAGGCTGATAAATTATAAGGATTCAGTCCCTGATCCCGCGCTTGAATCTTTGTATTTCCAGTTTGGCCGTTACCTGCTTATTAGTTCATCGCGTCCGGGAGGAATTCCGGCTAATCTGCAGGGAATCTGGAATCCTCATATGCGTCCGCCATGGAGCAGCAATTATACTACAAACATAAACGCGGAAATGAACTACTGGCCGGCAGAAGTCACAAACCTGTCGGAAATGCATGAACCTTTAATGGATTTTATCGGTAAACTATCCAGAACCGGAGAGATTACTGCACTTACTTTCTACAATTGCGGCGGCTGGTGCTGCAGCCATAACAGCGATGTCTGGGCAATGACCAATCCTGTCGGGAATTTCGGAAATGGTGATCCGGTTTGGGCCAACTGGTCAATGGCCGGACCATGGTACAGCCTGCATCTTTATGATCACTTTGCATTTACATACGACACGGCATGGTTAAGAGAATATGCATGGCCTTTAATGAAAGGGGCAGCGCGTTTTTGTCTTGATTACCTTGTATCTGATCCAATAGGTTATTTGGTTACTGCTCCTTCAACCTCGCCTGAAAATAAGTTTAAATTGCAGGATGGTTACGTGGGCTCAACATTTTATGGGGGAACATCAGATCTTGCTCTTATCAAAGGGCTTTTTAATAAAATCCTGGCTGTTTCAGAAATACTAAAAACAGACTTTGAGCTTGTTGCAGAAGTCAAGAAAGCATCAATATTTATGTATCCATACCAGATCGGTAAAAAGGGCAACCTGCAGGAGTGGTACCACGACTGGGAAGATTATGATCCGCAACACAGACATATGTCTCACCTCATTGGTTTGCACCCTGATAATCAGATATCCCCTCTTACAACTCCTGACCTGGCAAATGCGGTACGCAGGTCTCTTGAGATCAGGGGAGATGGCGGAACAGGATGGAGTAAGGCATGGAAGATCAATATGTGGGCAAGACTGCTTGACGGCAATCATGCATATAAAATGCTGCAGTCGCATCTTAATTACGTTAGCCCTGCACCCGGAACACAGTATAGCGGTGGAGGAACCTTTCCAAATCTTTTTGATGCACACCCTCCCTTCCAGATTGATGGTAACTTCGGCGGCACAGCAGGCATCGCAGAAATGCTGCTGCAAAGTCATTTGAATGAAATTCATTTATTACCGGCACTGCCTGATGCATGGCAAAGCGGCAAAATTACCGGCCTCAGGGCTCGCGGTGGTTATACTGTTGACCAGGAATGGCAGAACGGTAAACTGAAAAAAGCTGTAATTTATCCCGATTTTGACGGCTTAGTCAAGATAAGATATCTTGATAAAACAACAACTTTGGATGTAACCGCAGGGGAAAAGATTGTTATTTCATCTGAATCATTTAAGTAAAATAACTCATATTTTCCGTAACCCTCATCATGACAGAAACAGGTTATATTTACAGTGTTGAATTCACGGTAAGAGATTATGAATGCGACATTCAGGGTGTCGTAAATAATGCAAACTACCAGCACTACCTTGAACATGCAAGACATGAGTTTCTTAATTCAAAGGGAATAAGCTTTACTCAGCTCCATGAAGAGGGAACGGATCTTATAGTAACAAGAGTTGAAATCGATTATAAATACCCCCTGCGAAGCCGGGATAAATTTTTTGTTCGGATCTATCTTCGCAGGGAGGGCAACGTGAGGCTTGTTTTCGTTCAGGATATTTTCAAGCAGCCCGATGAAAAGCTGATTGTTCATGCAGAAATTACCGGGGTAGCCACTAAAAATGGAAGGCCAGTATCTCCTGGTGAAATTATTGCAAAGTTGGGATTAGAGTGATTCAATATTTAAAATTGAACAGAAAAATTCTTTAATTTGTTTAAGTAAAAATAGTTAATTCATAATAATAATGGGAAAAAAGAATCTTTCTCGCAGACAATTTATGGCTGCCATTTCCGCAGGAGCCGGAACTGTGCTTTTTGGAAGTGCAATTAATGCATTTCCCTCTGAAACAAGACAAAAATATACCGATCCCTTCCAGAAAATAACTCTTGGAAAAACCGGAATAAAAACCACCCTTCTTGGCATGGGAACCGGTTTCAGCGGTTATATGCGCTCATCAAATATCACAAGGGCCGGTGTTGCAGAATCTGTTATCCGCCAGGCCTATGAAAAAGGAATACGTTATTTTGACTGCGCTGACAGTTACGGAACTCATCCTTTTACTGCTGCGGCACTTAAAGGAATTCCAAGGGAAGATTATACCCTGGGAACTAAAATGTGGGTAACAGAGGGAGGAATCCCCGAGAATGAGCGACCTGATGCTGAAATAGTTATTGACCGTTTCAGGAAGGAGCTTAACACTGATTATATCGACCTGGTTCAATTGCACTGCATGACCACAGGTGACTGGCCAGATCAGCAGAAAAGAATAATGGACGGGCTCGAAAACCTGAAAGCAAAAAAGATAATTCGTGCACATGGGGTATCTGTTCACTCCTTTGATGCGCTTAAAGTCGCATCCGAAAATCCATGGGTCGATGTTATCCATGTCCGGATTAATCCTTTCGGAGAAGCAATGGATCAGCGGGATCCCGCTCTTGTGGTACCCGTTATTGAAAAATTCCATAAAGCCGGAAAAGGTGTGATAGGCATGAAACTGATCGGTGGCGGCAGACTTAAAAATGATACAGAAAAGATAGACACTTCACTTAAATATGTCCTGGGCCTGGGAACCGTTGATATGTTAATAATCGGATTTGAACTGCCCGAACAGATTGATAATTACATAAGCAGAATAAAGAATGTGACCAAGGAAATATCAGGATGATTAAACAGATACAATATGAAAATAATAAGCACAATTTCTACTTTACTGCTACTTTTAAGCGAAATGCTTTTTTCTCAACAGAAGGACTTAACACTTATAATTAAACCCGGTACAAAGCTTGAAAAGCTTTCGGGTGATTTCAATTTTACTGAAGGTCCTGCTGCAGATGCTCATGGCAATGTCTATTTTACCGACCAGCCCAATGACCGGATTATGATCTGGAGCACAAAAGGAGAATTATTAACTTTTATGCAGCCATCTGGCCGATCAAATGGTTTATTTTTTGACAAACAGGGCAATCTGTGGTCCTGTGCTGATGAAAAAAATGAATTGTGGCGTATAAGTCCTGACAAAAATGTGGAGGTAATCCTGGATAAGTTTAATGACAAGCTTTTAAACGGTCCGAATGATCTGTGGATTTCTCCCGACGGAGGCATCTATTTTACCGATCCGTTCTACAGGAGATCCTGGTGGGACCATTCTGCCATGCCGCAGAACAAGCAGTGTGTTTATTACCTTGGTCCTGATCACAAAACTCTTAATCGTGTTGCTGAAGATCTGGTACAGCCCAACGGAATAGTTGGTTCTTCAGACGGTAAGACTCTGTATGTGGCAGATATCGGCAATAGAAAGACGTGGTCCTACTCAATAAACACAGACGGTAGTCTTGGTAATAAAAAACTTTTCTGTGAGATGGGATCTGATGGAATGACAATTGATAAAAAAGGGAATATTTATATTACAGGCAAGGGCGTGACAATCTTTGACAAAACCGGCAAACAGATTGGAAATATTGCGGTACCTGAAAACTGGACTGCCAATGTCTGTTTTGGCGGCAAAAACAGGAAAAGCCTATTCATTACAGCAAGCAAAGGTCTTTACAGAATCCGGACACGGATAAAAGGAGTCTATTAATCTCCTATTTGTCTCCACTTGTCAAAACCTATGTAATTTTTTGTCTTTTCTGAAATAAATTTATTTATTATTGTATCCTGGTATTAATTCGAACAAACAGATTACAATTTATTTAATTGTTTATGGAAGGAACTCGCAGAGCAGATGTAAAACCAGGTATTGCTGTAATGGTTGAATTAATTGAGGATAAACGCTCAGGAAGGCTTACCGGCGGAAAAGTAAAAGAAGTAATAACAACAGCACCAATCCATCCCCACGGAATTAAGGTTAAGCTCGAAAACGGACTTGTCGGAAGAATCAAGCATATAATCTGATTTTCTGATTCCCAAAAGCCACAGAACTCAACATTTTTTTATTAAATTTGAATTGTGTGAGGAGTTATTCCCTATCAGAGCTTAGTTTAAATTAAAATCCGCAGATAATGAAGTACGAGGATTTTCTTGTCTCGACATTAGGAACAGGGAATGTTATTTCCCCTTTAAAAAATACTCAGCGAGCTGATAGTCCGGTATACAAATTTGTTGATGATTCCGAAAGGATTCTTTATGATGTTTCGATTGATTATTTTAATAAGTGCAAAGAGACCGGGGAGGTTCCTGTGTCATTTGAGAAAGCAGGTCCAAAAGAAATGATTTTTTTTGAACCGGCGAAAACAAAAGTAGGGATTGTGACCTGTGGAGGTTTATGCCCCGGTGTTAATAATGTTATCCGAAGTCTTGTTAATCAGCTTTTTTACAGGTATGGAATAAGCCGTATTCTTGGGATTAGATATGGCTATGAAGGATTTATATCAAAGTATAATCATCCGGTTATTGAGCTCACAGTACCTATGGTTAGTGATATTCATCTTTCCGGCGGAACTTTTTTAGGTACTTCAAGAGGTAATCAGGATGTAGAAAAAATGGTTGACACTCTTGAAATTCTGAATATTAATATTCTGTTTTGCATCGGTGGCGATGGTACATTGCGTGGCGCACATGCCATTTGGCAGGAAATCAATAAACGCAAATTAAGAATCGTTGTTGCCGGGATCCCGAAAACTATTGATAATGACATTGATTTGATTCAGAAATCATTTGGCTTTGAAACTGCTTTTTCTATTGCAAACGATATTATAAGAAATGCCCATAATGAAGCTTCCGGAGCAAATAATGGTGTTGCCCTTGTAAAGCTGATGGGACGTGATTCGGGATTTATTGCCGCCAGCGCAGCTATGGCAATTCAGGAAGTAAATTTTGTTCTTATACCTGAGATTTCTTTTGATCTTTATGGAGCCCGGGGATTCCTTAAAATCCTCCGTAAACGTCTTGAAGAAAGACATCATGCCGTTGTCGTGGTAGCAGAAGGAGCCGGACAGGATCTCTTTGAAGTAGAAGATTTAGAGAAGGATGCTTCGGGTAATGTAAAGCATAAAGATATCGGTGTGTACCTTAAGGAAAAGATCAAGGAAGAATTTAGTTCAAAAGGATTTCCATTCTCTATCAAATATATAGATCCAAGTTACATCATCCGAAGTGCACCGGCAAATGCCAATGATAGTAAGTTCTGCAATCTGCTTGCACAAAACGCAGTGCATGCAGCAGTGGCAGGCAAAACTGATTTTGTTATGGGTTACTGGAATAATGAATTTACTCTTCTTCCAATTTCAATGGCAGTTGCAAAACGGAAAAAGATTGATGTTGAAGGCGAATTATGGTGGAATGTGCTTGAAGCAACAGGACAACCAATAAGCATGAAGAATCCATAATATGATTAAGAATATTGTATTTGACCTCGGAAATGTCCTGATCAGCTTCAGGCCTCCTGAATACCTTGTGAAGAAAAACTATCCTGAAAATATCAGAAATACTATTCTTACCGATGTTTTTGGCAGTACTGAATGGAGGATGCTTGATAACGGTGATATCACAACACGTGAGGCAATTGATGCCATATCCATGAAATCCTCCCTTAAACGAGAGGAAATAGCCCTTGTTTTCAGTTTTCGCACCGATATCATGTTTCCCCTCGATGATAATGTCAGACTTCTTCCTGGGTTAAAAAAACAGGGTTTCAGGCTATTTTATCTTTCCAACTTCCCTCTGGATATTTTTGATGAGATTAAAGACGGATATTATTTTTTCAAATATTTCGACGGAGGAATTATTTCATCAGAAGTTAAACTGTCAAAACCTGATATCAGAATTTTCAAGTATCTGCTGAAAAAGTATTCCATGAAACCCGGTGAATGTTTTTACGTTGATGACATCGAAACAAATGTTATGGCTGCAGAATCTGCCGGAATTAAAGGTCTCACCACTAACGGAAACCCCGATATTTCAGAGATGCTTGAAAAGGAACTTAAGTTCAGCACTGGTTTGAAATAACAAACCGTTCCTTGAAGCGTGAGGTTATTCCTTCGCGTTCTAAAATCAGGATGGAAGTTATATAAATTAGAATAAAAGTTCGATCCGCTCGAAATAAGCCTTGTTCAGGATAATGAATTCCCCTATATCTGTCCGGCTATCTGCAAATATTAAATTCTCGCTGAGTTAACAGATCAGATAATTAGCTTTATCTTTCTGTTTTTTAATTACTTAATATTATATCCGTTCATTAATGTTCCACGTGGAAACCAGAACTATTTTTTAAAGTAATTCGTTAAAATGTAGGCTTTTTGTTTTCCTATTATCTTTATAAGTTCTTCAACGGGTATCTTTTTTATTTTCTCAGGAGATCCTATTTTTCTTAATAAAGTTTCTTTTGTTTTTGGTCCGATTCCTTTTATCATATCCAAATCTGATTTTGTCATTTCAGATGAACGTTTATTCCGATGAAAATTAATTCCGAAACGGTGAGCTTCATTTCTTAATTGCTGGATGATTTTCAGACTTACTGAATTTTTATCGAGATAAAGCGGAACTGTGTCTCCAGGGAAGAAAATTTCTTCGAGTTTTTTAGCAATACCGATAATAGTAATTCTTTCAAGTAAATCAAGCTTTTTAAGACTCTTAACAGATGAAGATAGCTGACCTTTGCCGCCATCTATTATCACCAGCTGTGGAAGACTTTGTTTTTCTTCCAGCACTCTTTTATACCGTCTGAACACAATTTCTTCCATTGAAGAGAAATCATCAGGACCTTTTACTGATTTTATATTAAAATGACGATAATCTTTTCTGCTGGGTTTGCCGTTTTTAAATACAACGCATGCAGCAACCGGATTATCGCCCATAATATTTGAGTTATCGAAACATTCTATATGCTGCGGTAACTCTGCCATGTGAAGGTCAGATTTCAGCTTCTCGAGATTTTTCCCTGTCCTGTCTTTCGGTGGTTGTTCTTCTTGTTTCTTTCTCTGTTCCAGCTTATAATAGACAGCATTCCGTTCTGCCAGCTCAAGGAGCTTTAACTTTTCGCCCTTTTTTGGTATGGTATATTTCAAATTACCAAACATTATATCGGGCTTAAAAGGAAGAATGATTTCCGGAGAATCACTTGATAATCTTTGTCTTATCTCAGTAATTGCAAATCCCAGGAGCGACTCTTTATCTTCTTCAACCCTGCTTTTAAGATCAAGCGTAAATGCTTGTATTACAGCACCATCAACAACTTTTAGATAATTAATATACGTTCTGTCAATATCCTGACTCATTGCAAAGACATCAACATTTTTAATTGTTGCACTTACAACAGATGAACGACTCCGGAATCTTGACAGAATTTCTATTTTGTCTTTAATTGCCTGAGCCTCTTCAAATCTAAGATTCTTCGAATAATTTATCATCAACTGCTTCAGATGGTCAATTACAGTTGAAATATTCCCTTTAAGAATATCTTTAATCTGCTGTATATTTTCAATATAGTCCTGTTCGCTCTGGAGTCCGATACAAGGAGCCCTGCAGTTACCGATATGATACTCCAGACAAGCCTTAAATTTACCGGAACTGATGTTTTCCACAGTCAGATTCAGTGTGCATGATCTTGGTTTGTACAGCTGCCTGATAAGATCAAGAAGTATTTTTACCATTAGTCCTGACGTATACGGCCCATAATAATTTGATCCATCCTTAATTGTATTACGTGTACTGAACACTCTGGGAAAAGATTCTTTCTTAATACAGATCCATGGGAATGTTTTATCATCTTTTAATAGTATATTATACCTGGGTTGATGCCTTTTAATAAGGTTATTCTCCAGTAATAGTGCATCTGATTCATTATCGACCACAATGTGTTTTAAATCTGCAGCCCTTTTAAGCATTACGGTTGTTTTGCCCGACTGGTTCTTCACGAAGTATGATGATACTCTTTTCCTGAGATTTTTAGCCTTTCCGACATAAATAATGTTCCCATAGCTATCTATAAACTGATATACTCCGGGTTTATCAGGAAGTATTGAAACAATATGTTGAAATCTGTCATCCATTATTCAAAGATAATAATTGATTCTAAGAAAATATCTCCCTGAGTTCTACTTTAATGGGGAAATAAATCCGTTAATTAATTGTACTGCTGATAAATAGCAGCATAATTTTCCCTCTTCAGGGGGAATACTACGTAGTGGCTGGTGGGTGTTTTGTCTATTATTGGATGCCACACAGTGGCTTACAGAATTTTATTCCACAAACAAAGGTACATGACAGAATTTCTTTCCGTCAAATAAGCCACGATCACTGAGCTTGAGTTCAGGAATTACCAGTAATGCCATAAACGACAAAGTCATGAAAGGCGCTGACATCCTGCAGCCCATATTCTTTACAAGTTCAGATAGTGATTCATATTTATCAGCTATTTCGTGTACCGGCTGATCCGACATTATTCCTCCAATGTTTAATTGCATAGACTTAATTAAGTTTCCTTCAGAAACTGCCAGGCCTCCTTTCATCTTAACCACTTCATTTACTGCATTTACAATTTCATCATCTGAAGTTCCAACGCAAATTATATTATGACTGTCATGAGCTACAGAACTGGCAAAAGCTCCTCTCGTAAGACCGAACCCTTTAATAAAAGCAACAGCAGGTTGTGCATCCTTATACCTGTCTTTTACAACTATTTTTAATATGTCTTCCTTTACATCGGACTCAACGGTTTTTTGTCGTCCGGTTTCCTGAGTTATCTCTTTTGTGAACAGATCACCATCAAATGCTGCTATCACCCTGATCTCATTCCCGGAGTTTTTTATTGTCAGTTCCTCTTTGATAATCCGGGAACAATTAAATTTATTTATTGCAGGGCCGGGCTTATATTCAAATAATACACTGCCCCTGTCAAATACCTTTTCACCGCTGATCCATGTCTCCTGTACGTTCATCTTCTTAAGATCATCCACCAGGACAAAATCAGCACTATCTCCCTGCCGCAACAATCCGGAATCTAAATTATAGTGCGAGACTGGATTTATAGTAACACTCCTGATTACATTAAATAAATCATAACCTTCGCTGATCAGCTTTGCAACCAGTTTATCCAAATGTCTTTTTTCCAACATTTCCGGATGTATATCATCGCTGCTTAGCATGATCATTTCAGGATACATCCTGAAAAGATCTTTAAGTGCATCCAGGTTTCTCCCTGCGCTACCTTCTCTTATTATAATTTTCATCCCCAGGGATATCTTCTCAATGGCCTCTTCAATGGAGCTGCATTCGTGATCTGTTGTTATCCCAGCATTAACGTATATTCTCAATGAATTACCTGTAAGTCCTGGTGCATGCCCGTCTATCGGCTTGCCAAATTTTTTTGCTATTGCTATCTTTTCCAGTACATCTTTATTACCATATATTACACCCGGGAAATTCATCATCTCAGCAAGATACTTTATTTCATCCCTTTTCAATAAATCCTCAACTTCTTCTGTTCCTATTTTAGCTCCCCCAGATTCAAAGTCTGTTGCCGGTACACAAGACGGGGCTCCGAAATAGAATTTAAACGGAGTTTTCTTCCCGTCTTCAATCATATAATTAATACCATCAATTCCAACAATATTAGCTATTTCGTGAGGATCTGAAACCACTCCAGTTGTTCCACGTGAAACAGCTGCTATAGCGAAAGAGCCCGGTGTTACCATTGAGCTTTCAATATGTATATGTGCGTCAATCAAACCCGGAATAATAAATCCTGTTTCACTATAATTAATTTTTTCAATCTTTTCAATCTTCCCTTCAGATACAGTTATCACAGCAGGATATATAGATCTGTTGTGTATATCAACAAGATTACCTGATACTTTCATTTAAATATATTTTTGATTTTACAAAATAATGTTCCACGTGGAACAATTTATCTTCCCAGATACATTAATAATATATTTATATCTGAAGGTGATACTCCGCTTATTCTTCCTGCCTGACCAATGCTTACAGGCTTTATTCTGCTAAGCTTTTGTCTGCCTTCTGTTGAAATTGATAATAGTTCATTGTAATTTATGTCATCCGGTATCTTAAGACCTTCCAGCCTTTTTATTTTTTCTGCAACTATCTTTTCTCTCTTTATATATCCTTCATACTTTATTTTAATCTCAGTACATTCTCCAATTTCATTAAGTCTATCTGATTTTATTGCTTTTAATTTTTTACTTCCTTTTATCTTATTTAAGAATTCTTTTATTTCCACCTGTGGCCTGGCAGCTATATTTATTGCTTTTACCTTTTGATTAATTCCACTTGTTTCAATGCTCTCCAGGTACTCGTTTATATCGGATGGATCAATACTTTTCTCCGATAAGAAATTTACTATTTCCTTAACTAAAATTTCTTTTTCTTCCAGTCTTTCAATTCTTTCTTTTCCCGCGGTTCCTATTTTAAATCCTTTTCTTGTTAATCTTTCGTCAGCATTATCCTGTCGTAATAATATTCTGTATTCCGCTCTTGACGTAAACATCCTGTAGGGTTCATCAACACCTTTCGTCACAAGATCATCAACTAATACTCCTATATAGGATTCTTCTCTTCCTAAAATAAAACTCTCTTTCCCTTTCAATTTTAAAACAGCGTTAATGCCTGCAATAATTCCCTGGGCTGCTGCCTCCTCATATCCTGTAGTTCCATTAATTTGCCCTGCGAAGTACAGATTTTTTATCTTTTTTGTTTCAAGTGTATGCAATAATTGCGTTGGCTGAAAAAAATCATATTCTATTGCATATCCCGGTCTGAAGAGTTCTACATTTTCCAATCCTTTTACTTTTCTTAAAGCTTTCAGCTGAGATTCAAGCGGTAAGCTGCTTGAAAAACCGTTTACGTAGTATTCAATTGTATCTCTACCTTCCGGTTCAATAAAAAGCTGATGAGTATCCCTCTCTTTAAAAGTTACAATTTTGTCTTCAATGCTTGGACAGTATCTTGGACCACGACCTTTTATTCTTCCTGTAAACAAAGGACTAAATTTCAATCCTTTTCTTAATTCTTCGTGAACTTCCTTATTTGTATGTGTAATAAAACAGCTTTTAGGATTAACTATCTCTCCATCTTTACTCATAAATGAAAATGTCCTGTTCTCATCGTCTCCCTTCTGTTCAGTCATTTTATCAAAATCGACTGTTCTTCCGTCTATCCTTGCACTTGTTCCGGTTTTCATTCTTTCAACAATAAATCCTATTTCTCTTAATTGTTCGCTTAACCCTGTTGAAGATTGTTCTCCGGATCTGCCTCCTTTTATTTTCTTAAAACCAACATGCATTAATCCGTTCAGAAATGTTCCGTTTGTAAGTATTACAGCAGAAGAAAAAAATCTTGTTCCGAATGATGTCTCTATTCCTATAGCATAGCTGCCTTTTAAAATCAGATTGCTTGCCTGTTCCTGCCATATATACAGGTTATTTGTCTGTTCAATTGCTTTTCTCCATTCTATTGTAAATTCTTGCCTGTCACATTGTGCTCTAGGACTCCACATTGCCGGTCCTTTTGATCTGTTAAGCATCCTGAACTGAATCATGCTTCTGTCAGTTATCAGCCCGCTCATTCCTCCCAGAGCATCGATTTCTCTTATTATCTGTCCTTTTGCTATGCCTCCCATTGCAGGGTTACATGACATTTGCGCCAGTTTTGTCATGTCCATTGTTACAAGCAACGTCCTTGCACCCATAACAGCAGCAGCATGCGCAGCTTCACATCCTGCATGTCCTCCACCAACTACAATTATATCATAGTTAAATTTCATTTAATTATCTCTAAAATATATACCCATCCATATTTCTTCCATTCTTTTTATAACCACTTTTTCTTCACTTGTTTTATCATCATAACCACACAAATGAAGAATTCCATGAATTATTACTCTTACCATCTCAGACTTTAAACTAACTTTATAGTTGACTGAGTTCCGTTTTACTGTATCCAGACTTATATAGATTTCCCCGTTAACAATATTTTTTTCATTATAATCAAATGCTATTACATCTGTAAAATAGTGATGCTTCAGAAATTTAATATTTATCTTCTTTAAACTTTTATCGTTTGTTATAACAAAATTTAAATCCCCTGGTGTTCTATTCTCTTTTATAATAATTCTTTCAATGATCTCTACAAGCTTCTTCCAATCCTTCATTCTGAATTTAACCTCATCATAGAAAATTTTTATATTCATTATGAATAATATCTTTAAAAATTAAATAGAAAAACTAATTGTTTATGATTTAATAAATCTCTCAAGGCTACTTAGTCCTTGTAATCCAATTTATACTATTTACTTTTCGGATTTTGAGATATTATATTCTGGAATGTCATGGTGACGCTGTTCCCTTTACGATTAAACTTAATATTGTCAGCAAGATTTGACATTAGAAAAACGCCCCTGCCTGTAATATTTTCAATATTTTCCGGTTTTGTCGGATCCGGGACATCTGAAGGCTTGAATCCTTTTCCTTCATCCGTTACTGTCACTTTAAGATTGTTATTTTTAAAGAAGATATCAATTTTCACGAGTTTGTTCAAATCAGATTTATTCCCATGTATAATAGCGTTATTTACCGCTTCCAGAGTTGAAACAAGAATTTTTCCGTAATTGTCCTGATTAATACCTATTTCATTAATCATATTATCAATTACATTCTCTACAACTCTCAGATTACCTATTTCAGATCCTATCTTAATCTTCTTAAACATATTTCAATGAATACACAACATTATACTAATATCGTAATAATTTGTTTCATTCTTTATACTAAATTTTTGCAATCCACAATTCAGGATCCAGATAATCCTGTTCAAATATCATAAATTTCAATATACAATTATTTTCTGCTCCCGGATCTACAAATACATCACCCAGCTCCTGTTTTGTTTCAACTTTATCTCCTTTTTGAACTTTAACATTTATTATATTCGTATAAACCGAAAGATATTTCCCATGCTTTACTATTATAGTCCAATTTGCTCCTTGTATTGCAAATACTTTTGCTATTTCACCTTTAAAAATGCTTCTTGCTTTGGTTCTTCCTGAACTTGTAATCTCTATTCCTTTGTTATTAACTGTTACATATTTTAAAACCGGGTGCTGATGTACTCCGAAATGTCCTGTTATTATTCCCCTCTCTACAGGCCATGGAAGTCTTCCTCTATTTTCAGAAAAGTTATCACTGATCAGCTTTTGTTCAGGAGTCATTTCAGTTTTCAGGCTTTTCTTCCGCTCTTCTGCAATCAGTCGTACAATTTCACTTTCTATTTGCTTAGCTATCCTCTTCTTGTCTTCAAGCTCCTTTTTAAGCTGTTGTTCTTTTTTCCCCAGAGAATTTACAATTTTTTGCTTTCTGGTCTTTTCACCCTGAAGTAAATTTTTCTGTATCTCTTCACCGCCTTTAAGATCGGTAATTCTTTGCAAATCATTTTCAAGCCTTTCCTTTGTATCTTCTATCTGGCTTTTGAGTTCTGCAATAATTTCTGACTCATTTCTCCTGTATTTCGTGACTTGCTGCAGATATTTCAGTCTTTTATATCCCTGGTTAAAGTCTTTTGCTGATAAAATATAAATAATTTCCTGGTTAATTTTTTTTGCCTTATATGAACTTAATATTGTTCTCGAATAATCATTCTTCAGTATAACGAGATCCTTTTCTATCATATCAATAGCAAGCTGATTCAATTTAATCCTCTCATTTAAAAGAGATATTTCTTCTCCCAGGCCTTTTATTACAGATTCCCGGAGATTCAGTTTATTACCAATTATTCTTAACGCATTCAGGCTTTCGTTCTTTTCTTTAGCCGTGTTTTTCAGCAGATTATCAACATAACTTATTTCCTCAAGAGTCTTTTTTCTTTTTTCTTCTAGTTCAGCTTTTGTTTGCCCGTATAAAATTCCAACAGAACAAAATAAAACAATATTTAAAACAATAAAATATCTCATCGAAGCATCACAGTTTCATAATTATTTCCACCTATAAACTCTAACACTCCTTCCCAGGGTATTTCTATTTTTCTTATAAATATTTTTATAACTGATTCACTCATGAAATCTTCAATTCTAATGCTTCGCGGAAATTCTATTGTTTCTGTTTTATAAAAATCTTCAAATTCCATATTAATGCCAGCCGATTTGTCGATATTTTCAAGTTGTAACTGTCTAATCTTTATCAGCTCACAATCAATTACTAATTGCAATTTCTTTTCTTTTATACTGCTTTCAATGCCCATCTGACCCTTGACGCATTGTTCTTCCATTTTTAGAATTTCATTCTCTTCGCTAAAATCTCCTAACAAGAACGGAAGAAAAGAAATAGCTATACCATATTTCTTTTCCAGATATTCCGGAGAACCATAGTACAGTGTTTTGTTAATTCTGTCGTTTATCAATATAGTATCTTTCGATAAATAGAATCTTGCTGCTTCAATTCCATTTTTTAACTTTATACTAAGCAGGTATTCACCTGATTTTTTGTATTTTATGCTCCCCAGTAATTTTTGTTTTTCATTATTATTATAAACTTCAATTTCAGCTTTCTTAATATAAAAATCATTATTCGTAATGTTAAATTTCCGGACATTACCATATAAGTCGGCTAATATTATTTTATCACCCTGATTTTTTATACTATTTGCTGATCGTCTTGCTGTTGAACAACCTGTTATGTATAAAAAAACTAAAGCTATTATCCATCCTACTTTATGCAATTTTCAATCTCCTTTAATAAATTTGTCTTTGTACTATCAAGTTCAATTGCCTTTTTCCAGTTTTCTGTCGCTTTTGCACAATTCTTCTGCTTCTTCAGGATGTAACCATAATGTTCTAAATATTCAGCATCATTTTCTTCTTTATTTTTAATTATAGATTCCATAATTTTTGCAGCTTCCTTTAATTTTCCCCTTTTGTAAAGCACCCATGCATATGTATCCAGAAATGTAGCATTCGTTTTCTCCTTTTCAATTACTTTACCTGCCATTATTTCTGCTTCTTTAAGTCTCATATTCTGTTCAGCAAGGTAGTATGCATAATTATTTAATATAGTCAGATCTTCACTGTTATTCTTTAGAGCTTCTTCAAATGTTTCAAAAGTATTCGTTAAATCTTTCATTTTGTAATAAACAGACGCCTTCATACTAAGTACCTGCATAATTAAATCCTTATTTTCACCAGCAAGTATATTTGCTTTTCTTAACTCTTCCAGTGCGACGATAAATTTTCCATTCTCCATTGCACCATTGGCATATAATAATTTAGCCAGAAAAGATCTGTTAAATTTAGTTGCACACTCCTCGCCTTTTACCAGTAACTTTTTATAATCACCTTGTTGAAGATAAACAAGCAATAATTTCTCCCATGCATAATAGTTTTCCGGTTGTTTCTTAATTATTTCTTCAAGCCTTAATGCAGCATCGTCCAATTTACCCTGCTTTATTGACAATTCCGGTCTCAGGAGTACAATAATTTCATCATTTTCATATGTTGATTCAAGAACCGTAAAAGTCAACTGTAATTTATCGCCATAAGCCTTAATTAGATCAGATTCTTCAGTCAGCTGTGCAAATAATGCGATTTTATCTTCTCTTGAAATCTTTGTATTAAGAACAATCGTATCCAGCAATTGTAGAAATTCATCATATATCTTTTCTTTAATAAGGAAATCGCAAAGTGAAAGAAGTGTTTCAGGATTATCGGGATTTCTCTGTATAAGCTGGTTATATACTTCCATTGCTTTTTCCTTTTCTCCCTTACCGCGATAAATTTCCGCCAGAAGACCATTATATAAAATTTCATCCGGATATTGCTTTAACAGCAACAGTATTCTCTCTAGCGCTTTACCGTAATCTCCGGCAAACATTAAATTTTTTACTGTTGATAAAGTAGATGCTTCATTTATTCCATATTTTTTGTCCAGGGCGTTAAAAATTTCGCTTGCTTTATCATAATTCTTATTTTCTGAATATAGATTTCCCAGTGTCAGACGCAAACTTTCTTTTTCTGGATAATATTTAACAGCTTTTTCGTAATATATTATGGCGCTGTCCAGATTCTTTTCCTGATAATATGTTCCTGCCAGCATCATTAAATACCAGATATTTTCAGGCTCTATTGATACTGCCTTTAATGCATATTTTTTACCATTTTTAATATCCCTGTTTGCAATTAAAATCTGTGCCATTTGATAATAAGCAGCATCGCTTTCCGGATTTAGCTCTAAGCTTTGTTCGAAATCTTTTAGTGCTTCTCCGCTATTTCCCATAAGTTTTTCCTTAATTGCCTCTACATATATATAATCAAAAGCAGCTGAATCGAATGTTTTACTAATTTTTCCAGCAACCAATGCAGGAACTATCTTTTTTCCGCAAGAAAAAATGCTAATAAGAATTAAACCCGTTAATATAAAAAACCACTTAACTTTTTTCATAATTACTTTTTGCCTGTGTGCCCGAATCCTCCAGAACCCCTGTCGGTTTCAACAAGCCTTTCTGTATTTATCCATTCCGCTTTTTCATGTTTTGCTATTATCATCTGGCATATTCTTTCCCCATCTTTTATAACGAAATTTTCCTCAGATAAGTTTATCAGTATAATACATACTTCACCCCTGTAATCTGCATCGATTGTCCCTGGTGCGTTCAGTACTGTTATACCTTTGCTTATTGCCAGTCCGCTTCTTGGCCTGATCTGGGCTTCATAACCAACAGGGATTTCTACAAACAACCCTGTTGGCACCAGCACTCTTTGCATCGGCTTTAAAACTATTTCGTTGTCAATATTTGCTCTTAAATCCATTCCGGCCGATGCGTCCGTCGAGTACTCCGGTAATTTATGCTTTGATTTATTAATTATCTTTATTTTCATATTCCTCCCTTCCTGAATAATACCGTGAACATACAATCCCGATGTTGAGCAAAAACACAAAATATTATCAGAAAGATAGTATTTATCGTTATTTCTGTAATTAAGTTCGCATAATTTAATATCCGGCTCAGAATAACCATTCCAATTGCTAAAATAAAATAAGGAATAATTTCCTTTAAGTTATAATCAATCTTATAATGCTTTTCGGCAAAAATGAAAGATAAAACTATCATTGTACCATATGCTGCAACGTGTGCCCAGGCGGAGGCCATATATCCATATACCGGAATAAGCAGCACATTAATAAGGATCGTTATTACAGCGCCAATCAGTGTTATATAAATGCCATATTTTGTAAGGTCGTTAAGTTTGTACCATATACTATGGTTTATATAAATCCCGTACAACAGATATCCCATGCTTACAATCGGAACTACTATTATTGATTCACGGAAATCTTTTCCAATAATAAATTGAATTCCTGACAAATATAAATTTATCCCAAGAAATACTACCAGCATTATAATTATAAAATATTTCATAATATATGCATACGTTTCTTTTGCATTCTCATGCCTGGCCCTTTCAAAAAAGAAAGGTTCTGCTGCAAATCTGAACATCTGAATAAAGAGCGCCATCAAAACTGCAATTTTATATCCAGCACCATATTCTCCAACTGTCTCAAGTCCCGATTCTTCTCCTATTACTCTTCTTATAATAACTTTATCCAGAACATCATTTATTGAACCGCTTAATCCGGCTATCAGCAGCGGGAAAGAATAATTGATCAGTCGATACCATATTGATCTGTTAAAAACCAGTCTTACATCTAAAATATACGGTAACATCATAAGAAGTGTTGCTGAGCTTCCAACCAGGTTGGCTACAAAGACATATCCAACCCTGTAAGCAGGATCGTACATTACCCTGAACCAGCCAGTGCTTTTTTCATATATCCCTGGTGCAATAACCAACAGAAACAATACAGCAACTATTGTTATAATGACATTTGCTATTTTTATTATGCTGAATACAACGGGCTTGTTTTCTTTTCTTAGTCTCGCAAATGGGATTGCTGTAAATGCATCAATAGCGATAATAGCGGCAAACATTCTTATATAATCGTGATTGTTGCTATAATTTAAGGCTTCCGACACAGGACCAATAAAAACATTTACAAAAACCAGAAATAATGACGAGGTAATAAAAAGGCTTATTAGAGCTGTGCTGTAGACTTTTTCGTAATCCTCCTTCTTCTGGGCAAACCTGAAGAATCCTGTTTCCATGCCATAGGTCAGTATAATAAGCAGCAGTACCATCCATGCATAGAGTTCAGTCACAACTCCATATTCTGCTTTTTCAAAGATCCGAGTATAGAAGAATGTCAGTATACCATAGTTCAGGAACCTTGGAATAATTGTACCAAAGCCATAAATCGCAGTTTGCTTTGCCAATGTTCTGACTTCATTCATCTTTAAAAGCTGTCTCCAAAGATAGTTTTACAGATTAAATTTTTTGGTTTCTAAAATAAATTAAAACAGATCAGTATTAATTTGAAATCCATTTCTTTCGTGATCGGGCAAAGTTAAATATCTTTGCTTTCGTATTTGCAAAACATTATTAACCAAAAAATAATATTCATGAACAAAATATTCAAAATGATTCTGGTCCTTCCAATATTTTTCTTTGCTCTTTATTGCAATGCACCTGGCGGAAATGAGAATACCATTATCACTATAAAAACAACCCTTGGTGACTTAAAAATCATGCTTTATGACGGGACTCCTGTTCATCGTGATAATTTCATAAAGCTTATCAATTCAGGCTTCTATGAGGGAGTTTCATTTCACCGCGTAATCAACAGCTTTATGATACAGGCCGGAGATCCTGCAACAAGGAATGTCCCTATTCCTTCAAATGCTGATTCGCTTAATACCTATTCTATTCCTTCTGAATTTAACAGGAGTTATTTTCATAAAAAAGGATCGTTGGCCGCCGCCCGTGAGGGAAATGATGTTAATCCTGAAATGAGGTCTTCGGGAACACAGTTTTATATTGTTCAGGGAACCAAACATAACGATGATGAACTGAATCTGGCAGAGCAACGCATAAACAGCAATATTAAGCAAGCGATGTTCAACAAAATTGTCAGGCAGGTTGCTGACAGTGCGCGCCTATCCGGAAAGTCTCTTACTGATGCAGAGATACAGGAAAATGCTTCACTTAAAATGTTCCAGTATCTTTCCACCAACGAAGATTACAAAATACCTGATGATCAGCGTATTGTTTACCGGAATTCAGGCGGTGTTCCTCGCCTTGACGGTACTTACACTGTTTTCGGAGAGGTTATTGAAGGACTGGATGTTGTCGACAAAATTGCTGCTGTGAAAACATATAATACCGACAAACCTTTAAATGATATAAAAATCATTAAAATAAAAATCGAGAGTAAATAATTGAGTATTTAATTCAAAACGTCTGTTTAATGCTTGATAAGATAAATAACCTTCTTTCTCAAATCTCTTCCTGTTCTATTAAAGGTCATGAAGACCTTGAAGCATTCCGTCTGAAGTTTTTAAGCAAAAAAGGACTTATTCCGGATCTTTTTGATGATTTCAGGAATGTGCCAGCTGCTGAAAAAAAAGATATCGGGCAGAAACTGAACCTTTTAAAACAAAAAGCGCTCGAAAAGTATAATGCCCTTAAAACAGAACTCCACTCGGCTCAAGACACTCTGCATATCAATGATCTGACCCGGCCGGCTTATCCTTGGTTTCTTGGTTCACGTCATCCTATTTCAATAATCAGGAACGAAATAATTGGAATTTTTGAGAGGATAGGCTTCACTATTTCAGAGGGACCTGAGATTGAAGATGATGACCATGTATTTACGAATTTGAACTTTGCCCCGGAGCATCCTGCCAGGGATATGCAGGATACCTTTTATATATCAAGGATTTCCGCTGAAGATTCCAGTCCTGAAGATATTTTATTACGCACGCAGACTTCATCTGTACAGGTAAGAGTAATGGAGCATCAAAAGCCTCCGATCCGTACAATTTCACCAGGTCGGGTTTTCCGTAATGAAGCCATTTCGGCAAGAGCCCATTGTATTTTTCATCAGGTTGAAGGTCTTTATATTGATGAAAATGTCTCTTTTGCAGACCTGAAGCAGACATTGCTGTTTTTTGCCCGTGAAATGTACGGCAAAAAGACTGAGATAAGACTCAGACCTTCATATTTCCCATTTACCGAGCCCTCCGGAGAGATGGACGTAAGTTGTACAATTTGCAGCGGAAAAGGATGTAATGTCTGTAAATATACAGGCTGGCTCGAGGTTTTGGGCTGTGGAATGGTTCATCCTGCTGTTCTGGAAGCCTGCAATATTGACAGCAGGAAATATACAGGTTTTGCTTTCGGAATGGGAATTGAAAGACCAGCAATGTTAAAATACCAGGTGAATGATCTCAGGCTCTATTTTGAAAATGATATCAGGTTCCTGGAGCAATTCAAGACAGCTTTCTAAATCATTTGAACAATCATATAATTGAAAGTGTTAATCTTTAAATAGTAATTCCCGGAGGAAATGAAACAACAGGAGGTACATATTCCGTATTGTGATAAATGTGCGATGGAAACCGGTTCTATTTTCAAACATCTCGCCCGAGAAGAGGTTGATCTGATTAATTTTGAAAAACAATTCCGGCAGTATAAACGTGGAGAAATTTTATACCACGAAGGCAGCCGTATAAGTGGTTTTTATTGCATCAACAGCGGGATCATTAAGGTTTTCAAAACAGGTCTTGATGGTAAAGAACAGATAATCCGCTTTGCAAAACCCGGTGATATTATTGCATACCGCAGTGTCCTTAGCAATGAGGTGGCATGTACTTCTGCAAAAGTTATTGAAGATTGCCTGGTTTGTTTCATTCCTTCAGAAATACTTATTTCATTCATTAAGACCAATTCCGGTTATGCCCTGGAGCTTCTTAAGCTTGCCTGCCATGAGCTTGGGGAAGCAAATTCGTTTATTACAGATATTGCTCAGAAAACCGTAAGGGAGAGGCTCGCTGAAATCCTTCTTTTCCTTATGAATGATTTTGGCCTTGACGATCAGAATTATCTGCAGATATCCCTTACAAGGGAAGAGCTTGCCAATATTGTAGGCACTGCCACAGAATCAGTTATACGGTTGCTGTCTGAATTTAAATCTGATAAGCTTGTTGAGCTTAACGGAAGACGGATCAGGATCTTAAACAGAAAAGGCCTCGAAAAGATTAGCAATGTATTCAATTAATAAGACCTTCAGAATAACACAAGGTTAATTTTTATCAGAACAGTGATCCGTTTAAATCCTTTCTGAATGTTTTTCCAAGGTGCTTGTATGCATGCTCTGTGGCTTCCCGGCCTCTCGGAGTACGTTTAAGAAAACCTTCTTTAATAAGGAATGGCTCATATACTTCTTCTATTGTTCCGCTCTCTTCACCTACGGCAGTTGCTATTGTATTCAGTCCGACCGGACCACCGTTAAACTTATCAACTATTGCTGAAAGTATCCTGTTGTCCATTTCATCAAGGCCGTGTTGATCAATATTAAGAGCATTAAGACTGTATTTCGTTATATCAATATCTATCCTGCCTGATCCTTTAATCTGGGCAAAATCTCTTATTCTCCGGAGAAGTCCATTTGCAATTCTTGGTGTTCCCCTGCTTCTTTTTGCTATTTCGACAGCAGCTTCATCACTAATTTTTATATTAAGGATGCCTGCGGATCGTTTGACAATACCAGTAAGAACTTCATGATCGTAATATTCAAGATGAAATTTAATACCAAACCGAGCTCTCAGCGGACTTGTCAGCAAACCAGATCTGGTTGTGGCGCCAATAAGGGTAAAATTATTAAGAGTCAGCTGGACAGATCTAGCACTTGGTCCTTTGTCTATTATAATATCGATCTGGAAGTCTTCCATTGCTGAATAAAGGTACTCCTCAACAACAGGGCTGAGCCGGTGTATCTCATCAATAAAGAGAACATCTCCTTCCTGCAGGTTTGTAAGCAATCCTGCCAGATCTCCCGGTTTATCAAGTACCGGACCTGATGTAACCCTGAGGTTAACCTTAAGTTCATTTGAAATAATTGTTGCGAGCGTTGTTTTTCCCAGACCCGGAGGACCATGCAGAAGAACATGATCGAGAGACTCACCCCTCTGTTTTGCTGCAGCTACAAAAACTACAAGATTATCAATTATTTGTTTCTGCCCCTTGAAATCATTGAAGCTTAGTGGTCTAAGTTGTTTATCAAGTTCCCTGTCAGCAATTGAAAAGGTGTCTTTTCTGAATTCAAGGTTATCTTCCATGATGCAAAGGAACTATTTAATAAGCTTTGTGTCACTTTCAGGAAGACCTATTTGAACTCCGTTGATACTGATTTCGACATCATCTTTATAAGTTATTGTAAGCACAGGAGTTCCTTCCTCATCAAATTTTTTCCATGTTTTGTGTCTTATCCCCATACGGAATTGTTGTTCTTCTTTTATTTTACCGTTTTCATAATAATAGACATGCTGACCGTTCGGGTTACCCTGAACATAATTACCTTTAAATTTTAACTTCCCGTTGGGGAAGAAGGATCTCCATTGTCCATCTTTCAACCCTGTAATATATTTTCCTTCTTCAGTATAATCACCTGATTTGTATTTCCATTCGCTGTTTTTCTCACCGTCAGCAAACTGACCTTGTGTAATAATATCTCCGTCAACAGAATATTCTATATAAGAGCCATCGCGTTGTCCCTGGAAATATTCCTCTTCTCTCAGTAAAGCTCCGTTGTTGTAGTACCATTTCCATATTCCGTCGGGCCTGCCGTTATTATAATAACCGGTTTGTTCTACCTTTTCAGAGTTATTATAGAATTTCCACAAGCCTGTACGTCTGTTATCGGTATACATTCCTTCGGCTTGTACTTTGCCATCTGAAAACAGATCCTTCCACCTTCCGTTCCTGTTTCCTGCTTCATCAACTATACCTTCTGATAACAATAACCCATTATCGTTATATTGAAAAGCGTTGATCACTTTCCCGTCCGTCCCAAATTCCCTGTGAATACCAACAGGAATTTTGTTGCGGTATGGCCCGCGGTAGGTTAGCCTGCCATTATTATCCCGTTTTTCAACAATTTCAATATCCGGTTCGTCCTCAACTCTTGATTTTACAATCGCCCCGTTATCGTACAACATGGTAAGCACCAGGTTTCCCCGGGTATCCTTTTCTTTATAATATCCATGCAACAGATCGTCCTTGAATGTCTTTTCAGACCTTATACTGCCATCAGGATAGAAATCCTTCCATCCGCCCTGCTTCAGCCCGTTATTATCGGTTCTGTTTATCTTTTCCCTGTTTATCAGGAAATCTTTATTGTATTCAAGAAGAGTTATAATGTTTCCATTTTTATCATATTCCTTTGACAACCCTTCTTTTTTCCCGGCATTGTATGAAATTTTTTGCTGTACTTTCCCATCAGGAAAGTAAAAATATCCAGTTCCTTCTTTTTTATCACCCGCAAAAAGTTCTTTTGACCATATATAAGAGCCTGCTGCAGCATCTTTTTTATATCTGTAATAATATCCGTTTTTCTTTCCGAACAGATAACTAATTTTTTCTGTTGTATCACCTGTCTGATCATAAAAAATCCAGATACTGTCAAGAAGAAAGTTTGTTCTCTTACCTTCAGATTTTTTAACTCCGGTCACATAATAGCTTTTCCAGAATCCTTCAGGCCTTCCGTTTTTAATCAGTCCTTCGCTTGAAATAGCTCCATTCGGGTATTTAAACACATGGTATCCGTCCTGAATTACTTCATTTATTTGTGCAGGGCTGATTATGCCTGTAATAGCAGAAACAATTATTATTATTAATATTTTTTTCATGATCTACAGACCAAGTTTTTTTGAAATCTCCATCATTCTTTTTATAGGCTTTTGTGCATCAGTAAGTATATTTTTTTCAACGAATATTTCCGGTGTTTCATCTTTAAGACATTTATAGATTTTTTCCATAGTTATCAGTTTCATAAAATTGCATTCACTGCAACCGCAGGTAGAATCTTTTGGAGGAGCCGGAATATATTTTTTGTCAGGATTTTCTTTCTTCATCTGATGAATTATGCCAGGTTCTGTGGCTACAATATAACATTTGCCATTGTCTTTTTTAGTAAAATTCAACAATGATGATGTTGATCCAATAAAATCGGCAATCATTCTTACAGGCAGTTCACATTCAGGATGAACTATAATCTTTGCTTCAGGATTTTCATTTTTAAGCTTTAATATACCTTCAAGCGAGAACTCTTCATGAACATGGCATGTACCATTCCATACAACAATATCACGTCCTGTTTTATTAATTACATAATTTCCAAGATTTCTGTCTGGTGCAAAAATTATTCTTTCTTCCTTAGGAAGTGAATTAATTATCTGAACAGCATTTGATGATGTACACACTATATCTGAAAGAGCTTTAATTTCTGCAGTAGTATTTACATATGTAACGATAGTTCTTCCCGGATTATTCTTAATAAACTCTACAAAATCTTCTGCTTTGCATGAATCTGCAAGAGAACATCCTGCATTCATATCAGGAAGCAGAACCTTTTTTCCCGGTGCAAGTATTTTTGCTGTTTCAGCCATAAATTTTACACCCGCAAAAAGAATTATATCTGCACTATTTGAAGATGCTTTCTGTGAAAGAGCAAGACTGTCACCAACAAAATCAGCAATATCCTGAATATCTCCTGTCTGATAATAATGTGCAAGAATGATTGCATTTTTCTTTGCCTTCATTCTTTTTATTTCTGAAATATAGTCCGGTGGCTGTCTCCTGGTCATTCAGCTCTTATTTTATTAACATTATAATTATATATACTTTAAATTATTTAATATATGATTATTATAATATGCTGTTAATTATGTTAAAATATATATATGAATTTTATTGTTTATTTCATAGTTATTAATGCGCGAACATCTTTTTAACAACTCAAAAAATATACCATTTTTGAAAATCAACCTGTTAGCAATATTATTAACAGTTGTTGGAACGTAAATGTTGACAATGGTAACAAAACAAATGTATAGTTTTTACTGTTTATTTAAGGTTGAAATAGTGACTTTATTTAATTACAACTTTACGGCAAATTTAAAAATACAGGATAAAACTTAGGTTTTAAAGAAAATAATCAGAGTTATTAATATTATTCATCAGTTTCTTTACATTTTATAAACAATAATTAATTTAAAAGTTAATTGCGGAAAATTAATAAAAAAGGTCGTTAAGAAAATGAAATATTTCACCATAAAAAAGATATAAGAATATTTTTTTCTTTAAATTAACACAGTTATTGATTTGTGTTGTAATGTTGATAAATTACAAAATGATAAAATAGTGAAGAAGAAAAAGATAGCAATAGTATCTGATCATGCAGGTTTCTTTCTGAAGGAGAAATTGTATAAATATCTTATTAAAGAGAAGCATGATGTTAAGGATTTTGGTTGTGCTTCAGAAGAAGCAGTTGACTATCCGGATTTTGGTCATCCGCTTGCAAATGCTGTTTCGTCAGGGGAGTATGATCTGGGTATTACAATATGTGGATCCGGCAACGGAATGAATATGGTGGTAAATAAGCACCAGAGTATAAGAGGCGCTTTATGCTGGAGTGAGGAGATAAGCAGACTGGCAAGGGCCCATAATGATGCAAATATCTGTGCTTTACCTGGCAGGTTTATCTCGGAATCTGAAGCTTACCTTATTGTTAAAACATTTATCGAAACAGAGGTTGAAGAAGGCCGGCATAAAATCAGGATAGATAAAATCTCATTAAAAATGTATTAGAATGCTTTCAAATTCATGCAGGTATGGCATAAGGGCAATAATATATTTAGCAAGTCTGCCACAGACCAAAGGAAAAACAGGCATCAAACAGATTGCAAAGGATCTTGAACTTCCAACTCCTTTTCTTGCAAAAATTCTTCAGCAGCTAGCGAAACAAAAAATTCTTAATTCAACAAAAGGTCCGCATGGAGGATTCTCTCTTCTGAAGGATTCTAAAAACATTACTTTACTGGATATTGTAAAAACAATTGATGGAGAAGAGATCTTTACAAATTGTATTATACATAACGAAACCTGCAGCAGCGTTGATAGAAGCAAAAAATCATGTCCGGTTCATGATGATTTTTCAAGAGTCAGAACAGATCTGATAAAGTTATTCAGGAACAAGACAATATATGATCTTGTCAGAACAGCAAAATCGGAAGAAATATTTATTTGATATTTTCCCTGTAAAAAGGTTTTACAAACAGCCAGAGAAACATTGCCATTGTTATTCCGGCAGAATTGAATATTGCATCAAGAACCTCTGCTTTTCGGTTGGAAGTCAGTAAAAACTGTAAGAACTCCAGACCAATGCCAAAAAAGAAGGGTATAAGAGCTACCAGAAGCAATTGTCTCGTATTTCTAAAAAAGTTCCTGTGTTCAATAATAATAACAATCATCAGCAGGAAATAGGCACAGAAATGCCCCATTTTGTCAATGTAAGGAATGTTGATGAAACTTATTGGATTGAATGTCTGGCTGCCTTCAAGACTTAAATACAGAATCACCAGCGATGTAATTATAGAAAATATATTCTTACGTATCATTTTTTTGTTTGGTGCAAAAGTAGTTAAATAAGTGATATTTTATTTATAAATTTCGAAGTTGCATTTTACGGGCATGGCAGGCATATATATACATATCCCTTTTTGCAGGAAGTTCTGTAATTACTGTGATTTTTATCACATAATTCCTGATTCTGATAACCAGATATTTATTAATGCTCTTTTAAAAGAAGCAGAAATCAGGCAGGATTATCTGGGTAAGGAAACTGTTTCGACTATTTATTTTGGTGGCGGGACACCATCAGTATTTTCAATAAAAGAGCTGGATATTATACTTGATCATCTGAAAAAGCTGTTTAAAGTTGATGAAGACAATGAAATTACAGTTGAGCTAAATCCCGATGATGTTACATCTGATTATATGAAAGGTCTGAAAGATCTTAATATCAACAGAATAAGCATGGGTATTCAATCATGGACAGACAAAGACCTTAAGATGCTGAACAGAAGGCACAACAGCATGCAGGCTGAAAATGCAATTAAAGAAGCATTTAAGGCAGGATTTGAAAACGTAACAATTGACCTGATTTACGGAATTCCGGGAATGAGTTTAAGTGACTGGGAATATAATCTCAATACTTCATTTGCTTTTGATATTAAACATTTCTCTGCATATCATCTGACTATTGAACCTGGAACTGTTTTCGGAAAGATGAAGGAAAAAGGATTGATAGAAGAAATTGAAGAGGAGGAAAGCGCTGCACAGTTTAATATGCTCATTGAAAAATCAGAATCGGCAGGGTTTATACAATATGAGATTTCAAATTTCGGAAAACAAGGGTTTTTCTCATCTCATAATACAAATTACTGGAAACAGGTAAGCTATCTGGGATTGGGTCCGTCGGCTCATTCATTTAATGGTTATTCCCGTCAGTGGAATGTACGCGACCTGAAAAAATACATCAGTTATATTAAAAAGGGAAAGTCATTTTTCGAAAGAGAAGAGCTGGATATTAAAACCAGGTTCAATGAATATATTATGACATCATTAAGAACAATGTGGGGCATTGATCTTGAATTTGTTGAAAGGACTTTTGAAAAAGAGGGCTATGACTACGTTATTAATCTGGCAGGCAAATTCAGAAATTATGGTCTTATGAAACTTGATAAAAAAAACCTGGTTCTTACGAACCAGGGTAAAATGATATCTGATAATATAATATCAGAATTTATGATGCCCTCCGAAAATAAATTATCTCTTTGAAAGCATAAAATTGGTTCTGCCGATTATGTTATTTTCAAGATAAAGCTCCACGCTGTAATTACCGGCAATAAAATCACCTGTATTGTCCATAAATATGCACATCTCAATATCCTGATTCAAATAATCTGCTGTACGGTTCGCCGAGTAAATCAGTTTGTCGCCGTTATAATCAAAAAGATTATCAGGGCTGCTTGTAATAACCAAAGAATCAGGTCTGATAACTCTCATAAAAACTTCTTTCGGACCTGCTGTTGCAATTGGATTCTCGCGAAGGGTAAAGCAAATTCTTAAATTAGCAAGCAGATTAAGTCTGTTTGTCTCCTTTCTCTTCTTGTTCAATGCCGCCGCAACGATATCTTTTGCCTGGATGACAGAGGCAATTTCAACCTTTGTATTTAATTCTTCCTTAACTTTTGAAAGTTCAGCATTGATATCCTGCACCTGTGTCATTTGCTGCCGGATTTCGGTATTTTCAGCTATAAGCATTTTATTCCGTGTATTCAGTGAATCAATCTGAACGATATAGCTTTTCATTATCTCCCTCATTGTAGTTAGCTCGCTTTTGTATTTTTTGATCAGCTGAACATTGGATGCATTTATTGATAACAGCTGAATGATTCTTTTCTTTTCCTTTTCAAGATTTAAATTCAGACTGTCATTATCTGTCTTCAGCGTATCATATGCATTTGCCATTAACCTTAATTCATTTGCCAGAGAATCTTTTTCCTCGGTAAGCGCAGTTTCCATCTCGATCATTTTATTTTTCTGATCGAAATACATAACAATCAGAAAAATAAGTGCTGCCGCAAGAATAATGGAAGTTGTGATCATGGCAATCGGAGCTCCCTTTTTGTTGACCTGTGCTGGCGGTGTAATGTTTTTGATTTCTGTCATTTATTTTATTTTTAAAAAGATTTAGGTTCGCAAAAATAATAATATCCGTTTACATATAATAATTTCCAATTCAATGATTAAATTTACAAAGGAAATGGTATTTGATAATTAATTAATATTCAATAATATGAGTGGTTTTTTTGGTGTGATCTCAAAGACAGACTGTGTCAAAGATGTCTTTTATGGAACAGATTACCATTCTCATCTTGGAACAAAACGGGCAGGGATGGTTTTTATTGTTCCGGAAAAAGGATTCCGACGGTCCATTCACAGCATAGAAAACTCCTATTTCAGAATGAAATTCGAAGACGAATTAAAGGAGTTTACAGGAAACTCGGGAATGGGTATAATAAGCGACACGGATCCTCAGCCCATTCTATTTAATTCGCATCTTGGCCGTTTTGCTATTGCAACAGTCAGCAGGCTGGTCAATATTGCAGAACTCGAAGAAAGAATCCTTAATCAGAAAAAACATTTTACGGAAAATTTTGAAGGAAATATCAATCCTACGGAAGTTGTTGCCAACCTGATCTGCGAGAAGGAGAGTTTTATATCGGGTATTGAAAATGTTTTTGAAAGTATTAAAGGATCATGTTCATTACTGATTCTGACTGAAAATGGAATAATAGCTGCAAGAGATAAGCTCGGCAGGACTCCTGTTGTAATAGGCAGAAAAGAAGGAGCATATGCAGTTGCCTCAGAATCATGCTCTTTTCCAAACACGGGATTTGACCTTGAATATTTTTTAGGAGCGGGAGAAATAATTCACCTGACAAATGATGGCTTTACGCAGCTTAAAAAACCCGGTGACAGAATGCAGATATGTTCATTTCTGTGGGTCTATTATGGATATCCACCATCTTATTATGAAGGTATAAATGTTGATGAATGCCGGTACAGGTGCGGAGCCTTCCTTGCACGAAGAGATTCTGTTGATGCAGATTTTGTATGCGGGATACCAGATTCAGGAGTAGGGCACGCCATAGGGTATGGAAATGAAAAGAAAATACCAAATATGCGGGCTTATTCAAAATACACAGCAACATGGCCTCGCAGCTTCCTGCCATCATTTCAGGCGCAGAGGGACCTTGTGGCAAGGATGAAGCTCATTCCGAATAAAGCAGTGATTGAAGGAAAGAGAATGATCTTTATTGATGACAGTATAGTAAGAGGAACTCAGCTAAAGGACAACACCAATGACATGCGGAAATGTGGTGCTGCTGAATTACATATGAGAATAGCCTGTCCGCCTCTCTTATACCCATGCGAATTTCTTAATTTTACACAGTCACGGACCCCCCTTGAACTGGCAGGACGAAGAGCAATAAAGCAGATGAACGGAGACGACAGTGAACTAAAAGAATATTCTGACCCGGATTCTGAGAAATATGAGAAAATGGTTGAGAAAATTGCAGAGAACCTCGACCTTGATTCTCTTATTTATCAACGTCTGGATGATCTGGTTGCCGCAATCGGGCTACCGAAAGAGAAGCTTTGTACCCATTGCTGGGATGGGAGTAGTTATTTTAATTAAAGGCGCAGAGGCGCAGAGGCGCATAGATTAGGAGATCCCCTCCTGGGAGAGCCTGCCCCGATTCATCGGGGGGGTGGGGTGGGTTTAAACAGAAAACACAATAATCATGAAATACGTCGGTGCACATGTCAGTGCTGAAGGGGGCGTTCAGAATGCTCCGGTCAACGCACATGCTATTGGAGCAAAAGCTTTTGCATTGTTCACAAAAAATCAGCGACAATGGTTTTCAAGCCCACTCACTTCATCAGCCATAACTGCTTTCAGAGAAAATTGTGAAAAGCATGAATTCAAACCCATTCAGATACTTCCCCACGATAGCTATCTTATAAATCTGGGGCATCCTGAAAGAGAGCCTCTTGAAAAATCAAGGAACTCTTTTCTTGATGAGATGAGACGCTGTGAACTTCTTGGTCTCGACAGACTTAATTTTCACCCCGGGAGCCATTTAAATTCAATTTCAATTGATGAATGCCTGAAAAGGATTGCAGAATCAATAAACATTATTCTCGCGAAAACGAGAGGTGTCACTGCTGTTATTGAAAACACTGCCGGTCAGGGAACAAACCTCGGCCATACTTTTGAGCAGATACGGTTTATAATCGATTTTGTTGAGGACAAAACGAGAGTTGGTGTCTGTATAGACACATGTCATGCCTATACTTCAGGATATGATGTTAAATCACCTGCAGGTTTTAAGGAGACGTTTAAGAAATTCAGCGATATTATTGGTTTCGGATATCTTAAGGGTATGCACCTTAATGATTCAAAAAAAGATTTTGGCACAAGGGTTGACCGGCATGAAAACCTGGGAACAGGATTTCTGGGTGAAGACACCTTTTCACTAATCATGAATGATGATCGTTTCAATGATATGCCCCTGATTCTCGAAACCCCGGAAGAATCACTCTGGGAAGCCGAAATAAAAAAACTTTACTCACTTATAAGAAAATAATTAAGAACTTTCACAGAGAACCACAAAGAAGACACAGAGATTCACAGAGGAAAACCGGGTGTGACCCCTTTTGACAAGAGATACCTCCAAGAAGCCACCTATTGTAATCTCCGTTAGCGCGGATTTGTAATTATTTATCGGACAGCTTTGAAGAGATTAGTTTCAGGATTTCCGGATCTTTAAGCTTTTCTTTAGTCGCCTTATATCCTACTTTAAAAACTTCTTCAGCTTTTTCCGGATCAAGAATTCCGTAGTTTTTAAGCTCCAGGGGTGCGATAAAAAGATCAAATTTCTTTGACTTTTCAGCAACTTCCTTCGACATGGTCAGCATAAAAGTTCTTTCGGCAATTTTGGTCAGGCCATTTATGATATCTTCATAGCCAACAGGATTTACGAAAGAACCAATAATCAGACGACATTTGTTTTCAATGGGACGTATTGGAAGGTTATCAAGAATGCCTCCGTCTACATAATATATTTTGTTAATTATTACCGGTTTAAAGAGCACCGGAATACTTGCAGAAGCAATAACTGCATTAAGCAAGTCTCCTTCGGAAAAGTATACTGCTTTGCCATTGTTGAGATCTGTGGCTGTTACATATAAAGGAATTCTAAGTTCTCCAAATGTTTTTGCACGGAGATTTGTTTCCAATATTTTTTTTATTCCGGAAATCTGTAACAGACCATCACGCGGAAGCGTTGGTCTCATATAATTTAACCGGCTGCTGGTTTTCATGATCTTACAAATCTCTTTTGGGGTATATCCATCGCAGTACATAACTCCGGCAAGGGCACCGGAACTTGTTCCGGATAAAACATCCGGATATATTTCAGCTTCATTTAAGGCCTGCAAAATCCCCAGGTGAGCAAACCCTCTTGCACCACCACCGCTTAAAACCAGTCCTGTATTATACTTTTCTTCTGCCATGTGAATTGATTAGATGCTTTTTACCTGAAAATGATATCAAAAAGCAATTTCAGGTTAAGATAAATAACTGTTGCAGCAATAACTGATAAAATAACAACAAGAAAACGACTGTTGGCATATTTACCCATTACTTTCTTTGATGAAGTAAGATAGACCTGTATGGCTACCGTGAAAGGCAACTGTATACTCAGGAACACCTGCGACAGGATAAGTCCCATAAAGGGATCACCGATAAAGAAAATGACTATTAAAGCTCCTGCCAGGGAAATCAGCACTCCGGTACGGGTATGATTATCTTTAATATTATAGGGTTCCGTAAACATTCCGGACACAATGGAACCGCCTGCCATTGCAGAGGTAATCGAGGAAGCAACTCCTGAAAACAATAATGCAACCGCAAAAACTACTGCTGCATTTGTTCCGAGAAGCGGTTCAAGCAGGCTTTTAGCCTGTTGCAGCTCTTCAACCTTTATATTATGGCTGAAGAAAGTTGATGCTGCAAGAATAATTATTGCGCTGTTGATTGCCCAGCCGATAATCATCGAAAGAAGAGTATCGGCGAATTCAAATTTCAGTTGCTTTTTGATTATCTTTTCATCTTCAAGGTTCCATTGCCTGCTCTGAATAATTTCAGAGTGAAGAAAAAGGTTATGTGGCATCACAACAGCACCCAGAACACTCATCAACAAAAGCATTGAACCTTCCGGGATGGATGGTTTCACCCATGAAATACCTGCCGCAGCCCAATCAACATCAACCAGGAACAATTCATAAAAAAAAGATAGACCGATTATAGAAACAAACCCGATTATCCATTTTTCAATTTTCTTATAGGAATGAGTAAAAAGCATTATAACAACAAATATTGTTACCAGTACTGCTCCTATTTTTACAGGAACTTTAAAAAGCATCTGCAGCGCAATAGCACCACCAAGAATCTCTGCAAGTGAAGTTGCAACTGATGCCAGCTCAGCAAATGAGAGCATGATCTTCGAGATTTTCCGGTTAGTATAGACCGTTGCCGCCTCAGCAAGACAATAACCTGTTACGATGCCAAGATGCGCCACATTATGCTGCAGAATGATCAGCATAATCGTTGACAATGTCACTATCCATAAAAGGGTATATCCATAGCTGGATCCAGTAGCAATATTTGCAGCCCAGTTCCCCGGATCAGTAAAACCGACTGTGACAAGCAAACCAGGGCCAATGTATTTGAGAATATCCCTGGCTCCGAAAATCCGGGAGTGATCTTTGCTTTTCAGGTCTCTGAAGAAATGGAATTTACCTAACAAAGATTTAAACAAAGCCATATTATGTTCTTATTCAGGTCTTTAATTAATATCCTTCTGCTGGCCGGATACCAAAACAAATATAATCAATGCTTAATGAATATTACAGATGTAGCAGAATATGACTTTTTTCAATTACTTTAAGTTTCCGAATGCTCGTTGCTCGTTCCTCAAACTTACCTGCAACCAGTAACCAGCAACTTGCATTTAATATTTTATAAATTTGAAAAAATAAAATAAGTCACACCTTAATAAAAACTGATATGCAATTCATACTAATAGCCTATGACGGAACTGAGCCGGGAGCATTAGATCGAAGAATGAGATCACGCCCTGAACACCTTGAAAAAATTTCTAATGTAAAAAAAGCAGGAGAGTTTCTTTTCGGAGGAGCCATCCTTAGTGATGCCGGACAGATGATTGGTTCGGTTATTCTTTATGATGTTCCTGACAGGGCAGCACTGGATGAACTCCTGAAGAATGAACCATACATTTACAACAAGGTATGGGAAAAGATTGAAATCAGACCATTCCGTCTTGCGACAATAGAATAAACATATTATTCAAAATACTTAATCATAAAAAAGGATAATTTAAAAAAAAAATTATGAAAAAACTAACCATTCTTTTATTGGCTCTATTATGGGCGGTCCAGTTGTCATCTCAATCCGGTACCAGCAGTAACATTCCTTTCAAAATGGAAGAATTAACCTCTCCGAAATTCGTAACAGCGGTTGAAAAGGCTGGTGGGGTATGTGTTATTCCTCTTGGAATAATTGAAAAACATGGTCCGCACCTTCCTCTTGGCTCTGATCTGTTTGAATCAAGGGAGTGGGTTTGTGCAGCTGCAGGCAAGGAATATGCCATAGTGTTTCCTCCATATTATTTTGGGCAGATTTATGAAGCAAGACATCAACCCGGAACAATGGCTTACAGTAACGAGTTAATCTGGAAAATGCTTGAGGAGACCTGTAATGAATTATCAAGGAACGGTTTAAAGAAAATCATTCTTGCAAACGGCCATGGAGGGAGTACAAGCTTTTTAGAATTTTTTTGCCAGTCGCAGCTTGCCAGCCGGAAAGACTATATAGTTGTTCTGTTTCAGCCCGGATCTGATGCTGCACTTAACAAGGAAATAAATTCATTGAGCAAAGCAACTCTGGATCAACATGCAGGAGAAGGGGAAACAGCTATGATGTACTTCATCAGACCTGATCTGGTGGATATAGGAGCAATAAAGAGTGAATCAGGGCTGAATCAGGCACGGTTGAAAGATCTGCGTTATGGTTATACAGGCATCTGGTGGTATGCAAATTATCCAAATCATTATGCAAGCGATTCTGCAGAGCCAAATAAAAAGCTTGGAGAACTTATGATATTAAAAAATGCCAATCAGCTTGCTCAATTAATAAAGTATTTGAAGGCTAACAACACAATAGAGCAATTACAGGAAGAATTTTTTAAAAGGACTCAGAATCCGATACAAAAATAAAGACGCGCGGCAAAGGACGCACGACCTTATCTTCCATTTCAAAAAGATGCGGACGGGTGTCGCCGTTATAGGGGGAGTGTAATATCATCATCATCGCACCTTCAAAAGTCTTAAACAGCATGCCATTTGCGTCACTGTTCCTGGAATTTGTTCCGGGTGTCGAATGTAAGGAACAGTTAATATTTACCTTTATAATAGTGCAATTCCGGAGCCCAGATGCTTACTATCGGAATATCTCCCCATACATCCTGGGGGGCAGTATATATCATTTGGGGCCCCGTCCAGTTAACAAGATCTTTGCTGCGGAGCCTTATTTTGTGCACCAACAGCAGTAAAAAAAATCAGAGGCGTTATGAAAATTAATATCTCTTTTTCATTTATTCTTTGTTGTAAAACAGGGTAATAAGTCTTTTACCCCGGAAGGTGGTTGAAGATTGTCTGACTACAAAAACTTTTCCTTTTTCCTGAAGATTCCATTTTTCTGAAGAAGCCATGTCAAAAGACTGATTACCCCGTTTCATGGTCTTTTTTACTTTAATATCACTGGGAGTCTGGGTAATTTCAATTTTTTCCGGGAGATTGCCGAATCCGAAGTTGTCAAGGATGCTTCTTTCTTCGTTAAAGGTCCATTTTCCTGAAAAGCTGACAGGCACCTTTTTAATTTCGGGCAAAGCCGGCAGACCGTATAATGAACGGAACGGTGCAATATTTTCCCTGTAGGCAGCATCTTCTATGCTCAGAATCCGTGGATCGTTGATCAGTATTTCGTGTTGTTTTCTGGATGTACTTCTGGCCATCCCAGACCAGATAACCCAGTAGCTCCATCTGGGTTGTTTGGAAAGAACATCATCGGTTTCCCTTTTGATAACACCACGAGGCTGTCATAGTAATTCTGGTTGAAATCACTTCCGTAGACATCTAATGCAAGAATATCAAGGAAATCATTACCCGGGTAATAATTTGAAAATTGCATTTAGGGTTTGTTAGGCCGGTCGACACTCCAGACCCAGATAAGATTATTCAATCTATGGTACTTAACAAGCCTGTCAAAAATCTGACGGTACAATGCCAGTGTGCTGTATTTTCCAAGACGACCGCCCCACCAGAACCAGCTTCCGTTCATCTCATGATATGGCCGCCACAATACAGGGACATGCGCATCCTGAAGCTTTTTCAGGTAGACAGCAACAGAATCAACCTGTGCACACCAGCTTTTATAGAGAGCTGTTCCACGCGTCAGTATTTCTTTAAATTGCTGATCAGTTAACTGCCCCTGAACACTTGCAAGAGCCTGGGGATTACTCCCGGGAACCGGTTGAAAAGTAACCGGCTCTTTGGCTGTCGGGGGTACGGCATGCCAGCAGATTGTAATTATTGAACCAAGTTTATGCTGCCTGATAGCCTCTTTTACAATCTCCGGCCTGGCCAGGTAGGAATCTTTATCATCTTCCTTTGCAAAGCCCCAGTCGGTGCTGTACATGACAGGCGTTTGTCCAATGTATTCGGCAGCAAACCGGGTATTCCTGTCTTTAATGTTTGGGAAATTATGTTGCCCCGTAAGTGTATATTTACCGGAGATGCTGTAGAAAAAATTCAGCAAGGCAGCTGATTCTGGAGAAGCTTTCGGGGTGACCGGTTTCACAGGGTCATCCATACTGAATAGCGGCGTGCAAATAAAGCTAACCAGAATAAATAGCCAGGTTGTTTTGAAAACTGATTTCATTTAAGATATTTTTAATTTTAGTTATGCTGTTCCCAAAATTAGTGATTCCGATTCAAAAGGGATTAAAAAGATGTAGTTAAAAACAGCAGGGAATCAAAGAAAAATTAATTCATTAAGAATATACAGGATTTTATACTTAAAATCTGCTGCCGACAACAATACGGTTTAACTATTGTTAGTATTTTTATAAAGTAAAAAAACACAAATATGGCATTTACATTACAACCCGGGCAAAAGGCGATAGATTTCACACTTCCATCCACCGATGGAAAAGTATACAGCCTGTCAGATTGTAAAAAATATGAATACCTGGTAATATTTTTTACATGCAATCATTGCCCTTATGTAATAGGTTCAGATGAAGTTACAAGGGCAACCGCAGAAAAATATCTAAACAGGAGTGTCGGCTTTGTGGGGATAAATTCTAACAGTGAAAATACTTATGAGGACGACAACTTTCCTAACATGGTGGCAAGGATGGAAAAATACAAATTTCCATGGGTGTACCTTTATGATAAAGACCAGGCAATAGCCCGCGCTTACGGCGCATTACGCACACCTCATTTCTATGTTTTTAATCAAGAGAGAACTCTTGTATATACGGGAAGGGGTGTTGATAGTCCGCGGGATACTTCAAGGATGAAAACTAATAATCTTGATATAGCCCTGGAAGAACTCACCACCGGGAAGCCGGTATCAATCCCTTTGACAAATCCTATAGGGTGCAACATCAAATGGGAAGGCAGGGATGCACACTGGATGCCTCCGGAAGCATGTGATCTTGTTTAATAATTTGAATTAATTATCCAATACTACAAAACTTTAAAGACCATGATTAACAAAAGACAAAGCCAGGCCTTAAGGGCATTAATTGTAATTTTTGTACTGATCGTTCTGGTGTCGTGTGGCCAGAAAACGCCATCTGACCTTTCAAAAGAAAGCATTATTCCCAAACCTGTTTCAGTAACCACAACAGGAGAGTACTTTACGTTGAGACCAGGAACTGATATTTCTGTTCAGGGGGAATCCGAAGAAGTTCTAAAAATCGGTCAGTACCTGGCCGACAGGTTAAAACCTTCAACAGGATTTAAGCTTAATGTAAAAGCAACTGCGAAAGAGCCTAAAAGAGGGGTCATTTATTTAACACTGTCCGGCTCCGGCCAGAATTCCGGGGATGAAAGCTATGAGCTCATTGTTACCAGGAAGCTGGTGAAACTCTCAGCTACCACTCCGGCAGGATTGTTCCGGGGAGTCCAGACCATCGCGCAGATTTTACCTGCCGGTATCGAGCTGCCTGCTAAACAGGAGGGGCCATGGAAAATTGCGACGGGCACAATTAATGATTACCCGAATTATTCTTACCGGGGAGCCATGCTTGATGTATCCCGTCATTTTTTCGGTGTTGACGATGTCAAGCGTTTTACGGACTTCCTTGCTTATTATAAAATGAATGTTTTACACCTGCATCTGTCTGACGATCAGGGGTGGAGGATTGAAATCAAATCATGGCCAAATCTTACAATACATGGTGGAAGCACGCAGGTTGGCGGGGGCAAGGGAGGTTTTTACACCCAGGAACAGTATACCGACATTGTTCAGTATGCAAAAGACCATTATATTACAGTTGTTCCGGAGATTGATATGCCGGGCCATACCAATGCGGCACTGGCTTCTTCTGCCGAATTGAACTGTGACGGAAAGGCAAGGGAGCTCTATACAGGAACAGATGTGGGATTCAGCACATTATGCACAGGTAATGAGATAACATATAAGTTTATTGATGATGTTATAAGGGAACTGGCCTCCCTGACACCCGGACCGTATATACATATTGGCGGGGATGAATCGCATGTTACTAAAACAGAAGATTATATTCCCTTTATCAACAGGGTTCAGGAGATTGTTGTGGCTCATGGCAAACAGGTAATTGGTTGGGATGAAATTGCTCTGGCAAGTCTGAAACCTAACACGATTGCACAGTGCTGGGCAAATGAAAAAAATGCTAATGCTGCAGTAAGTCAGGGTGCAAAAATATTGATGTCACCGGCAAGAAAGGCTTATCTCGACATGCAATATGATAGATCCACGAAGCTGGGATTACACTGGGCAGGTTATATTGAAGTGGATGTCGGATATAACTGGGATCCTGCAACTTTCATTTCCGGAATCAGCAAAGACAACATCGTTGGAATAGAAGCACCTTTATGGACAGAGACCATTACCAATATAGATGAAATAGAATATATGGTATTTCCCCGTCTTCCGGGCTATGCCGAAATAGGGTGGACCCCTGCTGCATCAAGAAACTGGGAGGAGTATATGACAAGACTCGGAAAACACGGGGAACGGTTCAAAGCGATGGGGATAGATTACTATCAGTCGAAGCTGGTTCCCTGGAGCGAGGCAAAATAATATTGGCTTTTGTGGACTAAGTTAGGCTGCCTGACAGGCAGCCTTTCCATTCAATTGTTTTTATCTAAAAGTGAAAATAATGAAAAAAACTAACCTTCTTTTAAACACTTTGATCATAATTCTTTTAAATTCAACGACTTTGTTTTCCCAGGACTGGCCTCAGTTCAGAGGACCCGGACGTGACAGTAAAGTGACAGGCTTCAAAAATCCAGCTTCCTGGCCGGCAGAATTGACACAACTATGGAAAATTAATGTTGGTACTGGTGATGCAACACCAGTACTAGCAGGAAAGAATATTTATCTCCATACCAGGCAGGGGGCTGAGGAAATTGTGCTTTGTCTTAATGCTTTATCCGGAAAAGAATTGTGGAGATACAGTTATGCAGCACCTGCTGTCACAGGTCCTTCCTCATCTCATTCCGGCCCAAGAAGCACTCCTGTTGTGGCAGGAGGTAAGGTGTTTACCGTCGGTGTTGCGGGAACCTTGTCCTGCCTTGATGCCACTACCGGAAAACTATTGTGGCATAAGGAAGATCTGCTTTTTCCTGCAACCCAGTTTTTTGGAGGTATTTCACCCATTATTACTGATGGAAAAGTTATTGTACAGCTGGGTGGCAAGGATAATGGATATGTGTGCGCCTACGATATTAATACGGGTAATGAAAGATGGAAATATACAGGCGAGGGACCAGCTTACGGATCACCTTCCATTCTGACTATTGACAAAACGAAACTGCTGGTCTTTGCAACTGAGAAAAGCTTTCTGGCCCTTAACTGCACTGATGGGAAACTGGCATGGAAAACAGACGCAATCACCCAGCAGAGATTCTTTAATGCGGTAAGTCCGGTTATCAACGGGCAGACAATTTTTTTTACAGGTTCCGGGTCCGGTACAAAAACATTACAAATATCTAAAGATGGTGCTCAGTATAAAATCAATGAGCTGTGGAACAATCCGGCTGCTGGTGCTAAATTCTGTACTCCAATACTGAAGGATGGATTTCTTTTCGGCTTTTCTGACCAGCGGAGGATCTATTGCATTAACGCATCCACAGGTCAGACAGCATGGATAGACAATGCAGTCAACAGCGATTTTGGGACAATTGTTGATTGTGGATATGTAATCATAGGGTTGGCAAGCACAGGTAACCTTATAGTATTTAAAGCTGATCCGGCAGCCTATACGGAAATTGCAAAATATAAGGTGTCCGAAACACCTGTTTATGCATTTCCGGTAATTGCAGGTAATATAATTTATGTCAAGGATGCTGAAAACCTGATAATGTATAAGATAAATTAAGTCAGCGAATTTCACGCACAATTTTCAAACCAACAGCTACTTGAATAAATGGATGAATTAGATTTACACGACGGTATTAATTAAATAAAATGTTATGAGTATCAGAAACATGATGATTAGAATCCCAGGTAAACTAAAAGGTTTATTTTTTGTTATAAGAATGGATAGACTTATACCAATTAAGCTATTTCATTTCTTTGCAAATCTTGCTGAGTTATCAAAATGGATTTCAAAATACAAAAATGACTGCTCAAACGATTTTTACACATTAAAATTTAATTATAAGAAACGTGAATCTCTCTATGAACAAGTAATAACAACTTTTAATTTAGATACTGATATTGATTATCTTGAATTCGGAGTTTCTAACGGGATTTCTTTCAGATGGTGGATTGATCGTATAAAAAATGCAAACGCAAAATTTTATGGTTTTGACACTTTTTCCGGACTTCCAGAAGCATGGGGTCCCTATAAAAAAGGTGACATGGGCAGTGGAAATGAACCACCCGAAATTGATGATAACAGACATAAATTTTACCAGGGTCTTTTTCAACAAACATTAATACCATTTTTAAATAATTATAAATCTGATAAAAGAAAGGTTATACATATGGATGCAGATATATATTCTGCAACTCTTTATGTCTTAGCTTTAATTACCCATTTCCTTAAATCAGGGGACGTAATATTTTTTGACGAATTTAGTGTCCCCCTGCATGAATTTAAAGCTTTAAAAGAGTGGAGTAGTTCATTCTATATAAAATATAAGGTATTAGGTGGGGTTAATAATTTTTACCAGATTGCTATTATGATAGAATAACTCACTTTAACAAGCTATATAGCAAAAAACAGTGAAATGGCTAATTAGGGCAGTTTTTGCCAGTTCCAGATTCGTCACTGGCTGATTTTGAATTGCTTCAATCCGCTTCATGCCATAGAGTTGAAGCATAACAGTCTCTGGCCTTGCTTAAATTCGGTTAATTAATGGTCGTTATTTTTCCCCTCTACCTTTATAATAAGCCTTAAAGAACTGTTTTTTGTAAAATAATTCCATGCCCAGTTAATAAAAATGATCAGTTTGTTCCTGACACTTAAAATAAGCATAAGATGCAGGAACATCCATACATACCAGGCAAAGTAACCCTTGAATCTGATGAATGGAAGATCTACGATGGCTTTGTTTCTTCCGACAGTAGCCATTGAACCTAAATCTTTGTACTCATATTCAGTCAGTTTTTCACCATTCTGAATGGATCTGAAGTTACGTGCAAGATTCTTTCCCTGGTTGATGGCCACATTGGCCACCTGTGGATGTCCTTGCGGATATTTAGGTGTTTCCATATAAGCAATATCACCAATAGCATATATGTTCTTATACCCCGTCACTCTATTCATCCTGTCAACTTTAAGACGGTTTGATCCTGTGATTACTTCAGATGATAACCCCTTTATTATGTTTCCGGTTATTCCTGCAGCCCATATTACATTTTTGCTTTTAAGAGTTTCCCCATTGCTTAATGTCAGCTTGTCGCCATCATAATTTTGAACAAATACTCCTGTTTTTAGAATTACCCCAAGTTTTCTTAGATATTTTTCAGATGCTCTTTTTGCCATATAGCTCATTGTACCAAGAGTATAAGGGCTTCCTTCCAATAGAAAAATTTGTAACCTTGAAAAATCTATTCCCGGGTAATCTTTAGGCAGAATATCTCTTTTAATTTCAGCAAATGCTCCTGATAATTCAACCCCTGTAGGCCCACCACCCACAATAATGATATTGAATAAACCTTCATTTCCTTTGTTGTCTGAGTTAAGGATATTTTCAAAATTTTCAAGTATTACATTCCGGATTTTTATTGCCTCATTGGTTGTTTTTAGACTTAAGGCATTTTTCATTATCGCTTCATTACCAAAAAAATTAGTTTTGCATCCGGTTGCAATAACGAGGTAATCAAAACTGAAATTGCCTGCTGAAGTAATAATTGAATTATTTTCCGGATCGACTGATAATACCTCAGTTAATCTGATATTGATGTCATTTCTTTTTTGAAATATTTTTCTTAATGGGAAAGAAATGCTTGAAGGTTCAATCTGAGAAGTGGCAACCTGATAGAACAGTGGCTGAAACTGGTGATGGTTCAGCCGGTCAATAAGAACTATTTCGAATGATCCTTCCCTGAGGTTTTTAATAAATTGCAATCCCGCAAACCCGCCGCCAACTACAATTATTCTTTTTTTCACGACAAACGCATTACTTTATAATATATAACAGGAAAATACTGATGCCGTGCTCCCTGATTGCTTTTACTATCGCACTTTTGTAAATTTCATTACAATTACATATTACAACATCGTTTTCCATTCCGGCAGATTTTTTAGTTAAATCCAAAAATCTTCATGTCTTCTTCAACTGTTTTAATAGTCTGTACTCCAAAGCTGTCCTGAACAATTTTCAAAACATTAGATGTCATGAATCCTGGAAGAGTCGGGCCTATATGCGTATTTTTAATTCCAAGATAGAGCAATGCAAGATGAACAATTATTGCTTTCTGTTCATACCATGCTATATTGAAGACAATTGGTAATTTATTTATATCATCTAATTTAAGGACTTCTTTAAGTTTAAGTGCAACAAATGCCCATGAATAGGAATCATTACACTGACCGGCATCCAGCACTCTTGGAATACCATTAATTTCACCCAGGTTCAATTTATTGTAGCGATATTTTGCACAACCTGAGGTAAGAATTACTGTATCTTTTGGAATTTGCTTTGCGAATTCAGTATAATAGTCGCGGCTTTTCTGACGTGCGTCGCAACCTGACATTACAACCAGCTTTTTTATAGCTCCGGAATTCACAGCTTCCAGAATCTTGTCTGCAAGCGATAAAACCTGGTTATGAGCAAAACCTATGGTTATTTCTCCCTTTTCAATCTCTTGTGGCGGCTGGCATTTCGTTGCTAATTCTATAATTTCCGAAAAATCTTTCTGGCCATTTGCCAACTTCCTGTCAATATATTTCCATTCAGGCATTCCAGTAGCCCCGGTTGTGAATACTTTATGATTATATGTTGTCGACTTACGCGGAGGGACCAGACAGTTTGAGGTAAAAAGAATAGGACCGTTGAAAGTTTCAAATTCATCAAGTTGCCTGTGCCATGCATTACCATAGTTACCGGCAAGATGTTTATATTTTTTTAAAGAGGGATAGGCGTGCGATGGAAGCATCTCAGAGTGAGTATAAATATCAATCCCTTTTCCTTCGGTTTGAATTAATAGTTGTTCTATATCTTTCAGGTCGTGTCCGCTTACCAGAATCCCCGGATTCTTGCCTACTCCAATATTAACTTTTGATATTTCAGGGGTACCAAATGTTTTAGTGTTTGCATTATCCAGTAAAGCCATTACCTTAACCCCATGTTCCCCTGTTCGTTTGATCCAATCCAACATACCGTTCAAATCCATTGGTTTGGTTATCATCAGAAGAGTTTCTTCCATGAAGTCATAGATGTCGGGTTGTTCAAAACCCAGATTAAAAGCATGTTCAGCATATGCAGCTATCCCTTTAATGCCGAATAGTGCATATTGCTTCAAAGCACGAATATCTTCGTCAGAGTCATAGTACAAAGTGCTAACCTGTTTCGCCTTTTCATAAAATTCCGGATAGTCAGTTCCCTTCCATTCAGTTGTACTGTGCTTTTCAGTGATATTTGCTTTATACTTCAGATTGTCACGGTAATTTATACAATCCTTAATTGCCTGAATAATTGTTTTGTCATCAAAATTGGCATTTGTGATAGTCATAAACAGACAGTTCGTAATGTGCCTGCTTTCAGTGTTTGTATTTAGCCCTTTCTTTCGAGCCTCAATTGTTGTGAAGGCAAGCCCCTGGCATGCGAAAATTAACAAATCCTGAATATTTGCAGTATCTTCTTTTTTACCGCAAACACCATTAATTGTACAGCCTGTATTTTTGGCTGTTTCCTGGCATTGGTTGCAAAACATATATATAATATTTAAGATTTGGGGTTAAATTACAAAGTTATTATTTTCTGTATTTATATCTTTAACTAACTTGTTTATAAAGATTATTGGCTTTAGCTGATAAAAGCTATTATATTTAATCATAAACTACATATAAAAATGAAAACAAAGATCTTGATCTTATCAGTTCTCTTTACCGTACTTGGATTTGCCTGTAAGCCAAAAGCACCTGCACTACCACCACAGCCTGAAGTATCTGTTCAGTCTTCTGATTTTCAGAAAATGATTACGGCAGCCTGACCTCTTGACCACATTTGGCCTTTTTCATAATACTTGTTTTAGATATGCAAGAGAAGGAACTATTTAATGGGTTTGGTCAGTGCGTTTATAATCCGTGCTTTCAATATCAATACCTAATTTCTTTTTAACCTCTTTAAGAGTATGATTAACCTCAACCGAATTTCCAGAAACCAGACTTATTCCAATCCTGCTTTTATTCGTAACCGTATAAATTGATTCAATACATTCAGGATTAATGAAAATTGTATACTCATTTCCATAGTTATCAACAGCTTTGAATTCAAAAAGTTTCATATAAAATTGGCTTTTATGGTTAGACAATTATTTAGCAAAATTTCCGAACCACATAATACAAATATCGGGTACAACAGGGGCATCATTAGATTAACCTGTTTATAATATCCGTTCAACTCTCTTTCAGCATAATACCAATTATCCAGTTCAGTAGAAGAAGAATTGACATCCTCTTGAAAGATCTCAAATGCTCTATTCCGAATATCTACCTCGGAAATTATCTTTTTCGTTTCTTTAGATGTTGATGTCAGGGCATCTCTACTTTTTTTGTTTTATTAATTGTGTTTCCCATAATAAATATTTAAGTATATTAATAACAAACTTCAAAATACCTATTCAGTAAGATACTAATAATATATTGATAATCATAACATAATTCATTTATTTTGAAATATTTACAATAAGTTTAATTTAAACATAAGGTTATTGGAGAAAGAAAAGAGACAGACTAACTTTATGCGATCTGGCGAAGACCATTTGTCTGTCTCGAAAGTAGGTTGCCCCCCATTATTTATTTCAAGGTGTCTTAGGTAGTAAACGGACTTATATCTATTATACACAATCTTATATAATACCAATCAGGTAAGTACTTTAATATTTTATGTCTACTTTTAAGGGGTAAACTGTTATAAGACTGTGTACAAAACGCTATTTTAATACTTTATCAGGAATATTCTTTCTGATTTGGTTCTAAAAAAACACAAAATTCATAATTAATCACATAAGGAGGAATTACAATGCATCAACCTAAGTCTATTGTTATAAGCATATTAATTTTGTTTGTGGTCGCTTCATTAACGGTGTCCGCGCAGGTAAAGGAAAATCCTGTTCCCCGCATTGTCGAAAAAAATAGCCGCCATGCCCTTCTGGTAGACGGACAGCCTTTCTTTATGCTGGCCGGGCAAGCACATAATTCCAGCGCCTGGCCAGCCATGTTGCCACAGGTATGGTCGGCAATTGAGACGATGCATGCTAATACGCTCGAAGTGCCAATTTACTGGGAACAGATAGAAGCGCAACAGGGGAAATTCAATTTCTCTCTCGTTGATACACTTCTCTTTCAGGCACGGAAGCGTAAAGTGCACCTTGTTCTTCTGTGGTTTGCCACCTGGAAAAATGGCAGTAACCACTACATGCCCGAATGGATGAAGCGTGATGCTTTGAAGTATCCCAACATTATAGGACGGAATGGGAAGCCGGTTGATTCACCTTCGCCGCACACACAGGCTGCGATGGAAGCCGACGCAAAGGCTTTTGCTGCAGTGATGGGGCATTTGAAAAAAGCCGACCCGCAGCATACAGTGCTGATGGTGCAGGTGCAAAACGAGCCCGGATCATGGGGAAGTGTGCGGGATTATTCAGCAGATGCTCAAAAGCTGTTTGAAGGACAGGTACCGGTGGAACTGCTCAAGCCAGAAATTCTCAAGGCGTTGAACAAGTCTGCCGATGCAAAAGGTACCTGGCAGGAGGCCTTCGGAAACGACGCTGATGAGTATTTCCATGCATGGTCAATCGCCCGGTACATCGGGTACATTGCGGCAGCAGGTAAAGCAGTGAATCAATTGCCGTTGTATGTCAACGCAGCACTGCGCGATCCAATAAGCAATCCCAGTGCATCAACGTATGAGAGCGGTGGCCCGACCGACAATGTGATCCCAATCTGGAAAGCTGCAGCCCCTGCTATCGACTTGCTGGCTCCGGACATCTATTTGTCCGACAGCGAACGTGCATTGAAGGTTATTGAGTTGTATTCTCGTCCAGACAACGCCTTGTTTGTGCCAGAGATCGGCTCAGGCGAGGAATATACACGATATTTGTATGCAGTGCTGGCAAATGAGGGAATTGGCGAAATGGGCATTTGAAGGAAAGATCAAGGCTGTTGTTGAGCGTGAAGACCACGCCGAGCAAACAATCGATCTTGGAAAGTGGCAGGCAATTGTGTCATTCAGTGCCGCAAGCGGGCGCACAGTACAACAAAATCCCCGGCCGATAGGGAAGGCAATGATTGTGCAACTTGGGGAAAGTGAGTTTATTCTCATAGGAACTCTTTGCCGTTTCACATTCCGTCCTATTGGTTCCAACGCCGGAAAGGCATGGCAATATATGAAGGTCGAAGAGGGCAAGTATGAGAACGGGACATTCAAGCTCCTGCGTATCCGTAATGGAGACGAGACGGATTGGGGAGGACCGCGTATCGGTGCTGTACCAGCCGTACTGCATACCACGCTGATCACACGCTGAAAGGAGGGCAATACATCATATCGATTTTAAAATAAGACTTTTATGAAAAATAGAAACCAAACTTGTCGTTCACTAATCGCAATCATGTTATTGTTGCCTTTATTCAGCATCAATTGTTCAAGGCAAACACCTGCTCCTATTCCTTCTCTGAAAGAACAAGGCACGGCCAAACAATTTATTGTTGATGGGAAACCATTTATTGCCCTGTGCGGCGAACTGGGAAATAATAATGCCACCAATATTGATTATTTGAAACCGATTTGGCCGGTATTAACCGTGGGAAATCTTAATTCAGTAATAGCCGGTATCTCATGGGCCATGGTCGAACCAGAGGAAGGCAAGTACAATTTTGATATAGTTGGCGCGGTAATAAATGATGCCAGAAAAAATAATTTGAAACTGATTTTTATCTGGTTTGCAAGTTGGAAAAACGGGAAGTCCAGTTATATTCCTGATTGGGTAAAAAAGGACTATGTGCGATTCCCTCGTATTAAAATAAACGAAACTGAAACCATCGAATTAATAACACCTTTAAGTGAAGAAAACCGTAATGCCGATGCCCGTGCTTTTGCTGCCCTGATGAAATATATTAAGGAAGTTGACAGCAGACAACGAACGGTCATTATGATGCAGGTTGAAAACGAAGTCGGTGTATTGCTCGACTCCCGCGACCGTTCAGCTATTGCCAATGAAGCTTACAAAGGACCTGTCCCGCAGGAATTAATGAGCTATATTGAAAAAAATAAAGACAACCTCGTTCCTGAATTAAAAGAAGTTTGGAAAGCTAATGGATCCAAAATGTCTGGAACCTGGGAAGAAGTATTTGGCCCGGGAAAACCTAAAGGACTTGTTATGCCGGTTCGGAATCTCGTTCCCCCAATGACTCAGGAAGAACAGGATGAAGCATTGGTGACTTATCCTTTTTATTCCGACGAAGTTTTTATGGCATGGTATTATTCAACTTATATTAATTATATTGTTGAAGCAGGGAAAGCCGAATATCCGATACCAATGTTTGTCAATGCCTGGCTGAAACAAAGAGAGCATTCCTGGCCAGGTACCTATCCAAGTGGCGGATGTCTCCCGCATGTATTCGATATTTATCATGCCGGTGGTCCGTCAATTGACTTCCTTGCACCCGACCTTTATCGCCCTGATTTTGCTAATATTGCTGAACAATTTACCCGCTCAGGCAATCCGTTGTTTATCCCTGAAACAAGCGGTGGGGCACAGGGAGCAGCCATATTTATTATGACCGCTCCCGGAGAGTTTTACATCGGAGGAAGTGGTATGACAATTACTTTTTCACAAAAAAATCCTGAATTTAAAACCGGACTGGCAACAGTTGAAGAAGGTACTTTTGTACAAGGCAAATGGATCCCGGGGCGCAGGTTGGCAGGAGATGATACCGGTCAGGGAAGCAACCTCAGACTGGGTGCCGGCTACAACATCCAAAAAGTTTCTCTATATAGTTATAAATGATATTAAATGAGGTTTTATGAATAACAGGTTAACTCTTATTAAGCTACTGCAATATTGTATTATAGTAGTACTTTTAATAGTATCTCTCAATTCTTCGGTTTATAGTCAGATTCCGGTGGGTTCCACCAGTAAAACTCAGGCATTATTGAATGAACCAATTGATATCAGTGGAGATTTTCGAAGTTTCTCAAATACTTATTATCTGGCGGATAGTCTTTCCTCTTTCGATCCGAAGACAGGATCAGGCAAGATAAGCTATAGGCGTTATGAATATTATACACGGCAGGCATTTGACAACATGTTAGCAGTGTTGAAACCTGTGAATCCAAATGAATTTCCAACAGGTGAATATGCGGAATCACCGGCTCTCCCCTTTTCTATTGAGTTCATATCATCACGTACGTTGCGGATAAGGACCCACTCGCGGTTCCAGGTCAAACCGGATGAAGAGTCACTTATGCTCGTGAAGGGGAAAGTGCAACAAGATAATAGTGCCTGGCAATACAGTAAGACTGACCTTGGATATCGTTATACAAATCCTTATGGCTCAGCGGTTATTACAGAATATCCGTGGCGTATTGAAATATTCAATGCCAATGGGAAACTTATCACTAAAACTATTAATAACAGAGATGGTTCTGAAACATTTACGCCATTATTGCCTTTTTCTTTTGTCCGCCGTGCATCTGATTATTCAACAAGTATGGATGCGGTATTTTCATTATCGCCTGATGAAATTTTTTTTGGTTGTGGTGAGTCCTTTACAGAATTTGATAAAAGAGGTCAGAAAGTGGTGTTGTGGACTGATGATGCAAATGGTACACAGAACGAAATAATGTACAAACCAATACCATTTTTTCTAAGCAGCCGGGGCTATGGTTTATTTATGCATACTTCTTCACCAGTTACCTGCGATTTTGGTAAATATTACAGCGGTATCTATTCCCTCATGATAGGTGATGACGAAGAAGACATTTTTATATTTCTTGGTGAGCCGAAAGATATCCTGAATGAATATACAAACCTTACCGGAAAAGCATCAATGCCTCCCTTATGGTCGTTTGGATTCTGGATGAGCAGGATCACATATTTTTCAGAAGCAGAAGGACGTGAAGTCACAAAAAAACTCAGGGAAAATAAGATTCCGAGTGATGTTCTTCACTTTGACACAGGCTGGTTCGAAACAGACTGGAGATGTGATTATCAATTCTCAAAAACACGTTTTAAAGATGCCGCCAAAATGATGGCTGATTTCAAATTAATGGGGTTTCAGACCAGTCTGTGGCAATTGCAGACATTACGAGAGAGGTTAATGGTGAAAATATAATATGGGCACGCAGCGCCTGGGCCGGGAGCCAGCGTTATCCTGTGCATTGGGGAGGTGATCCTGCCAATACCAACACTGCAATGGCAGCCACACTGAAAGCAGGATTGTCGATCGGCCTTTGCGGTTTTTCGTTCTGGGCACATGATATTGGTGGATTTGTCAATAAAAAGCCTGAGGACATTTATCTCCGCTGGACACCATTTGGTATGCTGACTTCACACACTCGCAGTCATGGTGCTCCACCCACCGAACCGTGGGAATATGGAGAGGATTTTATGAATGCATTCCGGCTTGCAGATAACATGAGATATGAACTTATGCCATATATTTATTCGCAGGCGAAAGACTGTACTGAACGCGGCCTCCCGATGCTAAGGGCACTCTTTATAGAATACCCTGACGATCCTGGTTCATGGACTATTGATGATGAGTATCTGTTTGGCACAGATATGCTTGTAGCTCCGTTATTTGAAAATGTTACAAAGCGTGATGTATATCTTCCTCCCGGACAGTGGATTGACTATCAGACAGGTAAAGTATATTCCGGCGGTTGGCATAATATTGAAGCCGGGGAAATTCCAATTATCGTTCTGGTGCACGAAGGAGCAGTTATTCCACACATCGCTCTTGCACAGTCTACTGCACAAATGGATTGGTCAAAACTGGACCTTATAGTTTATGCAATAGACTTAAAGAAAGTCAAAGGCTTGATCTGCCTGCCCTCAGACAACTTGCTGCATAAGATATCTCTTGTGAAAAAAGATAACCACTTTATCATGGAAACAGATCCTTTTGCCGGAAAGGTTTCCTGGAAAGTCAGACTATATTCCAAATGAAAAATTAATTCAACATCTTTTTAGCGATGACCTTAAACGCAACTATAATTAATTAAATAAATGAATAAAAATGAAACGTAAATTACTGCAAATATTCCTGATCCTGATAGGTGTAAGTCTCCTTGGCGTCTCCAACACAACAGGCCAAACTCCTGTAACCCCCAATGCCTCGCAGGAAGCCAGGGCACTGCTTAATTACCTTTATTCAGTGTACGGTAAAAAGACCCTGCCGGGCCAGATGTGGGTCCCCTGGGGCGCACCCTCCATTGGTGAAGGATATGAAAACAGTAAAAAGGAAATTAACATTGACCGTTGTTTTGAACCAGGTACAGAAGAGTATAAAGCCATGTGGAGCGATCTGAAGCGGATCGCGGACCACCTCACCGAATTAAGAGACGCCAATGTGCCAGTACTGTGGCGTCCTATGCACGAATGCGACGGAAACTGGTTCTGGTATGGTAAGCAGGGCGGCGAACGTTTTGTAAAGCTGTGGCGAACAATGTTTGACTATTTCACAAAGGAACGAAAACTGAACAATCTTGTCTGGGTTCTCTGTCACACAGGGGAACCTTCGGCTGAACTTATCTGTATTTATAACCATGATCTCATCCTCACACGCGATGAGTTGCCAGATATCATACGTCAGGCAGGTGCTATCGAAGGCTATGAAGCCCGGTACGTATTCCAGAGTCCTAAATACCAGGGACGGGGCGGACTTATCATCAGGGCGCCCAACGCTGATGTGGGTAGTGACCCACGCTGGGGCCGTACCGAAGAATGTTTCGGCGAGGACCCATACTTTAATGGTATTATGTCAGTTGCAATGATCAAGGGCCTTCAGGGCGACGATCCCCAATATTGGCAGTGCTTTATGACGGCCTACAACCTGATCAATGGCATCCCCTGCACCGTGAATCCGGTGATAGAGGCGGTGACGGTCAAACAATGGGGTGTGGACGGCGTTATCTGTACCGACGCCGGGGGTTTCGCTAACCTTACCCGCTCACAGCGTTACTATGAAAACACCACCCAGTCAGGTGCCGGGACAGTCAATGCGGGCATCAATCAATATCTTGACAGGAATTTTGAGGCTCCAGTGAAAAAAGCTATCGAAGAGGGCCTTCTTACAGAAAAACGATTAGATGAAGTGATCAAAGGCACACTTCGGGTTTTCATTCGTCTGGGATTGCTCGACCCTGCGGATCGTGTCCCCTATGCCAAAATTGGGGCTGACACACTGGAATCCGCACCATGGAATACTCAGAAAAACAAGAATATAGTACGCCTGGCAACACAGAAGTCTATTGTTCTTCTTAAAAATTCAGGTAACCTCCTGCCCCTGAATAAGTCGTCAGTTAAGTCGATCGCTATGATCGGCCCGCGAGCCGATCAGGTTGTATTTGACTGGTACAGCTCACAGGCACCTTATGCTATTACTCCGCTGACAGGCGTTAAGAACAAGGTTGGGGCAAAAGTTAAAGTGCAGTTTGCTTTAGGTGATGACGTTGCTGCAGCTGTAAATCTTGCTAAATCGTCCGATGTGGCCATTGTGTGTGTAGGAAATAATCCCAACCTCGACAATGGGTGGAAGAAAATATCAAGTCCGAGCGAGGGACGGGAAGATCTGGACCGTAAAACAATTACTCTGGATGAGCAGGAAGAACTTATTAAACAGGTGTTTGCTGCAAACCCAAAAACTATTGTAGATCTGAAAAGCAGTTTTCCGTATGCCATCAACTGGACCCAGGAAAATGTACCCGCTATAGTGCACATGGCTCACAGCAGTCAGGAGGAAGGAACTGCCCTGGCCGATGTGTTGTTTGGTGACTACAATCCGGGTGGGCGTTTGGTGCAAACCTGGCCTAAGTCCCTGGACCAATTGCCGGAAATGCTCGATTACGACATCCGCAACGGTCGTACCTACATGTACTTTAAAAGTGAGCCGCTTTATCCATTTGGCTTAGGTCTGAGTTACACAACATTTGTATGGTCGAACCTTAAGACCAGTGTTGAGAGCCTTGCAAGGGATGGTTCGATCACCGTAAATGTGGATGTGCAAAACACGGGTAAACGTGCCGGTGACGAGGTAGTACAACTCTATGTCAAACACCTCAATTCCAAAGTAAGTCGTCCCGTTCAGGAACTCAAGGGATTCCAGAGGGTGCACCTGAAAGCCGGCGAAACAAGGACTGTAGCGATAGCCTTACCTGCCCAACGCCTTGCATATTGGGACATTAGCAAGAACAACTGGCAAGTTGAGCGCGACAGTATCGAGATCCGTTTGGGTGCCTCTTCCGCAGACATCCGGTTGCAGCATACTCTTGGGGTTCAGTAGATAACCTGGAGTATATATAAAAGCATGAGCTGTTAATTAATTAACAATAAACTATAAAGATGAAAAATTTAGCGCTGTTTGTTTTGTCTTTCATTTCGATAATAAGCTACAGCCAAAGAGCCGGTCAATTGTCTCAAAATCCTATCACAGTAGATACGAAGAATTTACTGGTTTCTATTGATGCGTCTGTCTGCCGCTGGTCTGCAGAAGTCAAAGGGACAGAGATGAAGATTAATGAAGTTTTCTTTCTTCCTGGTGACGACCCTTCCGGATGGACAGTGACAAGTTCCGTCAATTACAATGATAACAACAATCTTGGTTCATATGTAACAGTGACTCTTCGGGGTACAAAACCAGGTCAGCTCGATTTCGATTATCAGTTATCCGTCAGCAAAACAGGAAATGATATTCTCGTCAGTCTGGGCCGGGCAAATAACACAGGCAAGGATGTTGACATCGACGACATGGATTACTTTGTATCGCGGGATGTGCGGCTTGGCAGTACCTCCGACAGGTGGATTACTCTTGGTACTCAGTCCCGCAATCGCGACCTTTATGAGCTGTTGTCTGTGATTAACCTGATCACACCTAAAACATATGCCGTGAACCACGTGGTGAAAGACTCTGACACGGGTAATAGCCTGCTAATGGGACATATAACAACCCAGAAAGGCGCATCTAGATTCGAAGTGAGATCAGGCTGGACAGGGAAGAGACCCGACCACATGCAGGTCAGGGGATATTGCAGCTACAAAGTCACAATGCCCTCCGGGAAAACTTTTCCCGGTGAAAAACTGCTTATCGATTTCAGCAAGGACGCGATCCGTGCAATGGAACATCAGGCTGACCTCATAGCAATTGCCCATGATGTACGTCTTAAAGAACGTCGTCCGATTAATCCTGACGACCGTGAACTTGTCTCGAATAATTACAGCCGTTTCCATGGATGGATGTCGGGTGGAAATAATACCAGTACAAAGACTTTTTTCGAGGAGAACGGATTGTTCGATTTCTGCTGGGGGCTCGGAGGACCGGGTCGCAGTGGTAGTATGGCAATTTACGGATCTGGAGGCAGTACTTCGGGCCGGTTTCCTACCTTCGATATTAATGGTGACTGGGGAGCTTACGGGGCCGGGACCATGACTACGGGACGCCGCAGGGTTACCTTGCCCGACGAGTGCTTTCTTCCCATCAGAACTGTTAAATTCGGCGGAGAAAGAGTCCTTCAGTGGGCTGCCGGACAGGAACAACTTACCGGGAGGGCAGAGACAGACTTCTCCGACTGGTGGGACAAATGGCCCGGGCAATACGATCCCTTTATGAGCGCGCTGGAGACCTATCATGCTGCAATGTTGGCATGGCGCGAGGCGGTAGATAAAATTGTTCCGCGAATGGTCATCCGCTCCAATATGCAGCCGGTCGATCATTCATACGGATTAGTCGATATCCTCCGTGTTTCGGAAGACGCCGACCATGGATGTATCCTACCCCGTAGGCTTATTTGTCCGCAGGCCGGCGCAGCTATGGAATATGCCGGTTGAACGGCCATTCGGGAATTGGTCGGTATTAGCGGTATTCAATTACACCAAAGCATCGGATCAGCCATTCACTACCAAACTTGATGCAGCAAAAGATTTACGTCTTGATCCCAGCAAAGAATATATTGTTTATGAATTCTGGACCAGAAAGCTCATAGGAACCTTTAAAGGAACCTTTGTAACACGTCCTCTAAATTCTTATGATTGTGACATTTACAGCATCGTTGAAAAACAAAACCGACCAGCACTTATTTCTACCAGCAGACATATCCGGCAGATGGCATTTGATATAAAAGACCTCACATATGATGCAAAGAAGCGTATGTTGAAAGGAGTTTCCCGTGCCGTAGCCGGAGATCCTTACCAGTTGAGAATCTATGTACCTGAAGGTTACAGCGTTAAGAAAGTGGAGCTTTCCAATAAACTTACAGCTGGTATAAAAACTGAGGGAAATCTGCTGACGGTTGATTATAATTCACCAACTGGTGCGGATGTAGAGTGGACGGTTTACTTCTGATACACAGGAATTTGCAGCTTGCACCACACAAAATTTAATCTGGAATGACAGCACAAAACCATAAATCTCAATTAATTGAAAAAATCATGATAAAGGGTGTATCAAAAATCAGAAATAAAATTGTTTTAGTGCTTTTAATGCTTATTACCGGATCACAGGCGATGGCTCAGCGGCCAATGGAAAACCTCGACCGGGGTGTCATAGCAATTCATACAGGGAATGATTCGGTATATATCGGCTGGCGAATGCTTGGAACTGAACCCGATGGAATAGCATTCAACCTATACCGTCAAAGCGGCAATGGCAAACCTGTCAGGCTCAATAAAAAGCCAATAACGGAAAGCACAAATTATATCGATGGAAGTGTTAATTTATTAACAGATCAAATATATTTTGTCAGGGCGGTTTTGAAGGGTAAAGAACAGGAAAAGAGTAAACCATTTACTCTGAAAGCTAATTCCCCTATTCAGCAGTACATTAACATTCCACTCAGGACCCCTGCAGGTTTTACTCCGAATGATGTTTCAGCAGGAGATCTCGATGGAGATAGAGAGTATGAACTTATTCTCCATCAGACAGGCAGAAGTATTGATACGCCATCGACAGGTATCTCTGGCATTCCAGTTTTCCAGTCCTATAAGATGGATGGCACATTTTTGTGGGAAATAATACTTGGAAGGAATATTCGTGAGGGTGCCCATTATACACAGTTTATGGTATATGATCTTGACGGAGATGGGATCTCTGAATTTGCCTGTAAAACTGCCGACGGGACTATTGATGGCATTGGGAAAGTCGTTGGCGATTCAACAAAAGACTGGCGTAATCTTGATAAAGCCAGCGGCCCCTTCTATGGTAAAATCCTCAACGGTCCCGAATATTTTACGATCTTCAGCGGCGCAACCGGTGAAGCACTTGCTACAACAAATTATATTCCTGACCGCTATCCGTTAAATGGATGGAACGGACACGGAGGAAATGGAGGAAGTGACAGTACCGGTAATCGTGTTGACCGTATGCTTGCCTGCGTTGCTTATCTTGATGGGGTTCATCCAAGTGTTATCATGTGCAGGGGGTATTATGGCAGATCAGTGCTGGCTGCCTGGGACTGGAGAAACGGGAAGCTTACTTCCCGCTGGGTGTTCGATAGCAAAGACGGGGAAAATCCTTATTCAGGACAGGGTAATCATAACCTGAGTGTTACCGATGTGGATGGTGATGGAAAAGATGAGATCATTTATGGTTCAATGGTTGTTGACGATAATGGTAAAGGCCTGTTCTCCACTGGCTTTCGTCATGGTGACGCAATCCATGTCGGAGTTCTTGATCCGGATCGCCCGGGACTGCAAGTATTTGGAATACATGAAATTGAAAGTAAAACTACAGGACCTGGAGTCTCACTTTATGATGCGGGAACGGGAGAGGTATTATTTAAAGGTTCTATGGACAAGGATGTCGGGAGGGGAGTAGCCGGCGATATTGACCCTGCAAATCCCGGTGCAGAAATGTGGTGGGCAGGATCAGATGGACTCTTTACTCTGAAAGGAGAAAAAATAGGTGAAATGCCTTCATCAACTAATTTTCTGATATGGTGGGATGGTGATCTTTCCAGAGAATTACTCGATGGGAATCATATAGATAAATACAAAACAGGCCGGCTTTTTACTGCCGAAGGCTGTGCCTCAAATAATGGCTCAAAGTCCACACCTGCATTGAGTGCAGATTTATTCGGTGACTGGCGTGAAGAGGTCATACTTCGAACCAACGATAATCAAAATCTGAGAATTTATACTACTGTAATTCCAACCAAACACCGGATTTGTACTCTGATGCACGATCCGCAGTACAGATTGGCTATTGCAACTCAAAACGTAGCCTATAATCAACCTCCTAATACCAGTTTTTTTCTAGGTACTGATATGAAAAAGGCTCCGAAACCTAACATTACTTTAGTTAAAAGGAACCCTAAACCAACAGTTAAATAAGTCAGTTACTAATGTCAGAAAAACACTTACATTTTTAATTTGTAAGTGTCTGATTTTCTTTGTTGGTTTTGCCCGCTAAAGCCCGCCATAATATTAGTGAACCTATGCAAGCTATAATTGTGCCTGAAAGTATAGGGATAGTGGATTTATTAGTAATTAAATTATCTGACTTTAATCATTTTCCTGAGAGATACAGTTTTACCTTCTGATGTAATGCCCAGAAGATTAATTATATAATCAGATTTAATATCTGCAGTCCAAAATTCAATCATTGCTCTGCCATTTTTATCAGGCTTAACAGAGGGATTCCAGTAAAGTGTATTCCTGTAATCCGCTACCGGACTATTTCTAATTTCTGTAGATGAATAATCAGGCGACACGAACGAACAAACAGGATCTAAAATTCTGTAATGTAGCCTTATAGCATCAACAGGGAGAGCTCCGTTGCTGAAATCACCGGTTTTTGAAATTACATTGACGATTCCGTTAAATAAATAATTCCCAACACGATATTTTTCCCAAATGACATCAATTTTTTCTACAAGGTCGGGATCAAGGTTAGCAATTGCTGACAGATCCTTGATAATTACCCCATCAATCATAACGCATGGAGCTCCTTCTAATCTTTTATGGAAAGCATCAGTAATCGATATTTCATAAACAGAATTAATTTTTCCCAGAGTAACATGTGGAACAAGTTCAAAAAAGACCTCTGGCATTGAATCCAGTTTAATGTAATCTTTCATAATCAATTCAAAATCAGGTGTACCATAAAATCTTTTCGATTTCAGCGGTGGAATTGCGGGAGTTAAACAATCCCCAACAGAAGATGAGCCATAAATTTTTCTTACCTGATAGTTAATGCTCTGCCTTATGACTAAAGGAGGTACCGATTTTCCTGATGAATCAACAACTATCTCATATGGGAGATACTGATCTGAAAAAGGTGATTCAATATAAATTTCTTGATTTTTACTCTCTATATCCGGTTGGAGTATTAAATCTTTTAGCTCGTCATCGATATGTACCCTGAAGTCAAAATTTCCGTCCTGGTCCGTTCTGGTATATTGAAAAGCGGCTTCTTTCCCGGGAGTTGATATTAAAAGTATTTCATCAGCATAAACTGGTTGCAGGTTGCCTGTCATTAGTCTTCCGGAAATGGTATATTCTTCTTTTTCAGGTGGGTTTTTGAATAATTGCGCCTCATCTGAAAATATTGTTGTCCAGTTGATCCAGTTGCTTTTCAGAGTAAGCAGAACACTATCCATCACTTCCGGAGGAAGTTCGGTGATTTTTCTTCCATTTATCAGGTTCCCGGGGAATATTCCAAACTCAGTACCAAGGACCAGATAATCATCAAGGCTCATTATCTCCGGGTTATCTGGTTTAGTTGCCACAGATATGCTGAGATTTGTTAAATCTTGTATATCGGATGGTCCATTTTCAATATCCATCTCAAGAGTAACTTTATTCCTCTGTTTACAACTGTCGATCGAATGAAGAGTCAGAGCTTGTTTATCTTTTCCTGGGGTATAAATAAACCTGTCAGCAACCGGCCCCTTTGTATCAAAAATAGTTATCTGATTAATTCCTGTGGTGAGTGTATTTTTAGGAATAGCAATTCTTGTGATTTCATCAGCTATCCTGCAAGTGCTTAAATGATTAATTATTCCATGTGTTTGAATAAACAGATATATTACATTACTGTTTTCAGAGCGGAATATTTCATCAGAAGTGATCAATATTTCCAGGCTATCCTTTTTAAGATTATTAACATTCAAATTAAGTCCTGAATTGACAGGCCATATCCCGGGTGTAGTTTCTTTTATATCCATTGATTTTATGTTTCCCAGGAATGCCTTTGTCCTTAACGGATTATAAACCTTAATATCTTTCAAAAAGCAATTAAAGGGGAGAAAGTTTTTCATCCAATTAGTATATGCTTTGATAGTATATGTGACAGAGCTCAATGTATCGGGTAAAACTACATGTCCGGGGCCAAATCCATTTTCAAGCAAGATCCTCTTTTGAACTACCGGTCTGTTTTCAGGGGATAGGATTTCAAAATAGGCAATTTTACTATTTGATGAAGGTTTGGAGCTTCGCCTGTCAATCAGATATATATTAAACCACAAATCTTCTCCGGAAATGTATTCCTCCCTATCAGTGTGAACGAATATTTCTTCTCTTGGAACTGATTTACAATAACTTTGAAACCTTTGTCTGATATAATTAGGTCGGGTCAGTTATTGATATTACAGGATGTCTGTTAATCCTGTTTTCGGCAAATATCGAAGTATTCTTGATGAAAATTCCAAAGGAATTTTCTGATTTCCAGCACACCATATTGGGTACATCAAAATCAAGTCGTATTTCCCACGTTTCTGAATATTTCCACCTGTAGAAATTACAGTTATTTGTTGGATCATGAGTGTCAAGATAAATACTACATCCTTCAACAAACATATGCGAAAGTTCATAGGATTCTTTTTCATAATAAAGAGTGTCAACGGGAGGAACGGGTATCATTTCAACCGGGAATGATTCATAGTTATGATTCCCGGAAGAGGTGATGTGGAGGGTGTACGTTCTTCCTGTTTCGCCCTTAAATTTCGCAGAGTCCGTAATATATTTTCCATTAACAGTTTCCTTTAAATTGTTAATATTCCCCAGGTCGTCAGTTAACCATACCTTAAATCCCTTTACTGGTTTTGCTACCTGGCTTTCCCAGAGAGGGATGGATTTTGCCAGCCTGATTGTATTGATTCCTGGCTGATCAGTAATAATGCCCTCAACAACAAGCAGTTCTTCCTCTTCATCTACAACAGGAATGTACGGAACAATACAACTGTTGAAGAGAAACAATAGTATAAGGAGTAATAATTGCTGCTTAGGTTTAAATAACATACTAAATAATTGAATTACTGAACCAGCTTGTCTGGGAATTATAATAATTTTTGTCCGGGTTCTGAAGACACATGGTTTCGGATGAGTTTATAAGTCAAAACTAAAAGTCACTGTCGGGATAGCTCTTCCAAATACTGATAGTTTGTAACCCTTAAAGATTTCCTGCACTCTTGTAAAGTATACCGAATAAGCATTTCCTATTCCTACAAGTTATAAACTGAAAATGTAAGGTTTGGATTGGCTATCTTATGTGATCTGAGATTTCCGCTTACCCTGAATGAAACATCTAACCGTGAATAATCAGGAATCCTGTATTTATTCCGGTCCGAATAATGTATCATTAAAATGTCATCGACATTATAAAAAGCAATTGGAATTGTTATCGGTCGACCTGTGCTATATGTATAGTCAGCAGAGAAGCTGAGACGACGGGAATAGAAATACTGATAAGTGATCACCAGGTTATTTGGTTTATCATAGTTGGCCGGGTACCAGTTCCCGGAATTGATAATTTCGTCCCTGAAGTTGCTTGTACTCCTTAAAAAAGTCCTGGCAAGGGTATAACCTATACTAAAGTGAGTTTTCCCTTCAGTCTTTTTTAAGGATAGTTCCAAACCATAGGCTTTACCTTTCACATCAATCAAATATTGTTCAATGTCGTCGACCATTGTAAGTATAGATCCTCCCTTAAAATCGACCATATTTTTGATTCCCTTATAATAAAATTCTGCGGAAGTTTCAATGCTGTTTTTGAAAAGCATTTGATAAAATCCGATCGCATACTGGTCGCCAACCTCGGGTTTCAGGTAATAATCACATAATTTCCAGGTGTCCGTTGGTGAAATTGAGGCTGAATTTGAAAGGATATGAAGATATTGTCGTGTCCTGTTATAATTGATCTTTAATGAATTCCTGTCTGTGATCCTGAAGTTAAGGGATGCTCTTAACTCGGGACCGGCATATCTGCCGGGAAACTCCCCGGATCTGAAATTAATTGTATCGATGATAGTTGATTTGCTTTTTGAGAACACGGGGCTGTATTGATAAACCGTTTGAGGTCCTAATGACAAAAAAGATGACACTCTCATTCCAATATTTATTGATAAAAATCTTGCCAGGTAGAATTTGTCATCGAGGTACAAAGCGCTTTCGAATGCTCTTTCCCTCTCAATAGTGTTTGGATTAATAAGCGAAGCGTCACTCGCAGGCTGATAGCTGCCGGGGATAACAGAATACCTGTTTACGTCAAGGCCAAAATTAAAATTATTACTACCTGTCAGCCAGGTAAAATCTGCCTTGAATTGTGTGCTGTTTATTTCGTGCGAGAGGGAATAAGCCTCTGCCGTAATTTCCAGATCAGATATGTCATATTTGTAAGAACTATTGCTGATTGAAATGGCAGAAGTAAGCTTACTGTTAAAAGAATGAAGCCATCTTAATGCCAGGATATTGTTGTCATAACTGTAGATATTGTTAAGGTTGAACCGGAAATAGTCGTGACTATAATATGCGGATGCATCTAATTTATTGTTTTTATTTAAGTTATAAGCTAATTTACCGTTCAAATCATAGAATGATGCCCTGCTGTTATGAAGAATGGGATTTTTGATCATGCCGAATACCCAGTTTGAATAAGTTGTACGGGCTGACATGAGATAAGTCAGGGTATCTTTAATCAGGGGACCTTCAACCATTATGTGAGTTGTTATCGGGCTGATCAACCGTTGCAAAAATGTTTGTAAACATGGGCAACGGAGAAAGGGGACTGGTTTGTAAATATGATGTGGTTTGTTTCGATGAGGTTTCCGGAATTTCCTTTGACCAGAAAGATGGCATAAACATCATGAAAGGATATATGGAAAGTGGAGAATTCAGCAGAGGTAAAGAACCCATCCGTGCAGATGGAGGTATTGTGATGGTGGGTAATTTTGAAGTGGATGTGGAACATCAACAAAGGATCAGCCACCTATTTGGCCCGTTACCCAAAGAAATGAGGGATGATACTGCATTTATGGATAGGATTCATTCGTATGTACCTGGATGGGACTTCCCAAAACTTAATAAATTATTTCTTACCAATCATTTTGGATTAGTAAGCGATTTCCTTGCAGAGTGCTGGACACGTTTAAGGGACACCAGCAGATTAGCTTCTGTTTTGGGTAGAATTGACTATGGGAGTGCATTAAGCGGCAGAGATATATCAGCCTCAAACAAAACCCTGAATGGTTTACTTAAATTAATGCAACCGAATCCGGATACTCCGGTTTCGGATGAATTGTTAGAATGGGCCATAAAAATATCCCTGGAATATAGAAGAAGAGTAAAAGAGCAGCAGAAAAGAATCGGTTCCGCTGAATTCAGAAACACCCATTTTAGTTATCGTATTGGAGAAACGGGAGTAGAAACCTTTGTTACCACACCGGAAATTCATAGTGAAAATACTATAACGGAAGATCCTTTACCTCCAGGGCAGATTTGGGCGATCAATGCAGGTGGTCAGGAAGAATCAAATGGTCTGTACAGAATTGAGGTCAATTCTGGCCCAGGTTCAGGAGTCAAGATACTCAATAAACCTGCCCCGCCACAGTTTCAGGAAAGTGTTCGTTATGCTGAACAGAATTTATACAGCAAGGGCAAAGAATTGATTGGTGACAGAGATCCACGTTCACACGAGTTTTCTATTCAGCTAAGGGCATTTGATGCTTCCAAAAGCGGAAATGGAACGGGCATGGCCGTTCTGATGGCTATGTGCAGTTCGGGGCTTGAAAAGAATACGAAAGGAGGTTTGGTTATTGTAGGGCAACTGAATCTTGGAGGATCTCTTGATTTGGTTTATGGTGCTGTAAATCTTGCTGAAATAGCGATTGAAAAAGGTGCAACCACACTGTTAATCCCTCTGAATGCAAGAAAACAGCTAAATGAATTATCCGATGAAATGGTAACAAAGATCAATATCCAATATTATAGTGATTTGAGGGATTGTTTAATTAAAACCCTGATGGAATGATTGAGGCCTATGTTATTCGAAGAAACTATAAATAAATTCAAAGATAAAGTTGCAGCTGCTGTTGATCAGCTTTATGATTCAGCATATAAGAGCCAGGTAAATGAAAATGATCTTTTATTGGTAATCGAAAATGGATTAAAAAAGGAATATGATGAAGCTACACTTAAACGCTTAAAAATTGCCCCATACCATATTGGCCCTGATTTTATTGATTTCAGATATGATACCTTTTATCAGTTCATAAATTACTATAGAAAAGGAATAAAATCAAAAGAAGCGTTTTTCAAAGAATTTGAAGATGATAAAACCAGAAAGTCCTTTCTTGATTTTTATCGTGATTTTCAGCTTTTATTATACATGAAATTCTGGGAAACTGATTTAATACTGAGAAGGTTATCCAATCTTTCTAATTTAGCACAGGGCAAACCATATTATTGGGAATACTCACAAAAAGTATTTAATGATAGGCGTAATCTCATTAAAGATGAAATTCAAAAACCTCTTAAAGATATCTGCCCCCTCTTCTACACATTGATAGATGAAATTTATTTTAACCAAATAAGGAATGCAGTTGCACATTCACAATACTATTTTTTATATAGTACAATATGTTTCACTAACAATGAGGAAAAGAAATACTATAAATTAAACGGCATTTCTTATGATGATTGGGAAGTTATGTTCACAAAACTTATGCTGCTTTATAATTTCATGATCAAAAACTTTAATCAATATCAGTCAATGTATCAGGACAAAGTAAAAGACAAGCATTTTGGCCTGTTAATTTATTTCCCTGAAAAAGATTTAAAAGGATTACAAAAAACAGAATGGGTGAAATATGATTTTAGCCATAAACGTTGGCGTTGGAACCAGTAAACTATTAATTTGGTAGGAAAGCAGACTATTACATCGTTCGAAATTGTTTAGGATTAAAATTAAAAACAACTTCCTTTACTGTATCAGTTGCTCCAGCCGAGTCAGGGAAAAGGGGACCACTCCAGATTCCATTTACTCTTTTGAGCATTTCTCATAATGAAGGTCTCAAATCTGCAGATATCACATACAAATGAAAGTGCGAATTGTCTTTTGACAGTTCCTCTATAGATTCACTATGATCTCTATTAAATCGTGCAGTAAGTTAATTTGCCCCACTCTGAGCGTTTTGTCAGTGAAATCCTCTGTAAAAGTTATATTTAAAACAATCTGGAGGCTCTTCTTGTGTGGAAGCAGTTAATGATAGATCAAATTTAAATCGATATTTAAGGAATTAAGTAAAAGGATTGAACCGTCTTTTGCCCAATATCCAGGTAAAAACTCTCCCCCAAATAACTCAATTGATTTTTTTCTTCAAAAATACCAGGATCCCCCCTGCTAAAAAACATTGAATAATGGGACGATTTTTTGATTTATAAATCATCAATCTATGCGAGCAAAAAATGAATTTATTTGGATAACTAAGTAAGCGAATAATTAAAGAACTATCTATGGGTACAGCTTTTGACTCAGTTTAAACCTATATAAATAAGGCGCCTTATTAGCTGCACCCGTATATTTTTTCTCCAGACGTTCCAATATACCCGGACTATGCATTTTCTTTTGAAAATTATCTCTGCGGCCCGCAAGGCCAAACGACACTAAGGAACTGACATCCTATTTGTCATCCCTTGACTCTCCATTCTTTATTTGCTTCCTTTCTTCCCCCCGTTCTTCACATGGACTCTGAGGTCTGTTGTTGCCATTGCCGAACAGAGGCTCACTGTCGGCAATAGTACATACCGACCATTGTCCCATCGAACCTGGATTTTTTGTGCTTATCGTAACAGTCAGGTTCCCGGTGAAAAGATAGTATTGTCCCGATCGGAGAGTGTATGGCTTACCTTTCACTACAGCATCGCCTCCTCCAGCAATAGGCATAAAGTACAGGCTGCTGGCCGGACCTGAATACTTGAAGTTGCTATTTGTCAATGTATCCCTTCTTATTGTACCCGATGGTGTAACGAGACAGAACTCCCACGATGAATTACCAGGATTGATCCTTATTCCACATGGCTTCTCCTCATCTATAACCACTGTCCTCGAATATTCATCCCGACCGCAATCGTTCTTAACAACTACTTTGACAGTATATGACCCGGGATCGAACTTGAATACCGCACTTATCTCCCCGGTGTTAGGAACAAATGTGAATGCTTCATAAGGCTTGTCATTAACCGTGGCAGTAATATCACTCTTGTTCTTCACGTTGGTGACAGTTCCT
>JALHSP010000020.1 GCA_022865305.1 Bacteroidales bacterium | reverse complement strand
GTGTCTGTCCATAATGTCCCCCATTTTGTTAATAAACGCTAGATTTTTTGATGCGCAGGGGGATTTTTCGCAACAAAAACCATCACTCAGTAATAAAAGGCCAAGATCCGGTTAATATCTCAGCCCATTTTGTTAATACCAGTTGGATTTTGATTTTCCTCACACATCTTTTTCGTCCCGTTTATAGGTTCATGATTCAAAACACCTTTTTTTACTGGTCGTTCCGACGATCAGCAGACCTTTGGAACGGGTTTAATCCGGGCAAGAATTAATCCGGTCATCACCCTGAAATTATATGCCAAAATACTCCAAAGGACTTTCGCCTGGAAATGAATCCATCCTTTCCAATTACAGGTAAAAATATTGAACCCCCGTTTTATATTTGAGATAATAGCCTCCATGGCGCTACGCCATTTTTTTAGTCGTGTTTCCATGTTGAAACTACTGACAATATTCTGCATGCTACCAACAACCTTATTAAACACAATATTTGCAATGCCTGTTTTCTGTGCATGCTCCAGGTTGGCTAAACTGGCATATCCACCATCGGTAGTACTGTCGCGCGGAACGATCTCATAATTTTGAATAACATTGTCAATCGTTGGTTTAAACAAGGATTTATCTGAGGGATTACCCCTTAAAACCTGACAATCCAGAACAAGATTACTCTTTCCTGCAGCCATGTTTATTTTGTGGCCAAAAAGCGTTTCCCGTTGCCCTTTCATAATTATATCGGTGTGTTGTTCATAAATCGAAAATATTTTTTCTTCACTGAGAACTTTTTCTCCGACAATTTCCTTGCGATAAGCTACATCAAATACCTGTTTCATCAGGCCAAGCAATTTAGCCAGTTCTTCCTGAATGTCCTTGGCGATAATACTCGTGGACTTTTTTTTAATAGCATTGGAGGTTTGATTGATCACTTTGGTGAAAAGAATCAATTGTTTTTGAAAAAGGGGTATTCGCTTCGCTTCTTTGCGTGTGATGTTGATTTCATAGAAGGTCTTCTTTGCTGATTTTGTATAATCAATAAAATCAAGAGTATCAATCTCTTCCTTCAATTGTGCCAATAACCGGGTACTTGTTTTTACACAATCCCATACCAGGGAGCTATTGGTAGGGTAATGAATATTGGTTTTAACAACGGTAGAGTCCTGTGAAACACTTTTCACATCTTCCAACCCTTCACTTATGGCAATTTTATTAATCTCCACAAGTACACGGTGCAGGGATTCCGGTTTAATCCGGGAGATATACTTTTGAAACATCTGAAAACTGTATGGATCACGGCCATCCAGTTTTATAAAAACTTCACAGATTCTGGAATCATTTTGTGAATATTCCAGTTCCCTGTAATCCATTCCGCGCATTTCCTTAAAAATGGCTGCACGTACAATTTGTTCAACACTGGGAGTATCTTGTCGTCCAAAAGTTGAAGCTCTTTCATCCCCAATAATGTCTGGTTTCAACATCAAAATGATATCAGGCCGCAATTCCAAAATAGTGTCAATTACGCAAAACTCCGGATTAGCAGACCAATCAGGCTTTTCGAATTTCAAAAGTAACTCGTTGAAGATTTTCATGGATTCATTATCTTTGATTCCAAGATACCTGGAACTTTCTTGATATATTCTGGCAAACCCCAGTATTTATTAACAATTTGAGTTTAAAGACAGACACTAATTATGTATTTCTATATGGATTAGATTAAAAACAACAGTTAAAAATGCATCATCTGTTGTACAGTTACCAACATCATTACCCTCTGTATCTCCCATAATTATAAACTTTTGAACAAAGTCATCACCTGAAACCACTGGATAGTCAATATCATGGTTAGAATCCGTATAAGAGGCACTTGAGTATTTATAATAGTCAGATATAAAATAATTGGTTGGGGGAGTATAGAGTGTAAAGAGCCATTCACCATTACACTCTGTATAATTACTCGTAGTTTCTTTTGCATGAAATCTTATATGAACGTAAAGTACATTTTGCATTATCTTCGCTTCTGCGGAGGCGAAAACAACGGGGCCATGTCCACCAAAATCTCTATCACTACCAGCTGTATTTATCCACCCAGGACATAATCGAACAATTGGGTCAGGTGACAATGCTACTGTTTTTTTATCTTTGGTTGTTGCAGTACAATCTTCTCCCAGATCAGTACAAAAAGAACTCTCAGCTTTTACTCTATAATGATAAGTTGTATTTAAAGCAAGTCCTGATACATTCGCTGAAACATCAGTAGTTGTTGTTCCTGAAACGGGACTTTCAGTTGCAACTGTTGTGCTTCCATAGCTTGTTGTTGTGCCATATTCAAATGTCACAACAGTGCTCTCGCCATTTGGATTTACTGTCCCCTTAAACCCCAATTGATTAAAACTAATCACTGCATCCGGATTGGTAGTTGCAGTTGGACACTTTTTTGTTATAAATGATTGATCTGTTCCAGTCTTTTCTCCCAATGAGTTCTCAGCCTTAACTATGTAATGATATTCAGTCCCTTCAGTAAGATTGGTCACATTCGCTGAAACATCAGTAGTCGTTGTTCCTGAAACGGGACTTTGAGTTGCAGGTATTATGCTTCCATAGCTTGTTGTTGTGCCATATTCAAATGTCACAACAGTGCTCTCACCATTTGGATTTACGGTTCCATTAAGAGTAGCCATATTTACTCCAATTGTAGAAGCTGAACCTGTCATTGCATTTGCAAATCGTTTTGTTGCAATAGATAGGTCTTCACCATAGCCTGTCCCTTCAGAATTGGTAGCATAAGCCCTGACATAGTAAGTACTTCCTTCAGATAATCCTGTTATATTACTCGTAAATTTGCCAATACCTACACCATCCATCGTATGATTTAGACAATTTTCAAGAGTGGGTGAAGAAGATGTATTCCAGCAAACTCCACGACCGAGTATATCTTCATTACCATCATCTATTACTTCTCCACCGCTTGTAGCACTGTTTGTTTTAATATCAGTTATTGGCTCAGTTATTACAGTTGGTTTCTCCTTCACGCAACTTGAAATAAGGATAACAATTGCTACTAAAAATATCTTCCCCAGCATCAGTCTTGAAAAACCTTTTTGTGATGTTTTCATAGCTCAATGATTTTAATTAGTAATTAAAAAAGTATGTACGATATAAATCCCCCCAATAATTTACTATCTATCAAAGTTACACCTTGTTTAAGCCAAAGTCAATTTTATTTAAAAAGCAAGCCCCCGGAGCTGATTTCCAAGGGCTGGGTTTCATTGCAAAGAAAGCTGCATTTTCAGTGGAATAAATATGTCTCCCTGCGAATAAAAGAAGAAGGTAGCCCCCGAATGATTATTATCTGAAATACAAAAATGGACTGTAGGAGGCGAGGGATTGCCTGTGTGTCTTTAATGAATAATGTAATCCAAAAAAATCGTGACAAGACAGATCACGCAAATCGCTTTAGCATCACGCGGCTAAATGTTTGAACGCCTCATAAACAAGAAAAACCGGCCATACAATGGCTTTCAGGAATCCTAATACGCCTATCCAAAAACTCGTGGCAGTTGAAATAAAATAAATTGCTGCTCCAATAAGTCCCAGGCCATAAACTGCACTCGCTGCAGGAGCACTTTGTTGAATCTTTTCTTTCATGATAGAATAATTTTAAGATTAATAATTGTAATATGAAGAACCTTTGTAAATAACAATAATTGGATTGCCTTTTAATATAAGGCCATCAATGATAACATTACTTTTATCAAATTTACACCAGGTTTAAGCCAAAGTCAAGTTTATTTAAATTCAGCCTATGTGTCAGTAAAATATGGGCAGTGTTGAGCATATTTACATAGAACCCGAAGTAAGTGTATGTTTATTGTGATATAACAAGGATATTCCCTGCTATTTATATCTAATTAATAGTAATATATAATAATATACAATTATAAACAACAATAAACAGTATTAAATAAAAGATTTTTTTACCTTTACAGTCTAACCAAAATGCATCTATTATGGAACGTCAAAACAGATTGATGGAAGTATTTAAAATATTTCAAAACACAGAATCATATTTTGATGAGCGAAATATTAAGCAATCAAACAAATTAATTCTTAATCAAATCTTAATTATCTGCACTTTTACATTTATCTATGGCTTAGTGATGGGCAGTTATCATAGTTTTCTTCAATCTATTGCAGCAGGATTGAAAATCATATTTCTATTTTTATGTATAATAATAATTTGCTTCCCATCATTTTATGTAATTCAACAAGTCCTGGGTTCTAAAATGAAACTTAGACAAATGATAATTATTGTCTTAAGTGGATTTGTGCTTACATCGGAAATAGCATTATCTTTTTCACCCATCATTATTCTTTTTCAGATTACTGGAGGTAATTATCATTTTTTGCAATTGCTTCATGTAGCAGTATTCTTATTCTCTGGGATTTTTGGAATGAGACTAATGATTGAAGCATTGAAATTTGCATGTGAAAAGAAAGATATTTATCCGCACATTGGAGTTACGGTATTCAGAATCTGGATTATAATTCTGGCATTTGCCAGCATTCAGTTAGCTTGGAATTTAAGACCATTTTTATCCAATAAAGATGAGGAGTTTAAATTATTCAGGAAATATGAAGGTAATTTTTATACAGCAATTATTTATTCCGTGCAACAACTTGTATCAAAGGAAGATAATCAGCAAAATGAAGAAATAGAAAGACCCTTTCAATATCAGGATAAGAACAATTCCCAAATAAGCGATACTAGTATTTTAAATATTTTGAAAAAATAAGGTATGGATGATATTATGAATCTTGAAGAAGTTGCAAAGTATTTAAAACTTAAACCTCAGACTATTTATACCTGGGCACAAAACGGGAAGATTCCTGCTGCAAAACTAGGTAGGGAGTGGAGATTTAAGAAGTCAATTATAGATAAGTGGTTCAATCAGCATATAGATCAAAAATTCTCAGAATTTCTTGATAAGTAGTCATCATCGCAATGTGTGAACGAGATATTTTCTTTAACTGAAATACTGTCTGATAAAAACCCTCCAATTTACGGGGGCATTGATTGTCTTGCAAAGAACTTTTAATGACTTTCACAAAGGCCTAAACCGTAACCATGTAGTAACCACATTTTACGAAATTGTAGCTTTTATGTTTCAAGTATGTACCTGCAGACTGACTTCACACAGGTTTTTGGTCGGATTCGATGTCCTGGCCTTCTTTTTTATGGAGAAGTGTAATTATAAGTCCAACTATCGGACTAAAAAAGAGTGAAAAGAAGAAAGCCTTTCCAAAACCAATCGTTCTTTTATTTCCAATTATTCCAACAATAAAGCAACTACCAATCAGGAAAAAAATTATCAATAAGTCGTTAATCATTTCATATTGAGACTTGTAAAATTTCAACAGAAAAAAGCCAAAATCAACTTTATTTAAAAAGCAAAACCCCCAATATTTTTACCAGGGGTCTCGATGCATCTGAGGGGACATTTTCAAATCCCCTCTTGCACTAATATTTTAATCAATATTTATGATTTTCTTACATTCCGGACAGTTCATAAAAGCTTTTTTATAATTGTGACTGAGAAATCTTTGCTGCATTTTTCTCATTTGAACTGCTTTTAGTTTTCACCCTTGGTTTCTCTATCTTTTTCTAGTCTGCTTGTAATTGCTTCGTTATTTTCCTTTGCTTTTAAATCCCTGGCAAGTGCATAATCTTCTCTACGTTTAGCCGCAGCTTTTACATCTTCCTCTTTAAAATCAGGAAAATGATCTGGTACAGTTATTTTATCTTTCATAATACAAATATACTAATAAACATAATCCGGAATACATTTGCATGTTTTTGACCTGTTAAAACAATAAGCCCATAGTCTTTTATACACAGTCTTATAACTGGTTAACTATTAAAGGCATAATATATTGTTTGATGCAAGAGATGGTTTGGCGGGCTCTCATAGGTCGTGGTGTTTATTTGATCTTTACAGGTACTGTGCACAGTGAAAAGGCTAATCCATCAACTGCATCAATATACACTTTAAGTTTGTCGGAAGTACTTATGTCTGTGATATCTACATTTAGCTTGTCGTAGGTACTTATGTCTTCAATATCCACTTCCATCGGAGATGTGCTGGATTTTATATTTACATCAATTGAGCCATCCGCATTTAGTTGTTAAATTTCCTACTCATCTGGCTTTTCGGTAGCGCCCCGTTTTTGACATGGTTTCTGGTCTCCACTGAGGGTTGATATCAAAGTTAAATCCTGGTCTATCCAAAAGTAAAAATATTTTATGGCACATCCTGAACACAGCAGAAATTAATATCATTTAATGTTACTTATTTAAAAAGTATTATCTTTGCCTTCCTATCCATCCTTTTCGCAAGAAAAGTTTTGGTTTATAGAGAAGAGGGGAGAGATTAGGCTCTGTGATCCTCTAGCAACCGCAGGATGCAACACCCTGAAAGGTGCTAACACCTACCCTGAAGAGGGAATTATAAATTGGAATTTTTGCGAACAGCCTCAAGCCTAAGCAAAGATTTAAGAAAACAGTAAAAACTGTTTTATAATGCTGTATATGAACACTTTAATTTTTTATTTATGTCAAAGAAAAGAAGCATAGAGGAGATCAACGAAAAGATCCGTAACGGGAAAGCCGTTGTTCTGACAGCCGAACAGGTTTCGGCAATGGGAAAAGAGATGACACCTGCAGAGATGATGAGCAGGGTTGACGTTGTAACGACCGCCACCTTTGGGCCAATGTGCTCATCCGGCGCTTTTATCAACTTCGGTCATACAACCCCGCCTATGCGCATGGAAAAGCTGACACTTAATAACGTTCCTGCTTATGGGGGTGTTGCCGCTGTCGATACTTATATCGGTGCTACGGAGACTGCAATGCCGCATGATAATTACGGAGGAGCTCATGTTATTGAAGATCTTATTGCAGGAAAGGATGTTCTCCTTCAGGCTTCAGCCAAGGGAACTGACTGCTACCCGCGGACAGAGATAAAAACACTGATCAACAAGAGTACTATAAATGAATTCATAATGTTCAATCCGCGTAACGCTTACCAGAACTATAACGTGGCAGTGAACAGCACTTCAAAGATCAAATTCACTTATATGGGAACCCTGTTGCCTGCATTTGGTAATGCCAACTTTTCAACCTCCGGTGAACTTAGCCCTTTGCTGAATGATCCGGAAATGCGTACAATAGGCATCGGTACCCGTATCTTCATTGGTGGAACAACCGGTTATGTGGCCTGGAACGGTACACAGTTCAATACAGGAAAACCATTGAATGACCATGGCATCCCGGTAGGTAATGCAGCCACACTCGCGGTTATTGGGGATGCCAAACAAATGAATACACAATTCATTAAAGCTGCATATTTTGAAAAATACGGAGTTTCAATGTTCGTGGGCATTGGGATACCAATCCCGGTTGTTGACGAGGATATGGCCAGGAGGGTGTCGATACGCAACAGCCAGATTGAAACTAATGTAATTGACTATGGTTCAGGTAACTTTGAATTACTTGGACGGACAAACTATAAGTTCCTGTTTTCCGGTGAGATAACTCTCAACGGTAAGAAAATCCGGACAGCACCACTCTCAAGCGTTAAGGTGGCCAGGGAGATTGCGGACATCCTGAAAAAGGAAATTACAGAAGGCAGATTTATTCTTACAGAACCTGTAGCTCTCCTACCTAAAACAAAAGGACTGAATAAACTGGAGGTAAGAATTTAACTTTTAACTATTAAGCAATTAAATTATGACAAGCAAAAGATTTGTATTGACGTTCCCGCCGGATGCAACCGGGGAACCGATAACGTACAACCTTATAAAGAAATTCGATATAATGGTCAATATCGTAAAGGCAGATGTTTCACCCGGGAAAATCGGACACCTGGTGATGGAGATGAGTGCTCCGGCCAAAGTGCTGAAGGAAGGATTGGAATATATCAGGCAGAAGAATGTGGAGTGTGAACCGATTGATAAGAAGATCCATTACAGGGAGGATCTTTGCATCCATTGCGGTGCCTGTTCAGCAGTTTGTTTTGCAGGTGCCTTAACCATGGGCCGCAAGACTGCAGAACTCTCCTTTGATCCTGACAAATGTGTTGTCTGTGAGCTATGTCTGAAGTCGTGCCCCCTTAATCTGTTTTCGATAGACATTGGCTAAGAGCAACTCATATGAACCTCGTCTGTACCGTTATGCTATGGGTAATGCACGGTGGAAGAGTTACAGAGCGGAATACCTTGAAACAGACCTATGGGTAGCTATTGATTCAGAGAGTTACAAACCTGAGGCAGAGAGTTATACAATGGATCGCATTCTCTGCTACCGGAGTATTTTAGCTGACCACATTAAAGAGCATCCCGGGTTTCAATCATCATTAGCTCCCCTGCTGACCCCAACCGGAGTTCATCCTATGGTTTATGAGATGTATGAGGCATCGAGGGTGTCAGGAACAGGACCGATGAGTGCCGTTGCCGGAGCAATCGCAGAACATATTTGCAATGATCTCCGGACAAAATTCAGCCTCAGGGAGGTAATAATTGAAAACGGAGGCGATATTTTCATGAAGATCACATCTCCTGCAACTATATCTGTTTATGCAGGCTCTTCTCCCCTTTCCGACAGGATCGGGCTGGTTATTATGCCAGAGGATACTCCCCTTTCCGTATGCTGTTCATCAGGCACTGTAGGTCATTCTCTGAGCTTTGGTGTTGCTGATGCATGTGTGATTGCATGCCGGTCAGGCGCACAGGCAGATGCATATGCCACTGCTTTTTGCAATGAAGTTAAGAGTATAGATATGGTCAGCAAGGTAACTGAACTGGCATTGCAAAAGCCTGATATAATTTCTGTTGTGATAATTAAAGATGACAAGATCGGGCTCGGCGGAAGAATTGAGGCAGTAGTAAGAAAATCGAGATAAGAAAGTAACATTTTCTATATACTTCCATATAAAATTACGTAGTTTTTAGTGTTAATTAATAAAAATTTTAAATTCAATAATACCCACTGATACTGCATTGGTTAACTACCAGGTTTGTGTAGAGCCGGTTCTGAGAACCGGCTCTATTTTTTTGCAATGCCAGGTTGCGGCGGGTAAAAATAACCCATCGAAGCATTAGCGACACCAAGACGATACTGCCGGTTCTGTACCAGGCATACTTTACTGACTTCAGCAGGGATATTTGTTGAATAAATCCGCAACTCGCCCGGCAAACTTGTTACAATCTCTTCACGCCAATCACCAATTAAATCAGCAACGAGAACAACTTTACCTTCCGTCTTCAGTAAAGTGTCTCCTTTGTATTTAATCAGATCATTGTTAATACTAATCTCTTTCAGGTCATCCGCATCCCACCATACAGGTCTCGGGGTAAGCGATCCCATATCTTTGTCCGACAGCCTTTTACCAACTGCACTGTACAGGAAATACTGATCACCTCCCTTGGCTTCACCTGCGTAACATTCCATACCTGGATATTCCGGATCAATATCTCCGACCATTCCCTGACTATGAACATGTGTTGTCTTACCTTTGAAACCCCAAATGATCTCTCCTGTAGCAGCATCGACCATACAAACCCCGTTTTCAGGTGACCTTGATTCAATTCCATAGAAAATTTCCATCCCGGGTCGTGAAGGATTTATATCTGCCGGATCGGTCAGCAGAAGTCGCCAGCCAATATAGGCATGTGTTCCATCAATAGTTAATGCAACAACTCCCCTGTCAATCTTTTCAGAAAATTGAGCTTGTGTAATTCCAGGGCATAAGCCTGAAAAAACCAGAAAAGTGATTAAAAAATAGTTCGGTTATTCATACAAATGAGTGGTTTGATACTAAACAAGTTTATACACAAATATGAAAAAAACAATTGTTATTCAGTCAAATTTCATTGAATGAAAGATTAATTTAATTTTATGAGATAAATAAACCAGCTATGAAAATCTCTCTGTCACTTGTTTTATCGGTACTCCTAGCATTACTCACCTGGTGCAGTCCCAAAACTGATTGTAATAAGTTGCTAGGCGAATTCGAATCAGATATGAATGCAGGTAACTTCCTGAAAGCAATCCAACTGGCTGACTCTGTAAAAAAATGTTGCGCCAGCGATATGCATATAATACAAAAAACCGATTCCCTTGTCCAGATTGCAGAAAGGATCAATCTCGATTTTTCACTTTCCGAAGATCAATTCCTCAGACGGCTTAAAGAATATGCAGGTGTAGTCTCAGACAGCAATCTGGCTGTATGGGATAAAAATAAATGGCTCGAATGGCGGATGATAAACGGTGAAAAAAAGTACTTCGACAGGGCTGCTTCAAATCTTGTGTTGCTTAAAATGTTTTATGAGGATAAAGAGAAACAGCTCCTGGAAATCAGTGAAGACCCTGAAATGGTTTCCAGGCTGGTGCATATACAGAAAATTGTTAAGGAATCAGGCAATAAAACTGATCCTGTGTTACCGGTAAATATGAAAATTACCTATACAATTACAGTCCATCCGGATGTTGTACCTGAAGGGGAAAAAATCCGATGCTGGCTGCCATGGCCCAAAGAAAATCATCCGCGTCAGCAAAAACCGGAATTATTAACAACTTCAAACAACAATTTTATAATTGCTCCCGACTCAGCTATTCATCGTTCAATTTATATGGAAGAAGTATCACATAAAGGGATACCTTCCGTTTTCTGCGTATCGTTCCTTTATCAGTCCAGTGGACAATATTTCGACCTGGCAAAACTTAAAATCCTGCCATACAATAAAACATCAGACATTTATACAAAATATACTTCCGAACAGTTACCTCATATCTGCTTTACAGAGAATATCAGGGAGCTTGCCGACAGCATAACAACCCGGGATGATGATCCTGTGACGGTTGTAAGAAAGATTTATTTATGGTTTAAGGAAAACATACCATGGACCGGGGCACTTGAATATTCAATTATGCCAAATATCCCTGAATACGTTACCAACAACAGAAGGGGAGATTGTGGGATGCAGACATTTCTGTTTATGTCAATGCTCAGATATAAAGGAGTTCCCGTCAGATGGCAAAGTGGCTGGAAGGTGCCTCCGGGAAACAAAAACCTTCATGACTGGTGCGAAGTTTATTATGAAGGAGCCGGATGGGTTCCTGTTGATATTTCATACGATCTCCTGCCATCTGAAAATAAAGTGTTTAAAGAATTTTTTATCTCAGGTATTGATTCATACAGGCTCATTGTAAATGAAGGTGTTGCAGGACAATTATACCCGGAAAAACAACATCTCAGAAGCGAACCATACGATTTTCAACGTGGTGAGGTAGAATGGAAAGGTGGAAATCTTTACTTCGACAAATGGGATTATGAAATGAATATTGAATATTTGAAATGATCCGTTAAAAAGAATTAAGGAATCTGTAGATCACCAATTCTCTCGAATCTGCATCTGCAATAACCGAGAGCGCCCATCATTATTTTTCAGTCAATCTTTACCTTAAGGACTACCTTCCGGACCTGTGAATTTTCAACATCTTTCAGTCCAGGGCGATGTATATCATCAGGGAAAAATATAAAGAATCTGTCAGGTTTAGCGTTGAAATTTACTCCCTGTGTTACGGTCAGAAACATAACATCTTTTGCTGCATCGTATGGCTCAAGTATTTCTTTTTTCAAGGACATCGGGGAAATCCCGATCAGCTCCTTCCCACTTACAACATATTGGATATCAATATATTTCTGATGGGCTTCGTAACGTGCATCTTCTTCATTTTTAGTGATATACTCACTCACAGGAGCATACAGGTTATTGCCATCAATATCATACCGCTTTAATTCCAGTTTTGATAAATCGTTATCCTTCAGGAAAATAAATGCTTTATCCCACCGCTCTTTGTGTTTAAAATAAGATAATGCAAACTCTTTTCGGTTAATGGTTGCATCAGGTTTAACTGACCACCCGTTCAGCCACTCGCCTTTTTCAAACCATTTGTTTATTTTTTTTTCATTCCATGTCGCGGGATCGCCTGAGTTTCTACACCCGATAATACTGAGAAAGATTGAGAATACCATAATTTTTAAAAATAAATTTTTCATATGTTTTACTAATTACTTATTCGATCAACAGGGTGAAAAAATTATCCTGATCTCTCATCCTGAATATCTGAATAGCAAGTTAACAAAAAGTGAGCAAATAAAAGTGAGTTTTGAATTTAAAACTATTCTTCATTTCAGGTATGTATTTATTTTGTCATAAATGTCTTTCCAGAAAAGATCATATACTGAAGGTTCGGTTACTGATATATGTCTGGCCTTTTTCCTGATATTATAAATTGCCCCGTTACAGATATCATAACTAATTAAGAGCTCGGCCAGGATAGCTGCAACCCGTTCAGGCTTCCTCATATAAGGCGCAGCGATCCCGTACATTTTCCGGAACCAATTATGCTGCATACGAGAGATCCCTGAGCTGAAAACACCAGGATCAAAACTGAAACAGCTAAGGTTCAGATCCTGATATTTTGCGGAAAGATACCTGCACATCAGCGCGAGGAAAAGTTTTGAATCTGAATAGGCTTTCAGAGGTCTGTAACCTTTTTTTGACTGATGGTCACTTAATCTGATTTTTGACAGTTTGTAAACAGGGGATGTGATAGCAGCGATTTTAATGGGCTTGCTGTGTGTTAAATTTTGCAGTATTATCTCATTTACTAGAAGTTGTGAAAGAAAATTTACCTGAAAAGTATACTCAAATCCATCATTTGTAGAAGTAAAATCCGGTGGACTGAGAATACCTGCATTATTTACGACATAAGATAAATCATGGGCTTCACAGATATTTCTTAATGAACTCATGGTCTGCTTCAGGTCGCTGAAATCTATCCGGTAAAGTTTAAACCTGTCTTCATATCCCGGCAGATTTAATAATTGCCTGCCTGTTGCAACAACAAAAAATCCTTTGCTCAAAAATATTTTAACCAGTTCAAGACCAAGTCCGGAGGTGCCACCTGTAATCAGGATTTCTTTATTAAAAGAAAAGGATTTCTGCATAAAATAATATATCTAACACCTGATCCGACCGCTTTATACCCGGTTCATTTAAGCAATATTAGTTATTTTTTAATTTTCACGGGCAAATCGAAGATATTTACATTCAGATTGTATTGTCCCAACACTGGTTAAAAAAATTTCTTTAACAATTTTTAAGGGAGGGGATTTTGTATATCAGCAGAAATTCGAATAAATTTACTGAATTACCAATACTGAAAATCATGAAAAAGAATAATCTGGTCATTTGTTCAGTTGCTATATTACTGATATTTTCGGTACAAGCCTTTTCACAGGACTGGCCCCAGTTCCGTGGTGTTGGACGAGACAGTAAAGCGACCGGGGCAGTACCTTCAGCCTGGCCTGCAGAACTAGCCCAGCAATGGAAGATCACGGTTGGTACTGGGGATGCAACACCTGTGCTGATTGGAAAGAAGATCTATACATTCACAAGGCAGGGAAATGAGGAAGTTGTACTTTGTCTCGATGCATCTACCGGAAAAGAGCTCTGGAAATACAATTATCCTGCACCCGTAGTAACAGGTCCTCCGTCTTCTCATCCCGGTCCGCGAAGCACTCCTGCGGTGGCTAACGGTAAGATTGTCACTTTTGGAGTATCAGGCATTATTTCATGTCTGGATGCCGCAACAGGCAAACTAGTCTGGAAAAAAGAGGATGCTTCGATTCCTGTTCCGCAGTTCTTTACAGGAATGTCACCCATAATAGTTGACGGAATTTGTATTCTTCAACTGGGAGGTAAGGATAACGGACAAGTGGTTGCATATAACCTTAATAAAGGAAACGAAAAATGGAAATATACCGGTGAGGGACCGGCTTATGCATCTCCTTCTGTAATGACTACCGGTAAAACAAAACAGATTGTGCTGTTTACTGAGAAGAGCCTGATCTCTCTTAACCTGACTGATGGAAAACTGCTCTGGCAGTTAGCTGCAACTCCCATGCAGAGGTTTTACAATTGCGTTAGCCCTTATATTGATGGTCAGACAATATATTATACCGGTCAGGGCTCCGGTACAAAAGCAATACAGGTGGTAAAGGAAGGGAACCAGTTTGTTACTAAAGAGCTTTGGAGCACAGCTGAGATCGGAGCAAAATGGAACACTCCTGTTCGTAAGGATGGTTTTCTGTATGGCTTCACCGACCTGAGAAGGATCTACTGCCTTAATGCTTCAAACGGACAAACTGGCTGGATTGACGCTGCAACCAACAGTGATTTCGCAACTATTGTTGACTGCGGATCTGTACTGATCGGGCTCCCAAGCACAGGAAACCTGTTAGTTTTTAAACAGGATCCGAAAGCATATACAGAAATTGCCAGATATAAGGTTACAGAAACTCCGGTATATACCTTTCCTGTTGTTGCCGGGAATCTGATTTATATTAAAGATGCTGAATCGCTGATATTATACAAAATAAATTAGATTAAAGTAGCCTGCTGCCAGTTGCCTTAAGTCTGAATTACCATACCTTCTCCATCAGGAGAATGTTTCTCAGGTCATCCGGGGTTATATTTTCCCGAATTGTACCTTCATTAACAACTGATATTTTCCCAGTCTCTTCTGAAACAACAATGATGAGAGCATCAGTTTGTTCTGACATTCCTACAGCAGCCCTGTGCCGCATCCCGAAGTGCGGTGGCAGTGTAACCTGATCCGTTATAGGTAAAGGACATCTTGCAGCAAGAATCAATCCATCTTCAATCAATACTGCTCCATCATGCAGAGGCGTATTCCTGAAAAAAATAGTTACAAGCAATTCAGCACTTATTTGTGCTTTAAGAATTTCTCCGCCTTCAGTATAAATATCAAACCGGCTTTGTCTCCCTATCACTATCAGGGCGCCTATTTTCTTTATGGACATTGATTCAGCAGCTCTCACAACCTCCTCAGCTTCTTTTGGACCACCCTGTTCATCCTTAACTGAAGTCAGTAGTCTTAATATTGAAAACCTGCTGTTTTTTATATATCTGGTACCAATTATAAGCAGGAACCGTCTTACCTCCTGCTGAAAAACAATAATGAGTGCTATAACTCCGACGCCTATAACCTGTCCGAGCAAAGAGCTTATAAGTTCCATTTTAAGGGCTTTGACTATAAGCCAGAACAGGTAGATTAAAAATACTGCAATAAAAATGCTGAAAACTGTTGTACCCCTGATAAGCTTGTAAAGCTGAAATAAGATTAAAGCAACAAGGACAATATCAATTATATCAAGGGCTGTAATCGGAATTATCATAATAAATTCTGAAATATTTTAATCACCCGGGGGAAAAGTTCAAACCTTTTATTTTACGAAATCACAAAGAACAAATTTTTTACAAGGTATGCAAAGGAATTTTCTTTTTTCTACCTTATTATGCTTTTTCTGATCTCTTAATTGCTTTAATTAGCCGGATAGCTTGCACTGCCTCCTTAACGTCATGAACCCTCAGTATATCTGCACCTTTCATAAGTGCAACAGCATTCAATACTGATGTGCCGTTAAGAGCTTCATCCGGATTTATGTCAAGTGTCTTCCAGATCATTGATTTCCTTGAAATACCAATGAGCAATGGCAGACCGGCAACAGAAAAATCTCCAAGCCGTTGAAGCATTTCAAAACTTTGATCAATGGTCTTTCCGAATCCGAATCCCGGATCAATTATTATATCCTTCACACCTTTTGATTGTAACCGGAAAATCCTCTCTCCAAACCATTTGAGAATATCAGCCACCACGTCATCATACACTGGATTCTTCTGCATTGTTCTGGGATTCCCCTGCATATGCATCATTATATATGGAACATTCAGCTTTTCAACAATATCAAACATACTACCGTCTGCCTCACCTCCCGAAATATCATTTATTATGTGAGCACCTGAACTGACTGCTTCCCTGGCTATTTCAGCCCTGAAGGTATCAACAGAAATAATTGTTTCAGGCATCTCTCTGCTTACAATCTCTATAGCTTTCAATACCCTGTCCTTTTCCTCCTCAACTGAGATATCAGCAGCTCCCGGACGTGAAGAGTAGCCACCAATATCTAGAATATCAGCCCCTTCCTCTGTCATCTTTATTGCCGTTCGAATAATGTTCTTTTCATCAGTTACCCTGCTGCCACTGTAAAATGAATCAGGTGTGATATTAATCACTCCCATTACTTTCGGGATACTCAGATCAAGGAGCTTTCCTCTTACATTGATATATTTTGGCTTAACTGGCAATGATTTTTTCTTCCTAAATTAAACAATTCTTTTTCATCTTTGCCATGAGGTTATTACATTTGTACTTATAGTATATAGAGAAAGATGAAGCTTTTTGTAATTGAAGGAGTTGATGGTTCTGGTAAATCCACACAGATTAAACTTTTAAATGATTATCTGTTAAAAAAAGGCTATAGCTGTGAATACCTTCATTTTCCAAGAACGAATGCACCATATTTTGGTGAACTTATTGCAAGGTTTCTGAGGGGTGAGTTCGGTTCTCTGAACAATGTTGATCCATGGCTTGTAGCCATGCTTTATGCAGGTGACAGGAAAGATGCTGCATCAATGATCAGCAACTGGCTTAAAAAGGGCAGTATTGTGCTTTTAGACAGATACACTTTTTCAAATATTGCTTACCAGTGTGCAAAACTGAAGGATACTGTGGAACAGGACGCTCTTATGAAATGGATCCTTAAACTTGAATTTGAATATTTTGCCATTCCGCAGCCCGATCTCAATATATTCCTTGATGTACCATTCTCATTTACCGAAAAAAAATTATCCGCTTCAAGAACAGGAGAAGACAGAACTTACCTCAACGGAACCCGAGATATCCATGAAGAGAGTCTGAAATTTCAGAAAAAGGTAAGAAACATATATTTGAAGGTAGCACAAACTGATGATCGGATGGCAGTTGTAAATTGTGGTGATAATAATGGAATAATGTTGACTCCTGACAAAATATCTGACCTCATTATTCGTATAATTACTGACAGAAAACTGCTTTAAAATGAATTTAGTCAGGTTGGTCAGCAGAATAATTTTAGGCCTTGCTTTTATTTTCTCAGGAACAGTCAAGGCTATAGATCCACTTGGTTCAACCTATAAATTCCAGGATTATTTTCAGGCTTTTCAAATGGGATTTCTGCAAGATTTCAGCTTACCGCTTGCAATCCTTCTTTGTACTGCCGAGTTTATTGCAGGCTTTTCACTATTGACCGGTATCAGACAGAAAACAGGAATATGGATCATAATGATCCTTATGTCAATCTTTACACCGCTTACCCTTGTTCTTGCTTTAACAAATCCGGTATCAGACTGTGGGTGCTTCGGCGATGCAATCCATCTTACAAACTGGCAGACCTTTGGCAAAAACATCATTTTACTTATTCCTGCTGTAATACTTTTCATTAGCCGCAATTCGCTTGAGACAGGCAGAAGAGTAATCAGTGAATGGCTGATAATCAGCCTGTTTGTTCTATGTTTTGTAGCTTTTAATTTTTATAACCTGAAGTATCTTCCGGTACTTGATTTCCTTCCTTATAAAACCGGAACATACATACCGGAAAAGATGGTCATTCCTGATAATGTATCATCTGATGAATATAAGACCACATTTATTTATAAAAAAAATGGTGTGGAAAAAGAATTCACAGTTGAAAATTATCCTGCAGATGATACAACATGGAAATTTGTCGATCAGAAATCAGTGCTTTTAAAAAAAGGGTATGAGCCTCCCATACATGATTTCAGCATTACGACAATTAATGATGAAGACATTACACAGGAGGTTTTGAATCATCCGGGATATACTATCCTGATGATTTCAAAAAAGCTGGAGGATGCGGACAAAGAAAAGCTCTTAAAGGGATTTGAGCTTGGGCATTATTGCACGAGAAACCAGATTGATTTTTACATTCTGACAGCCTCAGCCTCGGATGAGCTCAGTAGCTTCAATAACGAACTTCAGTTTTGCCTTGCGGATGAAACAACTCTCAAGACAATAGTCAGGGCAAATCCTGGTTATGTCTTGCTTGAGAAGGGGACTATCATGGGTAAATGGTCATGGTCAAATGTGCCTGAAAAAGAATGGTTTACTAATCTGCCATTGTAGTTGAAGAACAACAGGGGATCAGGTTTTCCGTTCTTATGACTGTATTATATGTTCCGACTGTCTGAATGTTAATAAGTATTCGCCATGTATGAAAAATTTGTGTTGATAATAAAAATTCTTTGTGAGTCCTTTGTTTGTTGATTGGAAAAATTAAAAATCTCAAATTTGAAAAATGAATATATTCTTAAACAAGCTGATATATGAGAAAAAAAATTATTGCAGGTAACTGGAAAATGAATATGAACCTCGAAGAAGGTCTCAAATTTGCAGGATCTGTTGATAAATACTTCAGAGAAAAACCTTCCGGAATGGCTGAGGTTATATTATGTACCCCTTTTATACATCTTTCAGGCGTTTCCGAAATACTGAAAGGTGGAATTGTATCACTGGGTGCACAAAATTGTGCTGCGGAAGTTTCCGGAGCCTACACAGGTGAAGTATCAGCCGATATGATAAAAAGCACCGGAGCCGATTATGTCATTATCGGTCATTCTGAAAGAAGAACCTATTATAATGAGGATGACAGGTTACTAAACAAGAAAACTGCCCTCGCCCTGAAGAGCGGTCTAAAGGTGATATTTTGTTGTGGTGAAGTTATTAAGGAAAGAGAGTCTGGCAAGCATTTTATTGTTGTGAAACGACAACTTGAGGAAGGATTGTTCAGTCTTTCCGGGAATGAGATGGAAATGATTGTTATTGCCTATGAACCTGTTTGGGCTATCGGAACTGGATTAACAGCAACACCGGAACAGGCTCAGGAGATGCATCAGTTTATCCGCGGACTGGTAAAAGAGAAGTATGGGAACAATTGCGCAGATGAGCTATCGATTTTATATGGCGGAAGCTGCAAGCCATCCAATGCCGGAGATATCTTTTCAAAGCCGGATGTTGATGGTGGTCTTATTGGCGGCGCTTCTCTTAAGAAAGAAGATTTTATTGCAATAGTAGAAGCTATTTAAAAGCCCCTCCCATCTCACTTTTTACTGGATTGAAGGTAAAAATAAATGGTATGTCAAAAAATCTCTTTATTCTGAATCTCATCATCGTGGTAATGATTCCCTGCAACCTGTTTTCACAGGGGAAGTCAGCATTTTCAGGAGATCCTGCCAGGTACAGGGAGGAACTGACAGCCTTTATGGGTCCTAACCTGAATGATGTACATAAAATGAATCTGAATGCATTCCTTGCCAAATGGGACAGTACAGTATTCAGCAAGGATGACATGATCAGAATAATAGACCTTTCCAGTCAGTTTTCCGGGAGACGGATGAGACCGGTGCCCCACTTTCATGATTTCCTGAAAACTCTGAATTACTTTTCGGAAAGCAAGCATGATCCTGAAATTTTAAAGACCTGGCTTATCGGACTTAGTGAAATAGTATTTAATCCCAGGTTTTCTGATGAAAATATCGACAGGTATTTTAAGAATACCAGTTTAATGATAAAAGAAAATGTTCTGTCCGAAACAGGAACCATCAGATGGAAAGTAAAAAACAACAACCTCAGGTTTTTACATGACACAGCATTTTACGTAGCAGTAACTGATGCCACATTGACCTGCTATTCACAACGGGATAGTTCAGAAATATATAATGTTTCCGGGTTTTACTACCCGGATATCCAGCAATTCCACGGAACTAAGGGTACGGTTACCTGGGAAAAAGCAGGTTATGCCAGGGAAGATGTCTTTGCTGAACTTGATAAATATACTATCAACACTTCGAAGAATAACTTTTCAGCTGATTCAGTCCGGCTGACTCATAAAACTTACTTTAAAGAGCCTGTCTACGGCAATCTTTCTGATCAGACAATCTCTTTTAGTGACAAAACCAGAATTAATTTCCCTCGTTTTGAGACATATACCAGGCAATTCAGGCTGGAAAATTTTTATGAGGGGGTCAATTACGAGGGAGGTCTTTTGTTCGAAGGAGCCAATGTAAAAGGCACAGGAACAAACTTCCTGCCTGCAAAGATTACACTTTCCAGAAATGATACACTCTATCTCAAAATCACCGCAGCCGAATTTACGTTTTCAAAAAATGGTTTTAACAGCGGGGAGACCTCAATGTCCCTTTACCTGGGCAAGGATTCAATTTTCCATTCTAATCTTAGCTTTTCCTATAATGCTCCAACAAGACAGGTAAACCTGTTCAGTAGCAATAATCCCGTATCTAAAAGTCCGTATTTCAATTCCTTTCACAATCTTGATATGTATTTTGAATACCTGTCATGGGATATGGATGATTCAAAAATTGTTCTTTCGAGGCCCAGGGGAGCAGCCTTAGGACAGGCACAATTTGAATCAGTATCTTTTTTTGATGCCAACTACTTTATGCGGCTTATGGGAATTGATGAATATCATCCTCTGGTGCGACTGAAGAGATTCGCAGAATGGTATTATTCCAGTACATTTCCTGTTGAAGAATTTGCCAAATGGCTCGGTAAACCGGTTGATGCAGTAACAGGATTGTGTATTGATATGGCTACCAGGGGTTTTGTATTCTATAACCGTGCTTTGAATGAAGTGACTCTTAAAAAAAAGGTTGACGATTATCTGACGGCTTTTGCTAAGAAGAAAGACTATGATGTACTAAGTATAATGAGTGAAACAAAAGCTCCTGTTGATAATGCATTGCTGGATCTCAGGAATTACAATCTGACTGTAAACGGAGTAACAGGAGTATACCTGAGTGATTCCCAGAGAGTTGCCATATATCCTTACAACCGGCAACTGGTAATCGGTAAAAACAGGAGTCTGGAGTTTGATGGTGTCGTTGCAGCAGGGCTGTTTACTTTCTTCGGCCATAATTTTTCGTTTAGCTATGACACCTTCAAAATAAGTCTGGGGAAAATCGACTCTATAAGGATTGCAGTGGAGACTGACGAAAAAGACTCTTACGGAAATCCTTTGGTCAAAGAAATTGACAATATGATCCAGCTTGCAACAGCTGAATTATATATCGATGATCCCAATAATAAATCAGGTCTGAGAAGTCTCGAAGAGTACCCTATAGTCAACGCTACAAATTTCTCATATATATTCTTTGATAAATTACCCGGGCTGGAGGGTATCTATAAACGACAGAACTTCTATTTTAAAGTCGACACTTTCACATATAATAATATTGACCATTACAAGCATGAAGACATGAATCTGGCAGGAGAATTCCATGGAGGAAATATCCTCGAACCAATACGGCAATACCTTATAATCGAGCAAAATAATTCACTGGGATTTGATATGAGCATACCTGAAGAAGGGATTGAGGTTTACGGGAACAGGGGAAAGTTTTATGATAATATCACTATGAGCAACAAAGGTCTTATTGGAAACGGAACTCTGAAACACCTGACCTCAACAACAAAATCAGAGGAGTTTAATTTTTTCCCCGATTCAATGCTGACTAAAGCAACTTCATTTAATATTGAAAAAGATACCTCAGGTTTGTTCCCCGAGCTTAATAGCCAGGATGTTTCAATAAAATGGATGACACAAAAAGATGAGTGGCTGGCTGCCAATACAGAAGGAAAATATTTTAACATGTTCGGCAACGGAACCGTTCTTGATGGCAGTATAAACCTTACACCTTCTCTTATGAAAGGTTCAGGAACCATCAATATGACCGATTCAAGGATCACTTCTGATCAATTTTATTTTGCATCCAGCGCAATAAAAGCAGATTCTGCGGTATACAATCTTAAATCGCCTTCAACCAGCGGCTATGCCTTTCTTGCAGAAAACATTAGTACTGATATCAACTTTGACCTTAAAACAACCCGGTTCCATCTGAATACAGATACGTCAGTAGTTAAATTTCCTGAAATCCAGTACATATGTACCATGACAGATTTTGTCTATGACATGGAAAACAGGGTGCTGAACATGGAGCAGAAAGGAAAATCAGATATACCACTTTTAACTCCGGACAAACTTATCAGACAGGATTTTTCGAACCTGGACAAACCTACTTTCTTTGCAACAAATAATCTGAGGGATACCATAGCTTTCTCATCATGGAAAGGCAGTTATCATGTTGATGAAGAATACATTGAAGCAGATAATATTAACTATATTCATATTGCCGATGCATTAATTCAACCGGATAGCGGAAAGATTACAATCACCCGGCGGGCAAAAATAAAACAATTACAGAATGCTACTATTGCAGTCAACAACAGGCATATCCTTCATTCGGCAAATATTGATATTGAATCAACTAAACGATACGCCGGGAGCGCGGTATATGATTATATTGATGAAGACAAGGGTATACAACAAATCAGTCTTCCCGAAGTATCTGTTGATACATTAACTACAACTGCCCGAGGTTATATACCTGTAAGTCAAAATTTTATGTTAAGCCCAGCTTTTTCTTATTCGGGTGATGTTACACTTTCTGCCCGAAAGGATCTTCTCTTTTTTACAGGAGGTGCCGGGATAGCTCATAACTGCCCTTCAATTACAAGCTATTCAGTTAAGTTCAAGTCATTCATCGACCCGAGAAATGTAATGATACCAATCAGTGAAAAACCCAGAGATCTGAATGATAATCTTGTTTTTTCAGGTTCATTTATCAATATCGATTCCATTCACATATACCCGGTATTTCTCTCAGCACAAAAATCATGGACTGATGTCAATTTTGTAAATGCAAATGGCTTCCTATATTTTGAAAAATCAAAAGGCAGATATTTGATAACCTCTCTCGAAAAGATTGCTGACCAGAGCCTGCATGGTGATATGATCGCTTTTGATAAAAATTACTGCGTGCTTTCAGGTGAAGGAAATCTTAATTTTGGAGCAAAGTTCGATCTGGTCAAAATGGCATCTGCAGGCAAGGTAATTCATACCCTTGATTCCGGCGATGTCAATATTCAGGCTATTCTGGCTTTTGATTTTTACTTCTCAGAAGAAGCCCTGACAATGATGAGTGATGAGATAAGAATGATGCCTTCACTCAAACCTGTAAATCTGAATAGTGATCTGAATAATAAGGGAATGAAGGATCTGATGGGTGTTGAAGCTGCAAGCCAGATCAAAGATGAAATGAATCTGTTCGGCACATCCAGGAACCTACCCAAAGAATACTCCTTTAAGCTGTTACTTAATGATGTCAGTCTCTACTGGAATGAATCCTCTTCATCATTCAGGTCAAATGGCAAGATAGGAATCGGATTCATCGGACAACAACCTGTAAACGTATATGTAGATGGTTATATAGAAATACAACGCAGGCGAACAGGAGATATTTTCGATATCTACCTGAAAGCTGATGAATCGACCTGGTACTATTTCTCGTATATCAGAGGCTCGATGATGGCCCAGTCAGGTAATAACAACTTTAACACATTAATAGCCAATATAAAGATTAAAGAAAGAAGACATCCTGATTCGTCTGTAAGAGTACCTTATACTTATATGATTGCTGTTGAGGACAGGCTTGACAGGTTCCTTCAAAGAATGACAGGCAATGAACCCATTGAGAATACAGAGCCCCTTGATGGTCTTATAAAATGACCTTACCTCTTTCTCCCAGCTCGATCAGTTCCAGATCATGGATAACCTTCCCGTCTATCTGAAGCCTGATGGCTGTCATATATTTATGAAATCCATTATAGCCTGCTGATCCGGGATTAATAACCAGTATTCCAAGTTTTCTGTCGTTCATTACCAAGGCAATGTGTGAATGCCCGCAAATAAACAGATCCGGGGGATTATTAAATATTCCAGGCTTAACTCTTTTATTATAGTGACCGGGAGACCCTCCTATATGAGTGAGCCAAACCTTTATTTCTTCAACATTAAAGATCAGATGCTCTTTGTATACCTTTCTGACAGCATAATCATCAATATTTCCATAAACAGCTTTCAAAGGTCTGAAAGCAGCGAGAGTATCAGCAGTTTCAATATTACCAATATCACCTGCATGCCAGATCTCATCAACTCCTTCAAAATGATTAAAGAGCCTGGGATGTATCCAGCCATGAGTATCTGATATGAGACCTATTTTCATAATATTTACCCCCAGTTCGTCCCTGAAAGGGGGATTGGGGGACTAAGTTTGCCCCTTGTCAAAGCAGTTTTCAAGTAATACAAATTTATTACTTTTGTTCAAACACTTTCCAATGCAGATATTTTATGCTCCTGATATAACCGGAGATTCATATACTCTGGATGAAAAGGAATCGAGACATTCCGTCAGAGTCCTAAGGATGAAAAAAGGGTCAATTGTCAGGTTAATCGACGGAAAGGGTAATTTGTATGAAGGTGAGATAACAGATCCGGATTCAGGAAAATGTACCATCAGAATAAATTCCGTTATAAATAACTACGAAAAAAGAAATTACAGGCTTCATATCACGATTTCACCATTAAAGAATCCTGAGCGTTTTGAATGGTTTGTTGAGAAAAGTGTTGAGATAGGCATTGATGAAATAACACCATTAATCTGCACGCATTCCGAAAAGTCCGGAATTAAAACAGAAAGAGTCAAAAACATAATAATTTCAGCAATGAAGCAGTCACTTAAAGCGAAAATAACCTTTTTGAACAATCCATGCCTGTTTAATGATTTTATTAATACTGATCACTGCGGCAACCTGATAATTGCTCATTGTAATGAAAAGCTGGCAAGGAGTAAAATGTCAGAAGTGTACTCAAGAGGTAATGATGCCGTAATCCTTATCGGACCTGAAGGTGACTTTTCCGAGGAAGAAATAAACTTTGCCACTAACAGAGGTTACAAAGCTGTTCATCTCGGCAACAGCAGGTTGCGAACAGAAACGGCAGGCATCGCTGCCTGCCATTCTGTTTACTTCATTAACCAGTAAAAGGATTTAAGTGCTGGTCAGAAAATCCAGAACATCCCCCAGTCTTTTGGAAGGCACATTATAAAATTCAGTGTATTTGCAGTCATTGCAGGTCACAGATGAAAAACGTCTGTTTTGAATATCGAAAACCTTGGTTAGGAAACTTCCTACTGCCCTGATTTCACCGGTTGTGCATATTTTACAGCCGCATTTCGGACATTGATATTTCATAGGTTTATTCATTTTTCTTCAGTTTTAATGTTTTCTGATCTTGTTTTCCATCTGCCTGATTTTCGAAGAGCCTGATCGAGTATATACTCAATTTGCCCGTTGGTGCTGCGGAATTCGTCAGCTGCCCATTTCTCCAATGCCTTCAGCTTCTCCGGGTCAATCCTTAGAACAAATGGTTTCTTCTCACTCATTTTATGAATGTAAAGTCCCTGTGTTAACAACAGGGGTAACATCTTTATCACCGCAAAGAACGACCATCAGGTTGCTGACCATTGAAGCTTTCTTCTCCTCGTCCAGTTCAACGATATTTTTATCAGAAAGTTGCTCAAGAGCCATCTGTACCATCGAAACAGCACCTTCAACGATTTTGAATCTGGCTGCGACAACGGCGGTAGCTTGCTGCCTTCTGAGCATTGCGTTGGCTATCTCCTCTGCGTAAGCAATGTAGTTGATTCTCGCTTCTATAACTTCAATTCCTGCAATCTGAAGTCTTTCCCGAATCTCCCTTTCAAGTTCCTCGTTTATCTCCTCTCCCCCGCTTCTCAGAGCCATTACAGCTTCATGATCCTCAAAATTGTCGTAAGGGTACAATCCGGCAAGCTTCCGGAGAGCAGCATCACTTTGCACAAGCACAAAATGTTGATAATCATCAACATCAAATACAGCTTTAAAAGTTTCAGCAACTCTCCAGACCAGTACAAAACCGATCTTAATAGGATTTCCTATCTTATCATTTACCTTTATAGGTTCACTATCAAAATTCCGGGCTCTGAGAGAAATTTTCCTTTTGTTATAGAAAGGATTTACCCAGAAGAATCCGTTCTCCCTGATCGAACCCTTATAAGCACCAAACAACACCATTACACATGATCCATTAGGATAAACTACCGTGAATCCGATCATAGTAAAAATGAAAAGAATAGTGAGAATTGCACCAAGCCAGATAACCTCGAAAGCAAATCCGGCAATTGCACCACCGATAAACAATATCGCCATCAGCAGTGCCAAATAACCCGATACGGGTTTTACTGTAAATTCCTGTTTCATTTCAATTGATATTAATTTAATATCACAAAGATATTATTTTAATTTTAATTAAACAAAAAAAACACAGAAATTTTTCTGTGTTTTTTAATTTTTTATTCATGCTTCCTGATTTTCTCAATCAGTCGGCTCGTCAGCTTCTTTCCCGGAACAGGCTTTACCCGTTTCAGAAAATCGATCACATCACTGAATTGCGGATAAAAACCCCATGCATCATCAAAGAGGTCAGTTCCGTCAGTTTTAATATCATGATATGAAAGAAAAGGAGTAGAGATTAAACCCATAGGCTTTATGTTTTCATTTTTATGAAAACGCCTTTTGGAATTGATTATTGTAGAAGTAATAATTTATTTATACAGGCAGGAGTAATGGCTCAATGGTACAAAGATACAACGGCTTAACGTCTTTTAATTACTTACTTGTATTGATAGCTCAACCTATACGCCTTTATGCCTTTATACCTTTGTGCCTTTTAATTTAAAGTCAGACTTATTTTTTTCTCCTCCATTATTTTCCTCATATTAATAAGGGCATATCTCATCCGGCCGAGAGCCGTGTTAATGCTTACATCGGTAATATCAGCTATTTCCTTAAAGCTTAGTCCCGCATAATGACGGAGAATAACAACTTCCCTCTGGTCATCGGGCAGATGGCTGATCATTTTCCTTACATCTTTTTGTATCTGTCTTTTAATCATATTATCCTCAACGTTGTCTTCTGCAAACTTTTTTGAGTTAAACAGATCTGATTCGTAGTCGTCGTTAGATATGGTATTCATCTGTTTCACTCTCCGGAAATGATCAATGATGAGGTTATGGGCAATACGCATCACCCAGGAAATGAATTTTCCGTTGTCATAATACTTGCCAGCCTTAACAGACTGGATCACTTTCATAAAAGTATCCTGATAAAGATCTTCTGCAAGAGCCTGGTCGCGTATATAAAGACTTATATAGGCGAATACCTTATTCTTATGACGGTGGATTATTTGCTCAAAGCACGACTGCTCACCTTTTATGAACCTCTGTATAAGTTCATAATCGGACATCGATTTTTTCATAGCTCACTCTTTTAAAAACCAAGAGTAGAGTTGTTTAATAGGCAGTCCTCCTTAGATTAGATTAAATTCTTAGCCCAAAGAAAGTAATTTTTTTTTAATTTGAAAGTATTACTTTTGGATTTTAACGAAAAATTTCCATAAATGTTCCAAAATTAGTGATGAATGGCAGTATTGAAATCAGGGGGGCAAGGGTACATAATCTCAAAAACATCAGTCTAAAAATTCCAAGAAACAAGCTGGTAGTCATAACCGGAGTATCAGGTTCCGGGAAATCTTCGCTTGCTTTTGATACAATTTATGCTGAAGGTCAGAGAAGGTACGTAGAGAGCCTCTCTTCCTATGCCCGCCAGTTCCTGGGCAGGATGAACAAACCTGAGGTCGACTTTATTAATGGAATACCACCCGCGATAGCGATTGAACAGAAAGTCAATACACGAAATCCACGGTCCACTGTTGGTACTTCCACTGAAATATATGATTACATACGACTTCTTTTCGCCCGTATTGGAAGAACTTACTCACCCGTATCCGGAAAAGAGGTTAAGAAGCACAGCGTTGATGATCTGGTTGATTTCCTTGCCTCTCTGCCAGAAGGAACCAGGGTTATTATAACCTCATCAGGCGAAATACCGGAAAACATTGAAACATCAGAGTATTTTACGTTCCTGGTTAAGCAGGGATTTAACCGTATTGAATCTGGGGGTGAGCTTATTAAGATTGATGAAATAAATTCTGCCAACGGATTTAAATCAGGGCAGCAAATCAATATTGTAATCGACAGGCTGGTTATAAGCCATTCCTCTGATAATTTCAGCAGGGCAGCAGATTCTGCGCAGACAGCATTTCAGACAGGCAAAGGTTATTGTCAGGTGTTAATCTTGAATGATAATGGTTTAAAAAGGGAGAGCTTTTCAAATAAATTTGAAGAAGATGGTATCCTGTTTGAAGAACCTTCGGAATACTTATTCAGCTTCAATAATCCTATCGGTGCATGCCCGGTTTGTGAAGGGTATGGTAAAATAATAGGCATCGATGAGAATCTTGTTATACCCGATCAGAATCTTTCGGTATATGAAGATACAATTGCCTGCTGGAAAGGTGAAACAATGAAAAAATGGAAAGAAAGGCTTATTGCTAATGCAGGGTTATTTGCTTTTCCGATTCATATACCTTATTATCAGCTTACTCATGATCAAAAAGAGTTGCTTTGGAAAGGGAACAGGTATTTTTACGGATTAAACAGGTTTTTCCAGCATCTTGAAGAAAAAAAATACAAGATCCAGTACAGGGTTTTACTAAGCCGTTATCGTGGAAAAACAACATGTTACGAATGCAAGGGTTCGAGGCTGAAAAAAGAGGCAGGATATGTTAAAGTTGCCGGAAAAACTATCCAGGAACTGGTCTCCTTGCCAGTCAGCAGGCTCTACGAGTTCTTTTCAACCATATCACTTCAACCGGCTGATGCTGCAGTCTCGGAAAGAGTGTTAAAAGAAATTACCATACGGCTCAGGTTTCTGATTGATGTTGGTCTCCCCTATCTGACTCTCGACAGGCTTTCTTCTACACTATCAGGAGGGGAATCACAGAGAATAAATCTCTCAACTACTCTTGGGAGCAACCTTGTAGGCTCGATGTACATTCTTGATGAACCGAGTATTGGTCTGCATCCGCGTGATACAAATCTCCTTATAAAAGTGCTGAAAGAACTTCGGGATATGGGGAATTCGGTTATTGTAGTCGAGCATGAAGAAGAAATAATCAGGGGAGCTGATGAAATAATTGATATGGGACCCGAAGCTGGCAGGCTTGGTGGTGAGGTAGTATTCCAGGGCGGCCTCGACCTTTCTTCTTCAAATAAATCACTTACAGCAGGTTATCTGAGTGGCAGACTGTCAGTTCCCATTCCCAGTTTAAGAAGAAAATGGAACAGTTTCATTGAAATAAGGGGTGCACGGGAAAATAATCTTAAGGGAATAGATGTCAGGTTCCCTCTTCACGCAATAACTGCTGTCACCGGTGTCAGTGGTTCGGGTAAATCGAGCCTGGTTACTGACATTCTTTATAGATATCTGTCGAACCGCATAAACGGAAACAACCTGAAGCATGGACAGTTCAGGGAGATTAGGGGAGATATTACAGGACTGACAGGAATTGAAATGGTCGATCAGAATCCAATAGGCAGGTCAAGCAGGTCAAATCCTGTCACCTATCTAAAAGCTTATGATGAGATCCGCAAGCTTTATTCCGAGCAGCAGGCTTCAGTACAAAATAACTACAAAGCAGCACATTTCTCATTTAATATAGAGGGCGGCCGATGCGAGGAGTGCCAGGGTGAAGGTATTATTCGGGTTGAAATGCAGTTCATGGCTGATGTGGAGCTTACCTGTGAAGCCTGCAAAGGGATGAGGTTCAGAAAAGATATTCTAGAAGTAAAGTATTATGGAAAGAATATTTATGACATTCTTGAAATGACCATTGATGACGCGATTGATTTCTTCAAAAGCCATCCGGGCAGGAGTGAAAAAAGGATTATTGAAAAACTTAAACCCTTATCGGATGTAGGACTTGGTTATATCAAAATGGGACAATCTTCAAGTACCCTGTCAGGAGGAGAAAGTCAGAGGGTTAAACTTGCCTATTTCCTAAGCCAGGAGAAAGAAAGAGGTCATATACTATTTATTTTCGATGAACCGACCACAGGGCTTCATTTCCATGATATCAATAAACTGCTTAAATCTATAAATGCTCTGGTTGATCATGGTCATTCAGTCATAATAATTGAGCATAACCAGGAAGTTATCAAGGGCTGTGACTGGATTATTGATCTTGGTCCTGAAGGAGGTGAAGAAGGTGGATATATAGTGTTTGAAGGGAAACCTGAAGATCTTGCTGAATATAAAGGATCATATACCGGGAAATATCTGGCGTCAAAACTGAATAAAAAAATGCAGGGACGTTAAATAAAACATCCCTGCAAAATAATAAGTGTTATTTGTACACTTATTTTATTTTTTCAGCTTAAATCCAAACATTATTGCAACACAGCCGCTTGAAGGAGTATCGCCAGGCTGATTGAATGAGGAGACTTTAATAACAAGTTTAAGCTGCTGGCTTGCCTGGAGCTTAAAATCCCATGTTTTAGCAAAGTCTTTATCTTTATTTGAATAGAGAACATTTTTATTGGTATCGAGTATTCTGAATTCAATTACAGGAAGTTTTTCATCACCTACAATTGCGACACGGTACTCCATATCGGAGTAGAATGTTTTATACAATTCTGCTTCTTCACCCTCGACAAGCACAGCGGCATGATAATTCCCGTCATGTGTATAATTCTCCAGTTCAGGTAGGCATTCTTTTTTGGCGAATGCCTTGCATTGCCCATTAACCTTTACAGAAGTGGCAACAATTAACAATGCAATTATCGGTATAATCTTAAATATTCTCATAGTAATGTTATTTTACAAATGAATTTCTGATCTCTGTGACTGTTGCTGCCAGCTCTTTAAATACTGCCGGAGTCATATCTGTTTTTACTTCTGACTTAAGAACAGTTGTATTGGTTGCCTGGTCATACTCCGGCCTGACTGCAGAAGTTGTCAGTTTTATTTTATCAAATACAATTTTTAATTTTGCAACCTGACTTAATAGTTCGTCTACTGCCGGATTACCCTTGCTTTTTGCAAGAAGATTTATCAGGATATCAATTGAGAGCTTCTGATCAATTATTCTGCCAACAAGCTTATTGCCATCAAATTCATTCATATCAACCAGTTGAGTGGATATATAAAGGCCTTCTATCCAGCCTCCAACGAGTACCATTGCAGCAACTGCCGGCTGACCGTTATCTTCAAGGTAAGAATTTGAGTTAAGGAACGTCTCAGAGACTACATCCATAATATATTCGCTGTTGTTTATATTCGCCTCCAGTTCGTCGATTGTTGACTCTTCAATTGCTTTCAAAATGCCCAAACCGTCTGCCATTTTTTTGGCTGCATTCATATAGTCAATAATAAGCTGTGTCTGTTCATATAAACTGGCAAAACTAAGGTCGCAGGTATAAGCACCAAGATTCAGTGCCATTGATTTAACAGTAACATAGGTGTTAACATTTCCTACCGGATTAAGCAGCGATTCATCAAACCTGCCGCCTGCCGATTTAACAAGCATCGCTGATTCGATCGGAGACGGCAATGCCTGAAATATCTTTTCTGCCTGTTTAATATCTTTTAATATCTCAGCATTATCCTCTGGTAATTTTACCGGGATTTCTTCCTGTGGTGGTTTCTTGCCACCCTTACAACCAACTAATAACATTAAAACCAGTACAAAAACCGTTAAAATACCCGAACTGATTCTGTGCTTTCTATTCATGATACAATTATTTAAGTGTCAAACGAAATTCCCGACTAAATTAGTATATTATTTTTATTTTTCAAATACAGCTTCAGTAATTGACACTATTTCTAACTTTGTAAAAATATCCATCAGATGATAAAATCTGAGAAAAAACTTAAGGAACTCTCTGCAATTCTCGATAAAAAGAACCTGATACTTATTTCTGAAGCTATAAAATCACTTCGGGATGAACAACCTTATGAAGGTGCAATAGGGCTTCTGATCTCTTATTATAATGAGTCTGAAGATTTTTCAATCCGCAGAACCATTGAAGGATTTATGAATGATATTAAGGATCAGTCTGCCAGTCCGGAGGTTATTGCTGAAATAAAAAAACCATGGAAAGCAAGTACAATAAGCATGGTAGTTTCCTCCTGCTGGCAATCCGGAATAGACTATTCAGATTATCTGGCTGACCTGGCTAAGGTTTTCCTTGAAGGTGATTATTTAACAGCAGTTGAATGCTTTACCGTTATTGAAGAATCGGTTCAGTACAACAACAGAAGTAAAAAAGACGAAATAATCAGAATAATTGAAAATAACCCTGTCACTTCTATTGATGAAAAAACAACTCTGACTCTGGAATTAATCTCAATTTTGGAAAGATAATCCGTAGTAAATGGCTTATTACAACTAATCGATGGAAGAAAAATATTTCATAAACTGGGTTCTTTCAAAAACCACAGGTTTTTTATAATTATGCCAGTTCAGCTTCCCTCTGAAATCACTTATTGTCCCGAATCCGTTCTTATCCATCCATTCTTCTATCTGTCTGTTCATCTTTTTAAGAAACGGGATTCCTTTATCATACAGTACTGAACAAACCTGTACTGAATGAGCACCGGCCAGAATATATCTTATAGCATCAGCGCCGCTGTGAACCCCGGTGGATGCTGAAATATCTATTTTGATATCCTGTGCACTCGCCATTGCAATCCATCTGATTATAAATCTTCTCTCACTTTCATTGCTGAAGATAGAAGCCGGGACTATATCTATCTTGTTTATATCAATATCAGGTTCATAAAACCTGTTGAACATTACTACACCTTCCACTTTTCTCATATAGAACTGGTCAATCATGTTCAAAATATTTGAAAACCTGAACCCGATCTTGATAGCTATTGGTATTTTGACTGTCTTTTTTAACTTTTCAATTAGATCGAAATAGATTTTTTCTGCATTAATTGAAGATTTCTTCCTGTCCAGTGGCATGAAGAAGACATTTATCTCAAGGGCATCAGCACCGGCATCAGCAATATTTTTTGCAAAACCTGTCCATCCTTCAGAAGAATAACAGTTTATACTCGGGATAACGGGAATACTGAGAATTTCCTTTGCTTTTTTTATCAGGGTAATGTACTCATCCACCGAATGTGATTTGATATAGTTGGATATATAATCATCAGCCTCCGGGTAGCCCGGTGAAGAGTGTAAAGTACTGATGTGGTGATTAATCTGCTCTTCAAACAGCGATTTCAGAACAACCGCTCCGGCTCCGCAATCTTCTGCCTCTTTCAGATATCCCAGTGTTGAAGTAAGCCTGCTGCTGCTGACAATTAAAGGGCTTTTAAGAGTTAATCCAAGGTATTTTACGGCAAGTTTTTCCATTTAACGGTTTTTTATTTCATTTTCTTTCTCCAAATATAATACTTCCTATCCTTACTATGGTGCTCCCTTCCTCAAGAGCAATTTTATAGTCTCCCGACATTCCCATTGATACTTCACTGAACGATGGCTCTTCAGCAAAAATTCTGGTCTTCAACTCTTTAAAACATCCATTAAGGTATCTGAACTCTTTCCGGATCTGTTCACTATTATCAGTAAAAGTTGCCATACCCATTACACCACATAACCTTACTAATTTAAGTTGCCTGAATTCAGCCGATCCGGTCATCTCAATTACCTCATTCATGCTGAAGCCATATTTAGTCTCTTCTGAAGCTATATGAAATTGCAGAAGACAATCTATTCTTCTGTTAATTTTTAATGCTTCGGAATTTATAATATTCAATAAACTGAATGTATCGACTGATTCTATCATGCTTATAAATGGAACAATATATTTTACTTTATTACTCTGCAGATGGCCTATAAGATGCCATTCAATATCGGCAGGTAGTAAGTCTTTCTTCGAAAGCAGTTCCTGCACCCTGTTTTCTCCAAAAATCTTATGCCCTGTGTTATATGCTGCAAGGATATTGTCCACCGGTTTTGTTTTCGATACTGTAACCAGCCTAACGTATGACGGGATTTGTTGCTTGAGGGAAATTATATTTGAGGCTATATCAGGCATAATTCAACAAGATATAGCAAAAATAGAAAAAGCTTATTGCTATCTATAAGAATATTGAGTCTATTTCTCAGAGTGACTCTATGGGTTCAACTATATTCTCATGCACTCATCCCCCTGCCCCCTTCTCTGCTCTGCAAAGAAGGGGGTGTAATACTTTGATATGTAATTACTTCCCCCTCTTTGCGTAAGCAGAGAGGGGGAAAAGAAGGGGGTGAGTACCTGAATCTTTCAGAATTATTCGAGCAGGTGAATTACCAGGCCGCTTCTCAGCTTAGGCTCAAACCATGTCGATTTTGGCGGCATTATGTTTCCTGAATCGGCAATAGTTATAAGTTGTTTCATTGATACCGGGAAGAGTGCGAAAGCTACTTTCATCTCACCGCTATCGACTCTCTTCTTTAGCTCTCCCATGCCGCGTTTCCCTCCTACGAAATCAATGCGCTTCGATCTTCGAAGATCCTGGATATCAAGTATAGGACTCAGAATCTGGTTCGTAAGAATTGTGACATCAAGGACACCAATTGGATCATTATCGTCATAGGTTTCCTTTTTTGCTGTAAGGCTGTACCATTTGCCATCGAGGTACATTGAAAAGTTATGAAGTTTTCTGGGCTTATAGATCTTAGTACCCTTTTCTTTTATTTTAAAACCTTCTTCAAGCCGCGATAGAAATTCCTTTTCTGATAAGCCATTAAGGTCTTTGATTGTCCTGTTGTAATCAATTATTCTAAGCTGATCATCAGGAAAATGTACTGCCAGAAAATAATTAAATTCTTCTGTGCCGTCATATTTTAAATTGTTTTCCCGTTTTTCCTTGCCTACAAGGGCAGCAGCAGCAGTTCTGTGGTGACCATCAGCAACATAGGTACAAGGTACTTTTTCAGCAAAAAGATGCTGTATCTGCCTGTTAGTTTCAGGATTGCGTACTACCCAGAAATGATGGCCAAATCCATCCTCTGCAATAAAATCATATTCCGGCTTTTCTTTTTTTACTATCTTTTTTACTATCGCATCTATTTCTTTTACAGCAGGATACGTAAAGAATACTGGTTCAATATAAGCATTATTAACACGTACATGTATCATCCTGTCCTGTTCCTTATCAGGTCTGGTAAGTTCATGTTTTTTAATAATGCCATTAAGATAATCGTCAATAGAGGCACATCCCACAATTCCATACTGGGTTCGTCCTGCCATAGTCTGAGCATAAATATAAAATGATGGTTCTTTATCCTGAATCAACCATCCCTTTTTCTGCCACAATGCAAAATTTTCGACTGATTTTTTATACACCTCCTCAGAATGCGTATCAATGCCTACCGGAAGGTCTATTTCGGCTCTTGTTATATGAAGCAATGAACACTCTTTTCCGCGGGCCATTACTGCCGCTTCTTCAGTGTTCATTACATCATATGGCAGACAGGCCAAATCTTTAACTATTTCAAGGGGAGGCCTTACTCCCCTGAAAGGTTTCACAACTGCCATTAAATATTCTTTTAAGTACTACTTGTTTACTTTGAATTTTTCGTTTCCTGTTTTGAAATAATCGACAATCTGGCGGGCAGCTGCAACACCTGCATTTATATTTGCCTCTTCTGTCTGTGCTCCCATCTTTTTTGCAGTAAATATGAATCTGCCTTTATATTTTTCCTCAAATACAGGTTTGCAATCCGGTTCCACGTCAGACAGATACCTGAAATCGGGCCGCTCCTCAAATATTTTAAGAAGCCCATCCTCATTTATCACCTCTTTCCTCGCAGTATTGACGAGTACAGCATTTTTGGGCATTGTCTTCAGAAGATCATAACCGACTGATTTTTTGGTTTTATCATTGGCAGGAATATGCAAAGAAACATACTGGCATTTCGAATACAACTCTTCGGCACTCTTGCACGCTTTTACTTCTGATTTTATCATGGCATCCTCATTTACAAAAGGATCAAATGCATAGATATTCATCCCGAATCCTTTAGCTATTTCTGCCATATATTTGCCTACATTTCCAAATGCATGCAAACCCATAGTCTTACCTCTGAGTTCAGTGCCTGATTTCCCGCCGAATCCGCCTCGGGCCTGGTAAAGCATCATCTGAAAGGCCAGCTCGGCTACGGCATTTGAATTCTGTCCGGGTGTATTCATTGCCACTACTTTGTGGGCCGTACAGGCAGGCAGATCAAGGTTGTCGTAACCTGCACCGGCACGTACAACAATCCTGAGCTTTTTTGCAGCATCAAGTACCTGTGAAGTCACCAGGTCGCTCCTTACAATCATTGCGTCGGCATCTGCTACTGCTGCCAGCAGTTCAGAGACATCCTTATAGTTTTCAAGCAGGGCAAGCTGGTAGCCTGCTGCATCTGTCACCTCTCGTATCAGTTTAATAGCGACAGGTGCAAACGCTTTTTCTGTTGCGACAAGAACTTTCATATCTTATATATTTTTAGTTATTCTTTTCAAATTCTTTCATTACATCGACAAGAGCCTGAACGCTTTCTTTCGGCAGAGCATTATATGTGGAAGCCCTGAAACCTCCAACTGAACGGTGTCCGGCAATACCAACCATACCTTTGGATTTGGCAAATTCTGCAAAAGGCTGTTCAAGCGCTTTATACTCATCTGCCATAACAAAGCATATATTCATAATGGATCTGTCTTCCTGATCCTTAATTGTAGGCACAAACAGTTTATTCCTGTCGATTTCGTCGTATAGCAATTTTGCTTTTTCAATATTATTCTTGTGTATAACCTTAACACCCCCAAGTCCTTTTAACCATATAAGGGTTTGCTGGGCGGCATATACCGTAAATACAGGTGGAGTGTTGAACATCGATTCTGCTTTGATATGCGTCCTGTAGTCAAGCATTGTGGGGATCGGACGGGTGACTTTTCCAAGTACATCCTCCTTTACAATAATTAATGTAACACCCGCAGGAGCAAGGTTTTTCTGGGCTCCGGCATAAATAATAGCATATTTTGATACATCAACAGGACGACTGAAAATATCGGACGACATATCTGCAACCAGAGGTATTTTGACATCAGGATCCTTTTTTAGTTCAGTGCCAAATATTGTATTGTTTGTTGTAATATGAAAATAATCAGCATCTGAGGGAACAGTGTAATTTTTCGGAATATAGTTGAAATTCTTGTCTTTGGAAGTGGCAACCTCTACAGCTTCACCAAAGATTTTTGCTTCTTTAAATGCCTTTGTAGCCCACTCACCTGTAACCAGATAAGCAGATTTTTTATTCATCAGGTTCATCGGCACCATTGCAAACTGCAAGCTGGCACCACCACCAAGAAAAATAACCTGATAACCGGCAGGTATATCAAGCAATTCCTTACATAGAGCAATTGCATCGTTCATGCATGCAATAAATTCTTTACTGCGATGAGAGATCTCAAGGACAGATAATCCAGAACCTGCAAAATCCTTTATTCCTTCAATACTCTTATCAATAGTAAATTGAGGCAGAATTGAAGGCCCTGCATAAAAGTTGTGTTTTTTCATGACGAGAATATAATTAATGATTAATAAATCAGGTTTTCGTTCTTTACAAAAATATATAAATAATAAGCCGTTATTGTTAATTAATTAACACTAAAATGATATTTTTATAAAATATTATCAACAAGAACTCCATTTTTAATTACAGGTATCTTATCTGTAAAATCCGCGGTCAGGCAGAAGTCAATGCAGTCGTCGAGACCTTTATCGCGCAACCTGGTTCTCTGAGCAACCTTGTCAATATAACGATTGAGGTCATGTTTTGCAAGTGACCAGAGATCCAACGCTGCAAGAGTTGAATCACATATAGTTGAATATAATGAGGTTGCTATAAGCTTTTCAGCAATTGCACCAGCACAGATGGTATCCTCTAAATTAAACCGGTTTTTCCATCCCGCACAGAACAGAACAGTATCTTTCTCCTGGCTGATCAACCATGTTGCCAGTGCGCTGATATTTAAAAAAGAACCTACAACAATTTTATATGCGGAGGAAGCCATATTTATTATGCCTGTCCCGTTTGTTGTACTGTAAACAATTGTTTTGCCCTCAACTTTTTCACGTGTAAAATTGAACGGGGAATTGCCAAAATCAGCAAAATCAAGAATAAATCCATCACGCTCTGCAGCAACAGGGAAGCCTCGGCTTTTATATTCCTTTGCTTCAGCAACACCAGCAACGGGGATAATTGAAACAACGCCGTTTTCGAATGCAGTGCATATCGCAGATGTGGCACGCAGAATATCGATGATAACCACTATCGATCCTGCATGCTGATCAACCTCATACAAAGCAGGTGAAAAACATGTCTCAAGCTTTCTTTTTCCCATCAGAGTTTTTTGATGTTGTAGTTATGCAGGTTTTAAAGTTTTACTGCTTTAGTACCGTAGTGCCATTGTACCTTTGTACCGTTGTACCGTTGTACCGTTTACCCTTGCGCCCTTGCACCACTCCTTACATCCCCCTAACCCCCTTCATAGGGGGAATTTTTACCTTTACACCTTTATGCCTTTGCGTCTCTGCGCCTTTATTTATTATAAAAAGGAAGATTCACAACCTTTGCTTTCAGGTCTTTATTCCTTATACGAATAAATATTTCGGTATCAGGTTTCCAGAATCCTTTAGTAAGATATGCCATCCCTATACCTTGTTTTAGCATTGGCGACATCGTGCCTGAGGTTACCTCACCGAGTATATTACCATTTGCATCCACAACTTCATAATGCTGTCTGGGAATGCCCCGGTCAATCATAACAAATCCTTTCAGTCTTTTTTCGACACCTTCATTTTTCTGTTTCAGCAAAAGCTCCTTGTCTATAAAATCCTTTGAATCAGTAAACTTTATAATCCAGCCCAGCCCTGCTTCTATTGCGGATGTCTGGTCATTTATATCATTGCCATAAAGACAATATCCCATTTCAAGTCTTAGTGTATCACGGGCACCTAATCCTATTGGCTTGATATTAAATTCTTTGCCTGCTTCAAAAACTGCATTCCATAGCTTTGGACCATCTTCATTTTTCACATATATCTCACAGCCTCCCGCACCCGTATAACCGGTTGTAGAGAATAATACGTTTTCTATACCTGCAAAAGTAATTTCTTTAAATGTATAGTACTCCATGTCGGTCACCGGTGTTTTTGTCAGCTTCTGCATAGCTTTTAGAGCCAGCGGTCCCTGAACAGCAAGCTGGGCAATTTCATCTGAAGCATTAACCAGCTCTTTCCCTGGCCTGATAGCAAATTTTCCAGCATTTTTTACGCACCAATTCCAGTCTTTTTCGATATTTGCAGCATTCACAACAAGCAGGTATTTTTCCTTGTTGAATCTGTAAACAAGAAGGTCATCAACAATACCGCCTTTCCCGTTTGGGAGACATGAATACTGGATCTTACCATCAAAGAGCACAGAAACATCGTTGGAGGTTATATACTGAAGAAATTTAAGTGCAGCCGGACCGGTAACCCAGAATTCTCCCATATGAGAAACATCGAAAACACCGACTCTCTCGCGTACAGTAATATGTTCCTCGTTTATTCCAGTATATTCCACAGGCATATTATAACCGGCAAAAGGAACCATTCTGGCACCTGCTTTCAGGTGAAATTCAGTAAAAGGAGTATTCTTCATTAATGTTTGATTTTAATTAAATATTACCTGCAAAGCTATCTGCAAAGAAAGCAAAGAAAGCAAAGACAGGAGATAAAAAGATTGACGATAATCAGAATTCAAGGATTTTAAATTCAACTCTCCTGTTTTTAGTCCTTCCTGCAGATGTTGCATTATCTGCAATTGGCTGAGTGGGACCAAATCCTTTAAATTCGAGACGCGACCTGTCTATTCCTTTTTGCACAAGGTATTCCACAACTGCTCTTGCACGATCTTCAGACAGCTTATTATTTAAAGCCAGGCTTCCGGTAATATCAGTGTGTCCGGATATTTCAATCTTCATCAGTGGCTCATCCTGAAGAATGTTTAACAAACGATCGAGTTCCACAAATGAAGCGGTGGTAAGAATCGATTTGCCTGTTTCAAAGAGAATGTTGTTTAGAACGACTTTTTTACCAACTTTTACCTTAATCAGCGAAACATCAAGATTGTATACTTCTTCCTTATATGTTTCAGTGATATTTATTCGTTTCATATCTGAAAGGTATCCGCTTCCCCGGATATCAATCATATAAGATTTTTTTGCAGGCAGCTTCAGCCTGTAACTCCCATCTACATCAGAGCTTGCTGTGGTAGAAATCACCATATCTGAGGAAAGGTCGATCAGATCAATTTTTGCCAGTATCGGTCCATTGGTTTCAGAATCTTTAATCTTTCCAATCACATATAAGACCACTTCCTGTGGCGGTTCAGGTACCACAATCGGAGGTTGAGGTATTTCCTTTACAATAATAATAGTATCCCTTATAATTACCGTATCTGGTTTTGGTGGGATAACAGGTACAATAACAGGTTCAGGAGGAAGGATTCGCCCATGATAAATATCGAGTCCCCCAAGGCTTCCGCTACGGTTCGATACAAAATAGAAAGAGCTGTCGTCAACAGGTGAAGGAAAATAAAACAATTCATCCCAGGGAGTATTTACACTATTCCCGCAATTTACTGCCTGACTCCATTGTCCGTCTTGATTCCTGACTGAGTAAAATATATCAAAACCTCCAATCGTATTATGACCCATTGATCCGAACCACAGAGTATCTCCGTTCCTGGAAAACCTTACTGATTCCTCATCATAGGCAGAGTTTATTGATGAACCGACATTTGCAGGTTTAGTCCATTTACGCTGATCTATTCTCCTTGAGAAGTAAATATCTTTCCCACCGATGCTAGGTTTTCTTTTATCAGATACAAACCATACCTGATCGCCGGAAGGCGCAAAAGTGAATGAAGTTTCCGATCCTGCAGTATTAATTTTGAACTTAACCGGTTTCGGAGCTTTCCATTCTCTGTTTTTCTTTTCCGATACTTTTATATCTCCCCCTCTTTCATAACCTGTATAAACATACAGCTTATCACCTGTATTATTAAGATAAAGTGGTGCTTCACAATATTTTGTATTCAGTTTCTTGCCTGCAGAAACTGCTAATTCCCAGCTACTGTTTAAAAATCCGGAAATAAAAATATTTTCATCAAATTTAGTGTCTTCGTAGTAAGTGCTCCACCGTGCCAATTCACGTCTTGATGCAAAAAACATTGTTTTACCATCAACTGAGATCAGCTCTGAATAATCATCTGCATTTGAGTTAATGTTCGAACCGGCATTTTTGATTTCGATTTTACCAACAGTGTCTTTTACCATAACAAGCGCTGAGATGCATTCTTCAAGATATTTTTTTGCTTCTGCAATGTTTTTATCAGATTTTGTATTGGATTTATCCAGGTATCCATCAAGCTTTTCAATAGCTTCAATATATTGGCCGGTATATTGAAGTGCGCGACCTGCAAAAAGCAAAATATCATCCGATACTTCATTTTTTAATGTAAAAGCCCTGAGAAGATATTCAGCTGCTTTCTCCTTATTGTCTGAAAACAGTGCAGCTAAACCAATTTTGTAATTTAATTCAGGATTCAGCCTGTTATAGGTGGAGGCTTTTAAATACTCTTCAAATGCATAACCATAAAAGACACCTTTTGCTTTAAAATAATCATCACCATTAAGCAGATGTCTCCAGGCTTCCTTAAAACCCTGTTTATCTGTCATAAAATCCTTCTTGCTGATATTGATATCCGTTTGTGCGAGAAGGTCTGAGATAAAGATAAGTAATATCAAACCTATTTGAAAACAGTATTTCATAATATCTGATTTTTCTACTGTTAAAAGTAGCACTTATTTTCCTTTTACAAAACTGTTCCCAGTCTCCTGTTAAAAACTCCCATTTTCAAAAAATAAAAAATTATTATATTTGTTTTTATTCTTTGCAACCGTAGAACAGATTTTACAAGTCCTTAAGTTATGGATTATAAATTCATTAACACTGAATACCTGGATTCGGTATCCGGAGGTGACCATGAAATAATAAATGAGATAGTCAGCATGTTCATGGAACAGGTTGTTGAAATGTATAATGAAATGAGAACTCTTCTGGCTGACAAAAATTATTCATCGCTTGGGATGCTTGCCCACAAAGCAAAATCATCGGTGGCAATTATGGGAATGAATGATCTGGCAGAAATGCTGAAAACATTTGAATTAGAGGCAAGAGAAGGGAAGAACTCAGAGTTATATGAATCGTATGTTTCAAGATTCAGTGATGACACTGAAGCGGCCGTTAAAGAACTTGATGATCTGGTCAATAACAGGTAATACAGTATTGAATGATCAAAATTGAAAGAAAAGATAAAATAGACATAATATCCTTTTCTGTTGATAAAATCGATGCACTGATTACTGATGAAATCAGGGAAGAAATCAACAAAGTATTCGAAAATTCATTTTCAAAGGTTATTATAAATCTCAGCGGAGTTGAATATATCGACAGTTCAGGATTTAGTTGTTTTCTTTCAATACTAAGAACTGCCAAAAACAGTTACAGCATCCTGAAGTTTGCCAATCCAGAGCCTCGTGTCATGGAATTATTTCAGACACTTCATCTTCATACTGTCTTTGAAATATACCATGACCTTGAAGTATGTATAGGTTCGCTTCGATAGTAAATTATTTTTTTCTCCCTGAACTGAAAATCAGATGGTCGCCTTCAGTATCGATTAAGATTTCAGCCTCTTTCATAATTTTGCCCGCAATGATCTCTTTTGATAATTCATTTATTATCTCTTTCTGAATCAATCGTTTGACAGGTCTGGCACCTGACTGTGGATCAAATCCCCGCTCAGTAAGCCAGTTAATTGCATTATCGGTGACCTTAAGCTCCATATTATAATTCCCCAGAATTTGCTTTACACCCTTAAGCTGCATTTTAACTATTTCTTTTATCTGTTCAATATTGAGAGGTTTGAACATAACAATTTCATCGACTCTGTTAAGAAATTCAGGCCGGAGTGATTTCCTGAGAAGCATGAATATTTCTTTACGAAGAAGTTCTTCTTCCTTCACAGGCATATTGTTTTTCCATTTTTCCATTCTGTCCCTGATTATGTCTGAACCAAGGTTTGAAGTCATAATGATTATTACGTTTCTGAAGTTCACGGTACGTCCCTTGTTATCAGTAAGCCTTCCATCGTCGAGGACCTGCAGAAGCAGATTAAACAGGTCGGGGTGTGCTTTTTCAATTTCATCAAGAAGAACTACTGAATATGGTTTATGCCGGACAGCTTCGGTCAACTGGCCTCCCTCCTCGTACCCGATGTATCCTGGAGGTGCACCGATAAGCCTGGAAACCGAATGTCTTTCCTGGTATTCTGACATATCAATACGGGTCAGAAGGTTCTCATTGTTGAACAGGAATTCAGCAAGTGCCCTTGCCAGTTCAGTTTTCCCAACGCCTGTAGTTCCTATAAAAATAAATGATCCTACCGGCTTTTTCTGATCCTGTAATCCCGCTCTTGACCTGCGGACAGCATCCGAAACAGCCGAAATAGCTTCATCCTGGCCGACAACCCTTTTGTGGAGCTCATCTTCCAGACGGAGAAGCTTATCTTTCTCGCTTTCCATCATCCTTGAAACTGGTATCCCAGTCCATTTTGAGACTATTTCAGCAATGTCTTCTGATCTCACTTCTTCCTGAATAAGCGATCCCTTGCTTCTTTTTTTCTCTATCTGATCTTTCAGTTCAGATATCTCATTTTCAAGCTGAATTATCCGGCCATATCTGATTTCGGCCACTTTGCCGTAGTCGCCTGCTCTTTCCGCCTGTTCAGCCTCAAAGCGAAGGGATTCGACAGCTTCTTTTTTTACCTGAACTTTCCCTATCATTTCTTTTTCTGATTTCCAGGCAGCTTTCAGTTCATCTCTTCTTGTTAGAATATCAGCCAGTTCGCGTGAAATTTTATTCTCTTTTTCCAAATCTCCATCTCTTCTTATTGCTTCTTTTTCTATCTCAAGTCTTGTAATAGACCGTTCCACTTCATCGATTTCTTCAGGTACAGAATTCATTTCGAGCCTGAGTTTCGAAGCAGCTTCATCAATAAGGTCAATTGCTTTATCGGGAAGAAACCTGTCAGTTATATACCTTGCCGACAGGTCGACTGCTGCAATTATTGCTTCATCCCTTATTATGACTTTATGATACGCTTCATACTTTTCCCTGATACCACGGAGAATTGAAACAGTGTCATCTCTGTCCGGTTCGTCAACCATTACAACCTGGAATCTCCGTTCAAGAGCCTTATCTTTCTCAAAATACTTCTGATATTCATTCAGTGTGGTAGCACCAATTGCTCTAAGCTCGCCTCGTGCCAGTGCCGGTTTAAGGATATTGGCAGCATCCATGGCGCCCTCCGATTTACCGGCACCTACCAGCGTATGTATCTCATCAATGAAAAGAACTATTTCACCATTTGAAGCTATGACCTCATTTACAACCGATTTAAGTCTCTCTTCAAACTCTCCTTTATATTTGGCGCCGGCTATCAATGCACCCATGTCGAGAGAGTAAATTATTTTTGACTTAAGGTCCTCCGGCACATCTCCCCTTATAATCCTGTGTGCTATCCCTTCAGCTATTGCAGTTTTCCCGACACCTGGCTCACCGATCATAAGCGGATTATTTTTTGTGCGGCGTTCCAGTATTTGCAGGATTCTGCGTATCTCCTCATCTCTGCCGATAACCGGATCTAGTTTTCCTGACCGCGCCCTGTCGTTGAGATTTATGGCATATCTGTTCAGCGAATTGAATGTATCATCAGATGTCTGGTTTTCCACCGAGGCTCCTTTTCTCAACTCATCAATGGCAGCGTTAAGGGCTTTCATTGCGACACCGTGATCTTTCAAAATAAGTGAAGTCTTGTCATCGGTATCCAGAATACCCATAATCAGATGCTCGGATGTCACAAATTTATCTTTCATCCTTGCAGCATGGTCATTTGCTTTTCTAATAGCTTCAGATACTGTTGAAGAAAGATATGCTTCTGCACCGGATACTTTCGGGTACGAATCAATCAGCTTGTCAATATCCCTGGATAACGACCGCGGGTCCACGCCCATTTTCCCGAAAAGAAAGTCAGTAACACTCTCTGCTTCACTCATTATCCCTTTAAGGATATGGGCACATTCAATCGCCTGATGGCCTTTAGCTCCTGCAATATTAAAAGCCTGCTGGATTGATTCCTGTGCTTTTAAAGTAAAATTGTTTAAATTCATTTTAACAGATTTTCAAATTACTGATCAAATTTTCTGCCGATGCCGGAATTTGGACGTTTTGGCACAAAATCCATGGATATCGTGTCAATCTGGCAAGATCTGCCTCGGATCGTACTGTTAAATTATTCTTTGATTCTTTCGCCTCACCCCCTCATGTCCCCCGCTCCCATGAGAGCGGGGGAAGTACAAACCAGTAAATTTTAAAGTCCCTCCCTCCTGGGGGAGGGATTTAGGGAGAAGCCGCGAATTAAAAGATTAAATTATCTTTAATCCCAAAATCAAAAAATCTATGAGCAAGCTGATCTGGAAACCAGGAACCATGATATATCCTTTACCTGCAGTAATGGTAAGCTGCGGATCAGAACCTGCAGAATATAACATAATTACAGTATCCTGGACAGGTACAATATGTACAGAACCTGCCATGTGTTATATTTCAATAAGGCCATCAAGACACTCCTATAATATCATAAGGAAAAATGGCGAATATGTCATAAATCTGACAACAACATCTCTTGCATATGCTACTGACTGGTGCGGTGTAAAATCGGGAAGTAAGTACGATAAATTTGCCTGGATGAATCTTACTCCTGTTCCGGCAACCAGGGTTAAAGCTCCCCTTATTAGGGAGTCTCCTGTTAATATCGAATGCATTGTCAGGGAGATAAAAGAGTTAGGATCTCATCATATGTTTATTTCGGAAGTTGCAGCAGTCAATGCAGATGAAAAATATTTTGATGAAAGTACCGGGATTTTCAGGTTGTATGATGCCGGACTGCTTTGTTACTCACATGGCAGGTATTATGAAAGCGGAAAGCTGATCGGGAAATTCGGATTTTCGGTAGAGAAGAAAAAGAAAAGGAGACAATAGTCCTCATAAATTCAAAACAATAATCAGGAAAATTTGCTTCGAAAAATAAAATTCCTAACTTCATGTCGGGAATTTAGAGCTACGCTTTATGAGTGAAAGAATCCTGTTGACCCTGATACAGTTGTTTGCGATAATTGGGAAGCCTTCAATTGATGACAGTGAAAGAAGAGATGTTGTCGAGGCTTTTCTCAAACGTCTGCTTAACCAGGAGCTTGTAAAGAAGTATCTTTCAAAATACGATGAAGCTTTTGACGAGGCCAGATTAAAACTGGAAAGAAGAGGTGCGGAAAGACGTGAGGGTGCGATTGCCATAAGGATCACGAAGCTTTGTAAGGAGATTAACGAACAGGGACAGCTTGACCAGGAACAAAGAATTGTTGTTGTAATACAGGCACTTGAATTCTGCAAATCGGGCGGATCGGAAGTGAGCCAGTTGGAATTAGGATTTATCAGCACACTTGCGGAAGGATTAAACATCACTGAAGAGGAATATGGATTCATTAAGCAGTTTGTATTGAATGCTTTCACCAATATCCCTGATTCACAGAATTTTCTGGTAATAGACGGCAGTAAAGAATCTGAGCTTAAGGAGACTAAACATATTTATAAAGAGTTACTCAAAGGTCAGATATGGATTCTTTATGTCCCTTCCGAGAATATGTATTTCGTCAGGTATCAAGGAGCCGGCGAGCTTTCGATGAACGTTCAGTTACTGCAGGAAGATAAAGTCTATCCTTTCAGCGAGGGTTCATCTATTAAGGGATATAAAATAAAGCCTATTTATTACTGGGATGTTACGATGCAATTCCTTAAGGAAGAGTTTAAATCCTCGAGGGTTGTTTATGAAGTCAACAATTTAGAGTACAGGTTTAAAAGTGGTGTTGTTGGCATTAATCGTATGAGCTTTAAAGAGGAGTCAGGCAGAATGGTGGGTATAATGGGTGCCAGTGGTGCAGGTAAATCAACCCTGCTCGGTGTTCTAAATGGTACAAATGATCCTTTCGATGGTGAAGTGCTGATAAACGGTGTAAGTATTCACAAGGAGAAAGACAAAATAAAGGGACTTATCGGATTTGTTTCTCAGGATGACCTGCTCATTGAAGAGCTTACAGTATTTGAAAACCTTTACTACAATGCGAAACTCTGCTTTGGCAACCTGACTGAAAAGGAGATCATTTCCAAGGTTGACGGCGTATTGAAGAACCTGGGGCTTTACGAAATACGCGATATGAAAGTCGGCACTCCCTTGAATAAAAATATAAGCGGTGGGCAAAGAAAAAGACTGAATATTTCTCTTGAGCTGATCCGGGAACCTTCGATCATGTTCCTCGATGAACCCACTTCAGGACTTTCGTCACGAGACTCAGAAAATATTCTCGATCTTTTAAAGGATTTAGCCCGTAAAGGCAAATTACTTTTTATCGTTATCCACCAGCCTTCCTCCGAAATCTTTAAAATGTTCGATAAGCTTATTATACTTGATACAGGAGGATATCTCATATATAATGGGATTCCTGTTGAATCGATTGAGTATTTTAAAAGAAAAATCGAACAGGCAAATTATAATGAAAGTGAATGTTATGTCTGCGGTAATGTAAATCCCGAACAGATCTTCAATATTGTGGAAACCAGGGTATTTACAGAAAGCGGTAAGCCAACGGATACAAGGCGGATCTCTCCTGTTGACTGGAGCAATCTTTATAAGGCAGAAAAGAAACCGGATGAGCTGGAACCGGGAGGTGCAATGCCTGAAATCAATTTCAAAACTCCAAATAAATTCAAACAGCTGATAGTATTTATCAAGCGCGATATACTTTCTAAAATATCTGATACCCAGTATCTCCTTATTACTCTTACTGAGGCTCCTGTCCTGGCATTCTTCCTTGCATTTCTGATCCGGTATTTTGATGAAAGTGTCAAAAATCCTAAATATGCGCTGTATGAAAACACAAATCTCCCGGTGTATATTTTCATGTCGGTAATTGTTGCAGTATTTATGGGTCTTACAGTTAGTGCGGAGGAGATTATAAAAGACAGAAAGATTCTAAAGAGGGAGGCATTCCTTAATCTTAGCTGGAACAGTTACCTTATGTCGAAGGTATTCGTTCAGTTTGCCATTTCGGCGATACAGGCATTAACTTTCGTGATTATCGGTAACACCATAACGGGTATCAAAGGCATGTTTTTTGAATACTGGCTGGTACTATTCACCTGCTGGGCTTCAGCCAATGTGCTCGGATTGATTATTTCTGACAGTTTTAAAGCTGTTGTAACAATTTATATTCTGATTCCATTTCTGGTTATACCGCAGATAATCCTCAGCGGTATAATGGTAAAGTTTGAAAAGCTGAATCCTAATTTCTCATCACCTACCGAAATACCGATTTATGGTGAGTTTATTACCGCCCGGTGGGGATATGAAGCACTTGCAGTTAAGCAGTTCATTGATAACAAATATGAACGACAGTTCTATATCTATGATAAGGCAATGAGTGTGGCAAAATTCAAGAAAGATTACTGGAACATCGAAATAAAGGGCAATCTTGAAAGTATGCTTAATGATTTGAACAAAGGAACCAGGAGCGAGGATTTCAATAATAAGCTTCTTCTCCTAAGTAATGAGTTTAATAAAGAGAAATCCATAACACCTTTGATTAAATTTGAATATATTGATTATCTCACACCTGACAAAATTACACCTGAAATTCTTACAAGCGCGCTCAGCTATAATGAATCATTAAGGAGAAATTACATAAGATATTCTAATAATGCCAAAAATCTTAAGGATGCCCTGTTGACCAGGCTTCAGGAGGAAGACAATGAAGGATTCCTGAAACTCAGGGATAGTTATGCCAACGAATCGCTTGAAGAGTTTGTGACCAACAAGGATGAAACAGTAAAGACTCTAGAATACAAGGGGGAGATTATCCAGAAGCTGGAACCAATATATATGGATCCCAAATTTAAATTCATCAAAGCCCATTTTTACTCGCCCACCAAGCAGTTTTTCGGCAAGTACGTCGACACTTATATTATAAATATTGCTGTTTTATGGGTCATGACAATTCTGCTATACTGTTTACTCTATTCCAGACTGCTTAAAAAATTCCTCGAATCGGGCGAAGAAACGGTGGGAAGGAAGTTAAAAAGTTCTGAATAATATCTTAAAATATAATAAAACCGAGAGGCTGCCTCATTGGAGACAGCCTCTTTATTTTTTTGAACAACCGATCTGATACTGATTTACATCTTACAGGAATTTATTCTACTATTTCAATCATTTTAAAGGGTACCCTGATTATGGATTCATAATCTTCACCTGCTTCAAGCATATCCTCATCATCTTCCTCATAGTACCAGTTTACTTCAACTTCATTCTTTGCTTTATGAATTGCCTCAAGCTTTTTAAATACATCCAGTATACATTTCGATGAACTGGTGTTGAAATATTCAAGCCGTATATTTACTACAGTTTTTGAAAGGGGAGTCTCCTTATAACTGTCGAGCCAGTCAACTAATGGTTTATAGAATTCCACTGAGTTTTCAGGAATTGAACGCCCTTTGATTTCAAATACACCATCTGCAGCATCAAATTTTACAGTAGGGGTTTTTGGTGTTCCCTCAATAATGATCGGTTCCATATTTATTCAGATTTACTAGTTTCTTTATTGTTTTGTTTTTTAACTTTCTTCAGTCACAAAAATATTCAAATAGAAAAATGAAAATTTATCGTCATATTCTTTAAAATTATAATCAAGCTTATTGCCTGTCTTTCTGACAATATCGACAAGGCCGAGCCCTCCTCCCCCTTTTGCAGATATTCTCTGGTGGTTTAGAATAAACTTGTACAGTTCCTTAATCTCTTCGTGGCTTGATCTGTTTATCCTTTTTATTTTTTCTTCGAGTTTTTCAACATTATCAGTCAGAACAAAGTTCCCGGTAATTATTTTATAACCACCATTAACTTTATTTACTTTCAACAGGCCAAATTTTTCGGAGGACTGATCCTCAAAGTCAGCAGGAACACGGTCGACATGATGATAGAGGTTCTGAAGACTTTCAACCAGCACGTTATATACCTTTTTTCTGAGTCTTGACTGCTCATTTATCTCGACCAGTTTATCCTCAACTGTGTCAAGAACATGATTGATTACATCCGAATCAATATTACCCCTATAAAAAAGGATAACATCACCATTCGCCTGGTCACGGAAGTAATTCTCTACGTCAAAGCTCATTTAAGCTTTATTTAAAGATAAGGGCACAATTTTCAGATTGCAAATATAATAAAAATATGAAGTTACCAAATTATAACTTGCTCTCTTTGATGTTTTTTAAAATATTGGGTACTTTTTTGATTAAAGTAAGAATTTGCTGTGATAAACAGCATATTTACGTTGATTTCAGGCTTTTCCACGATTTTCTGGTTCCTTCAAATATCTCATATTTTAACAGGGTACATTCCAGAGCCCCATTAAAAAGTGTATGCTTTTCTGTTGGTTTTAATCCTATGTTTTTCACTGCTTCTTTGAATGATGTCAGGATTAGGGCTGTATTTCCGGTGAAATTACGTTTAAGAGATGTACCCATCATCTTATATAACTCATCTAAATCATCCGGTTTCAGCCTCTGTCCATAAGGAGGATTAATACATACATAGCCATGATTATCAGTAGATTTAATATCTTTAAAATCAGCTACTTTCAGAGAGATCACATCAGTAAGGCCGGCTTTAGCTACATTAGTTGTTGCCTGGATGATTGCCGTTTCTGATATATCGCTGCCTGAGATCCCGCCAGGTAAATTGCAGATGTAGCTGTCACATCCCCGTTTGACCCGGTCAAACAACTTTTCATCATAATCTTTCCATTTCATGAATCCGAAGATATTCCTGAATTTTCCCGGTGGCACCTTGCATGATATTAACCCGGCTTCAACAGGTATCGTTCCTGAACCACACATGGGATCTGTGAGAGACGTTTCTCCATTCCATCCTGAAAGCAACAGCATACCTGCCGCAAGAACTTCGTTGAGCGGAGCATTACCCTGTTCTTGTCTGTAGCCACGTTTAAATAAAGGTTCTCCGGATGAATCGAGGGAAATTGTTACATTTTCATTGCTTATATGAAGATTAACCACTATTCGCGGATCCTGTGTATTAACGCTGGGACGCCGGCCGGTTTTATTCCTGAAATAATCTGCAATAGCGTCTTTCACCACAAGTCCCGCAAAGCCGGAATGATTGAATATCCCGGAATTTACTACCGGTACAACTGAAAATGTATAATCATAATCCAGGAATCTCTCCCATTCAACCTTCCTGGCTGCATTGTAAAGATCATCTTTTGACCTGATCCTGAAATCGGCAATAGGCATCAGTACCGATAAAGCTGTTCTTGCACAATAATTAACTTTGTATAACAGCTCTCTGTTACCACTGAAGATTACTGCACGGTTAACCTGTTTAACACCAGAGGCACCGAGAGCTTCCAGCTCGCATGCCAGCACCTTTTCAAGCCCGTATAAAGTCTTTGAAACAAATTTCATTGGCAAATTCTTTGCGAAGCATTATAAATTATATCTTTTCTGAATGCTTAATACAGAATGAAATTTTTATTGTTTCTTTACAAAAGTGATCAAAATAAATTACCTCGACAAGAATTTTAATTAATCAAAGGATGAAAAAACTGACTTTTATCTCCGGTGTGTTCCTAAGTCTGCTTACTTTTATTTTAACCTCATGTGAAAAAGAGAAGGCTCTTGGCGAAGCTATTATTGGAAAATGGGAAGTACAGTCTGTCAGACAGGTTAACTATGAAAATGAGGTAAAAGTATCTGAGCACATCTTTTATTTGAAGGCTGATGAAATGGCAATTCAATTTGCTGAAGGGGGAACCGGAATTATATATGAGAACGGAGCCATATATGGTGTGTTTTCATGGACATTAAACGGCAACACCGTATCACTGAGCGGAAGTGCAGAACCAATAGAATGGACTGTTACGGTTAACGATAATGTTCTTGTATGGTCATATACCGAAAGTGAAGTCATAGAAAACGTTACCCATAAATATGAATATTTCTATACAGCGATGAAGGTCAGTTAAGAAAAGACCAGTTGCTGAATAGTATTAATGATCGGTTTTGACATTATATTTAACATCATTTCTGCTGCCCCGGTATTTCCTGTCATAAATTACTTATAACCGAGAATTTTGTCATAGGCATCTTTATCTGAAATGATTTTAAGGGCTTTTTCAATTACAATATCCTTTTCGTTGATGATACGGTAAAACTCATTAGTTTGCCAGAGATAATTCGCCAAACGGGCTTTGAGTACGGTAAGTATTTCACTCTCTGATATTTTATACTGACTTTCATTATACTTTACTCCCGATTCTTCACCTTTCTTTATAAAAGCCTCTATTTCTCCTGCAGTAAACTTAAACCTGTTTTTAAAGTCCTCAAATGATCTGTACTCTGAGGTAATCCTTGCCCTGTTTTTATCTGCATACTCAAGGACAAAGGAATTATCAATCCCTTTTCGTACCAGCGCTCTGAAATATTCAGGGTAATTAGAAGTATCAGCTGGTACAAAGACATCCGGCATTATTCCACCTCCTCCATACACAATCCTTTTGTTGATCAGGGTTCTGTACTTAAGCGAATCAGGGAAATGGACACTGTCGGCAGTCAGCATTTCGCCGTCTGTATATCTTTTAATATAATTCTGCATATATTTATCATATCCTTCATTGTAAGGGCTTTGTATTAAACGTCCGGTCGGAGTATAATAGCGTGCAATTGTGAGTCTTATCATTGAACCATCGGTAAGGTAAAATCCATTCTGTACAAGTCCTTTTCCGAAAGTGCGTCGTCCGACCACTATACCCCTGTCCCAATCCTGCATGGCACCCGCAAAAATCTCACTGGCAGATGCAGATCCTTCATCTGTAAGGACAACTACTCTTGCCGATGACAGGCTTCCCCTGCCTGTAGACCGGTAATCCTGTCTGGGTGTCTTCCTTCCGATAAGATAAACCAGCAGGTTCTGGTTGCTAAAGAAATTATTTGCTATTTCTGTTGCAGCGGTCATGAATCCTCCTCCGTTACCTCTTAAATCAATTATCAGGTTCTTTAGGTTGCTTTTTTGAAGGATAGCCACTGCATCCATAAACTCTTTTTCTGTGGTGGCAGCGAATTTATTAAGCTTTATATATCCTGTTTCCTGATCGAGCATATAGGCTGCGTCAAGGCTGTTAATAGGTATTTTATCACGTATGATGGTAAAGTCAAGAATATCTTTTTCTCCCTTCCTGAATACATTAATATTCACAGAGGTGCCCTTTGTACCCATAAGTCTGCTTCGGACTCCTGTTGTCGCAATCCCCACTCCGGCTACCTTCTCACCGTTAATGATAATGATCCTGTCTCCGGCACGCAAACCCACCCTTTCAGAAGGCCCGCCTGAGATAGGTTCAACTACAATTATTGTATCATGCAGAAGATTGAATTGTATCCCGATTCCTTCAAAATTGCCTAATAACGGCTCATTCATATCTTTTACATCCTTTGCAGAAATATAAGTTGAATGAGGATCAAGGTTCTTTAAAAGATCAATTATAATGTTTTCAGCAAGACTGGCCATGTTAGTTGTATCAACATAGAAAGCATCAATCAGACTGAGTGTTCTTCCGATCTTAAAAGTTTCTTCGTTTAAAACCTGCGATGATACTGATTGGTTATAAATCCAAACTGTAATGAATAAAAAAATTATCCCTTTTTTACTGATTTTCATAATGTAAAATTTTCTATTTCTATCGTTTTTTATATTATTGTTTTTTGTTGAAGAAGCTGTTGTAAATCATTGTTTCCGTTCATTCCCACTCTATAGTTGATGGCGGCTTTGAGCTTATATCATAAACCACCCTGTTTATTCCTTTTACCTTATTAATAATTTCATTCGCAATCATTCCAAGAAAATCATAAGGAAGATGTGACCAGTCGGCTGTCATTCCGTCAGTTGAACCAACTGCTCTCAGTACAATGGCATTTTCATATGTCCGTTCATCTCCCATTACACCCACCGATTGGACGGGAAGCAATATTGCGCCTGCCTGCCATACAGAATCATATAATCCATGTTTTCGTAATCCTTCGATAAATATCTCGTCAGCATCTTTAAGGATTTCAAGTTTCTCCCTTGATATCCCGCCTAAAATCCGGATTGCAAGTCCCGGTCCGGGAAATGGATGCCGGTTTACAATAATATCAGGTAAACCCAGTGCCTGTCCTACTTTCCTGACCTCATCTTTGAATAATAGTCTCAGGGGCTCTACAACCTTAAGATGCATTTTTTCCGGAAGTCCTCCGACATTATGATGTGACTTTATGGTTGCTGATGGTCCGTTAACTGAAACCGATTCAATAACATCGGGATAAATTGTCCCCTGGGCCAGCCATTTTACATCTTTTACTTTATGAGCTTCTTCCTCGAAGACCTCAATAAATACCTTTCCTATGGCTTTTCTCTTCTTTTCGGGCTCACTGACGCCCTTAAGCTTATCAAGGAATCTTTGCCCGGCATTCACCCCAACCACATTGAATCCCAGTCCCCGATATGATTCCATCACCTTCTTAAATTCATCCTTTCGCAGCAATCCGTTATCAACAAAGATGCATGTAAGGTTCTTACCTATTGCTTTGTCGAGAAGTGATGCAGCGACTGTAGAGTCAACACCACCTGAAAGACCGAGTATAACTTTATCCTGTCCTATCTGCATTTTCAGACTGGCAATAGTTGACTCTGCGAAAGAACCAGGTGTCCAACTCCCGGAGCATCCGCAGATACCAATAACAAAGTTCTCAAGTATCTTTCTTCCATCAGTAGTATGATAAACCTCAGGGTGGAACTGGATGCCCCATGTTTTTTCTCCTGTAATATGATATGCCCCGGCTTTAACATCAGCAGTGGAGCCTGTTATTTCAAAGCCCTGTGGCATCTTTACTATAGTATCACCATGTGACATCCACACCTGTGTACCTGGTTTTATATTTTTAAGCAAAGGGTCCTGATCATTGATATAAACAAGGTTTGCCCTTCCATATTCTCTGGTTCTGGAAGGCAGAACCTCCCCGGCAAAATTATGCACAAGAAACTGGGCACCATAACAGACACCAAGAAGAGGGAGTAAGCCCTTTATTTTTAAAAGGTCAGGAGAAGGAGCGTCTTCATCACGCACAGAAGACGGGCTGCCAGATAATATTACCCCCCGGACACCTTCATCCGGATCAGGGAAATGGTTGAACGGGTATATCTCGCAATAAACATTTAATTCCCTTATCCTCCTGGCTATCAGTTGAGTATATTGTGATCCAAAATCGAGTACTAGAATTTTTTCCTGCACACTCTGATACATTACTTAAAAAAGAGTTCAAAGATAGAAATTCTTTTATTAAGGATTATTAATATTTGCGATATCATAGGTTTGGCCGTCAATAGCAGGAAATGTATCAGGGAACAGTGATCTTGCTTCTTCAACAAGTGGCATGATATCCTTATACCTGGCGGAAAAATGACCAATAAGCAGAGTTCCGGCATTTGCTTCATTAGCTGTTTTTGCGGCATCGAGTGTTGTGGAATGGCAGGTTATTCCTGCAAGATCACTCAAGCTTTTATCGAATGTTGCTTCATGGTAAAGAAGGTTAACACCCTTTACGAATGTAGCCACACGCCTGGAGTATTTTGTATCGCTGCAATATGCATATGAAAGTGGTTCGGGCGGAGGAAGAGTGATATCTTCATTTTTGATTAATACTCCCTCACTGGTTATGAAATCTTCACCTTTTTTTATGGCAGGTATTCTGAGAGAGGGTATCTGGTATTTAATTATAGATTCTTTAATAATATTCCGGTCAGAAGTTTTTTCCCTGAAAAGGAACCCGAAGGCAGGCACGCGATGCTCAAGGGGAAATGAATTGACTGTTATGTACTTATCATCAAGTATTTTTACCGGGTCATTTCCTGACAGTGGAATGAAATCCACTTCAAATCCTAGATTAATATCAAAATCGTCAAGATGAGATAAGAGAATCTGATGGTAGTTTTCGGGTGCGTAAAGGCAGATAGGATTTTGTCTTCCCATAAGGTTGAAGGTTGATAATAATCCATAAAGACCGAAAACATGATCTCCATGCAGATGACTGATAAATATATGGTTTATCTTACTGAATTTTATTTTGTTCTTTCGAAGTTGCATCTGAGTTCCTTCACCGCAGTCGATTAAAAACAAACGCTCATGTGCATTGAGCACATGAGCGGAAGGAAATCTTTCTGATGTTGGCAATGCAGAACTACTGCCAAGTATGGTTACTTTCATTGGCAATCTGCAATGCGATCAGCTTCAGGATATCATTTTTTCAGCTTCGGCAACAGTTCCTGTGATTGTCAGGACAGTATCGAGCTGAGAAATAGTGATAAGTCGTTCAACGGCTTCATTTAATCCGCACAGAACAAAAGTACCACCGGCATTTTTACATAATCTGTTAGCTACCAGGATAGCACTCAGACCTGATGAGTCGCAGTACAGACACTTTTCAAGATCGAGGATGATATTCTTTTCACCCTTACCTGAAACCAGCACCAGTTCAGACTTAAGTGCGGGTGCTATATGTGTATCAAGCTTTTCCGACTGTATCTGAATTACTGTGCTGTTATTTCGGCTCTCAATGTTGAAATCCATAATTATAAAATTTGATAGCCCTAATTTAATAATTATTTCTATTCTTTGGATGCTTTATTCTCTTTTTCTTGCATTTCTTCTTTTAAAGCAGCAAGCTGTGTGATATCACCAAAAGTTGTTTTTTCAACATTTGACTTGGTTTTTCTTTGTGATTTCTTTGGTGCACTGGTTTCTGATTTCTTTACAGGTGCTTCGGGAGCCTTCTTTTCATCTTCATAAACCCGGCTGTGAGAAACAATTATCTTTTTAGCTGATTTATTGAATTCAATTACTTTGAACATCAGTTTTTCATCAACTTTCGCAATCATCCCATCCTCTTTAACAAGGTGCTTCGGGGTTACAAATCCTTCGACACCATACGGCAATGCAACAACGGCTCCCTTGTCAAATACTTCGATGACAGTACCTTCATGCACGGAATCAATGGTGAACAGGGTCTCGAATACATCCCACGGATTCTCTTCCAGTTGCTTATGCCCCAGACTGAGACGTCTGTTTTCTTTATCAATTTCAAGCACGATAACGTCTATCTCAGCATCGATGGCTGTAAATTCAGCAGGGTGTTTGATTTTTTTTGTCCACGACAGGTCGGAAATATGAATTAATCCGTCAACACCCTCTTCAATCTCAACAAATACTCCGAAATTGGTAAAGTTCCTTACTTTAGCAGTATGTCTGGAACCAACCGTGTACTTTTCATCAATATTCTGCCATGGATCAGGTTTGAGCTGCTTGATGCCAAGTGACATTTTTCTCTCATTCCTGTCAAGTGTCAGGATAACTGCTTCAACTTCATCACCTACTTTCATAAATTCCTGAGCACTCCGCAGATGCTGTGACCATGACATCTCTGAAACATGTATCAATCCTTCGACTCCGGGGGCAATCTCAACAAAGGCTCCATAATCAGCCATAACAACAACTTTACCTTTAACCTTGTCACCGATTTTCATATCCGGATCAACTGAATCCCATGGATGAGGTGTAAGCTGTTTCAGACCGAGGGCAATTCTTTTCTTGTCATCATCAAAATCAAGGATTACGACATTGAGTTTCTGGTCAAGCTGTACAATTTCTTCAGGATGATTTACTCTTCCCCATGAAAGGTCAGTGATATGTATTAAACCGTCTACACCACCAAGGTCGATGAAAACCCCATACGATGTTATATTTTTAACAGTGCCTTCAAGAACCTGTCCTTTTTCAAGTTTTGCAATAATTTCTTTCTTCTGTTGTTCAAGTTCAGCTTCAATAAGAGCTTTATGTGAAACAACAACGTTCTTGAATTCCTGGTTGATCTTTACTACTTTGAATTCCATTGTTTTACCGACGAAGACATCATAGTCCCGTATCGGTTTTACATCTATCTGCGATCCAGGCAGAAATGCCTCAATACCGAATACATCCACTATCATACCACCTTTGGTACGACATTTAATGTAACCTGTAATTATTTCGTCTTTTTCGAGTGATGCATTTACTCTGTCCCATGAATTAATTGCACGGGCTTTCTTATGTGAAAGCAGAAGCTGACCTTTCTTATCTTCCTGACTTTCAACATAAACCTCAACCTCATCTCCTACTTTAAGATTAGGATTATATCTGAATTCATTCAGGCTGACAACTCCTTCTGACTTATATCCAATATTTATAACTACCTCACGGGAAGTCATTTGTATTACTGTTCCCTTGACAACCTCATCAACTGCAACTGTTGAAAGTGTCTCATCATAAAGCGCTTCGTATTCCTTATACTTTGGTGAATTTTTAAGCTCCTCGCTTTCAAAATTATCCCAGTCAAATTCTTCCAGCGAAGCAGTTACTTTGCTTTCAACTTTTGCTTCAGGCTCTTTTTCAAAATCAGGTTTTGATTCAGCTATTACCTTCCTGGATTTCTTCTCTTTCTTTAACTCGGATGGCTGTTCATCAACCTCAGACTTAGCGGTTTCTGCAACTTCTGCTTCCGCAGGCTCTTCCGTTTTTATGGCTTCTGTTGTTTTTTTCGATACTTTTTCTTTTACAACAGTTTCTTCTTCAACTTGCAGGGATTCTTCCTCAAGTGCTTGTTTAACAAGCTTTTCCTTTGGCTCTTTTGCCTTTACTTTTTTCACCGGTTTTGCATTGGTTTCGTTTTTCTCAACAACCTCTTTTCTGTTAGTTTTCTTCTTGCTTTCAGTCATAATTTTAAATTAAAAGAACTAATAATTAATAAGTTAGACATTATTTTGAAAAAAATTGTGTGCAAAGATAGGATTATTATTTGAAAAACTTGCAATAAATATTAGATTTTCATACTATTACCAGGTACTGTTCACAACGAGAGATGTACTCACCCCCAAGCCCCCTCTGAATAGGATATCCTGCGACATTTTAACAACCCCCCTGCCCCCCTGAAGGGGGGTTAAAATCCTTTTATAATATATTGTAATTATGCATATTAATCAGAATTAGTCCCGTTTTGCGTGATTGGGGGGTGAAATTTCGCTTGTAATATTATCTTTGTATGATAGTAATACAAAACCGAAATTATAACACATTTATGAAAATTACAGTGGTTGGAACAGGGTATGTTGGTTTGGTTACCGGTACCTGTTTTGCCGAAAGTGGTGTCAATGTGGTATGTGTTGATAACGACAAAGAAAAAATCAAACAGCTCAGGGATGGATCCGTTCCGATCTACGAACCTGGTCTGGAAAGCATGATCAGGCTTAATGTTGAAAAAGGGAGGCTTTCCTTTGAAACAGATATTAAATCAGGCGCCGACAGTTCAGAAGTCATTTTTATTGCTGTCGGGACGCCCCCCGGCGAAGACGGAAACGCAGATCTAAAACATGTTCTTTCAGTTGCAAAAGAAATTGGTAATGTCATCTCAAATTATATAGTTGTTGTAACAAAAAGTACTGTTCCTGTCGGAACATCTGAAAAAATCAGAAAAGTTATCCAGGATCAGCTGAATAAACGCAAGGTAAAAGTAACTTTCGACATGGCATCTAATCCTGAATTTCTAAAAGAGGGTGCAGCTGTCGAAGACTTCCTGAAACCGGAAAGGATTGTAATTGGCGTTGACAATGAACACACGGCTGAGATAATGAAAAAACTTTATATGCCTTTCGTGCTTAATAACCATCCTATCCTTTTCATGGATATTCCTTCGGCAGAGATTACCAAATATGCCGCCAATGCGATGCTTGCGACACGCATCAGTTTTATTAATGAAATTGCCAATCTGTGCGATATTCTGGGTGCAGATATTAACCATGTACGGAAAGGGATCGGCAGCGATTCCAGGATTGGAAGTAAATTTATATACCCCGGGACAGGTTATGGTGGTTCATGCTTTCCGAAAGATGTAAAAGCTCTTATTAAAACTGCTCACGATCACGGTTATGAGCTGAATGTTGTAAAAGCTGTTGAAAAGGCAAACGACTATCAGAAAGATGTCATTTTTAACAAAATGAAGATGTTTTTCAAGAATAACCTTAGAAATAAAACAATCGGTATATGGGGATTATCTTTCAAACCCAAAACTGACGATATAAGGGAGTCTTCATCAATATATCTGATTAAAAAGCTGCTGAAAGAAGGAGCCGGAATAAAAGCATACGATCCAGCCGCAATCAATGAAACGGAAAAGCTCTTTGGAAATAAAATTGTATTTGCCATTGAACCATATGGCGCATTATCAGGTGTTGATGCTCTGGCACTTATGACTGAGTGGTCTGAATTTCATTTACCAGATTTCGGGAAGATGGCAAAGCTGATGAAAGGGAAGGTAATTTTCGATGGCAGGAATATTTATGACCCGGCAGAGATAAAAAAGATGGGATTTAGGTATTTCGGAATAGGAAGAAGATGATGGGGTGATGGGGAGATGGGGAGATGGAGAAAGGAGAAAGGAGAAAGGAGAAAGGAGAAAGGAGAAAGGAGAGAGATAAGGTACGGAGGTTAGGTATAGGATTCACTCCCGAGCGGGCTTAAGGGCAAGCCAAAAGATCCCCTCCTGGGAGGGGTTGGGGTGGGTTTCTTAATAAAAATATATACTATGAAAGGCATTATTCTCGCAGGAGGTTCAGGAACCCGGCTTTATCCGATCACAAGCGCAATTTCGAAACAGATGTTGCCTGTGTACGACAAACCAATGATCTATTATCCTTTATCTGTCCTGATGCTGGCAGGGATAAGGGAAATTCTTGTAATTTCTACACCGCGCGACCTTCCGGGATTCCGCAGCCTGCTTGGTAATGGATCTTCACTGGGAATACATTTTTCCTATATCGAACAACCTTCACCCGAAGGTCTTGCACAGGCATTTATTCTCGGAGAAAAATTCATCGGAAATGATCCGGTTTGTATGATCCTTGGTGATAATATTTTTTATGGCCATGGATTTGGCGATGTTCTACTGAAAACTGCCCGGTTAGAAAAAGGAGCATGTGTGTTCGGATATTATGTAACTGATCCGGAACGCTATGGAGTTGTTGATTTTGATGCTGATTACAGAGTCATAAGCATCGAGGAGAAACCTGCTGAACCCAGATCTAACTATGCTGTTACCGGCCTTTATTTCTATGACAATACCGTTATCAGGAAAGCAAAATCACTTAAACCATCACCCCGTGGAGAGCTTGAAATAACCGATCTGAATAAGCTCTTCCTGGAGGAAGGTTCACTTGAAGTAAAACTCATGGGAAGGGGAATGGCATGGCTTGATACCGGAACGTATGAAAGCCTGCTGCAGGCAGCCAATTTTATTGCAACCCTTGAACAGAGGCAGGGACTAAAGGCTTCCTGTATCGAAGAAATTGCCTATAAAAGAGGATTTATCGACAAAAAGCAACTTATTAAACTTGCTGAACCATTTAAAAACAGCCAGTACGGCAAATACCTTTTAAAAATTGCAACAGAAGAAATACGTTTTTGATGGATTAAGGCAACTATTTGTACAAAATGGAAATTATTGAGACTGGATTTAAAGGACTTGTAGTAGTTCAACCTGAAGTATTCACCGATACCAGAGGTTATTTTTTTGAAAGCTATAGACATGAAACCTTCATTAAGGCAGGAATATCATTCACTCCTGTTCAGGATAATGAATCAAAATCTGTAAAAGGTGTCATCAGGGGATTACATTATCAGCTTTGTCCTTTTGACCAGGCAAAACTTATAAGGGTTGTTGTCGGAAAAATATTTGATGTTGCTGTCGATCTTCGAAAGAATTCTTCAACCTTTGGAAAATGGTATGGCATTGAACTCGATTCGGAAAATAAAACCCAGCTCTTCATTCCGAAGGGATTTGCCCATGGATTTTCAGTGCTGAGTGAAACAGCAATTATTCAATACAAATGTGATAATGTGTATAATCCTCATTATGAAAGAGGCATGTCATTAAAAGATCCTTTCCTGAATATTGACTGGAGAATAGGCATTGAGAATCAGATAATTAGTCAAAAAGATCTGAAACACCCGAATTTCAATGAGGCTGAAAATAATTTTTGATATAAGCAGAACAAAACTATGGCTATTATTCTGGTAACAGGCGCATCGGGACAGCTGGGCAGCGAACTTAAAATTGTTTCGAAAAACTATCCCGGTTACGAATTTATTTTCACGGATATTTCTGAACTCGATATCACCGATAAAAAAGAAGTAAAAAGGTTTATAGCGAATAACCGCCCTGACTGGATAATAAACTGTGCAGCTTATAATTCTGTTGATAAAGCTGAAAACGAATCTGAAAAACCAATGCTGATCAACAGTGATGCTGTTAATAACATCTCAGAAGCAATTAAGGGATCCGAATGCAAATTTATTCATATCTCCTCCGATTATGTTTTTGATGGGAAATCAAATAATCCCTATAATGAAAATTCAGTACCGGCTCCGCAAGGAGCCTATGGCCGGTCTAAACTTGAAGGAGAAAAGGCAGCCTTAACTCACCACGGATCTATGATTATCAGAACGTCTTGGTTATATTCATCTTTCGGATCCAATTTTGTTAAAACTATTCTCAAAAAAGCCAGGGAAAATGATTCTTTAAAGGTGGTCTATGATCAAACTGGGACACCTACCTATGCTGCTGATCTTGCGGAAGCAATAATGCATATCATCGCCGGAGTGATAAGGAATCAGATCTCTTTTAACGCCGGTATTTATCATTATTCCAATGAAGGTGTATGCAGCTGGTATGATTTTGCAGAAGCAATAATAAAGGAGGCCGGGCTTAGCTGCGAGGTTTTCCCGATATTGTCGAAAGATTATAAAACCGCAGCTCAAAGGCCATCCTATTCTGTTCTCGATAAAAGCAAGATAAAAGAAAATTATAACCTTAAAATACCTCACTGGAGAACCAGCCTGCAGAAGTGTATAAAATTGTTAATATAATATAACTAAGTATGTTATCATTGGAAGAGATCAGAAAGAAAGCACAGACCTGGCTTGGCAATGAATTCAACGAAGAAATACGTAAAGAGGTGCGTGAAATGCTTGAGAAAGATGAGAAAAAACTCATTGATGCATTTTACCAGGATCTTGAATTCGGGACAGGCGGTCTGAGGGGCATAATGGGCGCCGGCACCAACAGGATGAATATTTACACGCTTGGAATGGCAACCCAGGGGCTTTCAAATTATATAATCAAACAGTGCGGGAACAAAGGGATAAGAGTGGCGATTGCTCACGACTGCCGCAACAATAGCAGGTATTATGCCGAAACAGCAGCCAATATTTTTTCAGCAAACGGATTTGAAGCTTACCTTTTTGAATCACTGCGACCCACACCTGAACTTTCATTTGCTATCCGTCATTACAAATGTCAGAGCGGTGTTGTTATCACTGCATCACATAATCCGCCGGAATACAACGGGTATAAGGCATACTGGGATGATGGAGGTCAGGTTGTGGCTCCACATGATAGGGGAATAATTGAAGAAGTACGTAAAATTAAATCTGTAAATGAGATCAGGTTTGACGGGAAAAAAGACAAGATTAAAATCCTTGGAAAAGAGACTGATGATCTGTTCCTGAAAGAGGTTCTTGAAATGAGCCTTAATCCTGACATTATCAGGAAGTACAGCGATACAGGCATAGTATATACTCCTATCCATGGCAGCGGTATCACACTGGTGCCTCCCGCCCTTAAATTATTCGGTTTTAAAAACATAATCAGTGTTCCTGAACAGGATAAAACCGATGGTAATTTTCCAACAGTCAAGTCTCCTAACCCGGAAGAACCTGATGCTTTAAAGATGGCGATTTCAAGAGCTGTTGAAACAGGAGCTGAACTTGTAATGGCAACTGATCCTGACGCAGACCGGCTGGGCCTTGCAGTAAAAAATAAAAAAGGCGAATTCATTCTTCTTAATGGTAACCAGACCGGCATTCTGCTTATCTGGTATATTCTGTCCCAGTTTAAGGAAAGGGAAAAATATAAAGGGAATGAATACATTATTAAGACTATTGTAACTACTGACATTCTTGACAGGATTGCAGATGATTACAATGTTAAATGCTATAATGTATTAACCGGTTTTAAGTTCTTTGCCGATCTTATCCGGAAACTTGAAGGCAAGGAAAAATATATAGGTGGCGGTGAGGAGAGCTATGGATTCCTTCCCGGCGATTATGTCAGGGATAAAGATGCAGTTGCATCATGCGCTCTGACTGCTGAGGTGACTGTATGGGCCAAAAGCAGGGGTAAATCGTTATATGAATTGCTGATCGACATATATGTACAATATGGTTTGTATAAAGAAAAACTGATCAATATTGTCAGGAAAGGGAAAGAGGGTGCGGATGAGATAAGGGCAATAATGAAAGGTTACAGGAAAAATCCGCCTGAAATCATCAACAACAGTAAAGTTGTTAAAATTGACGATTATGAAACTCTCGTATCAACTAACTGTATAACAGGAGGAAAGACGAAAATTGATCTTTTGAAATCAGATGTCCTTCAGTTTTTCCTTGAAGACGGCTCAAAAATTTCTGTCAGACCATCAGGCACCGAGCCGAAGATCAAATTCTATTTCAGTGTAAATACAAAACTGGAATCAGCAGGTAAATTTGAAGAAACAGAGAAGTTGCTCGATCAGAGGATTGCTGATGTTATTAAGGATATGAAATTGAGTTAATTGTCTTAACGCCCACCTGTTGGCGGGCTGTCTTACTCCCCTATTATCTTTACAAGAACTCTTTTCCTGCGCTTTCCGTCAAACTCACCATAAAAGATTTGTTCCCAGGGACCAAAATCCATTTGTCCGTTCGTAACTGCAACAACCACTTCTCTCCCCATTAATGTACGTTTGATATGAGCATCAGCATTGTCTTCAAATCCGTTGTGTTTGTATTGCGAATATGGTTTTTCAGGAGCAAGTTTTTCTAACCAGACTTCAAAGTCGTGATGCAGACCAGATTCATCATCATTAATAAGGACACTTGCGGTTATGTGCATTGCGTTTATGAGTATCAAGCCTTCACGTATGCCGCTATCGTCAAGGCATCTCTCAACCTGTCCTGTAATGTTTACAAAACCACGACGAGTTGGTATTTCGAACCAGAGTTCTTTGCGATATGATTTCATAGGTTTTTTCTGGAAAGTTACATGATTATTTTGAACAATTATTTAGCTGCAATTTATTCAAATAGTACCGATTATCTAAATTTAAGAGATAATCGCTAAAAGTTCAGTATGTTAATTTAATGGATATGTTCAGGCAGCTTGGTGAAACTTTCTAATAATTATCCATTTTGCAAGCACATTGCCAAAGCATTAATGATAAGACAATTAACTGGTACCCTGATAAAAAAAATAAGTCGAGTAGGTAAGGGGGAGTTTCACCCCCAAACCTCTCTCAGAACCGTACGTGAACCTCTCGATTCATACGGCTCTTCGAACTCATACAACCAGTAAAGGTTGCAGGCAGAAGAAACAAGCTCATCCCCCTAATGGAG
>JALHSP010000159.1 GCA_022865305.1 Bacteroidales bacterium | reverse complement strand
ATAAAGAGCTGAGAGAAGAATCAGTTTATGAAATGAAAAAATGTATCGATGGTGCCTATTTTTATGGCTCAAACAGTCTGTTGATAAATAGTGGACGACGCCCGGAAAATGAAAAAGATGAAATTGCCTATGAATATCTTAAAAAATCACTTGAAGAACTTTTAAAATATATAGATGTATCAGCCAAAGGTTGCAGATTAAATCTTACCTTGGAACCGGGAGATACAAGCGTTGATTCTTTTTCGTTAATTGGGAATACTGACTTGGCAATTAAACTGGTTCGAGAGATAAGAGAAAAATACAAAAATTTTGATTTAACCATGGATACAAGTCATTTAAGACAACTAAATGAGGAACCACTTGATTCTATTAAAAAAGCATTCCCTTATTGTAATCATATACATTTGGCCAATTGTATCATTAAAGATAAAACTTCAAATTTATATGGTGATAAACACCCTGAGTTTGGAATTGAGGGTGGAGAGATAAGCATAGAAGAACTCAGAAATATTCTGGAAACCATAAAAAAAATATACGAAGGATCTGAGTTAATGGTCGGTTTAGAGATAATTTGTAGAAAGGAAGATCATGAAGAGGAGATTGATTATTTTAAAAGCATAATGAAGGACTTAAATAGGTTTTATAAATAAAAAAGGAGAAAAATAGAAATGGCCAAAGAAAATAAACAAAAAACAGTAGTTATAATTCATACAAGTAATGTTTCTGTGAAGGATTTAAACAATTTATTTGCTGAATTGGCTCCTGATGTTTGTGTCAAAAATATTATTGATGATAGTCTGCTTGCAGAGGTATTGGACAATGGTGGTGTTACAACTGCTGTTAAAAAAAGAATTTGCGCTTATGCGCTACAGGCAGAGGTAGCAGGTGCCGATCTTATCTTTGATCAAAGAAGAATGAAATGTTAAAAAGTACAAAGTTAATTATGTTCTTGACTTTTATTTTTCTTATTTCGGTCGGAGTACAGATTCAGACTCTGGCTGGGGAAGTCACTCTAACTGCGGCGACTGTTAATCAAGAGCTTTCACATAACGGGAAAGGTTTATCAGCCTTTGCTAAAACAGTTGAGGAGAAGAGCAACGGTAAGCTTAAAATCAAGACCTTTTTTGTAGGGCAGCTAGGAGATGCTTCCAGTGCATATCAATCTGTAATCGATGGTGATATTGATATTATTATGATTGATGCCGGTTGGTTTTCTGAAAAGCATCCTGTCTTTAATATACTTGAGTGCTTCTACCTATTCAAAGGGTCTGAACATTATGTAGAGGTTATGAATACACCCGGAAAACTGAAATTCTTTGAAGATAAAATTCTGAAAGATCCGGGATTGAAAACAATCTATTATGATGGGGGAGATGTATGCCTGTAAAGAAGTAGAACCAGAGCTTAAAGAGATATAAAAAGGCATAAAGTCGCATGCCATCTTGTGGATAATTGAAGAATCTAGAAAAACAAAACTAAATAGTTTGAAGATTTCTGTAAATGAGTTGCATGAGATATTACTAGATAATAGCAAGAAATTAGGTTACTTTTTAAATAAATAATTGGGATAGAGAGTTTTGAGTATTTAAGTCATAAGGAGGTGTAAATCATGGAATATGGAACGGGCAAGTATTTATATAAATTAATTGATGGATGGGCCCCCAAAGAACTGTCATCAATTGATGTTAGCGGCCTATGTATTGATCACCAAGATAAGGTCTATGTATTAAATCGAGGCACCCACTCCGTTTTGGTTTTTGACCGCGAGGGAAATATCTTAGCCTCATGGGGAGAGGGATTTTTTAAACGGGTTCATGGCTGTTGTATTGGCCCTGCTGGATGTATATATTGTGCAGATGATGGTAATCATACTGTATCCAAATTTAATCAAGAAGGCGAATTGCTTCAAGTGCTGGGCAAAAAAGATCAACCATCCGATACTGGCTATAGAAAAAAATCAACACTCTCTGAAAGTCTTTCGACGATAAAACAAGGGGGCCCGCCATTTAATCGACCTACTGGTATAGCACTGTCTTCAAAAGGTGAAATCTATATATCTGATGGTTATGGTAATGCACGAGTACACAAGTTCACCCCAGAAGGAGTTTTACTTTTTTCTTGGGGTGAACCAGGTTCTGCTCCAGGCCAATTCAGATTACCTCATTCCATTTGGGTTGATAAAAATGATCATGTATGGGTTATTGATCGGGAGAATAATAGACTCCAAATTTTTAATGCTCAGGGTAAATTTATTGATCAGTGGACTGACTTGAATCGTCCTACAGACATATATATTGATAATGAAGAAACCGTTTATATTTCTGAATTAATTGGTAGAATAAGTATTTATAGTATCGATGGTAAGCTTCTTGCACGATGGGGAAGTGAGGGGGAAAAAGATAAGAATGCTCTGTTCCTTGCTCCTCATGCTATTACTGTCGACTCACATGGTGATTTATATATTGGTGAAGTTAGCATGACTCAGACTGGTATTGATCGTGGATCAAAAACCGTACAAAAGTTTGAAAAAAAAGTTTTGTTTTAAATTATACCTCTAGTGTCTGAAGCGAAAAAGCCTTTTGGACTGCACCCCTCCAACTAGACACATTTAGGAGAAAAATAAGACTTGTTATATAATTAAAATAACAGGCAAGAGGAACAAAGGAGGGGCAAAGATAATGGGTATTAAAAAGAGGAGATACTCCCAGGAATTATTTAGATATTTCATTTCTCTTTCGGTCAGTGATAATAGGGAAGAAGGTATGGCCATTTGTTGTGCGTTTATTTATTAGTATTTTATGATTAATTATACCATAAAATGCAAGTAAAATAAAGGGTTTTAGCCATTTTTGCTGTTTTAATTTTCAAGGTGCATAGATTAGGTATAGTAATTTAAATATGTTGTTTGATACTATCGAATACTATTTGTAAAATATGGGTACTTTTTGGGTAGTAACCACAATATCATAAAAAATGCTTGACAGCTTGGGAGAGAGGGGCGATATACTCAAAATAATATTTTGGAAAAACTAATCTATTAAAGGAAAGCAAAGAAATGAGAGATAATTGCTTTGATATTATAATATTAGGAAGTGGAATATCAGCTTTAACCACAGTTGCCAGAATAATAGATGAAACAAAAGATTTAAGGATTGCGATTATTAGTAAGGGAAATGGAGCTTCATATTTTGTTGATGCACTGAATGCAGTAACACCAGAAAATCCTTATGGAGATACAGTTCAAAAGTATGCTAAAGACATGTTTGAGGTTGGTTGTTATTTAAACGACAAGCAATTAGTATTAAAAATGTGTCAGGAAGCTTACAGGTGTGTAAAGAAATTAGAACAATGGGGAATCAATTTTGAAAAAGAAGGGAATCAGTATATTTTACATAGGACTTCTGGATCTAGCTTCCCCAGAACACTTTTTCAAATTTCGATGCCAGTGGGTAAAAGTATAATTTTAAATTTACGAAAAAAGTTGATTGATAAAGGTGTAAAATTTATAGATAAAATTTCATGTATTAAATTATTAATTGATGAAAATAGAATTATTGGTATAACAACAAAAAACTCTTTTAAAAATTATTATCAAAATTTTTATGCTCCGATTATTGTGATTGCTTGGGGTGGAATTGGAAATTTATATCCTTATTCTACTTATCCAAACGATATTGATGGTAGATCTATTTCAATAGCTTTTGATGCAGGTTTAGAATTAGTAGATGTAGAATTCGTTGAATTCGAGCCTTTAGTTATACTGTGGCCTTTTGAATTAAAAGGTCAACCTTGCCCAACAGCTCTTTTAGGAGATAGTGCATATTTACGTAATAAGGACTTAGAGAGATTTATACTTAAATGGAGAAATAAAGGAGAATCAGGAGCCCCAAAAACATTAATAAACAGAGCTGGAATAGAAGAAATTGCAAGAGGGAGGGGGACTATTCATGGTGGATTTTATTATGATTTAAGGGATGTTCCCCCATCTGTTTTAGAAAACTATCGGTGGTTTTATCAAAAACTAAAAAAAGCAAATATTAACTATCAAAAAGATTTATTAGAGGTAGGATTAGCGGCTCATAGTCATTTAGGAGGGATAAAAGTAAACGAATTTTTTCAAACTAAACTTAATGGTTTGTATGCAGTTGGTGAGGCAATGGGGGGAATTCATGGTGCTGGTAGACTAGGAGGAAATTCTTCAACCCAAGCTTTAGTTTCTGGAATAATTGCTGCAGAGAAAATTCTAAAGGATGGAGTTTTTAAAAATTTTAAAAATTTAAAGATAAAAGCAATTCAGAAAACATATAAAATAGATAAAAAAATTTGTCAAAGTATAAATCTTAAAATTCAAGATATAATTAACAAATCATTAGGATTCTGTAGGAATAAGAAAGACTTAGAGAAATGTATAAAAAAATTAAAACATCTACTTAAATCTGATTATTTATTAAAGGATATATATACAAAGCAATTGGTATTATCAACTTTATTAATTGTTAATAGTGCTTTATTAAGAGAAGAATCAAGAGGAAATCATAATAGATTAGATTTCCCAAATTTAAGCGAAGATTGGAAATGTTCTATAGCAATATCACGCTCATCTGATGGAAATATACAATGGGAAAAAATAACACACTAATTTTAGGGGGATTACTTAATTTTTATATATTTCGATGAAATATAAATTTGCCTTAAAGTCAAGCAAAATTCCATAATAAAAGCCGGACTTTTTTCCAGATCATGAAGCTGGTGTACAACATATTCCTTCTATTTACAATGGATAAAGTTTCAGTAAGTGAGTATAGGCAGTGGACACTAACATTCAGATTAAAATATGTGTTTGTGGCGGGTAAGATTATAAGGACTGCAAGGCAGACTATATTGAAGCTTCTGGAAGGGTATCCTTATAAAGAAGGGTTTCAGTAAAAAACTGTAACGAGATTAGAAATTGTGGATAAAGAAAGCTTTAAATAGACTATCTGTGGATAGTTTTACCGTTTTTAACGGTGAATAAATATAAAGTCAGATTTCCTTGAAAGGCGGTGAATAAAATGGTGGAATTTGAATGTAGATTTGCAGATTCATCATAAGATTCAGATGATTATTGGATGAATTTAGCAAAAAATCTGCGTAAATATTTTAGACGCAGATTTTGGGTAACAATAAAAGGAGGAAAATTTTATTATGAAGAAACATTTGATTATGTTAACGATTCTTTTGTGTTTAGCTCTGATGCTAAGTAGCATTGGCATCTTTGCCGCTGGCTCGCAGGAAGAGGCCGAAGGGGGGCAGGTACTTCGAATAATCCATCCCCGCAACAGTGGCAACTGGTCACCGTTCATCGGTGCTGGTCATGAGATTCGCTGGAACTCGCTACAATGGGCAAGCCCAATGTACTTTGATAAGAATGGTAAGATACAGCCATACGTTTTTTCCGAATGGTCAGGTAATGCCGACAACACTGTATGGACCTTTACCATTGCAGAAAATGCGGTTTTTTCCGATGGGAGTCCTATTACTGCGGAAGATGTGAAGGGAAGTTGGGACCTGTGTGTACGCCCCAGTACACAACACCTGCGGGTGGACCTTTCCCTGTCAGGTGTGGTTGGATACGATAAGGTAAGTCTCGGCGAGACTATAGAGATGTCAGGCTTAGTGATCAAAGATTCGCGTACAATCGAGGTAACTCTCAGCAAGCCGGATCCAATATTTTATCAGAAGATTGCCACAGCCCTTATTCCACCGGTAAAGATCTCTCAGGCCCGAGACTCTAATGGTGATCAAATCACCGAATGGTGGACTCCGAAGAATGGGGTGGTTGTAAGTGGTCCTTTTATGCCACAAGATATGGATCTCGACAGTGGAATAATAACTTTGGTGAAAAACCCCAACTTCTTTGGACCGGAGCCAAAACTGGACAAAATTATAATTACCACCGTCAAAGATGAACAGACCGCTACGCTCCTACTTCAGCGCGGAGAGATGGATGCCCATACTGAGCTTATGACCACCACAATGATACAGGACCTGGGTAAGGAGTTCGTAGATGGCGCTATGTTGGCCAAGGGACATCATTTTTGGTTTAGCTCAAACAAACCACCTACGGATGATATTAACGTGAGAAAAGCCCTTATCATGGCTGTGGATATAAAGAAGATGTTTGAAATCGCTTTTCCAAATGGTCCACATCAACCGGCCACACAAATAGTAAATAAAGTTAAAGGAGTTGACCCTGACTATAAAGAGTATCCATACGATCCGGAAGCAGCCCGTGCTGCACTGGCAGCTTCCAGCTATGGTAATGCGGCTAACCTTCCCAAGCTGATGTTCGTTGGTATAAGCACTCCCTCTCATGAGCTAGCAGCACAGTACATCGCGGAGCAGTGGCGCCAGGTTTTGGGAATCGAAGGTACTGAGATGAAACCGCAACAGGACAGCTATCAAGGACCTGATCAGATGCAAATCCAGATCTTTCGGGATGATGTCGGTACCCGTGTTCCTGATATGGTTTCGTATTTAATGGGTGCAATTCATTCCTCATCGGGCAACGCCCAGGGCAAAATGGGCGGATACCATAATGCCAAAATAGATGCCCTCTTGGAGGAAGCGTCCGCCAAATCCGTTGATGATCCTGCGCGAATCGCTCTGGCGCAAAAAGCGCAGCGAATCTTTCGTGACGATTGGCAATATATCCCATACTATTATGAGACTATGTCGAAATGGGCAATGCCGTGGGTTTTGAACTTTGATAAAAATGATGACTGGCAGGTTATCGAGCCTTGGGCCGTTTCAATTGACGAGGAATTGAAGGCAAAGATGACCAACGGAAAGTAAATGGAAAGTAGAAAAGGTGTAGGTATCACTATATGATACCTACACCTCAATTGAAAAAAGCAGACTGAATTACTTTTAAAAGTAGTATCTTACGAAGTACTTTATCTAAAAATATTTGTAACACTGGAGAATCACATGTGGAAGTACATAGGAGATAGGTTATTACGATGGATACCAACGGTCTTGGTGGTTCTTTTCGTGGTTTACGCTTTGGTTTTTTTCGGAGCTGGAGACCCGATTAAATTAATTTTTTTGAGAGCACCAGGTGATATTGCTTATAATGCAGAACGGATAGAGGCAATGCGAGAAGCCGCTGGTTTGAACCGTTCCTTCTTGGTACAGTTCTGGAATTATCTTCTTCACTTGGGACAGGGTGACTTTGGAAATTCACTTGTAAGTGGTAGATCCGTGGGTAGCATGATCGCAAAAGCCTTTCCTATCACTCTTCAAATGGGACTGGCTGCGGGAGCATTTTTGACTATTTTCGGTACTGCCCTCGGTGTCATAGCCGCTTTAAATCATAATCGGTGGCTGGATAATGTAATTTCAGGATTTGCCATGGGGATATGGGGTGTACCGGTTTTTGTGTCCGGACCATTACTGATGATTTTCTTTGTAAAAGTGTTAGGCATAATGGCTGTACCATATGGTTGGCATGGCCTCTTCAATTCGAGAGTCATTCTACCTATGCTTGTTTTGGCAATTACCCCGATGGCTTTGATAATTCGTCAGGCTCGATCAGCCTTGTTACAAGTATTGAGTGAAGACTACATTAGAACAGCACGCTCAAAGGGAATTCCAAATATTCAGATCGTGGTCCGTCATATGATGAGACCGGTACTTAGCCCAGTAGTGAGCCAGTTGGGAATAATCATGATTAACATGCTGAACAACGCAGTTCTATTAGAAACAGTATTTGGAATTCCGGGGGTCGGCAACCTTGCGGTGGAATCAATTACCAGCTCCGATTATCCAGTTATTCTGGCACTTGTGTTTATTGGTTCAACAGTGGTGCTCATGGTCAACCTTTTAGTTGACATTGTGCTTCCCTTTTTGGACCCGCGATCACTAAGCAAAAAGGAGACCGTGTAAGTATGAAAGACAAAATTGATACTGTTGAAAACGCTGAGACAAATTTTCAAACCGCAATTCAGGATACCTCTTCAGAGAGCTTTATGAAGGATGCGTTTTTAAGACTAATAGCTAATAAAGGTGCTGTCATTGGACTCATATTGATTTCCTTGCTCTTTTTGGTTGCATTTATTGGACCCTATATTACACCCTACGACTTCTTGTCACAAAACATTGAAATGCGAAACCAAGGTATTTCCTGGGCACACCCGTTTGGAACAGATGATCTTGGGCGTGATATTCTGAGTAGAGTTATCTATGGTGCTCGGACTGCCGTTATTATCTCGCTATCGGTTACGGTTATCAGCTTTTTGATCGGGATTGTGGTTGGGTCTATCGGGGCGTATAATGTTGGGGGAAAAATTGACGCATTTATTGTATGGCTTATTGATATTACAATGTCCATCCCCTCGCTACTTCTCGTGATTGTGCTCAATACATCCCTAAAACCACTGTTTATGCGCTGGATGGAAACCCAATATCTCGAAACCAAAAATCCTATGTTTCGAGAAACTATTTGGATCGATTTTGTGCTCGTTTTTGGTTCCATAGCACTAATCAAATGGCCAAAAGCAGCACGGATAATCCGCGCTCAGATTCTCTCAATTCGGAATAAAAACTATGTGATAGCAGCCATTGCATCTGGAGTATCGACCATCGGAATTTTACGGAGATACATTATTCCCAACTCAATAGGTCCTGTGGTTGTGCTTTTTAGCGCTACTCTCGGGGAAGCTATGGTGTTCGAATCGGCATTCAGCTTCTTGGGAGTTGGAGTTCGTCCGCCGATACCCAGTTGGGGAAATATGATTAGCGATGGTCTACGGGTATGGCATTTGCACCCACACATCCTTGCCGCACCGGCTGCTGTACTGGCAATTATGACGATGGCATTCAGTTTCCTGGGTGATGGACTGAATGACGCACTTAACCCTCGTCAGTGGAAGTAGTGGGAGTAGAAGAAAAGACTAAAGGAGAGAAACTTGAAGGCAATATTGTTGGAAGTACAAAATCTTGAAACGACATTTAAACAGCGTAAATCAACGATTCATGCAGTAAACGGTGTCTCTTTTTCGCTTAGAAAAGGTGAGATGCTTGGTGTGGTCGGTGAAAGTGGATGCGGTAAGAGTGTAAGCATGCTTAGTATTTTGAATCTGCTCCCGCCAGCGGCTGTTATTGAAAATGGTCAAATATTTTTTGATGGGCAAGACATCAGGAAAATGAATAAACGTGATATACAGCACATAAGGGGCAATAAAGTCGGTATGATCTTTCAAGACCCGATGACATCTCTCAATCCATTAATGAAAATCGGTGCACAGATATCAGAAGCTCTTATTTATCACAAAAAGCTTTCAAAATCCCAGGCCCTGGAAAGAAGTGCAGAGTTGTTGGAATTGGTCGACATTTCAAATGCAAGAGAACGACTCAATGAATATCCTCATCAACTTTCCGGAGGAATGCGGCAGAGGGTTATGATTGCTATGGCCTTGTCGTGTAATCCAGATTTGTTGATTGCCGATGAGCCTACTACTGCTCTTGATGTTACCATACAGGCTCAAATAATGGAATTGATTAAGAATCTTAGTGCAAAGTTGGATTCTTCAATTATTCTTATAACCCATGATTTGGGACTTATAGCTGGGATGGTGGACCGTGTTATAGTAATGTACTCGGGTTTTATTGTGGAAGAGGCGCTAGTTGATGATCTATATTATGATCCCCGTCACCCATACACTATTAGCTTGTTAAAAAGTATTCCCAAACTCCGAGGCCAGGAGTTCACGCGGCTTGCATCTATAGAAGGTTCACCTCCTGAGCTGTTGGAAAAACCAAAGTTTTGTCCATTTGCTCCCCGTTGTAGATACAGTGTTGAGAGATGTTCGAGGGAAAATCCTGCTCTAACAATTGTACCAGGAAAGGATAATAACCCGATGCACAAGGTTGCATGTTGGGTGAACACTAAAAATGGAGTGCTGAAATGAGAAAAGAACAGAACGAAGTTATTGTCTCAATAAAGGATTTGAAAAAACACTTTCCTGTTAAGTTGGGTGCTTTTGGCGAACGATCAGGAATAGTACACGCGATCGACGGAATCTCCATGGATATACATCGTGGCGAAACCCTGGGTCTTGTTGGTGAGTCTGGTTGTGGAAAATCAACTACCGCTTTTGTGATTGTTCAGTTGTATCGGGCTACGAGTGGTTTTGTATTCTTCAAAGGTGTCGACTTGACAAAGTTGTCCGAAAGAGAACTTCGTCCTATGCGTACAAAGATACAAATCATTTTTCAAGATCCATATTCTACGCTTAATCCCCGAATGACAATCGGTGAAAGTATAGGAGAACCAATACGAGCCCACAAGCTCATGAATAACAAGGAGATAAAACAGCACGTATTTGAGTTGCTTAAAGATGTGGGCTTAAAATCGAGTTTTGCTAATCGTTATGCGCATGAACTTTCTGGTGGTCAGCAACAGCGCATCTGTATTGCCCGGGCCTTGGCAATTAATCCCGAGTTTGTCGTATGTGACGAGCCGGTATCAGCCCTGGACGTCTCAGTACAGGCCCAGATTATTAACCTCATGCAGGACCTGCAAGAGAAATATAAACTGACTTACCTTTTTATTGCCCACAATCTTGCTGTGGTCCGTCATATTAGCGACCGAATTGCAGTGATGTATTTGGGAAGAATTGCAGAGATAGCAGAAAAGAATGAAATTTTTGACCATACACTTCACCCGTATACGAAAGCCTTGCTCTCCGCGGTACCCGAAGCGGATCCTAAAATAGAACGGCAGCGACATAGAATAATTCTTGAGGGTGATGTTCCCGATGCAATCTCTCCGCCGAGTGGATGTCGCTTTCATACCCGTTGTCCCATCGCAAAAGAAAAATGTAGCCAGGAGATTCCCGATCTTGAAGAGAAAAGACCTGGGCATTATGTAGCTTGTCATTATGCAAGCGAAGAAAAGGAGAAATAAATATTTGAACCGAAAGGTGTGTTGACTGCTCTAATTACTCCCATGCACAGCGATGAATCGGTTAATACTGAGGAGTTAAGGCGCCATGTGTAACGACAGATTGGCGCTGGGGTGCACGGCTTATTTTGTCAAGGCATAGTAATATGCTAACACCAGAAAAGGCTACCGGAGAATATCCAATAGTCCTATACTTACTTTAACCTTTACTAATAAAAGGCTTAAGAATTCTGGATACCTTAGTTTTACAGAAAGATATACACAAGTAACTAATTTCTAACGAACCGCCGTATACCGAACGGTACGTACGGTGGT
>JALHSP010000158.1 GCA_022865305.1 Bacteroidales bacterium | reverse complement strand
TCTTCAACCATTGTTAACGACTTTTTTCTTAGCTTTGTTTGTGTTTCCATGATTTTAATTGTTTGTGGTAAACTAAATTAACGTGGAAAACACAAAAAACTATCCCATCCCTTTATTTTAGGGGTGGGATTTAGTGCAACTACAGCATAACATCTTTTACAGTCAACTCCCTGCTTACGGCTAATTATGACTGGCGCATTACCAATAGTCTGAACTTTAGTGCAATGATTGGAAATGAATTTGACCAGGGAAGCTCTAAGACTTTTTCAGAACATGGTGAATCTTTTAATTTTGGAGGTTGGGCACATGTCAGGAATGCCAATATGGTCACTGCAAATGAATCTCAATTCAGAAATCGCACTGTTGGAATTTTCGGGAGTTTATCCCTGGATTGGAAATCGTTGCTTTTCCTTAATGCGACAGGCAGAAATGATGTTGTTTCAACTATGCCGACAAATAACCGGACTTTCTTTTATCCTTCTGTTTCTTTAAGCTTTTTAGCATCTGAATTAAACGCGTTAAAAAATATTGACTGGATTTCATATGCTAAATTACGTGTTTCGTATGCTGAGGTTGGGCAGGCAGGTACATATACTGAAAATTATTACGACACACCAAACTATTCAGGCGGATGGTGGATGGGCAATCCAATCTTGTACCCTATCGGAGGAATAAGTTCCTATGTTCCGAATAATGTTCAATACGACCCCAATTTAAGACCACAAAACACAAAATCGTACGAGATTGGTGCAGACCTGAAATTCTTCAGGAATCGTGTGGGTATTGACTATACTTTCTCCCGTCAGAATGTAGTGGATCAAAGAACATAAACGACCCGTCTGACATGCTGTCAAGATTGATTATTACAGATGCAATGACAAGCTCAGCTTTCAATGTAATTGGAAACGACTTCAGTTTTTATGCATCTGTTTATATTGAGCATAATGCCGGGACCTGGAATCAGTTTTATAATGCTGATATCAGAGCTGCAGAGCCTACAAGTTCTTCAACTTATAATAATTCATGGGTTGCTACTTACCAGACTCTTTACACGCTGAAGGTGATCATTGAGAAATGTTCTGAAGGTGGTTCCGAAGAAGGTAATTACCATACGCTGGGTATTGCACAAATACTTTCGGCATTTAATCTTGCAACTCTGACGGATGTGATGGGGGATGTGCCATGGAGTGAAGCGCTACAGCCGGGTGTAATATTTACCCCGGTGCTCGATAAGCAGACGGATATATATGAAGATATTTTTAAGTTTCTTGATGATGCTATAGTTAATCTGGACAAAGAATCAATTTTTCCTTCTTTAGGCACGCAGGATTTGATATACGGAGGAGACACAGAGCTTTGGAAAAAATTTGCTTATGGGTTGAAAGCCCGGTATACAATGCGTTTATCACATAAGACTCCTTCTTATGCTGATGTAATCACATTTGCAAACCAGTCTTTCACCTCAAGTGATGAACAGGCTCAGTTTAATTATAATGGTACTACTTCCCAAAGTCCGTTTTACAGTATGTTTCAGGACCGGGATTATTATGGAGCAAGTCAAAGTCTGCATGACAAATTAGCGGAGAGAAATGATCCCAGGGATGATGTGTTCTTCATGCCTTATCCCGAAACAGGAAGTGACCTGGTATTTGCTCCTAATGGCACTGCGAATCAGGTACAAGGTTTGTATTCGATATCTGCAATCAGCACAATTACTGCACCCACTTACCTATTGAGCTATCATGAGATAGAATTTCTGAAAGCTGAAGCTAATGCACGGTTAAATAGCTTACCTGCAGCTGAAGAAGCATTAGAGAAAGCCGTGGCAGCTGCATTTCAAAAAGTAAATATTGGTCTGACAGCTGATGATGCCTCCGATTATTTTGACAATGAAGTATTAAGCAGATTTAACTCAGATCCTCTGGCTGAGATAATGATTCAGAAATATATAGCTTTTTTTGAAGAAGAAGCTGTAGAGGCTTATAATGATTACAGACGATTGAAGGCAATGGGAGACAATGTTATCACGCTCGCAAATCCTAATAATCCAACTAAGTTTCCATTGCGTTTTACATATGGAACTTCAGATGTAACTACAAATGTAAATGTCCGTGGTGCTTATGGCGACGGTACATATGTTTATACTGAAAACGTCTGGTGGGCTGGCGGTACGCGATAAGTTCCCCCATTTTCAGAGTTTAACTATAAAATAAATTAAAGATGAAAAGAATAAAAATGTTAGGATTAATCATAACACTGATGATGATATGTTTAAGCTGTGAAGAGCTTAAGGATCTTGCAGGTGAGAGAGGTATTGCATCGGTGCCTTCTATTTCCACACCTAATCCTGGATTTCTTATTAATGGCGATGAAAATTCATATATCCAATTTGTGGTTAATATTGTGTCCGAAACTCAACCAGAAAAAACAGAAGTTGTAGTTTCTCATGGAACCAATTTTGAAAGGATGAAAATAGCTGAATTGACATCATTTCCTGCCACTGTCTCTATTACCCTTGGTGAGGTTCTCGATGCTATCGGAGCTGAGATGTCGGCTATTAATACCGGAGATGTTATTTACGTCGAGGTTGAGACTACTCTAAATGGGAAAATTACCCGCTCCAGTGCTTCTTTAGCGATTCCGGTGGTTTGTGCATTTGATCCGGCTTTAGCAATTGGGGAATATCGTGCAGTTTCGGCTACGTGGCCTGCAGATGGACCTGTAACATTAACGGCTGATCCTGCTGATAAAACAGCACTTGCTTCCGTTTGTGGGAGCTACCATAATTACTCTTACGCTGGTGCCAGTCCCGGGTCCTTTAATTCATGTGATGGTAAATACACGATGGTTTTTACTATTACTGTTGACGAAGGAGGCTGGGGAAATTATGCGTTCACTTTTACACGAAAGTAGAGCTTGTTATTAATCATTCAGGAGGCTGGCTCATATAAGGTCAGCCTCTTTTTATTGTATACAAATTAGTATCATTCATTTGCCCGATAAAATAATTACATTTATCTTTGCACCCACAAATTAAAAAAGCAGGTTAAATAAAAAGCGTAAAAAATTAATGGCAGTTAAAATCAGATTAGCTAGGAAAGGCCGTAAAAAACTGGCCTACTACCACATCGTGGTAGCTGATAGCAGGTCGCCACGGGATGGCAGATATGTTGAAAAGATCGGAAAATATAATCCGCTCACTAACCCCGCCACTATCGAACTCGATTTCGACAAGGCTCTGGGTTGGCTGCAAAATGGCGCATTGCCCTCTGAAACATGCAGGGCTATCCTGTCTTATAAAGGTGTACTTCTGAAAAAGCATCTACTTGAGGGTGTAAAAAAAGGTGCATTTGATGAAGTTGAGGCCACAAGACGTTTTGATGAATGGATGAAACAGAATGACGCAAAAATCGAAGTGAAAAAATCAGGTCTTGAGAAATCGAAAGACGACAAGCTCGTTGAGATGCTGACAGCCGAAAAGAAAATAAACGAAGCAAGAGCAGCAAAACTGGCTAAAAAGCAAGCCGACCTGGCTGCTAAAGCTGAGGCAGCAAGCCAGCCTGAAGCTCCGGTTGAGGAGACTGCACCAGCAGCTGAAACTGCCAATGCACCAGTCATAACTGAGACCACTGATGCTCCAGCTGTAGCTGAGACTAATGATGCTCCAGTTAAAGATGAAAGCTCATCTGAACCTGCAGCAGAAGAAAAACCCCAGGAATAGGTGAAGGATTAACGATCCTATGGCTTATAAAGCCTATATATTGCTTGGACGTATTACTAAAGTACATGGCTTCGAAGGTACTGTAACAATTAAGCTGGAAAAGAGCTTTTTTGAAAATATACCGGAGTTGGAATCGGTTTTCCTGGAAATAGAAGGCAAACCGGTTCCTTTTTTTATATCAATGTCGGAATACCCGGGTGCGGATATATTGAGGCTCAGATTTGACGGGTACGAATCAATAGAAAAAGCCAGCGAATTTGTTGGGAGCAGGATTTATCTAACCACAGGTGAAGAGGCAATTATCATTAATGATGATCTCCGGGACCTCTGCGGATTTAAAGTCCATTTACCCGATAAAAGTCTGGTCGGTACAATTATTGAGGTTATTGAAAATCCCGGACAATGGCTTCTTAATATCAAAACAGATACCGGCAAAGAGATTTTAATTCCGCTGCATGAACATTTCATAGTTAAAGTGGATAATAAAAAGAAGATCATTACTATGGATCTTCCGGATGGGCTGATTGAAATCAATTAACCCCCCATCCCCCCTGAAGGGAAGCTAACAAAGTACTCCGAATTAGCCCCCTTAAGGGGGTGGGGGTCACTTTCCCGGTGCAACATTTTCCAAAAACAATCGTCTTTGTCTAAAATCATTTCAAATTTTAAATCATATTATAATGAAAAAATTGGCAGCTTTCTTTATTATCGTAAGCCTTGCCGCCGGCATTGCAGCTGGTCAGACAACGGTTAAGGAAACCAGGAATGTAGAAGGATTTTCCAGAGTCAACTTTGGCATTGCCGGGAATCTGAATATTAAAATTGGTCCTGAATTCAGCGTGGTGCTCGAAGGAACAAAAAGTGACCTTGGAGAAGTCATCACCGAAGTGTCAAAGGACAGGCTTTTAATTAAACAGGAAAGCTGGCGATTTAACTTCAATGAGAAAGTTAATGTATACATAACGATGCCTGAGATTGAAGGATTAAGCGTTTCTGGTTCCGGCAGAGCTGAAATACTGGATGCAGTCAAAGATGCAGATAACCTTAGCTTGAGCGTAAGCGGCAGCGGAAAACTTCTGACTGCAGGATTGGTGGTGGATAATCTGAACTGCAGTATATCAGGTTCAGGTAATATAATAATAGGTTCAGAGGGTAATGCTGATACTGGAGATATTTCAATCAGCGGATCGGGAAGTTATTCCGGTGAAGCTTTTGAGATTGACCACCTGGTTGTCAAAGTGTCGGGGAGCGGGAACTGTTTTTGCAAAGCAGGCGATTCTCTTGATGCTGCCATCTCAGGAAGCGGTAATGTTAACTATATCGGTGATCCTAAGATCAATGCACATGTTTCCGGCTCAGGACATGTAAGAGCTGCAAAATAAGTTACTTCCGGATAATTTTAAAAACTCCGTTTTTTTCAAATTTAATAACCGGCGATACTTTGTGTTTCTGCCGGTCTTCTCTTTTGTACATTACAGTATAATCAACTGAGTCTATTATTACCCCGGACACCTCCCCGAAATGTGAAGGAGCAGGTTCTCCGCTTAAATTTGCTGAAGTTGATACTATTGGTTTCCTGAATCTTCCGATTAATACCCTGCAGAAATCATCGGTGGTTATCCTTACAGCAGCTGACCCATCTTCTCCCGGGATACCGGATGCCAGATTCCTGGCTTCAGGATAGACAATAGTTACAGGGGTATCCGATAATTCATTAATTTCTGAAGCAACCTCCGGAATCTCCCTCACATACCGTTGGAGCATTGTTTCACTGTCTACAAGAACTATAAGGCTTTTACATTCACTTCTGGCTTTGATACTGAAAATTTTTTCAACTGCTTTCTGATTGGTTGCATCGCATCCCAGTCCCCAGACTGTATCCGTAGGATATAGAATTACTCCTCCATCCTTAAGGATTTTTAACGAATTTTTAATATCGTCCTCGAATATCATCATTTATTATTTCCGGATTCTTTTGACCGCGAATTGAGCTTTCTGAGTTTCGAATACTTAAGGAAACTGGACCAGGCTGATATTGAACAGCCTACATAACCAAGATAACCGTCAAGAAATCCTGCTCTCAGGATGTAAGATCTGAAGAAGCTCCATAGCATGTGAAGTGTGGCAGTACACGGACCCGCCTTCATGCCGGCTTTAAAATACTCATTGGCACCTATTGTTGAAAACCGGTTCGCTTTATCCAGATGTTCCTCAAATGATGAATAATACCAGTGGAGAAGATCACCTTTAAGTCTGGTTGATCTGCTGTCCGGATTTAACCTGAACCTGTCATGAGGATTTGGTCCAATCCATTTTCCTTTTGTCGAATCGAACAGCCTCAGATGCTTGTCAGGATACCATCTTGAATGTTTTATCCATTTTCCGCAATAGTTATTCAGGCGGTTGAAAATATAGCCGTCATATTCAAAATTATCCTTTATTTTCAGGATTGATTTTTTTAATTCTTCGCTCAGAGCTTCATCAGCATCAAGTGAGAGCACATACGGCCAGGCAGCTAAAGATGTTGCAAAATTTTTCTGTTCCACATAACCTGCAAATTCATGCTTTATGAACCTGACATTAAATTTATCGCAGATTTTTTCTGTCAAGTCGGTTGAAAATGAATCAACTACTATTATCTCATCTGCAATCCCATCTAATGATGCGAGGCATCTTTCAATAAACAGCTCTTCATTGTATGTTATGATTACTACAGATATTTTTGGCATTTCCGAAGCTCCTCTATTATGCAATCAAATATAAAATATTTACATCTGGCAACATTTATCAGAATCTCAGTTTTAGTATCTTCATTCTCTTTTTCATTTCATTTATTACCTCTTTCTCCTTCTGAAGAGAATCTGCTTCAAAGGTAACTGAGAAACGGACAAATTTCCCGGCATCGTCCCATGGAACAGTAGATATCAATGATTCCTTAATGAGAAATTCTGAAAATTCAGATGCAGAATTGAACACTTTCCCGCTCTCAGTACCTCCAGGGGCTTTTACATAGCAATAAAATGATCCTTTAGGCTTATTAGCTTTAAATCCAATATCGTTCAGGGCATCTACCAGCAGTTCGAACCTTCTTGAGTATTTTTCGATAGTTTTTGCCGTAATATCAGTATGTCTTAATGCCTGAATACCTGCCTTTTGAATTGCCCTGAACTGCCCTGAATCAGTATTATCTTTAACAGTTGCATACGCTTTAACTGCCTTGCTGTTTCCGCAGACAAAACCTATTCTCCAGCCTGTCATGTTAAAAGCTTTTGATAATGAATGAACCTCAAGTCCAACATCCATTGCTCCTTCAACAGACAGAAAGCTAAGTGGTTTATACCCGTCATATGTCAATGCACTGTAAGCAGCATCATGAATGACAACAATATTATGTTTCCCTGCAAAATCAACTACCTTTTTAAAGAATTCAATATCCGCAACGGCTCCTGTAGGATTATTAGGATAATTTAAATAGAGAAGTTTCGCTTTTTTCAGAATATGTTGAGGGACTGAATCCAGGTCAGGTAAAAAAGAATTTGATTCCTTTAATGGCAAATTGAATACTTCCCCGCCAAGATATTTTGTATAAGTTGCCGTTACAGGGTATCCCGGAACTGTAGTAAGTAAAATATCTCCTGGATTTATAAAACAGATTGGAAGCATGGCGAGTACCGGTTTTGATCCAATACCGTGAATTATGTGTTCCGATGGTATTAATCCTGAAAGTCCATAAACCTTTTCAAGATAATGAGCTGCAGCTTCCTGAAATTCGGGAATTCCGTTATCAGCATACCATCTGTTTTCCGGTTTGCCGGCTTCTTCCGATAAAGATTTTACTACCAGGTTATCTGCAGGCCAGGCAGGCTCTCCGACACCCATATCGATCAGGGCTAAATCAGGGTGCGCTTTTTTTGCGGCTGCCTTTGCCCTTTTGATAAGTTCAAATTTGTAAATAACTGTTGATTTTCCAAAGTTGATGCCACCCAGTCTGTCGGATATTTTATCATCAAAAAAGTTGGTCATAAGCTCCTGTTTATTTCCGGTATATGTTGTTAAAATCCGGGTAAATGTAATAAATGTAACAGGTATTTAAAAAATTATAAACAGAACTATAAGTAAACATATCAGGATATTTTCAAATAAATATCTTTGGGAAGATAATCACAACCTTAAATAACTATACCGATATGATTCAGAAATTATTCCTCATTTCAGCTTTAATCTGTGTTGTTTCCCCGGATTCGAACTCACAGGAAGCACTGAAATACCAGTTGCCTCCACAGGAGATTGTAAAGATCGTTGATGCTCCGGTGACTCCGATTGTCTCTGTAAGTCCTGATAAGTCAAATATTGTGATTGTTGAAAGACCTTCAATTATTACAATCAGTGAACTTTCAACAGAGGAATTGAGAATCGGAGGCCTCAGGATAAATCCTTCAAACAGCGGCCCCAGCAGGCAGACTTACAATAAAGGCTATAAAATAATGAATATAGACGGGACCAATGAACGTGATATAGCTGGTTTGCCTGTAGATCCGCATCTTGGCTCACCCGAATGGTCACCCGATGGTAAAAAGTTTGCATTTATAAATTCAAAACAATCTGAGATTGAGCTGTGGGTATGTGATATGACCTCGCTGAAAGCGTGGAAGATAGCGGGCAATATTAATATGGTATTTGGCAGTTCTATCAGCTGGTTGTCAGATAATAAAAGCCTCATATATTGTGTAACTGACCCTGAAAAAGGAACCAAACCTGAACGCAGTCTGGTGCCGGAAGGTCCTGTGGTCCAGGAAAATCTTGGAAAACAGGGACAGGCAGCCACATACCAGGATTTGCTTAAGGATCCTGTTGATGAGGCAATTTTCGAATATTTTGCAAAATCTCAGATGATGCTCTGGGATGGGATTAACAGTATCAGGATAGGTAAAAAAGGAATGATAACTGATGTTTCACCGTCACCTGACGGAAATTATTTACTGGTAACAACAATAAGCAGGCCTTTTTCATATATCGTCCCGTTTTACAATTTCCCGACGTTAACTCAGATATGGGATCTCAAGGGTAATATTGTCAGGACATTGCTGGAAGAACCCCTGATTGAAAATGAACCAAGGGGTTACGATATGGTTCTTCCCGGTCCGAGATTTTATAACTGGCGCTCTGATGAACCTGCAACTGTTTACTGGGTCGAGGCCCTTGATGATGGAGATTATAAGAAGGAAATGAAATATCATGACCAGGTATATATTCTTCCGGCTCCTTTTTCAGGGTCACCTGGGCAATTTATCGCAACGGAACTGAGATTCAGCGGTATAACCTGGGGGAAAGGAGATTTTGCTTTGGTCACAGAGGGACTGAGCAGGACAAGAACCCGTGTAATCAGTTCTTTTAATCCGGTTGATCCGCAGAACACAAAAAAGAAGATCCAGGAATACAATACGGATGATGGTTATAATAATCCGGGCAGGTTTATGACTGAACCGAACTCCCGGGGCAGGAGTGTTTTGCTATTTGCTGATAAGGGTAAATCACTGTTTTTGAATGGTAATGGTGCTTCACCTGAAGGAGACAGACCATTTATTGATAAATATAACATTGCTGAAAATAAAACAATCAGGCTTTGGCGTTCTGAAGCCCCATACTTTGAAACAGTTAATTCATGGCTTGATATTTCAAAAGGGCTGGTTCTGACCTCCAGACAATCTGTTACTGATGTTCCAAACTATTTTATAAGGAATCTTAAAAACAGAAAGCTCATACAGGTTACAAAATTTGAAAATCCATATCCTCAGCTTGAGGGGATACATAAGGAACTTGTCAGATACAAGCGGAATGACAGTCTGGATCTTTCATTTACTCTTTATCTTCCGGCAGATTATACCAGGGGAAAGGATGCTCCTTTGCCAACTCTTCTCTGGGCTTATCCCCGTGAGTACAATGACCCCTCGGCAGCAGGACAGGTCAGCGGTTCTCCTTATACTTTTACAAGGGTAAGCCCTGCCTCTGCCCTGGTATATGTCACACAGGGATATGCAATTCTTATGGATGCAGCATTCCCGATAGTAGGTGTTGATGGTAAGGAACCCAACGATACATTTGTTGAACAACTTGTTGCAAATGCAGAAGCAGCGATTAACAAAGCTGTTGATATGGGAGTTACTGACCCTAAAAGAGTAGCAGTAAGCGGGCATTCATACGGAGCGTTTATGACTGCTAACCTGCTGGCTCACACAAGGTTGTTCGCCGCTGGTATAGCTGAGAGCGGTGCGTATAACAGGTCCCTTACTCCTTTCGGATTCCAGAATGAGAGAAGAAGCTATTGGGAAGCACCTGATGTTTATAACAGAATGTCTCCTTTTATGAATGCAGATAAAGTGAAAGATCCTATAATGCTTATACATGGAATGGCTGATAATAACAGCGGTACCTTCCCGATTCAAAGTGAGAGATTCTACAGTGCGCTGAAAGGATATGGAGCTACAGTAAGGCTGGTATTGCTCCCTAACGAGAGTCATGGATATGCTGCACGTGAGTCTGTTTTACATAAGCACTGGGAAGTTCTCAACTGGATGAATAAGTATGTGAAGAATAAAAATTGATGAAAATTGATATGACCTGTTTCTTTCATTCTTGCAAAAAGTAGCTTAAATTTGAAGTAGATTGGACCTGGATCAGTAACCTTTTTAAAATACAAACCTATGAGTAAGTACATTTATTTAACCTGCACTCCCGAAGCACTTGTTGCTTCAATGCTTCCCCCTGAAGGATTTGGAATGTATCTGTCAACAGGCACTAAAAAACGGAATAAAGGCCAGACGATTTTTTTTGAGGTTGACCTCTCCAAAATAGAGAACATCATCGATATGGAGAGCCTGAATAAAAGGTGTGTCGCCAAGGAGGATGGCAGCCCTAAGAGTTCTGTATATCTGTCAGTTTACCGGACCCTGGAAATGATCCCCGTATCAGCACTGAAAAGCCTCTATCTTACCACCGATCATGGATTGGTGCTTGAATTAAAAAGAGCGCCATATGATAAGAGTAAAGAACTACAAAATGCGCTTCATCTTTATCAGGAATTATCTCCGGTAAATCCTCTTGTTGCCAGCGGCCTTCCTCCTTCAGCATTTCTGAAAAGGTTAACTGACGGATCAACACCAATAACTCTGCCAAAACTGTTTTTTGTTGAGCTGAAGCTTGGTGAACTGGCAACAAATCCCCTTTCCGGTTCGGCTGAACATTTGCCTTATCCGAATATCGGACATCTCAGGGATTGTCTTGAAATCCTTAAAGGTGAATATGAAAAACACATGAAAACTGTCCAGCGGATCTTCTCCGGGCAACTTCTTTACAGAACTATTGAAACAGGATTTTATGTTGGTGCTAAAGATGAGATCGTTTTCTATCCTTATCCCAAAATGTCAGAACTGGAAAACATTAATTACGAGTTTTTCAGAGCAATATAGTTAATTCTTTTAACAGAAATCCTTAACATTCTGGATCAGAATAATGTCTGAAACAATAATCTGTTAGCACTCTCTTTATTTAGAATGGTTCTAATAATATACAATCCATTTCAAGAATCTCTTTTTTCATTTGCTATAATAAAAAACTAATATAGTTTTGTACCGTCATTTTTTTAACTTTTCTAAACCTTATGTTTTTCTAATTTAAAACTGATATCATGATTAGTAGTATTTTTTGGATTGTACCGGTTTCTGCGCTCATGGCATTGTTGTTTGCCTGGATTTTTTACAGAAATATGAAAGCCCAGGAAGAGGGAACTGACAAGATGAAGGAGATTGCTGCGTATGTCAGAGAAGGTGCAATGGCTTATCTGAAACGTCAGTATATCGTTGTAGGCAAGGTGTTCATAATTCTTGTTGTTCTTTTATTTGTGCTTGCCTATTTTGGTATACAAAATCCTTTTGTTCCGGTTGCCTTCCTTACAGGAGGGTTTTTCTCTGGTCTTTGCGGTTACCTGGGTATGAAAACTGCAACGTTTGCTTCAAACAGGACTGCATGGGCTGCTTCAAAATCACTGAACAAAGGACTCCAGGTAGCTTTGCGAAGTGGTGCTGTTATGGGACTTGTAGTCGTTGGATTCGGGCTTTTAGACATAGCTATATGGTTCCTTATACTTAATGGTCTCGTATTCACTCCCGATAATATGGAAACCGGACTGAGGTTCCTCGGGCTGACTTTTGTCCAGACAGGTACTACAGAACATCAGAAACTTATTGAAATTACTGCAGTCATGCTTACATTCGGTATGGGCGCTTCAACTCAGGCTCTCTTTGCACGTGTAGGTGGTGGTATCTTTACAAAGGCAGCCGACGTTGGTGCTGACCTTGTTGGAAAAGTTGAAGCAGGAATTCCTGAGGACGATCCCCGCAACCCTGCCACGATTGCCGATAACGTTGGAGATAATGTTGGAGATGTTGCCGGTATGGGCGCTGACCTTTATGAATCTTATGCAGGGTCGATCCTGGCCACGGCAGCTCTCGGTGCAGCACTACCGGCTGTAACCGGTGATCTCCAGATGAAAGCTATAATTGCCCCAATGCTTGTCTCAGCAATAGGGATACTACTCTCAATAGCAGGTGTTTATATGGTCAGGACAAAAGAATCCGCAACACCGAAAGTTCTTCTTCGCGCTCTTCTCCTTGGAACAGGCGGCAGTTCCGCACTTATCCTTGTAGTACTTGCTGTTATGGCTGCATTGAACTGGATAACCTGGGGTGTATTTGGTGCAGCAGTATCAGGGCTTTTAGCCGGTGTAATTATCGGTCAGTCAACTGAATATTTCACTTCTGACGGGAATAAGCCTACCCAGGGCATTGCCAGACAGGCACTCCAGGGTCCGGCTACTGTTATAATCGAAGGGATGTCAGTAGGAATGTTATCAACGTGGATCCCTGTGGTAACAATTGCGACAGGTATAATTGCTGCTTATGGTTTTGCCGGGGGATTCCAGAATTTTGCAATGGGTGTTTATGGGATCGGTTTTGCAGCCGTCGGTATGCTATCAACTCTTGGCATAACACTTGCAACCGATGCATTCGGCCCGATTGCTGATAATGCCGGAGGTAATGCCGAAATGTCGGAACTTCCTAAAGAAGTCAGGGAAAGAACTGATGCTCTTGACGGACTGGGCAACACAACTGCCGCTACAGGAAAAGGCTTTGCTATTGGCTCTGCTGCTCTGACGGCGCTTGCCCTGATGGCTGCTTATATGGAAGAGATCAGGTTATGGCTAGGAAGAGTAGCTGATAAAGCTCCGGACGGATTCAAACAGATCGGTGATACTTTATTTTATAATAGTACAGTACCGGCAGTTCAGGATGGACAGGTTGCAGTTTACCTTAGTACGGCAACAATAAAGGATTTTATTGGTGCATATGATCTGTCCCTGTTTAATCCTGTACTTCTGGCTGGTCTTTTTATCGGGGCAATGATGGCATTTCTTTTCAGCTCAATGAGCATGAAAGCAGTGGGCCGTGCTGCCGGCAAAATGGTAGAAGAAGTAAGACGTCAGTTCCGTGAAATTCCGGGTATTTTGGAAGGGAAAGGGAAACCGGAATATGCAAAATGTGTTGAAATATCAACTGCCGGCGCACAGAAAGAGATGCTGGTTCCTTCCTTAATGGCTATAGCAGTTCCACTCATTGTTGGTGTCGTATTAGGAGTACCGGGTGTCATAGGTCTTCTGGCAGGAGGGATGAGTGCCGGTTTCGTGCTTGCCAGCATGCTCAACAATGCAGGAGGTGCATGGGATAATGCAAAGAAATTCATTGAAAGAGGCAACTATGGCGGAAAGAAAAGCGAACCTCATAAAGCATCTGTTGTAGGTGATACTGTAGGTGATCCTTTCAAAGATACATCCGGCCCGGCTCTTAATATCCTTATCAAGCTGATGTCTATGGTATCGGTTGTCCTTGCAGGTCTGACAGTAGCATTCAGCATCTTCGGATAATCTGTGGTGTTTACATATAAAAAGCTGCCTGCTGATGTGGCAGCTTTTTTATTTATCGACCTCATCCCCCTGCCCCCCGAGACTTCGCTCGGGGCAGGCTCTTTTCCCAGGAGAGAAGGGGGTGAGGTAAAAATAGGAGAGGAGTCTGAGTGTGCGTGCATATATCACATTTTTTGTACTTTTAGGTAAAATAATAAAGGATGCACCTTCCAACCCTATCAGATATTCAATCTGCTCATAAAAAGATAAAACCATTCATTCACCGTACACCGGTTTTGACTTCACAACAGTTAAATAAAATATTCAGCTGTGAGTTGTTCTTTAAATGTGAGAATTTCCAGAGAGTAGGCGCATTTAAGTTCAGGGGAGCAACAAATGCTGTTCTCTCACTATCGGAAAAAGAGAAAAAAAATGGAGTGGTGACACATTCTTCAGGAAATCATGCGGCTGCTCTTTCTCTTGCTGCAGGAATGAATGGTGTTAAGGCATATATTGTTATGCCTGAAACCGCACCTTCAGTGAAGAAAAATGCTGTAGCAGGCTATGGGGCTGAGATCACTTTTTGCAAGCCCACACTGCAGTCACGCGAAGACACAACCCGACTCATCATGGGCAAAACCGGTGCAACTCTTGTGCATCCTTATGATAATTACAATGTCATCTGCGGACAGGGAACTGCCGCTATTGAGCTTCTGGAAGAATGTAATGATCTTGATATTATTGTAGCTCCGATTGGAGGCGGCGGACTGATGAGCGGAACAGCCACGGCAGTCAAAGGTACTGATGGCAGGATTTTAGTAATAGGCGCAGAACCTCTGAATGCAAATGATGCTTATATTTCTTTCACTACCGGAAAGCTTACTCCCTCCGTAAATCCTTTAACGATAGCTGACGGACTTCTCACATCTCTCAGTGAATTAACTTTTTCCATTATTACAAAGAGTGTCGACAGAATAATTACAGCCAGGGAAGATTCAATAATTGAATGTATGCTTCTGGTATGGGAACGGATGAAAATAATCATAGAGCCTTCTTCAGCAACTGTGCTGGCGGTTATCAGGGAGAATCCCGATTTCTTCAGAGGGAAAAAGACAGGATTAATAATCACCGGTGGTAATGTGGATTTCAGGAAATTGCCATTTTAATCGGTTTTCCTGAAATATGCCACAACAGGATAATGATCGGAGAATTTTACTTTTAATATTTCAAAGTAACTGCTTTCAAGGGCATTATCATATAGAATGTAATCTATCCTGTTTGAAGGGTAATTGCCCTTATAAGTAAATCCTGCACCATATCCTGAATTAACGAAAGAATCATTTAATCCTTTACGGATCTTACGGTAAGAATATGAAACAGGCGTGTCATTAAGGTCTCCTGCTACTATCACCGGGTAAGGTGACAGGTTTATCTGTGCTTTAACTGCCCTTGCCTGGATAGCTCTGAGAACAAATCCCTTTTTAAGACTGACCGAAAGGCTTTTAATTTCATCAAGAGTTTCATTATCTCCGTTGGTTGTCATTTCCTCTAAGAAAGAACGCTCCAGCCCCTTCAGCCTGAAGGGTTGCAAATGGTTATTAAAAATCCTGAAGGTATCCTTCTCAATAACAATATCTGTAAAGATTGAAAGACTTGATGATCCGGGATGTATTATTTCTCCCTTTCTTACAATCGGGTATTTACTGTATGTTGCTATCCCGTTATACCGGTTTTTCCCGCTTCCGTATACTTTCATATGTGAATAATACCCGGTACCCAGAGCTGTTTTGACAGCCTGATCTTTCTGAACAGGATTCCCGAACACAAAGAACTCCTGGAGACAAAGGATATCTGGTTGCTGCCCATTTAGAAATGAAAGAACTTTGTTTTCTGAATTAACACCTTTCTTTTCAAAATAATTGAACAACCTCAGGTTATAACTCAGCACTTTAAACGTCCCTTCCTTATTCCCCGATGGTTTTCCAATCTTAATATAATTCGAGAGATGAGTAAATCCAAGGGCTATAACAAAAACTGAAATCAGAGCCTCATACTTTAGTAATACAGCCCAGACTACAATGAATACTATATTAACAAGGAGAAGATAAGGGTAGGCAAGTCCAAAAAAAGCAGGCAGGACAAAATTCTCAGGACTGATATGGACTGCCAGGTACGATATCAGAAGAGTAATTGCAAAAAAGACATTTACCGTCAGAAGTATCTTATAAAGAATTTTTTTCAAAAACAATAATATTAAAATACGAAATTACTGGTATTCAGGGGAACAAAGGATCAGTGAGTACTGTTTTTTGACCAGCAAATGCCAGAATTGTTTTAATATATCTCTTGAGGTGATCAATTTTTCTTCTGGCTCTCTTTGAAAAGGGTATCTTTTTCCTCTTTTGTCAGGCTGTCATAACCACCCTTCGAGATTTTATCAAGGATAATGTTGATTTTTGCCTGTTGTTCGGCTTTAATCTTATTATAATCATAATCAGTAGCTGGTTTTTTGTAAGTCACTTTAAGCTTTTTCCTTGGTTTGAAAAGTGTTACGAAAAAATCTATTATTCTGTTGAATCCTTTCCCGATATCGCGGCCTTGTTTTAGATTAATTGTAAAAAGAAATCCGAAAAGAGCGCCACCCATATGTGCCAGTTTACCTCCGGAGTTTACGGAAAAATCCATTATGGATGTCAGCACAAATATCGCAAGGGCCATATATTTTATCTTTATCCTTCCAAGAAGAAACAGATTGATTGCGTAATTGGGAACATATGCTGAAATCGCAATAACCACAGCCATAACCGATGCAGACGCACCTATAGCGACGGATTCAGAAACAACTCCTTTGAAAGCCGGGAAGATATTAAAAGAGAGCACATAAACTACTGCCCCGCAGATACCTCCGAGAAGGTAAACAGCAACCAGCTTCCTCTGGTCGAGGTACTCAAGAAAGATCCTGCCGAACCAGTAAAGCCACAGCATGTTAAACAGAATATGCCAGATATCTTTATGAGTGAACATGTAGGTAATTAATGTCCACGGTCTTGCAATTAAAGACTTAAAGGAAGAAGGAACCGAGAACAGGTTAAGGGTATATGATGAAATTGCAGGATTATTTAGCAGGAAGCCAATTATGGCAACTATTGTGATCAGCAGGAATATTGCGATATTTATATATATCAGTTTTGTAAGATTACTCCCGCTCCTGAACGTCCCTTTAATATTGTCCCAGATTCCCATCAATAGAGGGTTTTAGTGGTTTTTTGCCAGTACCTTATCAGTAAATATCCGAAAAGCATTCCACCTAGGTGCGCAGCATGGGCTATTTTGCTTCCGGGTTGTGAAAAGGCAAGGTAAAGCTCAATAGCACCGTAGATAAGCACAAAGTATTTTGCCTTGATGGGAATTGGCGGGAAAATAATCATAAGCTGGGTATTCGGGAAAAGCACACCGAATGCAAGCAGGATCCCGAATACTGCACCTGATGCCCCTACTGTTGGTGTAAGAAGAATTGATTGCAGACTACTCATTGCCGGACTTCCCTCAAGAACATATTGATACCCTTTTTCAAAAACCTCACTCAACTGTTCAGGAGAAAGCATGGTTATCAGTTTATGGTATTGAAAGTATATTACAGTCTCATGGGTAAATGCAGCGCCCAGACCACAAACAAAATAATAGATCAGGAAACGTTTGGGGCCCCATACGGATTCCAGTACCTGGCCAAACATATAAAGAGCAAACATATTGAGGAAAAGATGCCAGAATCCTCCGTGCATAAACAGGTGAGTAACTATCTGGAAAGGTTTAAACAATTCTGATTTAGGGAAATATAAACCCAGGACCCTGATAAGATCAATGTCAAACAATGCATTAACAGCATAGTAAGCAATAAGCATAATTACATTGACGATAATTAAGTTTTTAACTACCGGAGGCAGTCCGAAAAAACCTTTTCCGTATCCGTTCATTTTATATCAGTTATTATTAAATATTCTCTTCAATTGTTGCGCTAAAAATATAATTTCATTCTCTATTGGAAAGAATATCATCAAATATTATTTAAATCGTTTGTCAAGTTCCTCAAGCGGTATAATGTTAATTACAGGTTTGCCGTTTGGAGAATAATTTGGTGCTTTACAGGCAAAAAGAGAATCGAAAAGATCTTCCATTTCACTCTGTATCAACACCTTGCCATAAGGAATTGCAGATGCTTCCGCCATAGCAACAGCTACTTTTTCTTTCGCACCGGATGATGGATCAGTCTGGGTATTTTTAAATGTTTCTATTAATATCTCAAGCATCTCAACAGGATCAGAAGAGTTTGTTTCTGCCGGACGCCCCTTGATTAAAATTTTGTTCTTCTCCGAAAACTCAATATTGAAACCAAGCATTTTCAAATCATTTTCAATCTCTTTCAGAACCAGATAGTTGGCAGGATTCAGTTCAACAGAAACTGGGAACATTTCAGTCTGGCTTATGGATCTGTTACTGCTAAGGCATTCCATATAACTTTCAAACAGCACCCTTTCATGTGCTCTCTTCTGATCAATGAGCATAAGTCCTGATTTGACCGGGCAAACGATGTATTTGTTTTTTATCTGGAAGAATTTTCGTTTTTCTTCCTCTATTTTATCGGTGTATACAGGATTTTCATTTTCTTTTTCAAGGGAAGAATAAAGCCTTTCCCAGTTTGCAGTATTTTCTCTCTCAAACTTCTCGATAAATTCCGGTTTATGATGTGAACGATCTTCTCCCTCAAAAGGATTATACTGTGGATTGATCTCAATGCCGGGAGGCTCAGGGATAATTCCTTTTGAAGTTCTTACGGGGATATCGATAAGTGCTTCATTTTCAAAGTCAAGTGAAGGAACAATATTAAACCTGCCGAGAGCTTCACGCACTGAGGCCATAAGAATATGCCAGATGGATCTTTCATCCTCAAATTTAATTTCAGTCTTTGTAGGGTGAATGTTAATATCTATCGAAGCAGGATCTGCTTCCATGAAGATAAAATATATCGGGATCGTTTCTGCCGGAAGAATATTCTGATAAGCCTCTGTAACTGCTTTATGGAAATACGGATGCTTCATAAAGCGGTTATTGATAAAAAAGAATTGTTCACCGTATGTCCGTCGTGCACTTTCAGGTTTTCCGATAAATCCTTTTATTTTAATCAGGCTGGTTTCAGTCTCAAGTGTGATGAGATCCTGGTTGATTGGTTTACCGAAAACACCTATAATCCTTTGCCTGATGTTTCCGGGAACAAGGTTGTAAATTTCACTGTTATTATGATGAAGTGAAAACCTGATATCCGGATGAGCAATTACTATCTTTTGAAATTCATTTACAATATGTCTGAATTCAGTAATATCAGATTTCAGGAATTTCCTCCTTGCAGGGATATTGTAAAACAGATTCTTAACTGAAAAGCTTGATCCCTCCGGGCAACTGCAGGGCTCCTGCGCTTCAACCTTTGAACCGTTTATTATAACAAGAGTTCCTGTTTCATTACCTTCCTTCCGTGTTTTGAGTTCAACCATTGACACCGCAGCTATAGACGCCAGTGCTTCTCCCCGAAACCCCTTTGTGGTGATCGCAAAAAGATCCTTTGCTGATGATATTTTCGAAGTGGAATGACGTTCAAACGATAGCCTGGCATCAGTCTCCGACATCCCGGAACCATCATCGATTACCTGAATTAATGTTTTGCCTGAATCTTTAATAATAATCCGTATATTTTTACCTGATGCATCGACAGAATTTTCCATAAGCTCCTTTGCAACGGAAGCAGGCCTTTGTATAACTTCCCCTGCGGCAATCTGGTTGGCAACAGAATCAGGTAATAACTTGATTATATCAGGCATTAAAATAAATTATAAGTAATGACTTTATGGTACTTCGTGCCTTAGCAGCAAATATATAAATAATTGCTTTATGACCTTTCCGGGGCTATTAGTCATGATGGATGACTAATATTTATATTCAGTTGATTATCTTTGGGAAAAATCTGCTGAAAATGAAAAGATCTCTTTCTTATTTTTTAATCATTTTCTTATTTGTATTCACCTGCTGTTCAAAACACTCTGATGAGAATGCACTCAAAGTGATCACATTTAACGTAAGGTATGACAATCCGCGCGACAGTGCAAATGCCTGGACTAACAGGGCATCAATCATCTGTAATTTTTTGAAGAATGAAAAACCCGACCTGTTTGGAATGCAGGAAGTACTATTTCACCAGTATGAGGTGCTCGACTCGGCATTGACAGATTACAGTTCAGTGGGAGTGGGACGCAATGACGGAGCAAAGTCCGGAGAAATGAATCCTATATTTTTTAAAAAAGAGCGATTCGATATGGTCAGAACAATCACTTTCTGGCTTTCTGAAACACCAGGGATTCCCGGTTCGATGGCATGGGGAGCATCCCTGCCCCGCATTGTTACATGGATGGAGCTGGTTGATAAGAAAACCCATGACCATATTTTCTACTTTAACACTCATTTTGCGCACGATTCCGATTCCGCAAGGATTATGAGCTCAAAATTGTTGCTGTCGAAAGTTGATAGTATAGCTTCAGGCTTTCCGTTTATAATCACAGGTGATTTTAATATGCTTCCTGACAGCAAGGGATATGCTATACTTACAGGTCCTGCCGAAAGCGTCCCTCTTTTAAAAGACTCCTATGTTATTTCAGAAAAAAGACCTGAAGGCCCAGCATATACTTTTAACGGTTTTAGTGATAAGCAGCAATCAGGCAGGATAGATTATATTTTCGTTAAAGACGGGCTGAAAGTACTGGGACACAGGACTATAATTAAGAAAGAACGGAACATCTACATATCCGACCATTGGCCTGTAGAGGCTTTGGTCTTAATCAAATAAACTTATTTCTTAAGCCGTCTTCCTGTACCTGCTTACTGCGAAGAATGTGAATACGACGGCAATAATTACCAGGGCATAAATATCCCTGCTGATGTCATGAATTGTTGATCCTTTAAGCATCACCATCCTGTTGATGCGCATCAGGTAAGCCATCGGATTTACAATATCAAATCTCTGTGCCCACATCGGCATGCTTTCAAGTGGTGTAAAAATACCGCTCATGAGGATGAAAATTATCATGAAGAAGAATGCAACGAACATATACTGCTGCTGAGTCGAAGAAAAAGTTGAGATAAAAAGAGCAAGCCCCAGCACAGCCACCAGGAATATTGCAGAGGCAAGAAAGAGCAAGCCCAGGCTCCCTTCAAACGGGATATTAAATGTGATCTTCCCAATTATAAGGCCCAGCGACAGGTCAACCAGACCGATGATAAGGAAAGGGACCATCTTTGCGATGATGAAATGATATTTCCTGACAGGCGTCACGTTTATCTGTTCAATTGTTCCAACCTCTTTTTCTTTTACCAGGTTAAGTCCTGCCAGAAGGAATCCGATGGCAGTAACCAGGATGCCGAGTATCCCTGGAAGCATATAATACTTGTAGTTCAGCAACTCATTATACCAGTATCTGTTTGTAATGTCTATCTGCGGGATGGATGAAACAGCCATATCCCCGGCATTTTCAAGCAGTATATTCTTATTGTAGTCCCGAAGTACTCCATTCAGGTATGCCCATGAGAGCTGTGCAGTTGTTGCATTTATTGCATTTATTGTTGCCAGAACCTTACCGGGATTTCCTGTTCCAACATTCTTGCCGAATTCCGATGGGATCTGAAGGACCACATCGCATTTGTTTCTATGCATGAGGTTATTTGCTTTTTCTTCAGAAAATGTTGAATACTTTATTTTAAAGAATGTAGAACCTTCAAGCTGATTTATGAGTGCTCTTGAATCAGCAGATATATCCATGTCTATCACACATAATCTTATATCCTTGATCTCGAAGGTTATTGCCGGAACAAGGAGAAGCATCTGCACGATCGGGACTCCGATAATAGCCTTGCTGATGAACTTGTCCCGGAAAATCTGCAGGAACTCTTTTCTGATAAGATATAATATGGTTCTCATATTCTTTACTTTCTCCTTTAACCTTTCTCCTTTAACCTTTCTCCTTATTGTAACCTTAACTTAAAATTCCTTACACTCAGCCCTATAAACAACGTTGTCATAATCATGAGTATAAGAGTCTCTTTCCATACATACAGAAATCCTGTTCCCTTGATCATGATGTTTTTTATTATTACTATGAAATATCTTGGAGGCAGAAATGCACTTACCCAGTCGTACGCTTCAGGCATATTCTCTAGCGGGAAGATAAACCCTGAAAGAAGAATCGTTGGGAGCATCAAACCCAGGAAGGAGATGAATATTGCCTGCTGAATCGTTTTTGAAATAGCCGAAATAAGTATGCCAAACGAAAGACTCATTAATATATATAACATGCTCTCGGCAAGCAGAAGGACCAGGCTCCCCTTTACAGGCAGGTCAAAAACAAAAAATGACAGCAACAGAATAAATATCACATTGATGAATGAAAGCAAAAAATATGGTGTCACTTTTCCCAGGATTATCTGAAGAGGTTTCAGCGGTGAAACAAGAAGCACTTCCATAGTTCCGAATTCCTTTTCCTTTGTGATTGTTATGGAAGTCATAAGTGCGCAGATAAGTGTCAGGATCAACGTTATAACACCTGGTACAAACATGAAATGGCCTTTCATTTCCGGATTATAGAACATTCTTACTTCAGGCTGTACAAGCAGATTATCGCTTAATGAACTCCCGGCAAATTCCCTGTTGAAGTCTGTCACGATGGCTGTCAGGTAATTGGTGATAAGCGTTGCAGTATTTGGCTCAGACCCATCCGCAATTATGCTCATGGTTGCTTTATTTTGACTAATAAGATCAACCCCGAAATTGGCTCCGAAAACGACCACAGCCTTTGCCTTCCCTTTTTTCATCACCAGGTCGATCTCGTCATAGTTCTCCAGATCACCGGCTCTTCTGAAGAAGCCTGATGAACATATTTTATCAGAAATCTTCTGAGTGACCTCATCTTTTGATAGGTCGAGAAACGCCACCTTGGCATCCTTGATATCGGTGCTGACTACGAAGCCAAAAATGAGTATCTGCGCAGTCGGTATCCCGAACAAGATTATCAAGGTCCGGAAATCCCTGAAGATGTGCAGGAACTCTTTTTTCACAAATCCGAGAAAACGTTTCATGGTTTTGGTCTCGCTATCTTAATAAATACCTCTTCAACCGACTTCGCATTATACTGCCTCTTCAGCTCTGCCGGAGTGTCCAGCGCCACTATCTTACCATCACTCATTATCGAGATGCGGTCGCAATATTCAGCTTCATCCATATAATGTGTGGTAACAAAAACAGTTATTCCCCTGTAAGCTGTTTCATAGATCATCTCCCAGAACTGTCTGCGTGTAATTGGATCAACACCCCCGGTCGGTTCATCCAGAAATACAATTTTTGGTTCATGCAGAACCGCCACTGATAGGGCAAGCTTCTGTTTCAATCCCAGGGGGAGATCGGATATTAACCTGTCTCCGTATTCCCGGAAGTTAAGTTTATCCAGAAGCTCATCCGTTCTTTCCTTTATCAGAGTTTTACTCATGCCGTAAATACCTCCGTAGAGCATAATATTCTCTTTTGCGGTCAGGTCCTCATAGAGAGAAAACTTCTGGCACATATACCCGATATTCTTTTTGATCTGTTCCGGTTGTTTTTTAGCATCAAATCCTGCAACAATGACTTCCCCAGAGGTGGGTTCGGATAAACCTGACAATATCCTTAATGCTGTTGTTTTACCTGCTCCGTTGGCTCCCAGGAAGCCAAATATCTCACCCTCATAAACTTCAAAGCTCAGATTATCATTGGCGATAAATTTCCCAAAACGTTTTACAAGATTCCTTACAATAATGACCCGGTTTTTCATCATTCCGCTTTATTCATTAATTCGAGAAATCTGTCCTCAATTCCTGCTTCGGTTACACTGATTACTGCATCATTGATCCCCAGCTTCCCCAGGTACGTATATATAGAGCTATCATACTTATCACCGGTGAAGGTTACATGAACCGAATCTCCAAATGGATAAGCAGTTATTGTTTCGGGATATTTTCTTAAAGCATCTATCAGCTTGTATTTTTCGGGAGCTTTTGCGCTGAAGAGCTTCCTGCTGTAGCCCTGTTTTATCTTTTCCGGATTATCGATCGATAGTATTTTACCATTCTGAATAAGCGCCACCCTGTCACATCGCATGGCCTCATCCATGTAAGGTGTTGATACAATTATGGTTATTTTGTATTGTTTCAGTTTCTTAAGCATTTCCCAGAATTCTGACCTGGAAACCGCATCGACACCTGTAGTTGGCTCATCAAGGACAAGAAGCTTTGGTTTATGTATTAATGCACAAGATAATGCCAACTTCTGCTTCATCCCGCCCGAGAGATTACCTGCAAGTCTCTTCTTAAATGGTTCGATATGAGAATAGATGTCGGATATAAGATCGTAGTTTTCCTTAACAGTCGTTCCGAAAACAGTTGCATAGAAATTAAGGTTTTCCTCAACCGACAGATCCTGGTAAAGACTGAAGCGCCCCGGCATATATCCTATGTTTTTACGAAGCTCTTTGAATTCAGTTTTGCTATCCATTCCAAGCACCTTCATTTCACCATCATCGGGCAGGAGGAGAGTTGTTATAATTCTGAAAAGGGTTGTTTTACCGGCACCATCCGGACCAATAAATCCGAATATCTCCGATTCATTTACCGAGAATGAAATATCCTTCAGAGCCTGTGTCTCCCCAAACCTCTTACTGATATCCGATGCTTCGATTATTTTTTGCATTCCGGTTATTTTCAGAAAATCGCCTCTCCCGGCATACCTGACTTCATGGATCCGTCATTCCTGACATCAATTGTCACAGCATAGACAAGAGTAACACGCTCTTCCTTCGTCTGTATGATCTTTGGAGTGAATTCAGCTTTGCCTGAGATATAGCTTATTGTTCCTGTGAACGAGGAGTAGCCTTTTTTACCGTCATCGATCCTTACAGTGCATTGCTGTCCGATTTTTACTGATCCCAGTTGCGCTCCACTGACATAGACTTTTAACTTTATTACTGACAGATCGGCAATTTTTACCAGCGGTTTGCCTGCTGCAGTCATCTCACCAGCTTCTGAATATTTTTCGATAACGGTTCCCTTAAGAGGACTTTTAACGCAACTTCTGATAACCTGCTCATTCAGGGTCGCTTTTTTCGATTCATAAACCGACAGCTCAGCTGCGATTGATACTTTTTGAGTGTTATTAGCTGCTATCTGCTTCTCCAGAACTGCCACCTGACCGGTGAGGTCATCGTATTGCTTCTTTGTTGCAGCATCATCTTTAAGCATATTCTCAATCCTGGCAATATTAATGTTAAGATTGGCAATCTGCTGGTTCAGGATGTCGTTCTGGGCATTTATTGAGCTGATACGGGTTCGGACACTTTGCATGCCGGCATTAATTTCTGCTTTCTGAAGATGAAACAATGTGGTATCAACAAGGGCAATTTTTGATCCTTTATCAATCTGCGTTCCTTCAGTAATATCAAATTCCAGGATACGGCCGCTGGTCTCAGCAGAGACAATTACTTCAGTAGCTTCAAAGTTCCCGAATGCATCAGCCTGGTCGGTTTTGTTTTTGCAGCCAGTGAACAGGATGGCTGCAAGGATTATTAATGATTTGGTTTTCATATGGTTATGATAAATTATTATTCAATTTCCTTTCCGCTGATATTCAGATATTCAACCTGTGCCAAAGCCAGACTAATTTTATGGATCTCATAGTTTATCAGTGCCTGCCGTTCAGAATTAATTTCATTCAGATATTCGGTGGCAGTAGTTATACCGTTTTCATATTGCGATTCTGCTGCAGCTGTGATCCTTTTCCTGATAGCAATCAACTCGGTATCTGATTCGAGCAGAGATTTTATACTTGAGATCTCTGCATCTTTAGCCTCAAGCAACCTTTTGAGGTTATCAGTCAGATCACTTTTCCTGTTGTCAATAATTCCCTGTTGCAGGTTTATCACCTGTTTTTCGTTCTTTACCTTGTTCCAGTCGAAAATGTTCCATTTAATACCAGCCCCGAGTATATAATAAGGCGCAAATTCATCTTTGAAAAAATTACTTCCCGGAGGATTTCCGTAACCAAGGGTTGCAAAACCGAATGCCTTTGGCATCCTTTTGCTTTGTATAACCTGCAGACTTGCTGCAAGCCGCTCTTTCCTCAGGTCAAATATCTGCAATTCAGGCCGTAATAATTTATCTGGCAGTGTGGCATCTGTAGCGGGAAATAACAATTCTGTGGAGTTATCAATCTCTGTACCGGTGAGCCCCGATAATATTTTAAGAAGGGAAGTTATCCTGATATCATTTTCATTCAGTTGTTGTTCAAGCTTTATCTTTTCTGAGGTAAGAACATCAATATCTGATCTCAATATAACACCGCTGGTAAGAGCCGATTGCATTGATGATAAACGTTTTTTTATTAATTCAAGGTAGCTAGTCAGAAGCTCCTTCTGCCTGTCCAGAAGCAGGATGTTGAAATAGCAGCTGTTTATTTGTCCACGAAGTTTATACAGATCTGTTTCGGTCTGTTTCTCATTAACACTGAGATCAGCTTTTTCTAGCGCTCTTGTACCTTTTATTGCACCGCCATCATAGATTACCTGGTTGATATCGACAGTAATTTTATATTGCTCATGGGGCAGGGGGCTTATGGCATCGGCAATTCCTGGAATTGGCAGCGAACCGAGCATTTCACTCATATCGACCACCGAGGAGTTATAGACAAAACTGCCATTGGCATCCAGTGTCGGAAGCCAGCCTTTTAACAGATTATTATCTTTCAGCTGCCATATTTCCGAATAAGCAGCTTTTTCGTCAGCAAGTGCATTAGAAGCTGTTGCCTGATCGTAACACTCTTTAAGCGTCAGGATCTTCTGGGGATAAAGTATTGATGATCCCAGAAATATCGGAATGAACAGGATCAGTTTTTTTCTTTTCATTTTTTTACTCTGTACTTTAAACTCTTAACGCTAAACTCTAAACTCTTAACTTTAGGCACTAAAGCCAATTATCCTTATTTTTTGATCGCCCTGATTACAAAATCCGCCGCAAACTCTTTCCGCTCCTCCATGTAATCATCAAAGCTGATTCCCAATTTTTCAAGTATTCCTTCAAGGATACCCCTGGCGGCAAAAGGAAAGACACTTAATGCTGCAATTGAAGACATCAGCTGAGGTATCGATTCCCTGGTAATGTTGTATTTATTAAGTTCATCCTTATGTTGCTCCTCGAGCATCCTCCACAGATTTTCAATATCGATATTCTGGATAAGTTTCCTTATCCTCGCAGGATTGCGGTTTATTTCGTTCAGCAGGAATGCCGGGAGCCTTGGATTATTTTGCAGAAAGGTAATATGTTCCTTATAGAAGAACCTTATCTTATCCTCAAGCGTTAAGTTTGCATCAAATACAGGTGCAAATTTTGCGAACATTTTTTTGGCGATCTTTTCGAATACAGCATTAAAAAGATGATCCTTGGTGCGGTAATAATAGTGCAGTAAAGCCTTATTTATTCCTGCATGGTTGGCAATATCCTGCATTCGTGCACCATCCATACCCTTTTCGACGAACACCTCTGTTGCAGATTCGAAGATCTTTTCCTCGGTTTGTTTATCATTCTCTGCCATATTTTTAACCATTAAGTTTAACTAAATAGATAAACTATATAGTTTAACCAACTGGTCAAAAATAAAACAGATTTTTATTATATGCAAATTTTTTAGTAAAATTTTTTAGTATTAATTTTATTTGTCAGGTAAAATCCTATTATAAAACAACTAATAAATCATTTTGCCATGGAATATTTTGAAATTAAAAATAGGGCATATATTAATATCAGGCGTGGGCTTGGAATTTTTATGATCGTAACCGCCATACTATGGGTTATAAGTTTTGCAGATTCAGGTAAAATAATTTATCTGATAACTTCCATATTTTTTACATTTTATGGTGTTTACCAGCTTACCAACGGACTGGGTCTTGAAAAATGCTGGTTCAGACCCGGAGAACATTTTTTAATCGTTAAATGGCCGAACAGGATAAAGCCGGTTCAGATACATGATTCACGCATCGAGAAAATAAGTCTTGAGAGACTAAAGGTCATAATTTATCAGAAAGCTAAGAAGCCCTTAAAACTGAATATTGATTTTATGGAAAGAGAACAGAAGAAGGAAGTGTATGAATTCCTGATCGAATACTCAAAACAAAGAAATATTGTCCTGGAAAAACACTCGAGTACCTTGCTTTAATTTTCGGAGTGACCAAACGGGTGGAAGATTGTCTTTTCGTTAAATACTTTTAACTTTCTTGAAATTATTGATTTTATTAATAACCTAATAATCATTATACCATGGCAAAAGTAGCAATGCTCGGCGCTGGTTTTATCGGCGATTTTTATTCTTATTCGCTCCACGGACTGAGAAGCCGTGACCAGGTACATATTATTTATTCACGCGACGAGTCAAGAGGTTCAGCTTTCGCGAAAAAGCATGGGATACCGAAGTGGACAACCTCAATGAAAGATGCAATAAATGATCCTCAGGTTGAATTAGTAGTTATCGGTCTGCCTAACAACCTCCATCTTGAAGCTGTAAAGCTTGCAGCAGCTGCCGGTAAGCCAGTTTTATGCACCAAACCGCTGGGACGGAATGCGACCGAGGCCTTCAAAATGCTGGAGGCAGTGGAAAAGGCCGGAGTTTTGAATGGTTATCTTGAGGACCTTGTTTATCCGCCCAAGACTGTCAAAGCAATTGAAGCTGTAAGGGCAGGAACGCTGGGACAGGTAACATGGGTACGTTCCAGGGAAACTCACCCCGGCCCTCACAGCGACTGGTTCTGGACCAGGGAGAAATCAGGAGGAGGCGTATTACTGGATATGGGCTGCCATTGTATTGAAATAGCCCGCAATTATATCGGAAAGGATATTCGTCCCGTTGAAGTAATAAGTGTAGCGGATACACTTGTTAAACCTATTGATGCAGAGGATAATGCACTTGGATGGGTCAGATATGAAAACGGTGCTATAGGACAATTTGAGGTCAGCTGGACATTCCGGGGAGGCATGGATCTGCGTGATGAGGTTATGGGAACGGAGGGTACCATATGGATCAACAACTTCCTACGTACCGGATTTGACATGTTCACTGCAGGAGGTAAACGCGGGTATGTGGCTGAAAAAGCCGAAACTGAAAAAGGATGGATATTCCCTGTTGGTGATGAGGTTGCAGAACTGGGGTATTACAATATGTTCAATGATATGTTCAGAGCTTATGATACACAGGCTGAACCCCTGGAGACTTTCTATGACGGTTATGTGGTTAACGAGATAATGGATGCCTGTTACCGTTCTGCAAAATCTAAAAAATGGGAGCCGGTTAAGCTTAAAGTATGGAGGGGCAGGGAAAAGACAGGACCTATTTCTGAAATACGGGAGTATGATAAGGATCACATCTTTGTTAAGGAAGAAAGGATGCCTGACGGGAGAGTCAAAGTAATACTTAAAAACAAAAAAACCGGTAAAATTTCGCAGATAGAAAAAAGGAAATAAAATCTAAATAGATTTCACCTTTAATCTGAGACTGTTGCTGACAACGCTCACTGAACTGAGGGCCATGGCTGCACCTGCAATCATGGGATTCAGCAGGAATCCGGTAAAAGGAAATAAAACACCTGCTGCAAGTGGTATTCCTATAATATTATATATAAATGCCCAGAAAAGATTCTGCTTTATTGTTGTTACTGTGTGCTTTGATAATTTTATTGCCTGTGGGATCCTGGTCAGGTCAGATGAGATGATTGTCATTTTGGCGACATCCATTGCTATGTCAGATCCTTTCCCCATAGCAATACTTACATCGGCCTGAGCCATAGCCTGTGAATCATTTATACCATCACCGACCATCGCCACAATCTTTCCCTGCTGCTGCAACTGCCTGATATAATCATACTTTGCCTGCGGCAAAACTTCTGCTTTATAGGAGTCAACACCAGTCTCTTCAGCCGTAGCCTTAGCTGCCTGCTCATTATCACCTGTAAGCATATGCACTTCAATTCCAAGGTTATGAAGTTGCCTTATAGCTTCAACAGATGACTCTTTTATCCTGTCTGAAATTGCCATTACAGAAAGAGCCTGTTTTGAATCTGCAAAAAAAGAAACCGTCTTTGCTTCATTTTGCCAGGTTTCTGCAAAAGTCAGTAACTCTTTGTCGATGGAAATATTAAACTCCTCCAGCAATTTTCTGTTTCCGATTAAAAATAGCTCCTTGTCAATATCAGCTTTAATTCCCCTGCCGGTAATGCTTTCAACCCGGGCTGACAGGTAATTGCTGTTCAAACCGGATTTTTCAAGGTAGCGGACAACAGGTTCAGCAAGGGGATGCTCACTGCTTTTCTGTATACCAAGAAGTATTTTACTGTATTTCTCAATTTCTATATTCTTTTTCCACCTTACACCTTTTACTTCAGGTTCCCCCATTGTAATGGTACCTGTTTTATCGAGGACGATGGTATTTACTTTATGGGTAATCTCAAGGCTTTCGGCATCTTTAATAAGTATACCAGTATCGGCTCCTTTACCTATGCCTACCATTATAGCAGTGGGAGTGGCAAGACCCAGCGCGCAGGGACATGCAATGATAAGTACAGTCACTATCGCTAAAAGACTGTGTGGCAGAGCATTTTCTGTTCCTAAAATGAGCCATATAATTCCGCTCAGAAGTGCAATTATTATGACAACCGGAACAAATATGCCTGCAATTTTATCAACTAGATGCTGAACAGGCGCTTTACTGCCCTGGGCTTCCCTTACCATTTTAATGATCTGAGCAAGAACAGTATCACCCCCGACTTTATCAGCCCGGAACTGGAAACTTCCTTTTTGGTTAATAGTGCCGGCAAAGACTTTCGAATCAGTAGTTTTTTCTGTTGCCAAAGGTTCACCACTGATCATACTTTCATCGACAAATGAACCTCCTGAGGTTACAGTTCCATCGACAGGAATTTTATTCCCGGGCTTTACAAGAAGGATATCCCCCGGCATCACATTGCTGACAGGAATCTCTTTTAATTCTCCGTTTTGCATCACCATAGTAACTACTTTAGGCTGAAGCCCAATCAGCTTCTTAAGTGCTGAGGATGTATTTGATTTTGCCTTTTCTTCAAGCATCCTTCCCAGCAAAATGAATGTTATTATAACTGCAGAAGCCTCAAAATAGACATGACCATGCATCCCTTCTTTATTAAACAAATCCCGGAAAAGAGTTACAAATGCACTGTAGAAATATGCAATACCGGTGCTCAGTGCAACCAGCGTATCCATATTGGCAGAGCGATGTTTTAACTGTTTCCAGGCACCTGTGGGAAACTGTCTGCCAAACCAGAACACCACGGGTGTTGCAAGTGCCATCATTATATAATTGGCATAGGGAATATTCATCAGGAACATGGCAATTATCAGTAGAGGTATGCTTAATGCAGCAGCGCCTATAGTATTGTTCCTGATAGTTTTAAAATAACTGAGCTGTGCTTCCTCTTTAAGTTCCTGGCTGTTTGCCTCATCAATAATTATGTCATAACCAATTGACTGGATTGCTTTCTTCATCTCGGAAGGAGTGATCTCATCTGGTAAAAATTCCACCATTAAGGAAGTATCAGCAAAGTTTACTGCTGCACTTTTTATACCCGGTAATGTCTTCACAAATTTCTCTGTTCTGACTGCACAGGAAGCACAAGACATTCCGGTCACAGGGTATGTTTTCAATATTTGAACTTTTGAGGACATTTGTTTTCTCCTTGATAAATGATGAACAAAGTTAAAACTGAAAATTAATAGTTCCAATGTAACATATAAGCCACAAAAAAGTTGAATGTTAATTGAAAAAATTTAGTTTTGTATTAACTAAACTTATTATAAATTTAAGCACTTTTATTATGAAATGGCGAGGCAGACAAGGCAGCGATAATGTAGAAGATCGCAGAGGAATGTCGACCGGTCGTGTTGCAATTGGCGGCGGAATAGGGATATTGTAATTGTTCTTATTGTATTGCTTCTTGGAGGAGATCCTTCATCCCTTTTGAACAATACGGGTGGCACTTCAGGAACTGAGCAGTACCAGCCAACAGATGAAGAGGAGGATTTAGCCAAGTTTGTTTCGGTTGTATTGGAGGATACTGAAACTATATGGGGCAGAATATTTGAACAGTCGGGTTCGACATACCGTCAGCCCACACTTGTTCTTTTCAGCGGACAGGTACAGTCAGCCTGTGGTTATGCAACTGCATCAAGCGGACCCTTTTACTGCCCGGGTGATGAGAAGGTTTACATTGATCTGAGCTTTTGCGATCAGCTCCAGACAAAATTCGGAGCATACGGCGATTTTGCTATAGCCTATGTGATTTCACACGAAATAGGTCATCATGTCCAGAATCTTCTGGGAATACTTAATGAAGTCAATTCACAGAGGTCACAGCTCAGCGAAACAAGCTCCAATCAGCTTCTGGTTCGCCTCGAATTGCAGGCAGATTTTCTGGCTGGCATGTGGTCACATTATGAAGAATTATTGGAGGATAAACCAATCGAGACTGGTGATATTGAGGAAGCTATGAATGCTGCGGCGTCTGTCGGTGATGATATCCTTCAGAAGAAATATCAGGGTCGTGTTTATCCTGATTCCTTTACACACGGCACCTCTGCACAGCGCAAGGAGTGGTTCCGCAGGGGATATACGTCCGGTGATTTCGACCAGGGTGATACCTTTAATGCAAGTATTTAAATCAGGTTGCTGGTTGTTTGAAAATGAGCATTAGCCGGAGCGGATCTGCAATCTGTGCCTTAGCATTTGTAATTCATACTTCTGCCAGGGTGCAATTCTCGTTTTTAAATTAAATAACCTTATAAATTATAGACCATCCATATACATCCGTTTTCAAACGTCTCGGATTTTTTAAGCTTCAGGTTTAAGTTTCCTTTTACATCTGAAAATATCGGATAACAATTTTCGCCAACCAGCAAAGGGTGGACCAGGAGGCTTATTTCATCAATCATTCCCTTATTTAATAATATATTCCCAAGTATCCTGCCCGTATCTGTCAATATTCTGGCAATACTGAATTTTTCTCTAAGCTGGTCAATAGCAAATTCAAGATCGACCTTGTCTTTACCGGCAATTCTTCAGGGATGCCATCGCCAAACATCTCGTTGCCGGAAATTATTGTGTCAGCGCCAATAAGATGAGCATCGGGCTTATAATCACCGGCAATTTTATAATGCAGTCCCATATCGGGCATAAAACCTGTAAGAGAGCCATCGAGGCTTAATGAGTTGTGGATAATAATCTCTGATTTCATTTTTTCTTTTTTTAAAGATAGTCAGAAGAAGTTAATTGGGGTAAGGCAGAGAGCACGTTTAAATCATATCATAGTGAGGGTGGATAATTTATTGTAAAAATATTATAGAAAAATAATATAAATAGAAAATAATATAATATATTTGCAATATATAAGAATCTTAAATATAATTAAAGTATGATATCAAACGAACTTCTCAAAGGATCATTAAAAACTATTGTGCTTAAACTGCTGAAAGAAGAAGGCCCGATGCACGGCTATGCATTAACACAAAAAGTTGAAGAAATGACCAGAGGTAAGATAAAACTTACCTATGGTGCTCTTTACCCAATCCTTCATAAACTTGAAAGTGAAAAAATACTGGGTACAGCTTCAGAAATCCGTAACAACAGAATAAGGGTCTATTACGCCCTTACCCCAAAGGGTCATTCAGTTGTGACAGAAAAAATAAAAGAACTGACCGAGTTTATCGAATCACTTCAACAGATTGTTCAACCTAAACCAGGTTTTAACTATGCCTGAACTTACTCTGCACAACATCGAGCTCATAATACATGATGTCAGGAAACAGGAGATAACTTTTTCTCATCTGATTGACGACCTGATTGATCATGTCTGCTGTGATGTTGAGTATGAAATGGAGAATGGTCTTGATTTCTCCGAAGCGTACAGAAGGGTAAAGCAGAAAATGGGCAAACGCAGACTTAAAGAGATCCAGGAAGAAACACTTTATGCAGTTGATACTAAATACAGAAAAATGAAAAACACTATGAAAATTTCCGGTATCGCCGGCACAGTTTTGCTTGGCTTTGCCGCATTGTTCAAGATCCAGCACTGGCCACTGGCAGGGATCATGTTAACCCTCGGAGCTGTTACCCTGGCATTCGTTTTTATGCCATCAGCCCTTGGTGTTCTCTGGAAAGAGACACATAGTTCGAAGAGATTGTTTCTCTTCATCTCGGCTTTTTTTGCAGCCATGTTCTTTATAATAGGCATTCTTTTCAAGGTTCAGCACTGGCCAGGGGCAGGGATAATTTTAACCCTTGCAGGATTATCGGGTGTTCTCTTCTTTATCCCGGCACTTCTTGTCAGCAGTCTCAGGGAACCTGAAAATAAGGCTAAAAAGCCTGTCTATGTTCTCGGAGCTGCCGGACTGTTATGTTATGTTGCCGGATTCATCTTGAAAATCCAGCATTTGCCATTGGCAGCCATCCTTATGTTGGGAGGATTGTTTATTCTTTTTATTATAGTCTTGCCGTGGTACACCCGGATTGCCTGGAAAGAGGAAAGCCATGTCAAATCAGATTTTATCTTTATGGTAATTGGTTCCCTGGCAATTATCCTTCCCTCTACAATGATATCCCTGAATATTCAACGATCCTATGAAGAAGGCTATTTTATCAGTCAGGAACAACAGAAGGCTGTCTATGATTTTATGCGTGCAGATAACAGGTCCTGCCTTGAACAATATATTGATTCCGCAGCCTATCCTGCTATGCAGAAGCTTCATTCCAGAACAGATGATCTTCTGAAACTTGTCATTGAAATTGAATCCGATATGATTGCCGAATCGGAAGGAGAACCTGGCAGACCGGTTGAAAATCCTCAGCAGATCAAGCTGACAGAAAGCGGACCAGAGGTAGAGTTCAGATTTCTGACCAGACCATTCCATAATGCACCGGTTTCTGATTTTCTTCTTCCGGGAACAGTTTCCCGCAGGAAGCTTGAAACCGCAATTGCTGATTACAGTGAATATCTGGCCACTATCACTCCACAGACTGAGTTTCAAAAATTTGGAAAGATGCTCGATCCCTCAAATTGCTTACCTGTACAGCCTCCTGAAGGAAGGAAAATATCCATGATGTCCGGATTACATTCCCTGGCTCTATTGAAGAACAGCCTGCTAACGGTTGAGTCGTATGCACTCAGGAACATTGCAAAACATTAAAAATCCTATTAATAAATGTAATCATGAAACAGAAAATATATATACTGGGTTTATTAACTACAATGATGATTTTTACCGGAACCCTGTTCAAGCTAAATCATTGGCCGGTAGCAGGAATATTAATAACCATTGGAATACTTATGCTGGTTTTTGTATTTCTTCCTCTTGCACTGAGAAACCATTACAAAGCTGAAGGGAACAGCCAGAATTTAATTCTTTATATAGTAACCTGGTTGACCTGTTTTGTTGTTTTTATAGGCATGCTGTTTAAAATAATGCACTGGCCTGGTGTAAGGTATGCTCTTACTATAGCGCTCCCTTTTCCATATGTGGTTTTTCTTCCGGTTTTCCTGGTTGTTACCTCAAAAAACAAGAACTTCAATATTTATAATACAGTATGTGTACTTTTTCTTCTTGCAATAATATCAGCCTTGACTGCATTGCTGGCACTGAATGTATCGAAAGAAAGAATTGATGACAGTCTGAACATTTCCCGTGACTATAACAGGATGGAAAATGCACTGAACGGACTTCCTTCAGGTAATCAGCAATCGCCTGTAAATCAGAAAATAGATAAAGCACTTAAAATTGTTGATGACTACCAGAATTTGATTTTAAGAAATGAAGATATTACCGAGGGACAATGGGAAGAAAATCCGGGAAATTTGCAGAGACCTGAGTCTGCGAATATTGCTCCATCTGCCCTGGTGAACAGCGGGGAATCGACCCCGGGGGCAAGGCTTGAAAAAGCCCTTAATGAGCTTGTTGCTTTAATCGGACAAAAAGATGGCTCTGAGGCGACAGCAAAAGCTTTGCCTGTATTACTGGGATTGGGAAAAGAGAATGAGATGGATCCTGACTGGACTTATAGATATATACAAGGTATCAATCTTTCCTGGGTGCTTATTTACCTCGATGGTCTTGAAACAAACCTTAAGCTTATAAAATCTACGTTCTGAACAGCAGTGAAATAAAACTTGTTTCTCCTTTGTGCTTAAGAAGGGGCGGCCAATTTTAAAATACCTGTACGTCCAAATATTATTTGGTAGCAGAGATGCCCAATTTGGGCGTCTCTGCGTATTTACCGGATCAATTTCCCGGATTATTTTTGGGGTACAATATGCATCGCAATACCCTTGTTTGAACCAAGTTCAGCAGGATATACCGTATTCATGTCAATTTCAATCCGGTCAATCCTGACATGAGTCCGGGTATTAACCGATGGATCATCTGAATATATTTTAGCCAGGTATTTTGCTCCCGGATCAAGAAATGAAAAACTGATGTTTAAAGTCCTTTTCTGTTCGGCATTAATTCCACCTATAAACCACTCGTTGTCTTTTCTTCTGGCGATCACACCATACTCACCGATCCTGGCATGCAGCACTTTAGTTTCCTCCCAAACGGTTGGTACATTATCAAAGAATTCAAGTTCAGGTTCATCACCTATATAATTGGTGGTGCCCCATAATCCGTCTTTTTTGTCGAGTGACGGAGAAGCTTTATCGTACCAGTAAAGAAACTGTAGTGGACTGAAGATACATACCGCCTTTGCCAGCTGTGAGGCATGAGATCCCATTTTTTTGTCAACTCTTTCGTTAAAGTAGCAAATTGTATTATCTCCCTGTCCTGCCAGCATACGGGTAAACATTGTAATAAGAGTATGGTGATTGGAGGGACTCTCTTCATCGCCACGGATCCCTTCCATTGTCAGGAAATTCGGATAGGTTCTCGAAAAGCCAGAGGGACGGTATTCATCATGGACGTCTGCAACCATTTGATATGCAGCTACTTTCTTTATCGACTCATGAAGCCAGGCTGTGACTTTCTGGCTGCCAACCTGTACAAACCCGAATTTTATACCTGCAATTCCCCATTTTTTATAAACAGGCAGCAAATCATCAAGTTGCTTTTCAAGGGCTTTACGGTTTACATAAAGAAGAATATCTATATTTTTTGATTTTGCATATCTTATTACTTCCTCGAGATCTAAAGGACCTTTTGATCGTGCCGGATCAAGATTGACAGCCCTTGCATCTGAAGCATCATTATTTTCAGGTCCATACCAGCCGGCATCAAACTCTACATACTGCATATTATGGAAAGAGGTGAAATCGATTGCTGCTTTCGCACCGATAGTTGTAAGTGTAACTTCACGGAGTACTTTGCCCGGTTTAATCCATGAAACATCACTTATCTCGCAAGGATCGTTAAGGTTAAGAAGCAGATAATTCTTTTCAAGAAGATCCCCTGGATTCTTACCAACCATTATTACCCTCCATGGTGACTGAAAGGTACTGATTTAATGACTTCACTGCCCAGCAGGGTTCTGATTGCTATACCTGACGCAGTATCAGGTTCAAACTTCATTCTTGCATAATCGACAAGTTTCGCTTCAGCAAGTGCAATAATGAGTGTGCTGTCAATCTCAACGATCAGGGGTCGCTCACAGCCATTTTTAATTTTTGAGAGCGGAACATGCGAATACTGTGCCTGAGCCCTTGCTGCCGACCATGCATTATAATCATCAGGAAATCTGAATAAAATCTTTTCATCAGTAATTGTCACCGAATCCATTCCTTCCTGTTCAGGAAATTCATAGGCAAATGCAACTCCTTCATCGTATGCCCGGCAGATCAGATTGATTTTCATTTTCTTGTTTTTCAGGAATATCTTAAGCTGGTTGTAGCGGTCCGGTACCTCTTTCTTTTCACCGAAATTGTTTGTCCATTGATTGTTAACCGACTCATTTTCAACTTTAATTATGTGAAAATCATTCATTTCAGTAACATTCCCGGTATTTATTTGTATGAAAGAGGGAAGTAGTATTTTTCTATTCCCGGCTTCAAGAGCAAAACCGGGGGATCCGTTATTTTCTCCGGCCAGCCCGGGAAATATTACAAACTTTATATTTCCGTCAGGTGATGTCACAGTAATTTTCTTCTGATCCGAACAGCTTGCTGCTATGAGGAAAAAAAGAATCAGAAAGCTCATTCTTATTTTCATTATTGCGGATTTTACAGTTTGTAAAAATTCTGCTGCGGCTGACTTCTGTCAGAGCAGCTAAAGTTAAAAATATTTTTCAGAGGTTTTTTGCAGTAAATCTGCTATATTTATAGAGTAAAAAGTCCTGAATTAATACTCTTCCAATGGGAAAACTGAATACTCTGGTTTTGCTGCTTCTTATTCTTGCATCATGCCGTACTGAAAAACTGAAAGAGCCCGAACCTAAACCGGTAATGGGAGATTTTGATCCTACAATGTTGCAGGTCGATCAGCCTGTATCTGCCGGGCTTAAAGGACAGGTATTGTATATGCCTGTATATTCCAATATTCCCTATCATATAGTCGGTATTGAGGAATTTGATATGAGCGCTTTTATTGCCGTCCACAACGCCGATCTCTATAACCGGATAACAATTACACAAGCCCTGTTTTTTGACAAAAAGGGCAAACCGGTTTCTGATTTTCTGACCGACGGAAAGATTATTCTCGATCCTCTAGCCACAGAAGATTTTTTTGTGCCATATGAAGATAAAAACGGTAATGGTGCAAATTTTCTGATTGAATGGATCTCCGATTCACTCGTTACCGAACCTCTTGTGGAATCAGTGACTATAAGCCTGAAGCCTAACCAGAGTGTTGCAGTTTTAAGCAGAGGTAAAGTGATAAGGGAAATAAAATGATATACAGGCAGGAAGAGAGCCCAATTCAGAAATCCTGTCTGGTTTTATATTGATTGCCTGGTGATTATATCCGGCACTGAGGAAATATTCTGTTGATTGGCTCGGTACTTCTGATAATAAGTATACTGGCTGGAAAGACATCATACCGTTTTGGTGTCCCTGTCCTGATTTTCTTTGTAATAATCGGGATGCTTGCGGGATCGGAAGGCATCGGAGGAATATATTTTGACGATCCCGGGATAGCCAGGTTTATAGGCTATGTTGCTCTTAACTTCATACTCTTTTCGGGAGGGCTTGAAACAAGGTGGGAGGTGATAAAACCTGTTTTCTGGCACGGTTTGACCCTGTCTACTGCCGGAGTTCTGATTACGGCTGTTTCTGTGGGTGTTTTTGTATGGGCGGTGACAGACTTCACATTTCTTGAAGGGCTTCTTCTCGGATCAATTGTATCTTCGACCGATGCTGCAGCCGGACTGATCTTTGGCCGTCTTGGAAAAGAATTGATAAACAGGATAAAACTTAATTTTGAAGGACTTTATCCGGTTCTTGTTATCGCCCTGATGTTCTTAACATGGTCTTTTACAGATTTTATCGGAGGTAACGGATTCCTGGCTATATATCTGGCGGCGGTTTATCTGGGAAATCAGTATCTGATTCATAAAAAAACAATAATGCAGGTATTCGACGGTCTGGCATGGCTGATGCAGATCGTATTATTTCTCACCCTGGGATTGCTTGTGTTCCCAAGCCATATTGTACCCATTATCGGAATCGGTATGTTGGTCTCAGCATTTCTTATATTTGTTGCCCGGCCATTAAGTGTATTTATTGCACTTATTCCATTTAAGATTAAGCTGAGAAACCTCACATTTATTTCGTGGGTAGGATTAAGAGGTGCTGTACCAATTGTCTTTGCAACATACCCTCTGCTTGAAGGGTGTCGGAAAAGCCGACATGATCTTTAACCTGGTTTTCTTTATTTCACTCTCTTCGGTTCTCCTCCAGGGGACCACCCTCTCTTTTGTGGCAAAATGGCTTCATGTTGCAATTCCTGAAAAAGCCAAACAAAAAACCCCTCCCGATATTGAACTGGCTGATACCATTAAATCGGAACTTACAGAGATAGAACTTGATGAACAATGCCCTGCTGTAGGAAAGCAGATTGTTGAACTGGGTTTTCCACGGTCAGCAATTATTGCAGTAATTAAAAGGAAAGGGAAATTTATTACACCAAATGGTTCTACTGTACTTGAACCGAACGACAAACTGGTGATCCTTGCAGAAAATGCTGAAAGTCTCAGTATGGTCAACAGCTGCATTATGAAAAGCATTTTAAATTCATAAGCAGCATTTCAGTTATAAATCCGTATTTCATACATCAGTTAATTATTAAACCTAAACAAATGAAAAAGAATTTTTGGCTGTCATTTCTGACAATTTTACTGATTTTTACCTTCCGGTTAAACAATTGTTTTGCACAGGATCTTACTGAGATCAAAGATTCTATTTATTCCGATATCCTGAAAGAACAACGTTCTTTAAAAGTATTCTTACCGGAAACCTATAAACCCGGATCAGCTGACAAATATGAAGTTATCTATCTGACCGATGGGGAATGGCTTACTGGTCTGTTTCCTTTTATTTACAAATTCACCAAAAATGAAAATTATGTTCCTTCTGTTATAATAGTTGCATTACCCAACACTTATATTGAAAAAGCAAACCAGCGTGACAGGGACTTTTTACCTGTGCATGTTCCTGATAATGCACTATCAGGCGGTGCTGATAAATTTCTTGCCTTCTTAAAAAATGGATTAATCCCTTACATTGATAAAACTTATCCGACTAACGGGATAAACACACTTTATGGACATTCATATGGCGGGTTATTTGTAATGTATACTTTTCTAACTGAACCCCAATTATTTGAAGCTAAAACCTGTATCCAGCCGAAAGACCGAATCCCGTATTTTTAATTGAAGTTTTATCATCGGTTATCCGTTTATCCTCCGGGTTGATTTTCAGCAATCCGAGTTGAGTATCCAGCTGGAAAAAGATACCGTTTGCCATTTCAAATCCGGCAAAAATATTGGCACCTGCATCCAATGCTTTGTAATAGGTTGCAAGGGCAGGAGCACTTGCCTCCACAACATTTGTGAATTCAATATCCTGTTTAACGTCGGTTTCAAAGATTACCTTGCCGCTTATTGCATAGCCAAGGTAAGGGCCGAACCCAAGCAAAACATGCCCTTTACCCAGTAAACCTTTATAAACTACATTTAAAGGCAGTTCGAGATAGGTAAGCCTGTCCTTTACAGTTGGTGAAGCCTCATTATTTTTTGCTCCTTTTGAAGTGTACAGTAATCCAGATTGAAAATAAAAATCAGGAGCTATAGGTATCTGAACATTAACTCCGGCATGAAAACCCGGAGTCAGGCTGAGTTCAAGTTTGTCACCATCAGAATCTTTGCCGTTCAGATTCTGGAGGTTTATCCCTCCAAGAATTCCAAAAGAGGTTTTTTGTGAAACGGCAAAAGAAGTTGAAAGTATGAGGATCAGTACAAAAGAAAACAATCTTGTCTTCATATTAAATAGTTTTGAGATTTATAGAATATTAAAAGTAACTTATTTAGCTGCTTCTTTTTCAGCTTCAGCTATCATCTTTTCATTTGCTGTAATCAGGAATTCAACCCTGCGGTTTTGAGCCCGGCCTTCTTCAGTCTCATTGTCATATTTTGGTACAGTTTCACCAAATCCTTTGATTGTAACCCGGCCGGTAGTTATCTCCTGGCCTGAAAGATAACCGGAAACTGAAGTAGCCCGTTTTTCGGATAATGTCTGATTATATGCCTCAGTACCTTTACTGTCTGGATGTCCCTGTAATTCGATATTTGTATCCGGATAGCCGTTCAGGACTTTAACCAGCTTATCGAGACTGATTTTGGCATCAGCTGAAAGATCCGATTTATCAAATGCAAATAAAACGTTACTGCTGAATTCAACTACTATACCCTCTCCAACGCGTTCCACTTTTGCATCAGGCACGGTGTTTTTTATCTCCTCAGCCTGCTTATCCATCTGGCGACCGATAACAGCACCTGTAGCACCGCCGACTGCTGCTCCGATTATTGCCCCCATGGCTGTATTACCTGCAGCTTTACCAATAACTGCACCCATTGCGCCACCAGCAGCTGTTCCGACCACAGCACCTTTGGTGGATTTCTTCATTGAAGCGCAACCTGCTAAAATAATGGCTGCACCCAGGAAAATGATTGAAATGTTTTTTACCTTTTTCATGATAATTGTATTTAGTTTTAGAAAAAAAGATTAACAAAAACAATTTGTTAGTTATCGCGGAATTGTAACCTCATTAATTAAAATTCTTTAATACGTTTATAAGAAAATAAATATTTAGTTATGAATCAGATCAATAACTTATTTAATATTCCAGATATAAATGGTTGGTTTAAACCTTATATACAAATTTAGATAAAAAAATCACTCGTTATACCGTATGGCTTTTGAATCTGAATTATTTTTTGTACCTTACAAAATGGAAGAAATCATACCGAAGTAATTTCTTTTTCTTTAAAATATTATTTTTCAAATAATTAACCTTAAATTATCAAATCATGGCCGTATTGAAAGTAATTGAAATCATGGCATCATCAGCAAAAAGCTGGGAAGATGCTGCAAGTATCGCTGTTAAAACTGCGGGCAAGACTGTTAAAGGAATCCGTTCTGTTTATGTTCAGGACACGAGCGCTGTGGTAAAGAATAATAAAATTACCGAATTCCGTGTAAATGTAAAGATTACATTTGAGGTATTAAACTGACGTATAATAATTTACAAATTTAACAGACGTTATCATGGGACTAATTTCATTTATCAAAACTGCAGGTGAAAAAATCTTTAAATCCGAAGCTAAAAGAGAACAGGAAAAAGCAGACATGATTGCAGCTCATATTAAAAAATTTGGCTTTGATACCATAGATATCCAGGTAAAAGTGGATGATGACAAGGTGACTTTAATGGGAAGTATTGATACCCTGGATAATAAGAACAAAGTAATTGTTACTGCCGGGAATATTGAAGGAATATCAACAGTTGATGACTGGATTGTAGTTAAACAACCGCCTGTTGTTGCTCCTCCACAACCTGAAAAACAGTTTTATACTGTGAAAAAAGGCGATTACCTCTCAAAGATTGCAAAAGAGGTTTATGGAAACGCCAATAAATACAATGTTATTTTTGAGGCAAACAAACCAATGCTAAAGGATCCCAACCTGATATATCCCGGACAGGTGCTTGTTATTCCACCTCTGGATAAATAATCAGAACAGGGAGAAAGGTTTTTATAAAACAGAATGGGCAGGATCGTTTAAAGAACCTGCCCATAATTATTTTAATAAATTTATGCTTCAGGATTCTCCGGTTCTTTCTCTTCTTTATTCTTTTTCCTTATGTCCGCAGCGATATCTTCAAGCTTATCAGCTGTCTTATCAGCCAGATTTTTCCCGAATTTTTTAGCTTTCAATAATGTTTCCTCAGCTTTGTCTCCGGCCTTATCTGCAAAAGCTTTAAGTTTTTCTTTTGCTTCTCCGCTCTTTATGTCCTCAACCTTGTCCTCAACAAAGTCTCCGGCTTTGTCGAAAGCTTCAGTAACCGATCCAAATGCTTTACTCTTTTTCAGCTTTTCAACATTTTCATCAATAAAGTCATCGGCTTTATCAGCAAGTTTTTTTGCTTTGTCAAGCAAACTTTCTTTTTCCTGATTTTCAGGTTCTTTCTTTGTGTTTTCTTCCATTGCAGTATGATTAAAATATTAAACTACCCGATAATAAAATAAAATAACGTTTTCTATAATCTTATGATAAAGGTAATAAATTATTCAAGATTTTTCAGTGAATTTTTAATCTCTTTTCCTGTTAACTTTTGAAATTAATTTCAGCTGAGGCAGCTGCAGCCGGCGGACATAATATTATAATGTTATATATAGTTTTAATTTCATTAAAATCAATTTATAACACTTAATAACATCAGTTTTGCTTATTGATTTTGCTTATGAATTTGCTAATTAGAGAATTAAGTTCAAAAAGTGCCTGCTAATTTAAATTAATTAATAATCACTTATAGTGTATAATAACTCCAAAATGGTAAAATATATCTACCTTTATTTGACACACAACACGTTAGCACAAATATATAGTGCCATGACCATTAGGTTTACCCGCATTGCAAGTAATAAAATTTACCATGAAAACTATTAGTGATCTTATTGATAAAAACAATCTTAATGATGAGCAATTTAATGATAAATAATCTTTTGTCTGGAATAAAAGAATTGACCAAAACCCCAAGAAGAATCTATCTTATAGGATTTTTCTTTGCATTTTTAATTACCTTGAAAGAGGCGATCCTGATGTCCTATAACAACTTTCAGATTTTCTCTTATGGATCTCTTGATTTTTGGACAGGTATTAATCCTTATTCTGACTGGAGCCATCTGTCAATTCTTGGAAAACATCTTGATGTCTTTCTTTACGGTCCGCTTTTCTCGATCTTATTTACTCCGTTTGCACTTTTGCCAGGATGGCTTGGCGTATTCTGTTGGAATATATTTACATATACTCTATTTTACTTTTCTGTTTTTACCCTGCCTGATCAATTTAGTTTTGTTAAGAAAAAATTCATATTTTTTTTCACGGCTTTATTACTTTTTAGCACCCTTTTATCGGTTCAGTTTAATCCGGTAGTCGCTTCTCTGTTTCTGTTTTCATTTACTCTGCTTGAGAAGAAACAAGGGTTTTGGGCCGTCTTACTTATTCTCCTGTCAGGTTTTATTAAAGTGTATGGTATTTTTCAGCTAGCGATGTTATTGTTTTATCCCAGATTTTGGAAAAATGCGCTGTATGCTGTACTGATGGGAATTATATTATTACTCTTGCCACTAATTCATATCCCGGCAAATGAATTGGTAGCATATTATCAATCATGGATTGTGACAGTTATGAACCATTCAGATGCTTTGCGCTTTTATAGTATCTACAGACCGATTTGCTTATTCTTCAAATCTATTGAACCATTTATGGGGTTAATTTCATTAGGAGTGCTTTTCGTGATCCTTTGTTTCACCTTATTAAAACTGAAGTTATTTAAAGAATCGTTTTTACATCGGGCTCAGTTTCTTGGAATTATTATGAGTTGGTCCATTCTATTTGGTATCAGTTCTGAAGGACATACATACGTTATTGCAATGGTTGGCTATGCGATCTGGTATCTGTGCTCCACCCAAACCAGGTTAGAGAAGGTGCTATTATGGATGAATTTTGTATTAATGGGAATTATGCCAATTGACATTCTTTGTCCCAGGGTAGTATCGAAGTTAATACTTGCAAAACTTAATCTGGGTATAATAGTATTCGCAATTACATGGGGAATAATGGTTTACAAAACTTATACTTCACGTCTTACTTCTCAAAACATGATGGTGTAATTTCTAAAGAATTCATTAAAACGGCCTCACGAAAGTTAAGCCAATATATTTCAGCGGCATTTCCTTCCTCTATCTTCAGATAGATAGATTGCAGCCAGACATATTTATTTCATAACGGGAGATACTGCTTATTTCTTTATATCAGATGAATCAATAACTTTCATTAAATCATTATCAAAATATAATGCTGACAATCTATTGCAGTTCTTTCGGCAGGTCTTTATAAATATATTCCTTTGGTGATAATCCACCTGTTACTTTCAGCATATTGTTCTTCGCATTTAAAATCTTGTTATTAGCATCAGTAATTATATCTTGCTTTGTACGTAACCTTTTGGAATGTGCTTTTATTAGAACATTATAAAATCCATTAATAGCATTTAGATTGTCTTTAAGAATTTCCACGTTAGCTTTTACATTTACAGCATTTTCATAATCAACATTTTTCTGTATAGTAAAATATGTAGCATTGTCACTTTTTATTAATCGTCCCTTATCTGCTATCTCTTCCTGTTTCTCAATAACATATTCTGCCTGAGAAATCAGCTTATTATTATCCTGTATCACTGATTTGCATTTTTTTATTTCTGCTCTGTTAGTACAACCCACCACGAAATCTAATACAATGATAATCTTTGATTTCATAATTGTATATTAATCTTAAAAGTAAACAATATATACCAGACAATAATCAAAATCATGTATAGATTGTTTATTTCTCTTACATTTGATTTGCGACTTTTCCTTCTTCAACTTTTGTCTTTTATCTTTCTTTTCATATGTGTAATATCAACGTATTAAAAGCAGTATTTTAATATGTTGATGACATATTTAGAAAGATCTTTTCCTGACAGGTTTGACTATTAGTTAAAAAATAATAATCTTTAAAATCAACAACTTCAATCCTCCCGACATTACGCTAAGCTTTAGTCGGGATTTTCGTTGTTTTGCGCCTCAAGCTCCTGGGTTTAGAAAGAAACTCCGCCTTCCCCGGATGTAACCAGGGCTAATAGACTTTAATACTTCTTTTCTAATGTCCGGTGATCAGGAGAATGTCAGGCGTACCCTTGAGGTAGCTGTTGCCGGA